>CAZIEW010000019.1:40906-70562 GCA_964538515.1 uncultured Syntrophobacteraceae bacterium
TCGACCGTAAGCTCCAGGAAGTGGAACTCCGTGATATGGTATTTCCGAATGAAATCGGCCGGAAGCAGGACGACGAGTCCCGTTTCCCGGGCACACTCCCATTCATAATCCTCGTTGGGTGCCGCAACCTCCTCGCCGGTCTTGCCCGAGTAAATCTTGAGCACCTTGCCTTCCACCTTCATTCTGGGCTTCATGCCGAATTCGGCATACAGCTCATCGGATATATGCCACCAACAGGCTCTGGCGTTGGCGGCGGTATAGGCCTTGACGAGCATGGGGTCAAAGCCGCAGACCACCACACGACATTTCTCTGGCATATTAGACCTCCTTCTAGATGTTGCCGGTCTCCACATGTCCTAGCTGGTCGCGGAGCACCTCAACCTGCCCGAAGCAATAGACCATGAACTCCGTGGCCTCATCCGTCGTCAGGTGGCTGGTCTCGAAAAGCCTCCTGACGTAGGGATACAGGTTCGTCTGGATTTCCTCCCTGAATTCCAGCAGGACATGCTCATTATCCCCGTCGGGGGATGCCCAGCTCAGGTAGCCGGATTTCCAATTGTTCAGCATCCCTTTGAGGACTTCGAGCTCTTTTCGGGTTTTTTCTTCCATGCTAGGCCTTTTTCCTCGCGTCGAATGCGTAGCACTTCTTCACCACGTTGAAATCCGCGACGCACCAGTAGTGGGGCCAGTGGATCTTCTTGCACCAGCCGATGATGTCTGCGGGCGGAAACTTCGAGTCCTTGAGGACCGGCTTCAAGTGCTTACAATTCCAACATATATGGGAAGTCTGCTTTTCCGGAATCAATACGGTATCCAGGAATTCTTCCGGCGTCAGGTCCTGTGTCATGCAACACTCCTTTCTTCAGCTACCAGTCCTTGACTTCGCCTGCGGCAAGCTTCTTCTGATACTCCTCCCAGACTTCGGGCGAAAGCTTCTGAATATCCCAGTTGAAGCCGAAGCTTCCGGCCAGGCCGGCGGAAGGGGGTTGCGGGCGCCATCCACGGACAGGCCTGCCCCGGATGCTGAACTTGACCATGTCGGCGACGCCTTTGAGCTGATCCCTGGGCTTGCATTGGTAGGGGCGGGTGCGCCCTTCGATGCCGGGTCGGTGGTTGGAGTAGCCGTCGAACGGTTTGTCGGCATAGAGGGGGCTGATGTCCGGCTTCTCATCCTGTCTCTCTTCGGGCCCCTTGTACATGAAGCCCTGGATCATGTGGATGTAGTAAACCGTCCCGCACTCGGCGCAGTTGATCGTGCCTTCCCAGTTCCAGAAAAAGTACGGATCCAGGTAGTTGATGGTGTCACACGGCTTTCCGCCGACTTCCTTCTTGCACCAAATGATATCACACACGGTCGCCTCCTATCAGATGTAGGCCTTGTCATACCACTCTTGAATCTTGGTGAGCGGAATGCCGAGCATGTCATGGTAGATCTTCTTGTTGTCGGCTCCAACCGGACGCCAATGCCAATTGATCCGTCTCGGAGTCTTCTCCATGTGGCCGCAGCTGTAGCCGGCATGGAGCAGCATGTCGCCGAACAAGGGATCGTCCAGCCAGCGGACCGTGCCGCGCTCGCGGTAGTGCGGGCTCTCGTAGACCTCCCGGTCGTTCCGGACGGGCTCGGCCAGAAGCCCCGCATCCTGCAGGATCTTGGCCACCTGGGATCGGGACTTGTCGGCGGCCCATTTCTCGAGGGCGGCGTAGATTTCCACCTGGGCTTCACCTTCGACCCGGTCCTTGTGGGTTTTGTACTTCTCATAGAGGTGCTGCATGCCGGTGATGGCGCATAGCTCCTTGAAGTCGGCATCCTGGAAGGCGCTGACCATGACGTACCGCGCACAGTATTTATCCTGGGGATTCTCGGCATCCGGAAAATCGGACTTGCCGCACAGGATGATGCCGTGCACCGCCAACTGCGTATCCCAGTTCCCCCAGCGCTGTCGCACGATGCCGAACTTGCCGTACATCGTCGTGGTGTATCCGAGCATGCGGGTGGGGACCTGCACCTGGGAGAACTCGATCATCGTTCCCAGGCCGGTCTTGCGGCGATGATGGATGGCCGCCAGGATGGAAGCCGTGATCAGGTTCGCCGATTGCCAGTCGATGACCCAGTTGGAGTGCTTGGTGCAGTGGCCACCCATGAATTCGTGCATGCCGGTCACCGACGCGAGTCCCGCGTGGGCCTGCCCCAGGATGTCGTAGGAACCGCCGAAGATCTTGGGACCGTACCCGAAACCGCCGCCCCAGACGTAAATGAACCGGGGGTTGATCTCGCTCAAGTACCGGTAGCTCATTTTCCACTTGTCCAGGGTCCCCGGCCTGTAGAGCTCGGTCAGGCCGTCGAACTTCTTCACCAGCCCGTAAAAGATCTCCACCATCTCGGGAATGTGGTAATCCATCGTGATGAAGTACTTGTTGGGGTTGGCGTTGGTGAATCCCAGACCGGTTCCCGTCATGGGACGGGTGTCGTGGAGGGGATAGAGATAGCACTCGTTGAAGGGAGACGTGTGCCGCATGGCGTCGCCCATCCGGGGCATCTCGATCTTCACGCACTCGGCCCCCAGCTCAGCCAAGTTGGCCACCGAGTGGGGCGTGAAGATGTACATGGTGCAGCTCAGCCACTTGATCCCCTTGAGCGCTGTCGGCTTGGTGTGCTCGTTGCCCACATCGAAGATCTTCTTGCAGTACTCCTCGTAGGGCATCTTCCACTCTTCCATCTCACCCTTGCTCTTGGGGCCCGGCAAATCTTCGATGTTCGTGATTCTTGGGTCTTTTGCCATTAGATCACCCCCTTTTGCTTCAATTCATTGACCTTGTTCTGGCCGAATCCCACCCACTTCAGGTAGATTTCATAGTTGTCCTGACCCAAATCCCGCCCCATCCACTTGCACCGGAAGGGCGCGCGCACCTGGTAGGAAGACGGGCTGGATGCGATCAGCAGTGGCCCATAGTCGGTTTCCTGGACGTAGATCCAGGGCCGGTACTTGAAGTGGGGGAACTCGCAGACCTCGTCGATGAACATGACGGGGCCGGCCGCCAACTGGTATTCGAGGAGTTTTGTTTCGGCCTCGACGCGGTTGGTGTCCCGCAGCCAGCGCGCCGTTAGGGAGTAGGTCTTAATCAAGGCGTGGAGAGCGTTCCGGGCGCCCATTTCCTTCAGGAAGGGGTCTTCGTGGATCAGACGGCCGAACTGGGTGAACTCACGCTCCAGACAGAAGCCGATGTTGTACCACAGCTTGTCCGTCTGGCCGCCGATCATCATGTAGCCGTCCTTGCAGGGGTTCCAGGCGTACTGGTTCAGGTTGGGGTCCCAGCCGCCGGACCTGGCCTTGATGCTGCCATTGAAACCGTACCAGGTGATGTCGAAGTCCAGAATGTCCATGAGCGTCTCGGCGCCCGTGACCTCGATCATCTGGCCCGTGCCGCCCAGCTCGTCTCTCCAGTACAACGCCGCCAGCGCATTGACGAACCCTTGGCCCCCAGCCACGTAATCCGCCAGCCAGATGCCCGAACGGGTCGGGTCACCGCCCCGGCCGCGGGGGAGGAGGTCCTGCGCCAAGCCGGTGTTGTGGATCCAGGAGTTGGCGCAGCTCGCAAACGGCTCCAGCTCCCACTGGCCGAACTTGGATTGCTTGTCCTTCCAGGGGCCCCACTGACCCAACATGCCGACCCAGACGTAGATCATCCTGGGGTTGGCTTCCTTGAGCTGCCGATAACCGATGCCCAGACCGTCCAGGTATCCGGGGGGCATCCCATCGATCAGGACGTCGACGTTCTTGGCCATCTTCTTGAAGATCTCGCGGCCGTCTTCGGTCTCGATGTCCAACGTGATGGCATACTTGTTGACCATCTCGTTGACGAACTCCATGCCGCATTTCTCGCCCGTCTCCTTGTTGGTCAGCATGTACTCCTCACGACCGAAGGGCGTGAGCTTCCGCAAGGGATCCCCGCCGGGAGGCTCGATCGCCACGACCTCGGCCCCGGCTTCCCCGAACAGCGAGGCACAAAACTTGTGGCCCAGCCTCCACAGACCGATATCCAGGACCCTTAGCCCACTGAGAGCCTCATCTTTCGCGTACCGTTTTTCGAACTTCAGGTTGTCCTCGGCCCAATCGCAGAACTCCAGCGCTTTCCTGCGCTCATACACCGGCTTCACCTGATCATAAGAAGGCGGCGGTGTGACAGGATATGGCCTGACGTCCATATCCATCAGGCCAATGGTGTCGGCCCTGCTGTTTATTTCGATATCACGATTTTCCGGCATATCTTACCTCCACTGGTTAGAACCCAACTCAAGTGTTGATGAAGTGGCCTCGTTTTCAGAGGAACGGCAAAATCCTCCCCAACTGGCGCTTCTCACCTCCTTTCCGTGAAACCGGCCGAGCTTCGTGTCTTCATCGACCTGCGTCGTCCTTGAAATCCGCAGGCCCCCGTGTTCGACGCGAGATGCATACAGGAAACGGGTATCGCGTTGAGCTGAAGTCAGTAGACCACTGAGTGGGGCATCGGGAGCATTGTCAAGCTGCCAGGAATTCGTCCGCATTCTGGAGCGCTGAGCAATGAAATCGATTGGGCAAGTTCAAATCGCAGAGGAAGCTTCTCATCTGGAGCCATGGTTGGCTCTCGAAGACCGATACAGTCCCCGGGAACCGAGCGCGCATCACCCCCTTTCTCTTCGAGATAGGATTCAAGATCCGCATGCAACATGCGACGGGACCCCTCCAGGGTCGCAAACCAAACCTTCCCATTCAGCCTATGCAAGCTGAAATTTAGGCCCATGTGTGTGCATGGATCTGTGGTGCGTTTGACTGCTTAGAAGGGCATTAACCGCGTTGCGAACTGCCGCCAGTCTGTCGTGTAACCGGACGCAAAGCAACAAAATCAGACGAGAGTGGTCGAAGGCCGAGTGGAAGTCGATGATGAAGACAGCACGATGAGATCAAATCTCGCATGTTAAGCGCTTTCAGCATACCCTACATCCCATTCATGTCAAGGGAGAAACGTTTCTTGTGATCCTTTTCCCAACATCGGCGCGAGAGACGAGCCAACCACCCATCGCAAAAAACTTTCCGTGCGGCTTTCGCCGGAATCCAGGCGAGGACGAGTCATGGCCTTGAATCACCAGCCTTGGCGGCAAGTGTCCGCGGCACGCTGCCGATCAGGGCCCGCGGCTCACACATCCACGCCCCTTTTGCCCCCTCCGGCGCCATCCAATGTCCCCAGCCACTTCCGTGCCTCGGTATATTCACCGTTCAGGCTCAAAGCCATTTCGTAGTCCGCCCGTGCCGCCTCGAAGCGACCCAATCGCTGTCTCGCCATCCCCCGGTTGCAGAAGGCCTCGACAAAGCCCGGCTCAAGCCGGATGGCCCGCGTGTAATCCGCAACCGCCCCCTCCAGGTCCCCTTCCAGAAAAAGCATGTTTCCCCGGTTGTTGTAGGCGTTGGCGTAATTGGGATTCACCCACAAAGCCTTCTCATAATCGGACTTGGCGACGAGGTTGCACCCGCTCCGCTCCTTGGCCAGTCCTCGACTGTTGAGCACGCTTGCAGCGAGCATGCACAGGTGAAATTCGCGAAACCAAGTCGAGCGACGGCAGTCGAACCCTTGAGGATCCGTAAGATCGATATCCAGGGCTCGATCGCCGATCCGAAGTCGGCTCAAAAGGTGATCCGGTGAAACCAGCATGAGAAGGCTCAATCCAGCTCGAATCCCCAGAACGGCATACAACGACGTCAAGCCCACGCAGTTGCCAACCGCACGGTGAGTGTCGGGGTCCAATTGAGCATCGACTGCATCCGTGACCCGAAACGATTCACCAAAGCGTCTTGGCTTGCTATTCCAAA
The DNA here is from genome assembly GCA_964538515.1 of uncultured Syntrophobacteraceae bacterium. Taxonomy (GTDB): domain Bacteria; phylum Desulfobacterota; class Syntrophobacteria; order Syntrophobacterales; family Syntrophobacteraceae; genus CALBZH01. Next base: position 46,750 of record CAZIEW010000019.1, read on the forward strand.
GATAGTCGAACAAGGCCCTGGCGATCTCCTCATGGAGGTAGAGCGGTGGACTCGGCTGCTCCGGCGGCCCCTGACCGCGGTACTTCCGCCAAAAGCGGCGAGAAATCTCATCGATCTTTCCCTGGTAAGCCTCCAAATCGTGCTCGGTTCGGACACCCGAGAGCACCAGCAGCGATCTTTCGAGCAGACGCACGTTTTGAGCTTTCATCTCTCGAAGCACCGCCAATTCAGGATCAGATCCGCCAAGACGCATCATGGTTTTTCAGCCTTCGCTCCCCCGGGCAAGAGTCACCCGGACGATGGATCGGGTTACGCATAAACGAGATTCGCCCCAGGAGGTCATGCGGTCAAGCGGTAAAGGGTCTTGTAGGAACGCCGTCGCTCTTCTATAATTTTTTCCAAAGGGAGTATGTCGATTTCAATCATCTTCGCACCCCATCACGAGGAGACGAGCGCCATGGTGGATCCTGACATGATCATTCCGGCAAAGTATGTGGAGGTCCCCGTCGCCGTTCGTTTCGGGGATACCGACCCCTATGGTGTTGTCTATTTTGCATCGTATTTCCGGTACTGCCATCATGGCATTGAAGAATTCCTCCGCCATGTGGCGCTCCCGCCTCACGAGGTCCTCCGAAACCCCGAGGAAGGCTACGGGCTGCCGGTGGTCGGCGCCGCCTGTGATTTCCTCAAGCCCGTCTGGTATGGCGAAACCCTGCGGTTGCGCGTCTTCGTCCTCAATGCACGGAGCAAGTTGATCACGTTTGGATTTCACTTCTATCGGGCGACCGAGGATGAGCTGGTGGCGAGAGGACAGGCTACCATTGTCGCCATCGATCGGCAATGGCAGTCGCGGCCGCTTCCCGAGCGCGTGAAGGAGGCCATCGCGAGCTACATGCCTCCCGAGCACGGGTCGTGAAGTTGAAACCCGAGGTCTGTTCATGATCATAGACGCCAACAAAGACACGATTCCGCTGGTCCGCAACTTATATCTTCTGCATCATATCCTGCCGGGGCTATTACTGTTCGAAGATTTAAAGGCGGAAATGACACGAATCGGTCTGGCCGTTGATGAATATAACTACGATGACCGGCTTCAGCCGCGTTTAGAATATCTCCGGAAGAAGGCAGTCATTTTTAGAAACAATGACAAGAGTATCTACATCAATCGAATCTCCCCTTCATGTATTGCCTGTGAAAAAGGAATCGGGGAGATAATCCTTGACATGGCTCCCAGCTGCCAACGTGAATGCTATCATTGCCTCAACGATGTCAGCAGCATTCCGGAGGGGCAGGCCAACGATACCATTGCGGTGATCGATGCGTTTGCTTCGCACCATGAGATCCATTCGTTCGGCCTGACCGGGGGAGAGCCCCTCTTGTACCGGCGACAGGCCATAGCCAGCCTCCGCCATGTTCACGAGAGCTTCCCGAACGCTCATAAGCGCCTTCACACCAGCGGGGATTTCGTCGATGCGGACCTTCTCGGGGCACTGCGCGAGGTCCGGTTGGATGAGATCCGGTTCAGCATCCGGGAAGCCGATTTCGAGGATTGGAGCAGGTTCAAGGAAAAGCTGCTCCTTGCCAAGCAGCACATCCCACGTGTCTTGGTGGAAACGTCCATGATTCCGGGGACCCTGGAGAGAATGAAGGCGATTCTCCGCCAATTGGACGAAATCGATATCTTCGGGATCAACCTGTGCGAATACTGCTATTGCATGCATCATACGGAAGAGCCCGCCAAGCGGCCCTATCGGGTCCGGTTTCCTCCTTTCAGAATCCCCTATTTCAGCCGGATGCACCATACCGGAATCCCGATTGCCAGAAGCGACTTGGAAAGCTATGATCTGCTCCGCTTTGCCCTCGAGACGGGGATGAAGATCGGCCTGCACTACTGCTCGCTTGAAAATCGGCGGACATCCTTGATCTATGCGCTGAATCACGATCTTCGGGACGACCCGATTGGGGTCTTCTCCGAGCGGGATTTTTACGTCAAGTCGGCGATGGCCTGCGGAGAAGAGGATGTCATCCGGGTGCTCAAGGTCCTCAAGGAAAAGGACATTGAAGCGCATCGACTGGTCGACGGACCCGTTCGCTGCCTCGAATTCCCGGTGCGCTTGATCCCCTTGTTAAGAGGCATGAACATTCAGCTGGGGATCGCATCGGCGGTCATGGAGCCCGCGGGGCTGCCGGTCGGCAACCTGAGCGACAGGACGGCCGCCGGGATCGGGAGCCATCCCCCCGAGAAGGCGAAGCGCGTGGTGAAAGTTGACTTCACCTCACCCGATCTCTTTGACTTGGACGAAGACATCTGAAGCGATCCGTGCTGCTTCATTCCCTCTCTAGAACTGAAAGGTTCGGCACAATCATGGGAGCAATTCAGAAGACCTACCAGGAAATCAACGAAAAGATAAGAAAAGGTCAGGTTGTCGTCGCGACGGCTGAAGAAATGGTCGGGATCGTGCGCAAGAAAGGGCCCGCCCGCGCAGCTCAGGAAGTGGACGTGGTGACGACGGGAACCTTTGCCCCCATGTGCTCATCAGGCGCCTTCATCAACTTCGGCCACACGCAGCCGCCCATCAAGGCTTCCAAAGTCTGGCTCAACGATGTCCCCGCCTACGGCGGTTTGGCGGCGGTGGACCTCTACATCGGCGCGACCGAGCCCACCTACGACGATCCCCTGAACAAGGTGCGCCCCGGATCGTTCGATTACGGCGGAGGCCACGTCATCCACGACCTGGTGGCTGGCAAGCCCGTCCGCCTCCGGGCCGAGGCCTACGGGACGGACTGTTACCCCAACCGGGCCGTGGAAATGACCGTCACGCTGGACGATCTTCCGTACGCCGTCCTGTGCAACCCGCGCAACGCTTATCAGAACTACAACTGCGCGGTGAACCTATCCAACAAAACGATTTATACGTACATGGGAACCCTTAAGCCCCGCATGGGCAACGCCAATTACTCCACCTCGGGTCAGCTCAGCCCACTCCTGAACGATCCCCTCTACCGGACACTCGGTCTCGGGACCCGGATTTTTCTAGGCGGCGCACACGGTTTTATCGTCTGGCATGGATCCCAGCACAATCCCAACGTCCCGCGCCTGGAAAACGGCGTGCCCAGGGCGCCTGCCGGGACGCTCATGGTGCTGGGGGACCTCAAGCAGATGCATCCCCGGTGGCTGTTGGGAGTCAGCCTCCAAGGTTATGGATGCTCTCTGGCTCTCGGCCTCGGCGTTCCCATTCCCATTCTGGACGAGCACATGGCTGCCCACACCGGAGTCGCGGACGAGGAGATCGTAACCCAGGTGAAAGACTACAGTTTCAACCGGGCCGAGCCCCTCTGTGAGGTCAATTACGCCCAGCTGAAGAGCGGCAGCATCACCGTCGAGGGGAAGGAAGTGTCCACGGTACCGCTCTCGAGCTACGTTCGCGCGAAGGAAATCGCCCTCATTCTCAAGGACGCCATCCAGAAGGGGACGTTCCTGCTCGGGGAGCCTCAGCAGCTGCTGCCTGCCCCTCTCGTCCCCAAGCACAAGACGGACGACACGGTCATCAAGGAGTTCGAGAAGCCTCCGCTCGCTTGAGCGGCGCCCCGATTGGATGTCCTTGCATCCTCTCATGCCGTGGGCTTATCGATGATGCGCACCTCGCGCTGCGGGAATGGGAATGACCAGCCCGCGGCCACCACAGCATCATGGATGGCACTCGTCAGGTCGCTCCTGACGCGAATCCAGTCTGCAAATTCATCCGTCCAGGCCCGAAGCTCGAAGTTGATCGCGCTCTCGCCAAAACCCATGATGAGGCCATGCGGTGGCGGATGCTTGAGTACGCGTGGGTGAGCAAGCGCCGTCCGCTCGAGCGCTTCGATCACTTCCTTCGGGACTGCACCGTAGTTCACTCCCACCGGGATGTCGATGCGCCGCAGCTGGTCGCTGAGGGTCCAGTTGGTCACCTTGTCCGTCACGAGCTGGGCATTGGGAATGATGATTTCCGCCCCTTGCCTGGTGCGGATGGTACTGGCCCGGATCCCGATTCGGCGCACCTCGCCCGTGAGGCTCCCCACCTCGATGCTGTCGCCCACGTGGATCGGCCGCTCAAACAGGAGAATCAGCCCGGAAACGAAGTTGTTCACGACGCTCTGCAGGCCGAAGCCGATGCCGACCCCCAGGGCTCCGGCCAGGACGGTCAGCCGGGTGAGATCCACCCCGAGCACGCCCAAGCCCACAATGACTCCCAAGGCCAGGATGACATAATTCAGAAGGCTCGAAGCCGCGTAAGAGAGGCCGACAGGAACCTGAAGGCGCGAATAGACATCCTCCTGCAGAGCGAACCGGATGAAGGCGGACAGCAGGTAAGCCACCCAGACCGTGATAAAGAAGGCAAGCACATCTGCAGGGGTAATGCTGATGGAGCCCCGCTCCAGCTTGGTCGTGAGTATTGCCGTTGCGAAGGTCAGCGCCGGCTGGAACAGCCCCAGGTGATCCAAAGACCGGATGACTCCGGTGGCAACGGCCACCACGACCAGCATGCGGTGGATCCGCCGCACGAGCAGGTCATGATGGTGCTGAACCATCAGCAGACGGCGCAGCGGCCAGGCTCGCAGGCTGAAGGCCACCAGCGCGTTGAGGACGCTCAGGAAACAGTATAGAACCAGTACCAGGAAGCCGAGGCCGAAGACAGTCGAAGCGATCAGCCGGGCCAACCGCATGTAGCCTAGAGCCGCCGCGCACAGCCCCAGGGCGAGGCTGAGCACAAGCAGGCCGTTTGCCAAGGGAAGAATGCGCTGCAAAACCGGGCGCTCGGAGTGGACGAGTGCGGGCCACAGATTCTTCCGAGCCCATGCCAGGGCAGCGATGCCTGTAATCGTCTCCAGAATGAGCAGCGACTGTTCCAGGAGCGGGGGACCGGCAACGAACTGCCGCACGACATCGAGTCCCAGAAGGAGGGCCGCCAGATAGCTACTCCGAAGCACTCCAGGTCCCGAAGGGGCGACGAGCCGGATTATCGGCGGAAAAGCCGCCAAGGCAAACAGGCTCTGCAGCGAGTCGGGCGTCGGCGAATGGGGTCCCGTCGTATAGAGAAGGGACAGGATGTAGGCGGCAGACCAAGGGCGATCGAAAACCGCCATGCTGGAGGACACGTCCGCCTCCCCCACAGCCCACCGACGGATCTGTCGGCGCCCCGCCCCGAAACACAGCACCGTGAGGACGAACAGGGCGGTGTGCAGCGCCAGGGCCCGGGAGGGTTCCCCGGCATAGCGCGTGATTTCTTCCCAGCTGGCGGAGAGCACCCGCTGAAGATCTCCCCGGAGGGACTTTTGGGCCTCGATCCACAAATCGGGGCTCCAAATCGGCGGTCCGTCGCGCCTGAGCAGGCTGCCGACCGCTTCATCGAGCGCCCGGGCCACCTCAGCGAACATCGATTCACACCGGGCAACCTCCTTGGCGACCGCCGCTTGAAGATCCAGGACCTTCTTGTGCTCTGCCTCTACTGGACTCCGTATGGCATCGAGGGACTCAAGGGTCGCGTCAACCTGCTGGAGCGTCATCGCCGGCGCCTTCGAAGCGTGGGCTGCCTCGCGGGTGGCCATCCAAGTGTTGTGCATGCCATCCAGCCGGCGAAGAAAGTCCTTGAGCTGGACGGCCCGCGCGGTGAGGGTCTTGAGCCAGCCCGCCGTCAGGAGCTTCCTTTCGTGCCAAAGCTTCTGGCGGGCCTGGAGACCCGCAAGCGTCGGCTCGCCACGGAGCATCGCCGTCGTTCGGGCTAGGTCCCCATCGATGTCTCGGCTCAGCTCCGGCAGACGTGCCGCGATGGCTTGAATGGCCTGGCCGGATGCCAGATGCGCACGGATGGCCTGGAGGGTGTCGGTCACCTCCGCGGCCCGTGTCGCGATCTCAGGAAGGGGAATGGCCGCCGCGGACGGGGGAGATGGAGGAGACTGGGGCGCCGATGGTCCGTGCTCCTCGGCAGCGTCGACAACGAGAGGGCACAAACAGATCAGAGCGGTGAGAATGAGGACTGCACCGCCACGGATGGGGCGTCGGCTCATGGGCGCCTCCAGTGGGTCGCTCGAACGAGTGCTACCAAGGCATCAGCGTAAACGGGCTCGTGTCCTTCACCACCTGCCCGGGACGCTTGTTCGCGACTTCGACGAACTGCTTGGCCCAATCGTCGATGATCTTGTGTGCCACTTCATACCAGGTGAAAGCTCGCAGGTTGAGGGGCGCGACCTGCGCCTCCTCGCGATCCGCGGCCATCGCCAGAACCGCGCCGCTGCCGGAGTCCACGATGCGGGCTTCGAAGGCTGCCGTCCCCACGGCTCCCGTCTTTCTCGCTGTGGCCTCGACGGCCACGCCACTGCCATAGGGAGCTGCCAGAGCAAGTGCCTCCAGGAACGGCTTGCTGGGCACGAGCTCGGTAAGAGCCAGCTCAAGAGTGATCGAGCCGGGTGCCGGGGACTGCAGGACCTGAAAACGCCTGTTCGGGTCCTCCTGGAAGGCCTTGATGAACTTATCTCGCATGTATTGGGCGACGGTCTGGACGTCCTTCTCGTAGTCGTTCTTCCGCATCCCTTGCTCCCACCAGTTCGCCTGCATGAGGTAGCGGGTGTTCACTTCCTTGATGTAGATGGACTTGTAGACCTTCCAGTCCGTGCCCGCCTTGACCCAGACCTTGTTGAACGGCAGGTCCGCCCGCTGCTCCATCTGCTCCACGGGGACAAAGCCGGCCCCCTTGGAGGGCTCGGCCTTCATGGACTGGCATCCGGTGAGAGCGATGGCGATCAGAATGAGGGTTCCCAGGGAAATCTTTTGTGACGCGCGCTTCATGTTGCTTCTCCTGTAAGATTAGACGAAATCCTGACTTCGGGTGACAAGGCTTGAGGCTCTAATACACATAATCAATCTGCTTGTCACTCCGCTCGACAACCTTTGCGCCGAGCTTGGCCAGTTCATCCTGGGCCAATTTGCTCACCGTCCCCGTGACCCAGAATTCGAATTTCCTAGCGTTTGGGTTGGCGGCTCTGTAAGCGGTGATTGCGTCCGGGACCCGCTGGCTGGCCCGTTCCGTCCAGAATCCGTGGTCCAGAGGAAGGGGGACCAGGATGACCCCATTGGCTGATCTCGCGAAAACCAGTGGGCCGAACGCCCGGATATCCTGGATACCTGCGCCCTTTTGCTGCAAGCCTCTCAAGGTCTCAGCCGCATACATGTAGAAGCTGGCCGTTTCCTCATCGTCGGCGGTGGTGGCCTGCTGGAGGAAAAGGTCCCGGCCTTTGGCGCCCTGCAGAGCCTCCAGGGAATTCACGATGACCGTGTCCTTGGTTGGGGAGTAGGCTGGGTTGTCCAGGAAAAGCGACACCGCATAGGAGGCGATCCCCATGGCCAGCAGTTTCTGCTCGTTGATCTGACGAAGTCTCTCGGGCGGGTTCTCCTTGTTCAACTCGGTGACCTGCTGGGCCGTCCGGGTCGCCGACACAGCCATGACAGCGGGCCCGCCCACCGGAGCGAGCGCCGCGGAAAGGGTGAGGGATCCCAGGGCCGTGGCCCAGGCGACGCTGTTGAGCTCTTTCTGCAGCACGCTGTTGCTCGAATAGACATCCACTCCAAGGCGATGAGCCAGCTCTCGCTTGTTCTGGGAAACGGCCAGCATCTGTTTGACCTTGCTGTCCTGGCTCGGGTCGGCCTTGGACGTGAGACCGGTTTTCACATTTTCAAAGAGCCTGGCGATGCCTTTGGGGACTCCGGAGATGGTGTCCACAGGGTCAGTGAGGAGATTTGCCCCGAACTCAAGCGGCTGCGATGCCGCGTTCTTGATCCCATCCAGATAGGCCTGGCTTCTCTTGATGTCACTCAGAGTTGCAATGGCCCCGATTTCTCCGATGAGCTTTCGCAGGGCAAAGTCCCCCGTCACCTCGAACACGCCATAGTCCGAATCCACCGTGAAGTTGTGCATGTATCCGTAGGAAACCACCCTGTCCCGAACTCGAAAGTGCGGTCCGGCCAGGAGCTGCGGAGGAAGAACGTCGGAAGCCTTCTGATTCACGGGACTTTCGAATTTCGGTGCTGCGGTTGCAGGCGTGGGCGCCTGAAACAGCGTGGCGATCAGGAGCCACACAGCCAGGGAACCCTTGAACCACTTTGACTCTGCATGTTTCATGAACATTCGCCTTTCCTTTCCTTGGGTTGGAGACATTCGGTCGCAAGACCCCAAATACACTGCCAAATCAGCTAGACGAGCTGATCGACCCTTGGTGAACAGCCACGCCCTGATGTGGCCGGAGTCCGAATCGTCATCTCGGCGCAGGCCGGGAACCGGACGCTTTCAGAACAAGTTGGAATCCGGCCGATTATGGACTTTGTTCTATTTCAGATCCCGCAGCAAACGCTGGAAATCCCTTGAATCCTGGAGAATTCGGTGTGCCGCATCCTTCAGGTGGTCCACCTGCTCCGGTTTCAGAGCAAACGAAGTCGGAAGCCGTTTGAGCTCGTCGCGTTCCGCTTCGTCGTCCAAGGCCTCAAACCTCACCTGAACCAGGTAGAATTCAATGTCTCCGCAGGAGCCCGGCTCCGTGGAGATGGGATCCGAACCGCATCGCCCCTTCCTGATCTCGTCGGACCACCGGGGAAAGCTTTCACTCAGGAGTGCCACGGTCTCCATGTTGTAGCGCTCGATGCCGATGGACGAGAACGAATCGAGCATGGCGCCAAAGGGGGGAATCTTTTCCCACCGATCCCACTTGTCGTCGATGGCGGTCTCGGCATTCACCACCACGAAAACGATTTTGTGCACGTTTTCCATCTTGGCGAATTTCAGGGTAGTCCAGGGACTGCCCAACAATGTCACGCGCTCCAATGCCGCTCGAAGACCCAGGTTGTCGGCGACTCCCCCGTCCACCAGGTGAATGTAGGGCTTCTTTTCAGAATCCAGGAAGGGGATCATGTTGTTGGCGAGGTCGAAACGACGAGAGGTCACGTCCCTGGGCGGCTTCATGGCCGCGGCCAGGCCTTCGGGCATGTGATAGCCGCATTCTCCGGCATAGTTTCGCAGGGTAATGGGGGTCAGTACGATCGGGACTGCCGAGGAGGCTGCGCAGGCCCGGGCAACGGGAAAGGTTGACAGATCCGAACAGATGAGGTCGAAGCCATCCTGAATGAAAGAGACACGGGTCCCATGAACCATGTCCGTGGCGTTGATGACAATCATGGGCTCTTTCTGGGCGAGGAGATCGGAAAAGGTCTTTCCCTCGAAGACATGCTTGTCGTAATAGTCCGCCGCGAGGTCGCTGCGATCGTAATAGGCGGAAAAGAGCTTCGCCCAGGTGACGGGATTGAAAAGTATGGAGCGGGTAAGGTCTCCCTGGATATTCTTTTTGAGAAATTTAGCCTCGAAGTCCTGAAAAATGCGGTCCCGAAAGAGACCATAGTAAGCTGCCGAGAAGCTACCTCCCGATACTCCGGAAATCCAGTCCACTTCATCCAGAAGACGCCGCTCGCGGCCATGAATGGTGACCTTCGTGTCCCGGAAGGCTTCGAGCAAGCCATAGGAAAAGGCCGCCGCCCGGGTCCCTCCGCCCGAGAAGGTCAACAGGAGCAACAATTCGTCGTCGTTGTCGGGACTGATGAGATTCCTGCCCCGATAGCCCGTTTGCGGATCCCATTGTTTCAGGGGCTGGTTCACCGGGTAGTGGGCACACGCTTGGGCGAGGAGGAGGAAAAAAACGCTGAATAGCCACAGAAGCAGAGGTCTGAAGACCTCCATTGGCCTTGCTGTCAGGCACTTCCCTTCTAAAGCTCGAAGCATGTAATATCTCCTGATTGTTCTCTTGATAGCTGGTTTTTCGGATCTCTCAACCGGTCACGCGGCCCGCTTCCGTTTCGGGAAGGAGGTTTGCTGCACGGCGCCACTGTTGCAGCGAGCCATCTTTCGCAGGCGGGGCAAGATCGAGCGTGGCCTGCGGGAAATTGCGGTCTTCCAGTCCGCGGTGGCACTGCGGGACCCTGCCCACCGAGCAGCAGAGTATCAGCCCAGCCCGGCCTGTTCCTCCAATGCGCCTATGGGAGCGAGAGCTCCAGGAATCCGTCGGAGCTGGGCACTCTCAACCGCAAGAAAATCGGTGCCCTCGTTGGCGTTGCTCCTCTCAACTGCGACAGCGGCAAATTCAGGGGCAAACGCATTGTCTGGGGTGGCCGTGCATCTCTTCGAGCAGCTCTCTACATGGGAACCCTCTCCGCCATCCGCTGTAATCCAGTCATTAGTGAGTTTTATCGACGTCTTATTGACGCCGGGAAAAACCCCAAAGTCGCTATTAAAGCTTGTATGCGAAAACTCTTGACCTGAATGCCATGATTAAAAACGCAACCCCCTGGAACCCCCAAGAGCAAAAAACATGTTGAAGAAAACACAGTTGCTCAAGGGCAATTCTCTCGATTACTCAGATTCGTTGCTTTCCTCAGTTTGCTTCTTGATGGCCTCCTCATCCACCATTGCGATCGCCAACGCCGCGCCCGCTGCCGCGGAAAGTCCCGGTCTCTTTGGGGGAGCTTGAGCGACCGACGCCATCTGGCCCGCTTCCTCCGGGGATTCACTCGTCGATCCATCGGGCATGTGCACCATGACGTGCCTCGTGGCAAACTCCAGACCCCGCTCTCTGAACAGCTCCTGGAGCCGCCGGAGAACCTGCCTCTGGACGAGGGTCTGAAGTCCGGGCTTCGACTTGAACTTCACACGCATGATCAGGGCCGAGTCGTCAAAGGCCAGCACTCCGGCGAACTTGATGGGCCCAAGCAGGTAGGTCTTGAATTCCTCGTCTTCGTGGATCTCTTTGTTGATCTGCTTGACGACCTTCCGGACCCGATCGAAGTCGGTGCCGAACGGAACTCGGAAGTCAAGCTTGACGACGATGTAATCCCTCGAAAAATTGGTCACCATGCCAAGCTGGCTGAAGGGGACGTTGTGCACCATTCCCCGGGAGTGGCGAAGCTTCAGAGAGCGGATGGATATGGCCTCGACCGTCCCCCTGGCTTTACCCGATTCCACGTAGTCCCCGATTCGGAACGCATCGTCAATGAGGAAAAAAAGTCCTGAAACGATGTCTTTGATGAGGTTCTGCGTTCCAAGCCCGATTGCGAGTCCCAGAATCCCCGCCCCGGCGAGCAGCGGGTGAATGTCAATCCCCACCGTGGAAAGAATGATCAGGCCCACGGCGACAAGAAGCACAACCAGCAGGAACTTTCGAACGATCTGAAGCAAAGTGCCGAGCCGGCTGCCGCCCGTGCCTCCCTCGTCCGCATCCTCATCCACCTTAATGCTGCTCTGGACCTCCTGGATTTTGCGGTTGAGCGCCTCCGAAATGACACTCCAGGCGAGGAAGGCAAGCGTGACCACCAGGAGGATCTCGAAAGCGGCTTCCGTGATTTCTTCGCCGAGCACGATTTCGAATCTCCAAAGCCGCAGCAGCCCAAACAGGATCAGCCCTGCGATGGAGACGCTCAGGCAACGTCGCAAGATCGACACGAGACGGCTCACGAGGGGAACGGTGCTGCCACCTTCCCGGGTGGGTGACGCTTCCTCCCCTTCACCACGGTCGCCGTCGGTCCGCTGTTCACCTTCACAGCCCGACTCCGGCCCGTCAGGCATGTCTATGAACCGGAACATGGCGCTCAGCAACCGCTGTCCCATCCCTTCCACGACGAGGAAGATCGGGACGCTGTAGAGCGTCGCCAGAAGTGGAGACACGAGGTCCGAACGGCCCACCAGCAGGTAGAACACCCAGAGAGCCCACGTGAGCAGGAGGCAGGGAAGAGCGAAAAGGTGCCAGTAGGGCGCCAGTTCCGCCCTGAATTGATCCATCAACGCCGACCGGTCTCCGTCACCATGGCATAGGAAGAGGGCAACGGACGCCCGATGTTTGAAAGCGAGATAGAGGATGATGGACAACGCCACAGCGCTGGTCAAGGCATGGACGGCGAGGTCGACCTCCAGGCTGATCCCATGAAGCTCCAGGAGTCCACTGGCGAGAAACCCTCCCCCAAAGACCAGGGCGATCCTCGTGATCCAGCGATACAGGTCAAGGGCAGTCTTGTCTTCCAACGAGAGGACCCTCAATACCGGGGCTTCTGGTGAAAGGAGGAAGCGCGAAACCAGGCGAATCATTCTGACCGACAGAATGACCACGAGGGAAGTCATAAGCGCTAGCCTGGCAAGCGGCCCCGAGTTGAAGAACAGGAAAAACAAGGCCAGAGGGACCGCACAAAAGACACACATGGATATGAAGTCGATTGCTGCAAAAAGGAGATGGCGCTTGAGCTTATCGGTCCAGTGAGCAAGCTGTGGATTCATGAACCGTTCACGCATGCTTGCCGTTGTATGTTCGAACACCCGCTCACTTCCCATTCCTGCGGCCAGCAAGATGGCGATCGCCCCGAGCGTCAACAGGATGCCCGCCCCCCCGTCCTTGCGTCTCACGTCCGAGTAGGCCTGCGAGAAGAACTTGGGGATTGCCATCACATCGTACTGGATTTCCGAGAAACGCGTGTGGAACACGCTGATGTTTTCTTCCGTGCTCTGGATGATCTTCGCGAACCCCGAGAGCTTGTCCGCGTCATCTTTCTTGGCTCTGCCCGAGACGGACTTCTCCAATTCCTGAATCAAAAGTCGTCTCACCTGATCATCACTGAGTCCATCGACGATTTGGCGAATTCTCGTGGAATCAAAGGCTTGAGGGATTTCAGGTAGAGCCTGTTCGGGCCTTTTCTGCTCTTTCAGCGAGTCCTTGCCCTCTCCAAGGATTGTTGGGCTCTTGTCGGCGGCAGGCGCAGCAGTCTGCCACATCAAGAGTAAGAAGAGGGGCAGCATCAGAGCGACGATTATCTTGGGAGCATTTCCTGGCATGCGAATGCCTGCTTTCAGTTCTATGGGGCGCTGTACGTGCCAGCCCCTGCGAAAGAGCCTTAAGGTTTCCGTTCCGTTGCTGACATCTCCTTGAGGAGTGCCCGAGCGTCCCCGTATTCGGGGTGCTGCTCGAGGACGGCCTTGATCGTCGTGATGGCCTCGGCGGTGTCGCCCTTCCGGTGCAGATAGAACGCCAGGGTATAAGCGTACCTGGGGTCCTCGGGACGCAGTCTGCTCGCATCCCGGCAGAACACGACGGCTTCGTCCAACCGGTCCTCAGAGAGAAGAATGCAAAGGTTATAAGCGGCCTGGGCCGTTTGGGGATCGAGTTTCAGGGCGGTCCGCAAGCAACTCTCCGCCTGCTCCGGATCGTTCTGCTCCGCCTTCAGAAGCCCCAGGTTGAAATGGGCCGCGGCGTTGTCCGGCGCGATCTTCAGAGCCTCCTGCAGCGATCGTTCGGACTGGCCCATTTCTCCCATCCGGGCGAGGGCGATGGAACGGTTCACCATGACCATCGCAGCCCGGGGCTCGATGCGCAGAGCCTCGTCGTAAGAGGCAATGGCCTTTTTGAGATCTCCACGGTTGAGAGCATAGTTCCCCAGGTTGTAGTGGGAGGACCACTGATCCGGCCACGCCGAAAGGGATGCAAGGTATTCCTTGTCGGCCTTCTTGAGGCTTTGCTGATAGTCCTCTCCGGCCTTGAGCTCCGGATAGCCGGACAGGGCCGCAGCCGCTCTGATGCGGACAAGCCGTGCCGTGTCCTTTGTCGCCGCAACAATCGCTTGCAGACTCTGTGGCGAAGGGGTCATGCTGAGGGATTCGACGGCTGCGGCCCGAACGAGGGGAGACGGATCATCAATGGCCTTGAGCAGCGTTTGATTGATCTTCGGGTCCATTGATGCCGGGATCAGGCGGATGAGCGATGCGGCAAACACCTCGTCCCGATCCGTGCTGGTGATGTATTGAAGCATCGACTCGCGCTTGCTCCAGTCCCGCTTCCGGGCGGCGTCGATGAGGCCTCCACGCAGGAGGAGGGGGGCCTGGTAGTCTCGGGGGCGCCATTTCCGAACCAGCTTATCGGCCCACGCGGCATCCTTATCGGCGTGGCAGAGGTTGCACGCGTTGGGCGACTGGAAAGCCATCGTGGCAGCGGGGGCCGGCGGCAACATGGAATGGTCGCTGCGGTTCATGCGCGCAAAGGAGGTCATGGGCATGTGGCAGGAAACGCACTGACCTCCTATGCTCGCTTCCTCGTGGTGCGTGTGGACGGCCGCGTTTTTCACCCGTTCTTCATGGCAGGGGAGGCACGCCTTGTTGGCGTCTTCGGCCTTCTTGAACCGGTAGCGGCCGCTCGAGGTGTGGCAGTGCATGCAGTCCAGCCTCCCCGACTTGACGCAGGAGCTCATGAGCCACGACGTGTACGTGTAGTTCTCGCCCAGGTCGCGGCCATCGGCGTAGTAATCAGGGTTTTCCAGCGTGACCAGGTCGAAGTGGTCGAAGAACCTTTCCCCAGGGAAGTAGGATGGGGTCAGGGGCGCGGAGGCCTTGGCGTGGCACGAGGCGCACAGATGGTTCCGCTGCTCCTTGGTCATGGTCTTGGTGCTGATGATCTTCAGCTCTGGAAGCGGCTGCCCTTTGGGGGTCGCGCGGGCAATGGCGTTGTGCTCGGCGGACGGGCCGTGGCATGTTTCGCAGTTGATGCCGGGCTCGGCCCAGGTGGTGTGATACGTGTCGGTCTCGGGATCGTAGTTCTTGGCAAGCTGACTCACGTGGCAGCCGTAGCACGCGGTGTTGAAGGTATACGGCCATTCTTTCCAGTGTATGGGGTCGTCCGGCCGCCGATCGCCTGGGAAGTGGCGGACGCCGCTCCCCGCCATGTCAATCCACTCTTTGTGCTTGACATCGTAGGCGACGGGAAGTGTTTGGAGCCTCCCCTTTTCCAGCGGTGTCAGGAAATAGAACACATTCTTGCCGCCGAGTACGTGCGCCATTCGGTACTTCGCCGTCCCTTCGGGGCCGGTTTCGAGGACCCATCCCTGTCCCTCGCCGATCTCGGCCCGGTAGCGAAAAGCCCCAACGACCACATCTTCCTTCTGAGGGGTGAGCTTTTCCTGCGCCAGTGATGCACTGTAGGGCTGCAACGCCAGCCCGTGGAATGACGTGGACCAGAGCTGGTAAAATCGCTCGTGGCATTCCCTGCAGCTCTGGGAGCCAGCAAACCCCTTGGCTTCCGGGGTCGACTCCGTCCCGGCTCCGAAAGCAGGGGAAAGGGCTGAACCGAAGAAAAGCAAAACGCTCACTGCCAAAACCCATGAAGCAACGGCAATTGACCTTGGCCCGAACCTGCGCATCCTTTGCCCTTCTTTGCTGCCCCCAACCCATGAATGGGAGCCAGTTAGTCCCCGCCGTCTCCCGCCCAACGAAAGGGAAAAGCACACCCGTCACTTGGTCCTCAAGAACTCGATTGGGTAGGTTTCGCCGTACACCGCCTGGAAATAGGTCCCGGTCAGCCTGTCGGTTTTGGGGTCGTATTGCAGGTTGTAGGTCGAACCGGGGTAGTTGACATCGCGCAGTTCGATGAACAGGGTGATCGCGCCTTCGCCGGGGCGGATCTCCGCCCGCGAGACGTTGATCGATCGAGGGTTGAAGTAAGCCGCCTTCACGGAGCCGTCCTTTGCGATTTCCTTCAGTTCGAGGACATACCCCCCATCGGGTCGGACCCAGCGCCCGGTCAGGCGCTGTGTCTCAATTTCCCCTGCGGATGGTGGGGCATCGGCGGCGGCGGCCATCGGCGGCGCATGGAGCGTCATGGAGCCACCCACAAGCACCAGCAGGATGGCCGCTGAAATGAGCTTCTCTGCACGATGAAACCATTCACGAATCATTGGGTTCAATCCCTCTTAATGCTGCAGCGAATTATCATGGTGCGCAACCTCTTGGCTATAAGGTCGGCATGCGGTCAACGTGCCCGCGCAGGCGTTTCACGCGGCCGAAGGAGGCCGAGCATCGGGACGAACCTGCCGCGAGAGCCGGAAGCCGCTTGGACCTCAGCTCTGTCCCGGGACGATCCCGATCCCGGCCATCTTTGCCACCTTGGGGCCGCCGGCGGCTGCCGGGGGTCACTCGCAGAAGACCGTCCCTTTGATGAGCTTGGGGATAACCGGCGTGAGCGACAGCTGGATGTTCCACTCCTGCCCGAACGCATCCGGATGAATGGGCATGTACTGGCCGGCGATACCGATCTTCACGGGGAGCTTGCCGAGCTTCACGACCTTGTTGATGCCCAGGCCGATGGGAACGGTCCACGTCTGGCTCGATTCGGCTTCCCAGTCGGCCAGGATGTTTCCGGAATAGCCGATACTCCAGCCCTCGCCGAAGAAGACCGCGGCGATGGGCTGGAGGTTCATCTGATTCGTGTCGGCCCGATCGTGGTCTCCAGCGAATGAGGTCCAGTTCTGAACGAAAGCCCCGAGGATCCAATGCTTCGAAAGATAGCCGACGATAGCGGCCGGCCCGACCTGCCACTTGCCTTGACCGGTCCAGTCCGTGGAGCCTGTGGGGAAGATGAAGGTCGGTCCCAAGCCCAGGAGCCAATTGCCTGCCAATTCAGGGCTCGGCGAGAGCATTTCCATCAGGATGGTGTCTCCGAACCCCGTTGTCCGACCGATTCCCACTGCAGGCTGGCCGGTGTTGCGGTTGAGCTCGAACTTCGGGTACGGCGTGGAGTTGAAAAGCTGCAAGACCGGCCTCGTGATGAGGTTCCACTCTTTGGTCAGAGCGATCGGCAGGACAGGCTGGAATTGAAGGTTCGACTGCCAACGCCCCGGCACGTCCAGATAATAGTTGTCTGCTGAAATGACAACGACCAGAGGCTGCTCACGGGGTTTGTAAGCTTCTTGTTGATCTCGGTCAACGACGCTTCGTGAGCGTCTTGCTCGGACGCGGCCAGGGTATCGCACGTGCCACCGATCGGACCCGCCAGGGCGCAGAGGAGAAGGGCTGAAAGGGCAATCAGGACACCTACCCCTCCGTTGATCGGGAAAGCGGATCGTGGTGCTTTATTGAAGTCATGCGGTTTCATGAGACTATGGCTCCGTTGGGTTTCCGACGCAGAGAAATGTCCATGGCTAACAAGGACCAAATCGGGCGGTGATGAGCCCCGCCCGAAACGAGTCCGTAGTACCCGCTGCCAGACTGGCTTTCAGGGAGCGGGCACGACGATGTAATAGACGCCGTTGGCACCATAGGACGGCTGGAACCATGTGTTGCCGCACAGGTAGTAGGTCGTGCCCTGGACGTTGGGCGTGACGCAGCCGGAAGGCAGCGTGCCATAGGTCGCTCCCATCACGTACGCGGCCGTGGCGGCGCTGCCCGCTGCGACCCCGGCGCTGTAGGCGCTGGACGTTGCCGCGGCCGAACTGGCCGAGGCCGCTGCTGCGCCCGCCATCGTGCCGACGGCGACGCCTGCGGCGGCTGCTCCTGCAGTAGCCCAGCCTCCGCAGTTATAGCACCCGGATCCGTAGTAATTCACGGTGGCGGGAGGATGGTATCCCGGGTAGGCTGCAGCCGCAGGATGGTAATACGCACCGCCGTAGTGGGCGTCGCCATAGGCCGTTCCGCCGTAAGCACCGGTTTTCGACCAGCCCCCTCCTTCGTAGTGACGTGCGCTCCCGCCGTACACATTGGTATGTTCCGTGCCCTCCCCATAAGCATGCGTGGTGCTGCTGCCAAACGCACTCGTATGCTCCGTGCCTTCGCCGGCAACGTGAGCCGTGCTCCCGCCCCAGGCATTCTGATGGGCTGAGGCCCCAAAGGTATGCTCCGATCCGCCTCCATAGCGGTTTCCGTGCGACCAAGCCCAGGCCAGGACGGAAAAGAGCGCTACGATCGCAAGACTTAAAAAACCGATAAACATCTTTTTCATGGTGAGTTGTACCTCCTTAATTGCTCTTAGGTGTCTTGCCCTTTGTCGGAGGTTTGTCCCCCTGAGTCCGTTTCGCATTGGGATGAGCGAAAGGCATGGGGTTTGCCTTGGCCGCTTTGGTTGAAGCGAAGGCGTCCGCCGGGACAGCAGGGTCGATCTGCCAGTTGGAGAGCTCCAATTGGTGGCGCAGCCGGGCTGGGTCCGTGCGGTAGACCGCACGGATCATCCGGGGCAGTTTGTCCTCGGTCCCGATCCAGATCTGCACGAACGTGTCGTTGTCTGCAAAAGCCACCATGTCCGTCTTCGTTCCTCCGACCACGGTCGATTGACCGATGGTGAAGGCAAGGACTAGCCCGTCTGATATGTCTCTGTAAGGGTCGGCCACGATCACGTCAGAGAACGGGAAATAGGTCGCGGCGGACTCGTAGGCCGTTTTCAGCATGGCGTCGATGGTGGGCGGGGCTGCGGAAACCGCGGCCAGATTTTCTGCCGGAGCGTAGGCCGTCATCGTCTTGCCGTCGTAGTAGAACTCCGTGGCGGGACCATCGCCCGGCGTGATCACCCGGAGCTTGTCCGGCCGCTGTAAGGTGACCTCGGATCTCGTCGTGTAGGCGAGGGGCGTCCCGAGTCGGCTCGGGCTCTCGTAGGTCACCACCGCCGTGAAGCTCATCGTGCGGGCGGCGGCCAGCCGGTTGCATGCGGCCTTAAGAAGTTCTATGGCCTTCGGCTCGAGCTCCGTCCGCACCGCGGGCGGCGCCTCCTTGCTCATGGCCTTGGCGGGCTCTGAAGCCTTAGGGCCTCGCTTAGTTTCCGCAGCGTTCCCGCTTGCGGCCAAGAACGCACCCATTATGAGCGCGAGCAATAGCGCACGCCTGAGAGATTTATCTTTGAACATGAGTATCACCTCCGTTTACGCACGTCTCATCCTCCGGCGACGGGTCGCCGAATCGAAGTCGCCACCCTGTGTCATTCATGGAATCATGCCGCATTCGAACATCTTGTTGGCGATGGGGGGCGCCACTTTGTCGATGAATGCCTGGCGCATCTGGGGATCGCCGCGCAGAAGCTGCATGACTTTCTGTTCTTGGGGGGATTTTGCCTTGCCCTTCTTCTTCCACAAATCCTCGCAGCTCGACTGCTGGTATTTCTGGATGACCTTTTCGGCGACCATGTTCATGATCGGGTAGTCCTGAGCGCGGGCGATGCCGGCGCAAACGAAGAGCATTGTCATCGCCAGGAGGCAGCTACGTTTCGTCATGATTTTCTCCTAGTTTTAAGTTGTGATCGGCCAGAGATCTTCTTCTCCTCCATCCGGATGCTCATCTTGTCGTTCGGCGCCCCCTTGAACCGTCTTCCTTTTAAGTTCTCCTCTCCTGGCTTCCTTTGAAGGCCCGAATCAAGACTGTTGTCAGGATCACGTGCAGGACGACCGCAGGCCACAGCAGCACGCCGGTCAGACCTCCTGTGAAACCGAAGGTGGCGAGATAGAACGTGACAAGTGCGCTGTAGGTCAACATGCCGGCCAAGGGCGGACCTGGCCAGCAGGCGACCACCAACGCGATCAGGGCGATGCCGGCGACGCGCGTCATCGGTGTGCCAACGCCGGTTGGCTCCCCGCCAAACGACAACCGGGCAACAAGCGATGGATCAATCAGCAGTGCCAGGCCGGTGGCGGCTTCGCCCACAGCAGCGAGAACAAGCACCTTCTTCATCGCGCCGGCGCCCCTTCCTACACGTCCATGCAATTGAGTGACCGCTCCCATCGTCATTCCCGCATGTCCCTGGCGGGAATCCAGAGGCCTTCAGATTCCTGGATCCCCGCTTAATCATGCGGGGATGACGTACGAGGCCTATGTTGACCTTGGTCTGCGGGGCCATACTCAGTCTTTAGCGCGAGCAACCCGGTCCCGGATTGCCTGCATTTGTTCGTGCTCCGCTTCCGTGTACTGTGCCGGCCCGAGGTCGAAGGTCAGCTTGTTGATCTTGCCCGTGAACTTAAACGGACAATCGTAGCGATACTCGATAAGCGCGACCCCGGTGCGGGTGTCCTGCCCGACGTCGAAGTCTTCGTCTTCAGGGAACATGAGGGGGGTGGTGTGTTCCATGGAGCTCTTGGCTGCTTCCTGGCCGTCCACGAAAAGCGTACCCGTGCCGCCCTTGCCGAAGCCGGGGCCGTCGTACTTGAAGTCGAACCGGATGGTGTGCTTCCCGGGCTTCAGTTCCGGCCCTTCCCAGGTGGTACGCTTGAGATCGAGCAGGTTGTAGAGGAACACCACTTTGCCCCGGCCAATCCCTTCAATGCCCTTACTCAGGAATAGGCCGTAGCCGCCGAACCGCCCGCCTTCGGTGACGATCATGCCTTCTGCGCCGCCTTCGGGAATCTCGACTTGCGCCTCAATCACGAAGTTCTTCGCCAGGATGTTCGGGGCGGCGCTGGCCGGCACGCCGGTCAACTCGCCCGAATAGGTGAATTTCGTCCGCCCCGCCGTAGCGCTGGGACGCTGCGTGAGAAATCGAGCGAGCGACGAGTTGTCGAGCGGCAACACGTCGTACTTCTTCGCTTCGGCATAGAAAACATCCTCCAACTGCTTGAGCTTGTCCGGCATCTTGGCGGCAAGGTCGTTGAACTGGGCGGGGTCCTCCTGGATGTTGTAGAGCTCCCACTTGTACCCGGTGATCACGTCCGGGGGCTCTTTGGTGCTCGGTGCCCAAGGCAGATTGGCCGGGGTCGTCGCCGCCACCCAACCGTCTTGATAGATGGCGCGATTGCCGAGCATCTCGAAGTATTGCGTGGTGTGCCGCGTGGGAGCGTTGGCGTTGGCTTTGTCCCACGTGTACACCATGCTCACGCCTTCGATGGGGCGCTGCTTGATGCCGTTGATCGTATCAGGCGCCGAGATGCCGGTTGCTTCCAGGATGGTCGGCACAATGTCGATGACGTGGTGAAACTGGCGGCGGATGCCGCCCAGGTCGTTGATGTGGCCGGGCCACGACATGGCCACGCCCTGGGCTGTCCCGCCGAAATGCGACGCCACCTGTTTGGTCCACTGGAACGGAGTGTCGAGTGCCCACGCCCAGGCTGCCGAAAAGTGCGGGAACGTCCGCTCCGATCCCCAGAATTCGTACCACAGGAACTGATCCTTGACCGGCACGGGAACGCCATTGAAGGTGGTGAACTCGTTCGGGGTCCCGTTGAGCATGCCTTCGGCGCTCGCGCCGTTGTCGCCGCTGATGTAGATGATCAGGGTGTTGTCGAGCTCTCCCAGGTCTTCGACGGCCTGGATGACCCGGCCGATCTCGTGGTCGGTGTAGGCGAGGTAAGCCCCGTAGACGTCGGCTTGCTTGATGAAGAGCTTCTTTTCCTCCCAGCCGAGAGAATCCCACGCAGGAAGGTCCTTCGGCCACGGTGTCAGCTTGGCATTGGCGGGCATGATGCCCAGCTTCTTCTGGTTGGTGAAGATGGTCTCGCGCAGCGCGTTCCAGCCGCCATCGAACAGGTGCATGTCACCGATCTTCTTGATCCACTCGGGCGTGGGATGATGCGGGGCGTGGGTGCCGCCCGGGACGTAATAGACCAGGAAGGGTTTGTCGGGCGCGATCGATTTCAGCTGCTTCATATACTGGATCGCGTCATCGGCCATGGCCGTGGTCAGGTTCCAGCCGGGATTCCCCTGGTAAGGGTAGATGGCCGTCGTGTTGCGGAACAGGTTCGGTTCCCACTGGCTGGTGTCACCGCCGACGAAGCCGTAGAAGTAGTCGAACCCCATCCCGACGGGCCATTGGTCGAACGGCCCGGCCTGGCTTGCCTGGTAGAAAGGCGTGTTGTGGTTCTTGCCGAACCACGAGGTCGCATACCCGTTCTCCTTCAGAATCGTGCCGATGGTTCCCGTATCCTTCTTGATGATCGAATCGTACCCGGGGAACCCCGTTGCCGCTTCGCCAACGACTCCATAGCCGACCGCGTGATGATTGCGTCCGGTGATCAACGCCGCCCGTGTCGGCGAGCAGAGTGATGTCGAGTGAAACTGCGTGTACCGCAGCCCGGCTTTCGCGATGCGATCCAGGGCTGGGGTCGGGACGACGCCTCCGAACGTGCTCGGTGCGCCGAAGCCGCAGTCGTCTGTCATGATGAGCAGCACGTTGGGCGCGCCCTTGGGCGGTACGATCCGCGGCGGCCACCACGCTTTCGACTCCGTCGCTTTTTCCGCAATCACTCCGCCGAATTGCGGATCGGGCGGCGGAAGCTGTTTTCCACTGATGGTGGTGGCGGCACTCGGCGAGCCCAGCTCTCCGGTCACCTGCTGCGCGATGCAGCATGAGGCATAGAGCGCGAAAGCGACGCCTGTTAACCCCATCGCTACGAACCGCTTGACTGCTCTCATAAGTTGTCCCTCCTCCTCGGAGAGGTATTGTGGGCCGCGAAATTTGCGGGTTGCGACTGTGGTACGCCTCAGCAGTCGACTGGCGCTCGACGCCGGGCGGAATGGCTGCGGTCAAGCAGTGTGGGCGGCCCACGCTGGGCCGCCATGGTCTGGAAGGTACTCGCTCATCTTGCTATTGCGCCGCCGGGCAGAACTATTGCGGCCCATGCTGCAAATGATGAATCGGCTTGCCGTCGACCGCGATCGCTTCAGCATTCTCGAGCTTCTTGATGTCCTCCTCCTTCAGCTTGGGACGGTCCACCTTGATCGTCAGCTTGTTGAGCTTCGCCGTCAGCGGGAAGGGGGGCTTGTAGTCTGCGTCGTTGACGCCGGTCAGGGTGTCGGAGCCAATGTCGAAGCTCTCATCCCACTGCAGGATCATCGGAAGCGTGCGCTCCATGGTGATGGTTTGGACCGTCTTGCCGTCCACCTTGAGGGTTCCGGTGCCCGAACGACCGAGGCCGCTCATGTTGTTGAAGGCGAGCGTGCCCACGCCCAAACCGTCATACTTGAAGTCGAGCTCCAATGTATGCTTGCCGGGCGTTAGTGCTTCCTTGCCTTCCCACTTGACACGCTTGAGGTCAACAAGGTTCCAGAGGAACACCGGCTTGCTCTTGAGCAGGTAGAAGCCGTAGCCGCCAAACCGGCCGCCCGAGGTCAGGATCATGCCCTCGGCGCCGCCTTGAGGCACTTCGATGTCCGCCGTGATGGTGTAGGAAGCGTTGAGCAGCATCGGCGAATCTCCCTGCGGCAGCCCGACCATCGGTTTGGTGTACACGAACTCGGTGCGACCGGCGGTGATGTTCGGACGCGGCGCCACGATGCGGGCCGCCACCGAGGCATCCATCGGGAAGACCTCATACTTCTTCGCCTCCTCGATGAACATGCTCTTCATCTCTTTCACTTTGTCCGGCTGTTTATCCGCGATGTTCTGGGATTGGCTGAAGTCCTTGTCGAGGTTGTAGAGCTCGAGGACCTGGTTGTTGAGCGGGTCGGGATTGGCGGCGCCGAAGGCCTCCCACGGCGCGCGGTTCACCTTGGTGCTCAACAGCCACCCTTCGTGATACAGGGCCCACTGGCCCATCATCTCGAAATACTGGGTCTTGTGGCGAGACGCTTCCTTGGCGTTCTTGGCGTCGAAGGTGTAGGCGAAGCTCGTGCCTTCGATGGGCGCCTGCTTGATGCCGTCCACAAATTCAGGCGCGGGGATGCCGGTGACCTCGAGGAGGGTCGGCACCACGTCAATGACGTGCATGAACTGCTCGCGGAGACCGCCCTGATCCTTGATGTGCCCGGGCCAGGAAACGGCCATGCACTGACGGACGCCGCCGAGTCTCGAGGCGTTTTGCTTGAACCAGGTGAACGGCGTATCGAAGGCCCACGACCAGCCCGCGGACATGTGGTTGTAGGTCTGCTCGGTGCCCCATACGTCATACCACTTCATTTGAACATCAACCGGCATCTGGTTGATGCCGTTGAAGAATGCGACTTCGTTGGGCGTGCCGAGAGGGCCTCCTTCGGCGCTTGTGCCGTTGTCGCCGTTGATGTAGATGATGAGCGTGTTGTCGAGCTTGCCCATGT
>CAZIEW010000020.1:0-63520 GCA_964538515.1 uncultured Syntrophobacteraceae bacterium
CTAACCAGTGATTTTATAGTTTCTGTAAAATTCCTGGACGCGGGGTGGGCCTTTGAAAGACTACGGGGTAATGGAGATCCGACTTGCGAGTAGATGATGAGCGGTGGCTTCCCCAACGTCCTGATTTGGCAATGTAAATTAGGGTTAAGCTTCTTGCAAGGATAATCCGATTTTGGGGGTGCATCTTTCTGTAAAACATCCCGACTGGAAGGATTACACGAAATTGGAGAGCTTTCCATGAGACCCGTCCCACCGGACATGCAGGCGAGATTCATTGCTTATCTCCGACAGAAGTCGATTCCGAGCAGCGTTCATTTCCATTACATCAAGTGGCTGCGCTACTATCTGGACTTTTGCGAAAAGTACCGTTTTCCTCAAGTCCAAGCGAGCAGCCTTGCACCCTTCCTTCGGAAGCTGCAGGACAAGAAGCAAGCTCCGCCCCTGCAACAACAGGCAAGACACGCCATCTCTCTCTATTATGAGCTCCTCCAACCTCAACACCGTGAACGTCTTGTTCGCTCTCCTCAACGCAGGATCTCAACGGAGGATCATGCTGCAGCCACCTCGCCCCGAGCAACCTCAGTGGCAGCACAGGTCACGGGCTCCATTACGTCCGGCTCGGCAAAAGAGGCCACCACGGAACCAACCCGAGCCACTGCTTCAACCGTTCGACCGACTCCCCTGGCACAGGGAGTCTCCTGGATGGACGAGTACGCCGGACTGACAAACGAGATCAAGCTGCGCCACTACTCTCCCAAAACCCTCAGGATCTACAAACACTGGGTACGCCAGTATCAGACGTTTGTTCGAAGCGAGGACCCGAAAGCACTCACCACGGAGCACGTGAAGCGTTTCCTGACGTCTCTTGCGGTCGAACAACAGGTTTCCGCCTCGACTCAGAATTTGGCTTTCAATGCCCTGCTCTTCTTCCATCGGCATGTGCTGAAGAAGGAATTCGGGAAGGTGGAGGGAGTTGTTCGCGCGAAGCGGAAACCCTACATCCCGGTCGTGCTGTCCCGAGATGAGATCGAGGCAATCCTGAAGCACCTTTCGCCTCCGTACGACCTGGTGGTGAAGCTTCTGTATGGCTGCGGGCTGCGGCTCTTCGAGTGTCTTCACCTGCGCATCCACTGTTTCAATTTCGACGCGGAAGTGCTGACGGTACACGACGGCAAGGGCGGGAAGGATCGAACCGTCCCCCTTCCCAGAACGATCCTGCCCGACCTCCGAGCGCATCTCGAATCGCTCAAAGACCTCCACCAGCATGACCTCGATCGTGGCTATGCGGGCGTGTTTCTCATCAACGCACTGGAAAAGAAATACCCGAACGCGGCGACGGACTTCATCTGGCAGTGGTTTTTTCCGGCCATGCAATTGACCCGTGTTCCGGCGACGGGTGAGCTTCGGCGGTATTATCTTCATGAAACGCAGGTGCAGAAGGCCATCAAGCAGGCGGTCGGGAAGGCCCGGATCTGCAAGCGCGCCTCCGCCCACACGTTTCGCCACAGTTTCGCCAGCCATCTGCTCCAGGCCAACTTCGACATCCGAACCATCCAGGAGCTGCTCGGCCACAGCGACGTCAAGACCACGATGATCTACACGCACACGGTCAAGAGCGTTACCCTCAAGGAAGCGAAAAGCCCACTTGATTTCTGACTCGTCGCGGCTTGGCGAAATGATGGCTCCATGGAACGAGAAACGCAGGAAGTTGAAAGACTCAGGGGTACGAGAGAAGCAGTTTACCGGAGAATTGGATGGGGTGAGTGATGGGACTCGAACCCACAGCCTCTGGGGCCACAACCCAGTGCTCTAACCGTTGAGCTACACCCACCGCAATGCGCTCCGAAATCGAGATCGCCTACCTACCACGCCCCGCTGGAAACATCAAGGAAAAACTCCAAACCCGCATGCAGTCTCACTCAATCGGGCTCGATTGCACCGCCTGGTAAACTCTGATACAACCTTTTCACGGTCGAGTCATCCCGGGTCGGAATAGAGTCAAAGTGCGCCTTGCGAGGTCCGGGCGGGGGTTCACCCGGGATAGCCTTCTCAGTGCTGCTGGCTTTAGGGTGTTGCGGCAACGATTGCTCCCTAGCCCTCCAGCTGGAGAGCGAGTGGTGTGAGTGGGCAGTGCCGATTTTCCCTCATCGTAGCCCTCCCCCTGAGGAAGAAGAGACTTTAACGGGGACCCTTCCCGTGTGGTCTTGGACGGGCTGGGGCGGTCAAGCGTTTCTCATGTCACTGATTTGAGGAGATCCATGATTCCGTTTGTTCACCTGCATGTGCACACCCAGTACAGTCTTCTGGACGGGGCCATCCGGTTCAAGGACCTGTTCAAGACGGCCAAAGAATATGGCATGGACACCGTGACCATCACGGACCACGGGAACATGTACGGAGCGCTCGAGTTTTACGAGGCGGCCAGGAAGGCGGAGCTCAAGCCGATCATCGGCTGCGAGGTGTATCTCGCCCCGAGGAGCCGGTTCGACCGCCAGACCAAGGCCGATCCCCAGTCGCCAGGGGAGGAGGACCGGAGCTATCACCTCGTCTTGCTCGCCCGCGACTTCACGGGGTACCAGAACCTGATGAAGCTCGTCTCCATCGCGTCGATCGAAGGGTTTTACTACAAGCCGCGCATCGACAAGGAGGTGCTGCGGCAGCACAGCGAGGGGCTCATCGGGCTCTCGAGCTGCCTCAAGGGCGAGGTATCCAGCCACATCCTGCGCAACAACGAAGAGGCGGCGCGCCGCAGCGCCCTCGAGTATGCGGAGATCCTCGGCCCCGGCAATTACTACCTGGAGCTTCAGGCCAACGGCATCCCCGAGCAAACAGTCGTGAACGAAGCGCTGATCCGCATGGGTCGGGACCTGGGGCTCCCCCTGGTTGCGACCAACGACTGCCACTACCTCAAGCGCGGGGATTCGCGCGCCCACGAAATCCTGCTCTGCATCCAGACTGGAAAGACCGTTTTGGATGAAAAGCGCATGAAGTTCCAGACCGATCAGCTCTACTTCAAATCCCCCGACGAAATGGCCCGGGAGTTCTCCCACATTCCGGAAGCGCTGGAAAATACCGTGGCCATCGCCGAGCGCTGCAACCTGACGATCAAGATGGGCGATTACCACTTCCCCGTGTTTCCCGTCGAGCCGGGAGAGAGCCTCGACGACCGCTTCGAAAAGACCGTCCAGGAGGGTTTTCAGGAGCGGCTGCGGCTCATTCGCAAGCGCCGGCCCGATTTTTCGGCGGCCGACGAGGCGGAGTACGCCAAGCGGCTCCGCTACGAGCTGGACGTCATCAAGCAGATGGGCTTTGCCGCCTACTTTCTGATCGTGGCCGACTTCATCAACTATGGAAAGAGCAATAACATTCCCGTGGGGCCCGGGCGCGGCTCGGCCGCCGGGAGTTTGGTCGCCTACGTGATGAAGATCACGGACCTCGACCCCATCGAGCACGGCCTTATCTTCGAGCGGTTCCTGAACGCCGAGCGCATCAGCATGCCGGATATCGACGTGGATTTTTGTGTGAACGGCCGCGAGCGCGTGCTGCAGTACGTCACGGAAAAATACGGCAAGGACCGCGTGGCCCAGATCGCGACCTTCGGAACCATGCAGGCGCGCGCCGTCATCCGGGACGTGGGCCGCGGGCTGGCCATGCCCTACAACGAAGTGGACCGGATCGCGAAGCTCATCCCCTCTTCCCCCGGCATGACCCTGGAGAAGGCGTTTCAGATGGAGCCGCGCCTCACCGAGCTGCAGCGCGAGGATCCCCAGCTCCGTGAGCTCTTCGAGATCGCCTTCGCTCTCGAAGGCCTCACCCGCCACGCCTCCACCCACGCGGCGGGCGTCGTCATGGCGGACAAGCCCATCGTCGAGTACATGCCCCTTTACCGCGGGCAAGAAAACGAGATCGTGACCCAGTATTCCATGAAATACGTGGAAAAAGCCGGGCTCATCAAGTTCGACTTCCTGGGGCTGCGCAACCTGACGGTGATCGACAACGCCGTCCGCCTGATCAAGAAAAACCACGGCATCGACCTCGTCATCGAGGAGCTCACCCTGGACGACGCCGACACCTACAAGCTCCTCAGCCGAGCGGACACAACGGGCGTGTTCCAGCTGGAAAGCTCAGGCATGCGCGACATCCTCGTGCGGCTCCGCCCCGAAAACTTCGCCGACATCGTCGCCCTGGTCGCACTCTACCGCCCCGGCCCCCTTGAGAGCGGCATGGTCGAAACCTACATCCAGGGCAAGCACGGGGAGATCGAAGTGACCTACGACCTCGAGGAGCTGCGCCCCATCCTCGAGCCCACCTACGGGGTTATCCTCTACCAGGAGCAGGTCATGAAGATCGCGAGCGTGCTGGCCAACTACACGCTCGGAGAAGCCGACATCCTGCGCCGCGCCATGGGAAAGAAGGACCCGGCCGTCATGGCGGCCCAGCGCGACCGCTTCCTGGCCGGAGCCAAGGAGAACAAGCACGACCTCGCCAAAGCCAACCACATCTTCGACCTGATGGAAAAATTCGCGGGGTACGGCTTCAACAAGTCCCACAGCGCCGCCTACGCGCTCATCGCCTACCACACGGCCTACCTCAAGACCCACTTCACCGTCGAGTTCATGGCCGCGCTCCTGAACAGCTTCCTCAGCAACACGGACCAGGTGGTGAAGCTCATCAACGAGTGCCGCGAGAAGTCCATCGAAATCCTCCCGCCCGACATCAACGCGAGCGAAAAGGATTTTACCGTCATCGAAGGCAAGATCCGCTTCGGCATGGGCGCCGTGAAGAACGTGGGAGAGACCGCGATCGAGGTGCTGCTCAACAGCCGCGACCAGCAGGGGCCGTACAAATCGCTCCACGACCTCTGTCAGCGCGTGGACAGCCAGAAGGTCAACCGGCGCGTCATCGAGCAGCTGATCAAGTGCGGCGCCTTCGACAGCATGGAGCCCAACCGCGCGCGCCTCTTTGCGGCCATCGACGACGCCCTGGACCGGGCCCAAGTGGTGCAGCGCGACCGCCAGTCCGGGCAGATGAATCTCTTCGAGCTGCTGCGCTCCAAGAAAAGCACCGCAGTGGCGGAGCCGCCGCTTCCGGACGTCCCCGCATGGGACAGCCGGACCCAAGTCCAGTATGAAAAGGAAACGCTGGGCTTCTACATTTCGGGACACCCGCTCGATTTCTACGCCGAAAAGATCGCTCCCCTGTGCACGAGCAGCACGCAGATGGCCCGGGAACGGCGCGAGGGAACGGAGCTGGTGCTGTGCGGCATGGTGAGCGTCATCAAGGAGCTCACCACCAAGAAAGGCGACCGCATGGCCTTTCTCTCGCTGGAAGACAAGGAAGGGCTGATCGAGATCGTTTCCTTCTCGGAAACCTACTCCGAGGCCCGGGACCTCCTTGTACAGGACGCGCCCCTGGTGGTGATCGGGAAGGTGCAGCACGACGAAAAGGGGACCAAGGTCATTGCCAGCCGGGTCATGACCATCGACGAGGCGCAGGTCCAGACGGTCGAGGCCGTTCACATTCATCTGGACAGTGACCGTCTGGACCGGGACGCCCTCAACCGGCTGCGCCACCTCATCATGACGCACCCCGGCGACTGCAAGACGGTTCTTTATCTGAATGTGGACCACAAGGCGGAGGCCGTGATCGCCTTGAGCCCGAAGCTCCAGGTGAGCCCCACGTCCGCCTTTTTCGATGAAATGCGCCAGCATTTCGGCCCGGACTGCACGCAGCCGGTCATGAAGACCTGCTATGTGCCGCAGCCGCTCACCTCAGGGTCGTGAGCAAATGGACAATTCAAGAGCGTCTCACTGACCCGGATGGGAGCGCCGTCTTCCAGGGCGGCGAGGTCTTACTATCCTTTTGTATCCGGCTGCCCCAACTCCGGAGCGAACCGCACGAAAGGCACCAGGCAGGCGGCGGCCATCATGAGCGCGCCGAACGCGACGAACCCGATCGGAAAGGCTCCCCGCTCGGCCAGCAATCCGAGCACCGACGGCAGGATTCCCGCCCCCGCCAGAATGGCCATCGAACTGCAGAAGGCCACCGTCATGGCGCCCTGGGACAACGGCACAACCCGGGCGAGCGCCGCGTAGCCCGCTGGGAAGAAGCAAACCGACAGAATCGCCTGGAGCGTTACCACAAGGGGCGTCAATCTTCCAAGATCCAGGCCCATCATGAGCGTCGACAGGCCGGTCAGCGCACAGAAGCCCCCAATCGAGCGTTTGATCCCGAGGCGATCCACGACCCAGCCAGCCACGAGGGCCATCGCGACCCCGGGGATACGGGACAAAGCCACAAGCTGATTCGCCGCTTCCCGCTCGAATCCCCGTTCCGTCACCAGAAACAGGGGCACCATCGTGTAGACCCCGAGGCTGCCCCCAACCGACAGCATGAAGAGCAACGCCATGATCCAAAACGAGCCCTTGCCTAGAATGTCGCCCGGGCTCGCCGACCCGGGGAATTCCGCACGCACATCTCCGCCCCGACCCGTTGCCAGGAAGAGCAGCGCCGCAACGAAGCTCATCCCTCCCAGGCCGACCACGATCTGCCGCCAGCTCAGCGAGCGCATCAGGAGCTCGGCAAGCAGGGGCGCGAGCACGAATCCGAGGTTCGGCGCCAGCTCGTGGACCGCGAGGGCTTTTCCCCAATCCTGACGGCGCACCAGACTCGTGATGGTGGCAATCCCCGAGGGGAAGTAGAGCCCCGCGCCGAAGCCGAGAAGGCATAAGCTCACCCGGAGCCAGTGCGGGCTCTGACTCAGCGAAACGGCCATGGCGGCCGCCCCAATGAGCAGGGTCGAGACGAAGATGGTCCGCCGATAGGCCCACCAGGTGGACAACCAACCGGACCCCAGCAGCCCAACGAAGACCCCCGACGAGATGTAGGTAAAAAGCGTACCGGCTTCGGCATGTCCGAGGCGGAGATCCTCCTCGATGGTCAGGAGCATGGGCGCCAGAATGATCCTGGACGTGAAGCTGAAGAAGAAAACGCCCGCGAGAATCAAAAGCGGAAGAATCTGCGATCTCAGGTCGGTCGAGACTGCTGGATCAGGACGGTCGATGGGCTCCATTCATTCCCTTGGTCCGTAAAAACACGGTCTTGAGTGTCACGCGGCTGTCATTCGAAACCGAAGCCACCGGGATTCAGCGCTCAGGCTTCTCTCTGAGCCACAAGACGGACAGCTAAGGCTGATGCCCAACGTCACCCCGAGCGAGCCCAATCGAGAGTCAAACAGAGGCCGTCCTTCAGACCAACCTCGGGAGCCCAGCCGGTGGCCTGACGGAATCTCTCGACGGACGCCACCGAATGGCGAATGTCGCCGGGCCGCTCGGGCAAGTACTGCGTTGGCTCGCCATTGCCGGCCAGCTCATTGATCACTTCCGCGAGCCTCAGGATGGAAGTCCGCTCCCCGGTGCCGATGTTGTAAATCCCGTTCGGCACGCGGGGGCCCGCCCCGTCAAGACCCGCCGCCCTCACGTAGGCGGACACCATATCCCCCACGTAAATAAAGTCCCGGGTCTGCCGGCCGTCCCCGAAAACCGTCAACGGCTTCTTGGAAAATGCGAGATCCACAAAGCGAGAGATCACCCCGCTGTAGGGACTCCGGGGATCTTGCCTCGGACCGTAGATATTGAAGCAGCGCAAAGCCACCCCAATGGGGCTCGACCCTACCCGCTGGGAGGAGAGGTATTTCGACCGCCCGTAGGGGCTCGGATGTTCGGTCTGATCGGTCGCGTAGTCCTCCCGGACGGGAAGGCGGGCTTCCTCCCCATATTCGGCTGCGGAGCCCGCAAACAGAAAAGCCTCAAATCCCAAGCCGGCAGCCTCATCGAGCAGCCTGGCCGTCGCGTGCCAATTGACTTCCAGGGTCTCCTCGGGGTGGTCCACGGAATAGGGCACGCTCACGACAGCCGCCAGGTGAAAGCACGCCATGAGGGCCGGGTGGCGCTCCTTCAGACGCTCGAGAAGGGATGGCTCCGTGATAGTCTTTTCATAAAACGTAAAGGCCGGGTGGTCCTTGAAGCCGACCATATTGTGCGCATAGCCCGAAAAGAAGTTGTCGACGCCGACCACCTCGATCCCTCGGGCGAGCAGCCGCTCGGTCAGATGACTTCCCACAAACCCCGCAACACCCGTCACCACGCACGCCTTGCGCATCTCATCTCCAAATCGTCATGGTCATGGTTTCTTCGGTTCAAGTGGCGGACTTGGCCTTGTTCAGCATCGCAATCGGTTTGGCCAGAGCACGCACGTGCGCATGAGCCTTTTCGAGGTCGGCTCCCGACATGCCGAGCATCAAATGACAGGCGTCAACGGCCGACTTGATCCTGCATCCGAGCCCGAGGAACGTGATGTTCGGAACACCCTGAGTCAGCGGCAGGGCCGTGATGTCCGCACAGCCCCCCAGCGCCCCTCCCGACTGGGGCAGCTCCATTCGCCCCCCTTTGTCGTAATTGAGCGCATACAGCAGCCACATGACCTGCTCACTGTTGGCGGTAAACACCACCACCTGTGGAAGCGCTCCGAAGACCCCCAGCGGAGCAATCAGGGCCGCGTGCGTCTTCCCTTTCTCCAGGTAGAAAGACTGTTTCATGGTCTGCTCGGACGCCTCCTCGGAGCCGAAGAGGCCCACCCCGTATTTTTCCAGCACGCCGTCATCCAGGAAAGCTTCCGTGTCTTCTTCAAAGCCCAGGACGGACGTGCCCAGCTTGCACCCCATCTGCTCCTTGCGCACCAGGAAGGACGTGCCTTTGCCGGCGAGTGCAACCGCTTGGCAATAGCTCTTCAAATTTCCTTCGAAAAAAGGTGTACCGGCTGGAATCGCTTCTGCGGATTGGAAAAGCGATACACCAACAGGCTGGTAGGCGAGACCGAGGCTTTGAGTCAATTCCGTGGAAATGCTTTCAAATGGCTTCATAGAAGGCTCCTCCTGACTGCGTGATAGACGTGACCTCGTTCGAAGTCGTCTGGCCCCCCGAGCGAATACTGCCGCAGTATACACGAGGACGTGTGACTTTTTTTGCAAAAGACCTCGGAGGTGAGAAAAAAGGTGTCACGAGCGCGAGGACCCAATCGGCTCGCCGGGGACCGATTGGGAGCCCAGCCCCCCACCCAAAGACATTCACCAAGGTTTTCCAGCTGTTGCAGATGTGCCGATTTCGATTCGTTCTTTGGCACGCCGCTTGCCATTAGGAGCGGCCAACGACGAACGATGCGTGATGCGCACACGCAGCTTCGCCAGAGAAGGTGTAAGAAACGGTTTGAACGATATAAGCATCAGAGGAGAATCCAAATGAAGAAAGTTGTATCGTTGGTTGGGGCAAGTGCGATGATCTTTTCTTTGAGCCTTGGGCCGGCGTGGGCTCAGCAATCCACGACCTCAGGCATGAAAGCGGAAACCGCACAGCCCGCCGCCCAAGCAGACAAGACCGTGGCCAAGCCGACGGCTGACAGTCCCGCGGCGACAGCCTCCAAGACCGGTGAGGCCGCTCCCGCTTCCAAGGGAGCCGCTGCAACCGCCGTCGACAAGGCCGTGGCCAAACCGGCCGTAGACAAGCCCGCGACGACTACTCCAGCCAAGACCGGTGAGGCCGCTTCTACTCCCAAAGACGCCGCTGTAAAGGCAGTCGAGAAGCACGTTGCCAAACCGGTTGGCGACAAGACGACGCTGACACCGGCCAAGAGCGTTGAAGGTGCTCCTGCCCCCAAGGACACCGCTGCAACGGCAGTCGATAAGACCGCCGCCAAGCCGGCTGCCGAAAAAGCCACGGGACCTCAGCCCAAGGCTGGTGAAGCCCCTGCGGCCCCGGCTGGACCCAAACAGTAGCCATCGGCATTCAAGGACCTGACAAACAGGTAAACACCTCACCACACCACACCACGCAGTACAATGCTCCCTTGGGCCGGCTCGCCCGTGCGACCCGCCCAAGGGGGCACACAGCACCAACTACAGACCTGGTGCGACGTCAACTTTGTCTCGCAACGTACATCCCCCTTTGATTCCCCACTCAAGGGGGGTTGAGGGGTGTTGTGGTCTTTCCCGACAGAACTTCTTTGACGGAGCACTAGCCTTCAGAGGAGCTCCTGAGCTGAATTCCCGCCGGGTGAATCCGCACGAAATGAAATGGGGCTCCCACGTCGTCGTCCAACTCCGCGACTTGACGTAGAAAATTGTAGAAGACCTGCTCAACCGCGTCGAAATCGGCCTGCTCGG
This sequence comes from uncultured Syntrophobacteraceae bacterium, assembly GCA_964538515.1. GTDB lineage: Bacteria > Desulfobacterota > Syntrophobacteria > Syntrophobacterales > Syntrophobacteraceae > CALBZH01. The sequence continues at coordinate 10,217 of CAZIEW010000020.1, forward strand.
GCCCCAACTGGCTTAGCCGATATTCCAGGGTGACCTGTCTCGGGATGGTGACGACGCCCGGCACGTCGATTTCGCGCAGCGGCTCTCGGGCCTGTTCGGCGGCAAAGAGGCGGATTGTCGTCGCGGGTTTTCCGCCTTCGTCCCGATGGATGCCGGCGACGAGGATGTAGATGCGATCAAGGTGAGGATTCTCAACGGATAGCTGGTGCTTTTTCTTCAACGCCTCCATGAGGGGCTGAAGAAAGGGCAACGCTGCGTCGGCGGCCTCAGACGCGTCATCGAGGCCGTTTTGGGCGATATGGCAGCTAAACTGCTCGCAGAGCCAAATCCCGTAGCCCGCTCCTCCCGTAACGAGAATCACGTTGGGTAGAGGATGAAAGATTTTCTGCACCGTGAACTGCTCCGCGTCTTCCTCCCCTTCGCCTGAAAACGCCACGGCCCGGCTGTCTGTTGCAATCACGACACCGCGTGCAGCTCGATGAATCAAAATCTGCGTCATAAAGCCCCCTGTAGACCGCCAATCCACGGTTCCACTTGATGCATATCGATTTTGTGATACTATCCACGCGCCCGGTACCCTACGGATCGTCCACACGGATCTTCCGCGAGCCGGGCTACACAAAGAAATAGAGCTCCCTTCGGGAAGGAATCACCTTCGTCTATGGCTCTTCTGATCTCTTCAAGCATCGTACAGGTTTTGTCGGGCATGCGATTGTTGCCCCTGTCAACGGTCCAGTTCCTCGCAATCACCTTGTCATCCCTTCTGCTGCTGACGGCGTGCGGAGCCCGCCACCACGTTGCGGTGCCCGAAGGCCCTGTCGATACGGGCTGGACCGAGCGCAAGCTGAGCCCCAAGGAGCTGGAGCGTCTCGCCCAGGAAAACCAAGATCTCGACAAGAAGACATCCCTCGACATCTTGGCGCGGTTGAACATTCGGGACGCGGACTATATCCAGGAGGACATCACCAAGGGCAGACCCCTGAAGGTCCCTAATGATTTCGGCTACTACAGCACGTGGACGCCCATGCCGAAGGATATTCCCGAAGTTTCTCGTCTGCCCAAATTCATCCTGGTGGTCAAGAACATCCCGTTTGTCGGATGGTACGAGAAGGGGCGCCTGAAGAGCGACACGTACATTTGCATCGGAAAGAAGGGAGAGTGGACGAAGGCCGGGCTTTACAAGGTCGAGAACAAGGATGGGGATCACGTTTCCGCGAGCTACAAGAACGCGTACGGGGACCCAGCACTCATGCCGTGGGCTCTACGCATCTACGGGCACGTCTGGATCCACGCCGGTGACATCGAAAAGGCCAACTGCTCCCACGGCTGCATCAACCTCCCCATCTCCCAGGCACAGCAGCTGTTTGAATGGGCGGACACGGGAACGACCGTTCTCGTCGTGGAGTCCTTGAAAGACCTGTCCAAGGCCGTCAAGGACATCCCAAATCCCAAGAAGCAGCCGGCGCCCAATCCCTCCGCGAAGCCACCAAAGTCGCCGTCCAAGACCTGACGCCGCTGACGTGGCCGCTCATTCTCCCCGACCAGCCCGCAGAGCGAGGCGCACCCGTTCGTCGATGTACTCCTCAAGCGCCCGCCGCAGGTGATCTCTGGCCTCGGCCAGATGCTGTCCTCGAGCCCAGCTGGCCGAATAGCCGTCACCAAATTCCCCCGACAAGCCACAGTCCCAGTCGGAACCACCGCCCGAAGATTTCACTTCGGGGACATCGCGCGCACTGGCATACCGTTCGATCGCGTTCAGCAACGATTCAAAGTGCATGGAAGCTCCTCCACGTGAAGGCCGGATCAGATCGATGACATCATCTCGATTCTCTGGTCGATAAAGTGGGCAATGAGCGTTTCGTATTCCTTTCCCAAGTACGAGCGGTAGAGCACGAGCTCGTATTTCAGACGGTTCCAGTAGTCCAGGAGAGCCTCTCGAGTGTGCATGGCGTTGATCTGCTGGTAACTTGCAGTCAAGAACTGCGCCCGCAGCCGCGACTTGTGAAACTCAATCGCTTCCCGCAGGGCGAATTGCTGCTCATCGGTAAGCTGAAGCACGGACATCCTTTTTCGAATGGCCTCCAGTGTCTGATGAAGATCCGTGAGGTCCCCGACCTGCTCGAGCTCCCCCCGTGTGGCATTCACGATCTCATCGTTGATCCGCACGGACTGCGCCCGATAGACCTCCTGCAGCTCGCGTTGAAGGCTCTTGGCGTCGTAGGGCAGCGTCTTCATAAATTCCTGAACCAGCCGGTCAAAATGCTGGGAAAGCTCCTCATGCGTCCAGATCTTCGTCAGCGACTCGGCCATCAGACTGAGCTCTTCCGCGTCCTCATACCCAACTCGGATCGCCGCTTCGCTTCGGCTCACTTCAAAACGGATCGCCCCGAAGAGATGGGGAGCCGCATAGACTTCTTCCCGCCCGCAACAGCCTTCGGGCAGACTCAGATCTCGCAGAAGGCTCCGTATCACCTGCTGGCGGCGCACGATGATCTGAGTCAGCGGCCTGAAGCTGATCAACCCCTGGGGCTCGGTAACACCAAAATGACGGTGATAACGCTGACAGGAAGCCAGCAGCAGCTTGAGGCATTCTTCCTGATCCAAGAATTTTGAGAGTGGAAGGAAATCGTACAGGCGCAATGCGCCGCCCAACGGATCCAGGCAGTACAGGAGGAAAGACTTCGTCCCCGAATCAAGCTGAACGAACACTTCCATGAGACGGGCGGCAGCAACGAGCTGCTTTTCAAACGTCACGAGCCCAATGCTCTTGAGCTGCTTGCGCTTGTAAATGAAACGGACGGGCGTTTCGGTGCTGTAGAGCTGAATGTCTTCGAACCCCACCCACGCGAGCCCCATCAGCCGGAACAATCGCTCGAGGGCCGCAGCCCTGCGCCCGTGCCACAACGCCTCATCCTGGCTGTCCGTGTCGTCCAGCCCGCAATCCGCCAGGTCCCCTTCGGGAAACGCCCCGCCCATCGAGGGAGGCAACGGGAACCCTTCCAGCAGCAGCCTCCCGCGGATGCGCAGATGATGTCGCAGATAGGTGGACCAATCCTCGCCGGAGTCAAGCACATCGAGCGCAAATCTCCGGTGATCGAGAAAGGCATCGAGCAAATCTCCCACCATGAGTCCTTCTTGGACAGCGGCTGCCGCCAGTAGCCCGTGAAGAACAAAGACGTCCACCAGCCTGCGGTCGCCAAACCGGGTCATGCGGGACAGGGCCGCGACCGGCTCCTCTCCTTGAATCACGTGCCCGCCAAGTCCATGGTGGCGAATGAGGAGCGTTGCCATCCGGGCCAGCTCCGGGTCGAGATCGTACTTTTCAAGGATCTTGCACCGTTCCAGGATTAAGGCTCCCCGCTCCGCATGCGTCCATCGTCCGTCCACCTCCGGGTCGACGGCGCCGTAATGCTCGACCTTGCCGATATCCTGAAACAACAGCGCATACGTCAGCGCCTTGCGCAAGACATCATCCTTCATGAGAGCCGAAACCATGGTCTCCAGGGTATCCAGCTGGGAATGGGTTGCGCCGGTCCCTTCCTCGGCAAGCGGGCCAAATTCGAATTTGGCAAGCTGGTAGTACGTGTTGTTGTCCTGAAAAGCATCTCGATCTCGGGTGATCAGGGCTTGGAGCTTCTCCAGGCTCCGCATGACGTACATTCCGACCGACTGCGGCTGTCGCGTGGGCCAGTTCTCAACGAGCCGGCCGAACGAATGGAATTCCGGGATGACAAATCCCAGGATCTCAGGACAATGCTTCGCAAGCACGCTCAAGGAGTCATGGATTTCCTCCGGAACGAAAACCTGATCTCGAAGGGTCTTCCTCAGGGTGGCTTCGACCCTTTCGATGCGTGCGTCCATGGATTCCACCCGGCTCATGGCGTCCAGCAGGTCGCAGTGCAGATCGCATCCTTCCCGGCGCAGGTAGGCATAAAATGTGTCCAGCTCGGAAAAGAGCCGCTCCACCTCCTGCAAGTCCTTGAGGGACATGGCACGAAGCCCTTGAGACGCAAGCCGGTTGATCAGGGTTTCCAGCTGCTCAAGGCCTTGCTCGACGTCCACAAAGGAAATGTCGAGCCCCCGCGTCTCAGGGCTGCTGACCAGTCGGATGCCGGTGTCAAAGACAAATGCGGGCCGCCCAGCCGCGAGCGTCTGCTTGATGTCATCCAGAAAAACGGGATCGAGCTTCCGAATGTCGATCCGCAGAAGCGATTCACGAATCTTGGTAATTCGCTGCTTGCTCCCATCCTCGGTGACACCTGGCAGCATGGGGTTGAAGTTGACAACGTGGCGCTCAGCGACATTGACGGCAACCCAGACAAGGATGAAGCCCGCCCTGGTGCCGAGGCCCGGCAGCAGGTGGCCCGTGCCGTGGAATTCCGTTTCAAGGAAGCGCCTGAAAAGGTGAGACTCCCCGAAAAGGTAGTCACCCATGAAGAGCGTTTTGAATTCTTCGGCCGTTTGAGCCAGCTGCAGCACTTCCTCGAGCTGCTGCAGCCGCTCTTCCTGATGATCGCAGGCGACGTCCTTTTCGCAGTCCCCCTTATGCAGGAACTCCTGCCACGTATCCAGAAACTCAAACAGATTGAAGAGCTTCATCATCTCCCGGATCGCCTTGTTCTGGACCCCTCCAAGCGCACTGATGCGCAGGTCATGGAGGCGGTCCCAGTCCAGACGCGGCTCGGTGGCGACCAGGATGGCGTCGTCGTAGACCCGATAAAGCTCCTTGATTTGATCCCCGGAGAAGGCTTGCCCGAGCGCAGCCACGATCTCGGCGGCGCTCATCAGGCGGCACACCCGAAGGAGATCCAGGATCTCCTGGTACTTGCCCCCTTTTCCCCGGTCGGTCACGGGCCTGAGCGTCCTGGCGGGAAGCTTCCCCAGCACCACCCGACTCAAGGTCGTATGCCCCACCACGATGAGAAACAGCTCTCTCAGCTGGGCCGGCGAAAACCCGTGCTGGGCCAGCTTTGGAATGTTTTCGAGAACCGGGGTGTGCGGCCCCTCGATACGGTCGGGGTTCAGAAGCTCACGCACCCGTTCCAGCTTCGGGACCTGACCGAGAAGCCTGATAATGGCCTGAAAGTGCTCGTTGCGACCCCGAAACGGGTTGCTGAGTCGAGCCCGCTCCAATTCGGAGATCTTTGGAAAGTCGTTGTCTCGAATGCGCGCGAGGACATCGAGGACATCCAGAACGTAGCGAAAACTGTTCCTGTACGGAGCGACCAGGGAAAGGCTGCACCCGGCCATTCCCGAGTGCTTGACGTCCTCATCCAGAGCGTTGAGGTCGAGCTCGGGAGGGCGCGGCCGTCCGACGAAGACAAGAAGGCTCTCCGGCAAGTCCGCATCGATTTCGATCCTGCTTTCCCAATACTCCGTATGCTGTTTGGGCGACTTGCTCCGCAGCTGGATGATGCTGAAAAACGGGCTGAATACGGTCTTCCAAAGCTTTTCGGGGGTGTTCGCGTAGGGTTGAGGAAGACGCAGGTTGATGCGCCGCAGTCCGTTGATCTCCGCGACACTCAAGCGCTCGGGACGCCGGTCTCCGATAAGCTCCCTCAGATGCGGCTCGTAAAACCCAAAACGGGAGAGATAGTAATGCAGGTCCGTCAGATGCACCTCGATGGCACTGTCCACCGACTCGGCCGCATAAGGCACCTTGGTGTGAAAAATATGCGCGAAAAGCAGAAACGACTTCAGATCCTGCTCCTTATGAAACCGGATGGTGCAGATGCGGTCATCCCTGGGCACGGGAGAGCTTGCGAGGACGATGAGCTTTCCCGAAAGATCGAGCACATCGAAAATCTTGCCGGCGAGGTAGGTGGCATAGTTCTGCAGCCGTTGTCGGCTGAGCGGTTTCGAGCGCATCTGGGGGAGGTTCTGTTCAAGGAGGTATTCGAAAATGTCTTTGGGGAGGATGACGATATCCAAGGGAATACGCCAGGATCGGAGCTTCTCGAGGGAATCGAACAAAACGATGCGGTGCGTCGAGAGCCTCGCCGTAAGCTCATGGGACAGCAGGTCTTCGCCCGCCGTGAGCAGCCCGATCTCCAGCCGTTCGATCCTGGTCTCCCAAATGTGCCGGATGACGAGCTCGGCCACTTCGTCGGCCTTGGCCTTGATTTCGCGCAAAGAATGCGCTACCAGCGTGATCGGAACCAGAAAGTATCGTCGACCGGATCGGGTGAACCGGATGAGGAGGCTGAGCTTTTGATAGATGGCGTTGAGCTGGCGATGGTGCTCCGCGATGACCTGCTCGTCCTCGAAGTCGATCGTTTCCAAAAAGCTTAGATCCGCATCCGACAAGGCGCTCTGTTCGGCGAGGCCAAGCCCGTACGCGTTGCCGCCCAGCCGGCTCGGGAGAAACCCGGGGTGGTCTTCCGATGCGAAGGTCCCCATGGGGACGTCCTGGGGATCGACCCCGAACCGTTCGTAGTCGGCCGGGTTGATCAGGCGGAAGAAGCCTCCCCAATGCTCGAGGACTTTTCCATCAGTGCTTGAGGACTCGTTGGTCATAGGGCAATCCGGAAAGGCAGTCGGTGTCTGTGCGTGAAGGATCCTCGTGCCGGTGCCAGAAATCAGTTCCTCGCTATTACCAGGAAAACAAAGTGAAGTCGAACCAAAGGAGCCTTGAAGCACCACTCGTGTGGCTCGCCGTCCTCGGAGGCATCGGCCGCGCTCCCGTGGCGAGCGGGTCGGTCGCCACGCTGGTGGCGGGAGTGCCCGCGGCATGGGTGATGAGCACGATCCGGCAGCCCCTGGTCGGAGGGGTGCTGCTTACGGCATTCCTGCTCGTCAGTTGGCTCGCCTGCGATGTTGCCGCCAAGAAACTCGGCAAAAAAGATCCCCGAGAGGTGGTCGTAGACGAGCTTGCCGGCTATCTCGTGACGATGTTCGCACTGCCCGCGACGTTGCTTTCGCTCGCCATCGGATTCCTGCTGTTCCGGATCTTCGACATCTGGAAGCCCTGGCCGATTCGGGCGGCTGACACCCAGGTGCCGGGCGGATTGGGCATCCTGCTGGACGATCTCCTCGCGGGGCTGGCCGCCCATCTGCTGCTGCGGGCAATCCTGGCGTTGTTGGGCTAATGGGCGCCCCTCCGCTCCCCTTCGGTCAACTCCCTTGATCCACCGACATCCGCTGCAGATTGGTCCTGACGTTGACCCCCACCAGAAAGACAAAACACGCCGCAGCCAGAGCGGTCGCATCGTACACCAGATCGATCACGCTTGCCGTGCGGCCTGGAACGTAGAACTGGTGAAGCTCGTCGCTAAGCGCGAACAAAAGGCCACTGCCCAGCACGGCCGCTGAAAAGAGAAAGGATCCGGACCGCTTGAGCAGCGGGTACCAGAAGAAAGCGAGAAAAAACCCCAAGGTCGAAAACTCCGCCAAGTGAAACAGGTCCGCGTTCATGCTCATCTGGGCGTCCGGATAATCCCGACTCGAAAGCGAGAAGATGAAAAGCGCGTAGAGCGGAAAGGGGATGGAGCGGGCCCACCATGAAACCGTTCCTGAAAGATCGCGCCGGGCCAGGAGAGCCGAGACCGCCATCCCCAGCAGGAGAATCAGAATGGGGACAAGGACCTCGCGAATCGCCATCTTAAACAGAGCTGTGATAGCCAGGGAGCCCACCGCCTGAGCACCGAAAATGGCGGCGATCCAAAGCCAGGGACTCAAGCGGGCCAGTCTTGCCAGCCTGATGCGATAGATACCGTTCATGCTGAATGTTCTCCGACCGATTCGGTTCAGAGCCTTTCCGGGAATCCGTCGCTTCGAACGGCAGCTCAATGCTTCTGCGGGTCCGCCGCCGGAACAGGAATCTGCCCCGGCCTCGTGCTGTCCCAGGCTCCAAACATGACAAGCCACCACCACCATGCTATGGTGACAGCAAGGTTGGGCGACCGGATTTCAAAAAAGGCTCGTACCGTCTTCCGGCAGGGGGTTAGCCGGAATCCCGGGTTCGTGTGAAAACGCTGCTGGATCCCGGCTGGAAGCATGCCGGGATGACGGCCACGGAAGGATGTCTGCCGTTTCGTCAAGCCACGGGCACTTCGTTGCGAGACAACGTCGTGAGCACGGCACCTCAACAGGCCATCGTTTCAAAGGGAGGCGGAGCCAAATGTCTCGGAGGCGCAGCAGCCAGGGACGGGAATCGACACGTATGGGAGTCCGCATCATCATCGTGTCGCTTTTTGCCTCCCTCTGGTTGCTCAACCCGAGCCCCGGTCTTACTCTCACTTCGGATGAAGAGAATACCATCGCTACCTATGAAAGGGTAGCACCATCCATCGTGAACATCACGATAACGGCGGGCGAATCGAGCGAGTTGTTCCTCGGGATGCCCCAGGAGGGTGCGGGCTCCGGCATCATTTTGACCGCCGACGGCTTGATCGCAACCAATTTTCACGTGGTGGCTTCCGCCGAGGATATCGTGGTGACCGTGGAAGAGGGATTCCATTTCAGAGCGATCATCGTGCATGCGATCCCCGAGCAGGACTTGGCGCTTCTCAAGATCGCTCCCGGGAAGCACTCCCTGAAGCCCATCCCCGTGGGGGATTCGTCAAAGATCCAGGTGGGCGAGAAGGTGTTGGCGCTCGGGAATCCATTCGGGCTCGGACGGACCCTCACGACGGGGAGCGTCAGCATGACGGGGCGAGACATCCGGGGCGAAGGAGCCATCCTCAGAGGGCTCATCCAGACCGATGCCTCCATCAACCCGGGCAATTCCGGAGGCGCCCTGGTCAACTCCAAAGGCGAGTTGATCGGAATGAATACGCTGATCCTCAGCCCCACGGGCTCCAGCATTGGAATCGGATTCGCCATTCCGAGCTCGAGGATCGCCTTGTTTGCCGGCGGGGCCGGAAGGACGTGGCAGCGCTACTTGGCGTGGGTGCTCGCCGTTCTGGTCGTCTATTCGCTCCTGCGATGGCTGTACCGCAGGGGGAGCCGCTGACGGTCGAAGAGGATAACCCCAACTGGAGAGGACAACCCATGATCAGTGAGAAAGCGGGCTGGCTCTGCCGCCGGGTTTGTCGGATCGCATTGATTCTGGCACTGAGCGTCGCCCCGGCCTGGGCCATGACGGAAGACGAGCGCAACAACATCGAAATCTATCAGCGACTGTCGCCGGGTGTGGTGAACATCACCAGCACGGTCCTCGAGCACGACTTTTTTTTCAACGTGACCCCGCGGGAAGGCACGGGCTCGGGCGCCATCATCGACTCCCGGGGCTATATCCTGACCAACCACCACGTCATCGAGGACGCCCGTAAGCTGGAAGTCACACTGGCGAACGGAAAGAAGTATACCGCCAAGCTGGTTGGCTCGGACCCGGACACGGACATCGCGGTGGTGAAGATCGAGCCGAAAAAGATGGAGCTGGCCGTCATTCCCATGGGAACGTCGTCCAACCTCAAGGTGGGGCAGAAGGTCATCGCCATCGGTAACCCCTTCGGATTGAGCCAGACCCTCACCACCGGCGTGATCAGCTCCATCGGCCGGGCCCTGCGGGCGTCCAACGGCTCCCTGGTCGAGGACATTATCCAGACGGACGCCTCCATCAACCCCGGAAACTCGGGGGGGCCCCTCATCGATTCGTCCGGGCAGATGATCGGGATCAACACGGCCATTTTCAGCCCCACGGGGGCGAACGTGGGCATCGGCTTTGCCATTCCCATCGACGCCGCCAAAGCGGTCCTCAATGACCTCATCGAAAAAGGCTACTATGCCTATCCATGGATTGGGGCTTCCATGCGGACCCTCACGCCGACGCTCGCCGAGGCCCTTAAGCTGCCCGTCGAATCGGGAGCCATGATCATGGAGGTCACACCGCGCGGACCGGCCGACAAGGCAGGACTCAAGGGCGGTCGGGAGCGCGCGCAGATCGGCAATTACATCATCGTGGTCGGAGGCGACATCATCGTTCGCATCGAAGGAGAGCCTGTGGAAGACGCAGACGCCGCCATCCGCAAGATCCGAAGATATCGTCCGGGCGACAAGATACGGGTGGAAGTGGTTCACTGGAACGGAAGCCGGTCCACCACCACGGTGACTCTTGGGGAAAAGCCCAAACCGTCGCGCGGGCGATAGGAATTCACAAATGGAGGCAAGATTGAGCACACCCGTTACTCTGCTGAATCCCAGACGCCCCGGCCCCATCACGATTGTCGTGATGGACGGGATAGGCTGCAGAGCCTCAACCGAAGGCAATGCCGTATCGCAAGCATTCACCCCCCACCTGGACTGGCTTCTCGAGCACTGTCCCCACACGCTTCTCAAGGCCCACGGGACCGCCGTCGGACTCCCTTCGGACGAAGACATGGGCAACTCCGAGGTCGGACACAACGCCATGGGGGCCGGGCGCTTCTATCCGCAGGGGGCCAGGCTCGTGAACGAAGCCATCGATTCGGGCCGGATCTTCCGAAGTCGCGCCTGGGAGCTGCTCACAAGCCACGTGAAGGCCAACAACGGCACGCTCCATTTCCTGGGTCTCTTTTCGGACGGAAACGTTCACAGCCACCTGGACCATCTCAAGAAGATGATCACCCGAGCCGCCTTCGAAGACGGCATCCAGAAGGTCAGAGTCCATGCCCTGCTCGACGGCCGGGACGTCGGCGAAACCTCGGCTCTGGAATACGTGCTCCCCTTCGAAGCGTTCCTGAAGGACGTGAACGAGCGCGCCGGGGTCGATTACCGGATCGCGAGCGGCGGCGGCCGCATGAAGATCACCATGGACCGCTACGAAGCGGACTGGGACATGGTGGCACTCGGGTGGAAAACCCACATCGCCGGTGAAGGGAGACGCTTCCCTTCCGCCGAGGAAGCCATCACGACTTTTCGCAAGGAAAACCCGGGCGTCATCGACCAGGATTTGCCGCCCTTTGTCGTCGCCGATGCGGCGGGCCCCGTGGGGCCGGTTCGAGACAGCGACGCCGTGATCTATTTTAACTTCCGGGGGGATCGAGCCATCGAGATCTCACGGGCGTTTGACGAGGAGCATTTTGACAAGTTCGAGCGCACGCCCTATCCCAAAGCCCTCTACGCCGGCATGATGGAGTACGACACCGAGGCTCACATCCCGAAGAATTACCTCGTCGAGCCCCCTTGCATCGAAGAAACCTTCGGCGAGGAGCTCTGCCGGCGCGGGATTCGCCAGGCCGCGATCAGCGAGACTCAGAAATTCGGTCACGTGACCTACTTTTGGAATGGAAACCGGTCAGGAAAGTTCGACGAGCAACTGGAGGAATATATCGAAATCCCATCCGACCGGGTCCCGTTCGAAGAGCGGCCGTGGATGAAATCGGCGGACATCACGGACCGAACCATCGATGCCATTACATCCGGACGTTTCGACCTCATCCGCATCAACTACCCGAATGGGGACATGGTGGGGCACACGGGCGTCTTTCAGGCCACCCGCATCGGCGTCGAATCCGTGGATCTCGGCCTGGGGCGGCTGATGAAGGCGACGGAAGCGGCCAAGGGCATTCTCCTTGTCACAGCCGATCACGGCAACGCCGAGGAAATGTTCGAGACGGACAAGAAGACCGGCAAGGCCAAGATCGAGAACGGCCACCCCAAAGCAAAAACGGCTCATACGCTGAACCCTGTCTGGTTCATCGTCTACGATCCGGCCGGGAACGGTGGCATCCGAATCAACCCCGATGTCTCCGAGCCGAAGCTTTCCAACATCGCGGCGACGTGCTTCCAGCTTCTCGGGATGGAGCCGCCTGCGATCTACGATCCGCCGCTGCTGCTGATCGAATGAACGCTCAGCGGCCGTTTTCGCGGACGGACACCGAGCAGGAGACGGAATCGCCGCGTTTGAGGGTAAACCGGACGACTTCGCCGCGTGAGGCAAAGCGAACGGGAATGCCGGACACCCCGGCGCCGCAGGTGGTGAACCCTTGCATGGATTTGTAGCGCCACGGACCGAAGCAGAAACGGCGAGGAGCGCTGCTGTGGGTGAAGATGGGACCGATGCGGGGCAGCTGGATCTGACCGGCGTGCGTGTGCCCGCACAGGTACAGCTGGGGGCTGAAGCGCGCCGCTTCGCGATAGATCTCGTTGGAATGGACCGCCAGGATTTTGAATGCACCGGCGGGGACCTCCTCGAAGGCCCTCTCCAAGTCGTGACATTTGTACATGTGCGGATCGTCCGTCCCGACGATCCAGATCCGCTCGCCGTTGCGCTCGATGGCATGGGATTCGTTTACCAGGTAGGTGACACCATCCTCGGTGAGCGGTTCGATGATCTCCGTGCAGTCATGGTTGCCGAGAATCCCGTAGATGCCGTCCTTGACCTGAATGTGCGGAAGCAGCGCCCGGAAGTGAGCCAAGGCTTCTTCGAAGGGGCCGTAGGTCTGCATGCGCAAGTCCCCCCCCATGATGCACAGGTCAGCGGGAAGTGAGCCAACGATCGGCTGCAGGGTTTCAGTAAGCCCGTGCAGCCCATCCAGGTGCAGGTCGGACAGGAAGAGGATCTGATACCCGTCGAACGAAGGGGGCAGGTCGGGAAACGTGAGGAGGACTTCGGATGTGTCGACTTGCAGCGCATTGCGCTTCCCGCGCTCGTAGAGCCCCAAGAGACGAAAGACCCCTTTCATGAAGACGTGATAATAGATGGCGTCTTCGAAATTGATGAAATGGTGAAATGGGTTGGCGGTAATCTGGCATGAGCGCCACTCCCGCAGACGAACGCGCGAGCTGACCGGGCGGGGATAGGCTTCGAACGGCTCCGAGCGCAGGATCCGTTTGAAGAACCAGGACCCTGCGAAGGCGCCGACGCAGAAAACAACCAGGAGAGCTGCTTGAATCCCGGGGCTGATGCCGATGATGGTGCCCAGCAGGAGGACGGGAAATGCTCCTTCGAGCAGCTGGTCCAGCCCGGGTGACACGTCGCCGCTGGGCAGAGCCAGCCTGCGCTTGATGAAGCTCGTCAGGAGATCACCCGCCATGCTGAAAAGCGCCGCCAGTGCTCCGAGCCACCCGGTCAGCCCGAGCAGCCACCCGGCCAAAGCGCCCGCAGCCAATCCGCCGACGAGACCTCGGTAGGTTTTGTGCGGCCCGAGCAGGGGCTTGCCATCCCGCCACATTCGGCTGCAATCCACGGGAGTGCTCCACCGCTCCCCCAAGAAATGGGTCAGCAGCGGCGGCGCGAAATTGACCAGCCACAACAGCAAAAGGATCTTCATGAACCAGGACATGGGAAGGTTCCGTTTCGCTCAAAACGAGGCATTGTAGGCAAGTGGCTGTGCATCCGCTGGTTGTCGTCTTCCGAATCGGTCGAACGAATCGTTACAGCTTCCTGGCCCTTGAGGCCGGCATGGAAGCAACCGAAGGCCTTTCCGACATCGACGTCGTCCACAGCCCTCAACGGGAGTGGCGACCATTCTTTCGGCAGCTGGATTCTCTGCTGCAGGTCAACCGGATCGTTCTTGTCGCCTATTCGCTCATGACGGCCCATCTGGGGCGCGTACGCCCGGAGCTGCAGCGTCTGGCCAACCATCCCGAACGGCAGCGTATCGTCCTGGTGGGCGGCGGCCCACACGCCGCTGGCACGCCGAAATCGGCACTCGCCCTCGGCCTCGACGCCGTCTGCACCGGGGAAGGTGAGCACACGTTCCCGCAACTAGTCCTGCACCTTCGCGAGCACGGCCGTTTGGATTCCTTTACTTCACCCGGTTTCTACGTTGCGGTCAACGGGAATGTGCAGTTCACCGGCCGGGCGGCCCCCGTTTCCTTGGACGACACGCCCCCCCTTCCCATTCGGGCCGGCCGCTACGGACCCATCGAGATCAGCCGCGGATGCCCCCACCGCTGCAAGTACTGTCAGACCCCCGTTTTCAAAGGCACACGCATGCGGCATCGATCCACGGACGCCGTGGTCCATACCGTGAGACACCTGGTGAAGGCCGCCAAAGTCGATGTGCGCTTCATCACCCCAAACGGACTCGCCTATGGCTCCTCCGACGGACACACGCTGGAGCTGGATCAGCTGGTCCGGCTGCTCACCGCCATTAGACGGGAGCTCCCGTCCCACGGCCGGATCTTTTTCGGCTCCTTCCCATCGGAGGTCCGTCCCGAGCTCGTGACCAAAGAGGCCGTTCGCCTCATTCGAGAGGTTTGCAGCAACACCAGCATCGTTCTCGGCGCCCAGAGCGGCAGCCCGCTCATGCTCGACGCCATGCGGCGGGGACACACGGTAGACCAGGTGAGGCAGGCTTGCGCGACCATCCTGGAAGCCGGTCTGGAGCCCGTCGTGGACTTCATGCTCGGGCTACCTCGTGAAACCATGGACCAGATGAGGGAGACAATGCGGCTCATGGAAGCCCTGGCCAAGGACGGAGCCCGCATTCATCTCCACTCCTTCATGCCCCTCCCGGGCACTCCCTGGGGAGGACTCAGCCCAACCTCCATTCCAGCTGAAATCCGCTGCCATGTGGAACGGTTGATCACCGGCGGCAGCCTTTTCGGCCAGTGGAAAGCCCAGGAGCGTCTTGCATTGGTCGAGCCTTCCGGCGAGCAGGGGGACCTATGTCAGAAAGGACAGGGACACATTTGACTGGGAAAGGGATGTCGCTGGGCTCTTGCACCGCTCCATCCGATCCTCCGGATTCAGGCATGAGCGGAGCTGAGTCATGAAACCAAATGAGCCCCCGCGTGCGTCCATGGGGGCTCATCCTGCGTTCCTGAGGTTTACCGTCGCGGACCGAGACTATTCCATGAACGTTCGGAGGGTCGCCTGACGATTGGGATTTCGAAGCTTCCTCAACGCCTTCTTCTCGATTTGGCGGATTCTCTCTTTAGACACGTTGAATGCCTTCCCGATTTTTTCGAGCGTCTCCGCAGGCTGCCCATCGAGGCCGAAGCGAAGGCGGAGGATCTTTTCCTCCCGCGGCTGCAGCGTCGAGAGCAGGCTTCGCGTCATCTCGGCGAGCTCCCGATCCGAGCACTCATCCATGGGAGACGTCGCGCGCTCGTCTTCAATGAAGTCCCCCAACCGCTGCTCATCGTCCCCAATCGGCGTTTCCAGGGACACCGGCTGGGCAGCCAGAGTGAGGACCATTTGGACCTTCTCCAAGGGCAGATCGGCTCGGTCGGCGATCTCCTGCGGCGTGGGCTCACGCCCGAGCTCCTTGAGAAGCCCGTAGAAGACTTTGAAGAACAAGTTTTTGAGCTCAATGAAATGAACCGGAAGCCGTATGGTGCGCGTCTTGTCATAGATGCCACGAATAATGCTCTGACGCACCCACCATGTGGCGTAAGTGCTGAAACGATTTCCTTTGGTGTGGTCGAACCGTCCCACGGCTTTGAGCAGTCCGAGATTCCCCTCCTGGATGAGATCGTCGAAGCTCATGCCACGCCCTCGGTAGCGCTTGGCGATGCTGAGCACCAACCGCAGGTTCGCCTTGACCATCTCCTGCTTGGCCGAATCGATGGCTGCCATTGTCCGGCGCGTCTCTTCCAGCAGCTGCCTGTGAGTCTCCTCTTCTGGGTGGTCAGCCGCCGCACGCTCGAGGGTGCGAATGATCACCTTGAGCACTTTGTCCCGAACGCCGGGGAAGGTTTTTTCGTGATCGAGCAACCGCTCCACCTTGCCATGAAGGTCCTTGACGAGCTTGTCGCGCTCCCCGTAGGTTGCGACTAGGGCGACCAGATGATTCTGACCTTCCCGGATGGCGAGCGCAAGCTCGACCTCCCGCTCCTGGGTCAAAAGCGGATAGCTTGACACTTCCTTGAGATAACAGGTCACGGGATCATCTTCGAATTCATCGGGCGCAGATTCGCACACCGCGATCCCATTTTCGTCTTCTTCACTCACTTCCGCACACAATTCCGCCTCTTCTGCCTCCTCGACACTGTCAACCTGACGCTCTTCCGCGTCCACTCCCCCATCCAGGGCAAACTCAGAACCGTTGAGCTCTTCAGACTCAGCCAACCCTTCCTCTATGAGCCTGGTAATCTCCTCCGGCACCTCCTTGTTCTCCAGGAGGGCATCCAGAGAAATACACTTGTCAACGGAATAGGCTCTCATTAATTTCCTCCTGTGGGCAATGGGTGGAAACGACACGTTGCCCGATAGTCTTGCATTCAAATCCCCCTTTATGGGAGCCCCGCTCCGAGCCTAAGGGAAACTGTGAATATAAATCATACCTAACCAAAAGTTAAGTCTTTTTTTTCTACAGTCAATCAATTCGAGACCAAGTCCGTTCGACTTTCAACAACATTTTTCCTGGCTGGGTATCGTTCTAACCCCTATAGATGGAGCTCCACGACGTTCCCGTCCTGGAGCACGTGGTCCCGCTGGACCATTTGACCGTCAAAGACACCTTGTCCCCAGATTTTCGCGAATTTCAGCTTGCTCACGAAGTCCTTATGGATCTTTTCGGCGAGCCCTTCGAGCGTGCTGCCCCGCGGCAGGACAAACGGGGACTTGAAATTGGGCTCCTTTCCGGGGGCTCGCGTGTAGACTCGAATGATATCGGAAAGACGGTAGATTTCCTTCAGGAGCACATCCAGGCCGAAACCCGCCTGCACGGAGATCCCGAGCTTGGGCAGGTCGCTTTCCAGCAATTCGACAAGCGTGTGATAGTCCTCCTCGTCTCTGACCGTATCGAGGCCGTTGACAACCAGCAGGATCTTTTTGAAAAAAGGACGCTTTTTCAAGTCTTCCGGAACAGGATGCCCTTCGGGAAAGATCCTCAGCTCTCCAAGGATCTTCAAGGTCTCCTCGTACCCCTCGATGGGATCCTCGTGCAGGCTCAACAGAACGACCAACATATCGGCCCGTCGCATGAGGTCGGTCATCCACGGATCAAGGAATTCCCTTGAGAGCGGTGGCGTGTCAACGAACTGGAATTTGATGTTCTCGAATGGGGCCATGCCGGGGGTCGGCCTCCAGGTCGTGTGGGGAAACGGAGCGATCTCGGGCCGCGCGTTCGTTAGCGCCGCCACCAGCGACGATTTGCCCGTGTTGGGCGGCCCAACCACCACGATCTGCCCCGCTCCTTCGCGCTCGATGACGTAGCTCGCCCCCTTACCGCCCCCCTTCTTTGACTGGGACTCTTCTTTGACCTTCGCGATGCGCCGCCTGAGGTCGGCCCGAAGCTTGTCCGTCCCTTTGTGCTTGGGCATGATGGTGAGCATCTCCTCCAGGATCTCCAGTCGCTCCTGGAAAGACCTCGCCTCTCGGAGTCGCTTCTCCGCCTCGTAATAGGTCGGGGGAAGATTCGCCGGCATGAGTCATCCTCCTGTGAATCCTGAGGGGACCGCGGCAAGGGGCTTCGACGCTCCTTATTCGGGCCGTCTCGTTTGCACCTTGCGGTGGAAATCAAAAAGCATTATAAGAGCGCACCTCGACATGAGCTTGAGTAGGACAACGTACCGTCGTTTAAAGGAGAATTCATCTTGGAATGCCCCCAGTGCAAGCAAGAGCTCACGTTCGTCCGCACCTGACGCCAGATGTACTGGCGCTGCCGGGCGTGCGGCGCATCGTATCCTCTGACGGAGATCAAAGAAGGGATCACCGACGACATGGAGGAGCAACTGCAATATTGCCGAGTGGACCGGCTGTAACGAACCGGCTCCTCCCCCGCTCTCTGTGGCGCCCCCTGCGCGGGGCGTCCTTCTCAGCTGCCCCGCTTGATGACACACTTACCCATTGGACATGCTCGAGTCTAGAAAAATCAGAACCCCGAGGGCGCTCCAAGCTTGAGCCCACCTGTCGCGAGCCAGGCGGGACGACGTGAGCGCGCTCTTTTGGGACCCAATCAGCGAGCATCGACAGTGACAGCGGAAGCGGGTGAGCCTCTTCCAAGCCACGGAAGCTTTCTTCCTGCCGAAAGATCTTATTGTATCGCGTTATAAGGCGTGATATGAACAGCTTCGCCTACGGAGAGGGGCTACGGGGCCGCTCCAAATCGATGTCAATCAGAGGACGGATCGCGTTGCGCCAGGCACCACCCACCCAGGAAACGAGCCATACCGGCTCGACCCTCGTTTCCTTCGACGACATCAGGCTGGTTCAACAGCTTGCAGGCGAAGGGAACAGCTCGCTCAAAGTCATCGAAAAGCAGCTCGGCGTCAAGGTGCACTTGCGCGGCAATCAGTTCACCGTCGCAGGGGATCGCCACCAGGCGGAGCTCGCTGTAGCGCTGCTTAAGCAGCTCGCCGAGCTGATCCAGAAGGGATATCCCCTTTATCACAGCGACATCGTGTTTGCGGTCAACATTCTGAGCGAGAATATTCACAGGAATCTCAAGGAGATATTCCTCGACGAAGTCTTCATTGCGTCAAACAAGCGCCTCATCACGCCCAAGAGCGTCAAGCAGAAGGAGTACATCGAATCCATCCGCCGATTCGACATCGTGTTCGGGGTTGGGCCGGCCGGAACGGGAAAGACGTATCTTGCGATGGCCATGGCGGTGGCGGCCATGGCTAAAGAGCAGGTGCGTCGCATCGTCCTGGTCAGGCCCGCCGTTGAGGCCGGAGAGAAGCTCGGCTTTCTGCCGGGCGACTTGGCAGAAAAGGTGAATCCATACCTGCGGCCCCTTTACGACGCACTCCACGACATGATGGATTACGAAAAGGCATCGAATTTGCTCCACCGAGGAGCCATCGAGGTGGCCCCCCTTGCCTTCATGCGGGGCCGAACGTTAAATGATGCGTTCGTGATCCTCGATGAGGCGCAAAACACCACCACCGAGCAGATGAAGATGTTCCTGACGCGCCTCGGACTGGGCGCCAAAGCGGTGATCACGGGAGATGTCACCCAAATCGACCTGCCCGAGAGCAAGACGTCGGGACTGGTTGAAGCGATGGAGCTGCTCAAGAACATCGAGGAGATCCGTTTCGTGTTCTTCAGCAAGAAAGACGTTGTTCGACACCGACTGGTCCAGGAGATCATCCAGGCGTACGAGCATGCTGAAGAGCGTCGGAAAGCGCCAATCGGCTGACCCCATAATCGTGTAAGACTGATGCAGCGAGACAAGCACGATCACGAGAAACATCGACGCGCGGGGAGACTGCTTGCCGTGGATAAGTTGGTGCGGCGCCTGCGCGACCTGCTCCTCACCGACCGATCGGTGATCCTCATCGTCCTGAGTCTCACCGTGTCGATCCTTCTGACACCATCTTTCAACCCTACCTTCCCCGGCTACCAGCTCGGCGAGATCGCCGAGCACAACATCAAGGCCTCCCGGGACTTCACCGTGGTCGACAACGAGGCCACGCTGAGAGAGCAGGACCGGGCGACCGTTGAGGCACCGGTGGTCTATGAGCTGGACGAGATCGTGGAGCGGCAGGTGGTGGAGCGGTTGGCGACCGCTTTCCAGACGATGCGCGAAAAACGAGCCTCCGGCGCCGGCGCTCAGAGCGTCACTTCGCCGACGACCATGGAGCTTCCTGCTGAATCCTTGATGCCCTCCCCCTCGACCGACGAAGGCAGATCCGAGGAGCCGGTCGTCGACCGCGTCACTATGAAGCGCACCTTCGTCGATCTCCTTGGCATTCAGATTTCCGATGAGATCTTCAGTGACCTGTGGGACAAGGGCTTCAGCCGCGAGATCGAAGACAAGGTGAATCAATTGCTCGTCCAGTTGTTGCAGCAGGGGGTGGTTTCCACCAAGGCCTGGCAGCTTCAGGAGCGCGGCAAGAACCTTCTGATTCGCAAAGCGGCGACCCGAGAGGAATTCATTCTGCCGCCGCCCCATTCCTATCTCGACATCGAAGAAGCCCGTAAACTCTCGATGGCCATGGCTCTGCAATCCACGGAGGACATCAAGGAAGTGAGAGCCGTCGCCTTCTTGGCGTCCCAGCTCCTGCAACCGAACCTCACTTTCAATCTCGACGAAACCGAGCGACTCAAGGAAGAGGCTTTTGGCGCCGTCAAGCCGGTCTACGTCCATGTCCTCAAAAATGAGATGATCGTTCGCGAGGGCCAGAAGATCGGGCAGGAGGAGCTTGTCAAGCTACGGATCCTGGGCGATGACAAGCCGGCACCGCGATTCTTTCTCATTTTTCTTGCCATGTTTTTTTTCTCCGCGGTGTGCACCTGGGTGGTCGTGTTCGTCTCCAAGGAGCATATGCCAAGCCACCAGGTCCAAGACCAGGACTACATCTTCTTGGCCACTTTGCTCGTATTCCTGCTTGCATTGGCTCGAGCCACCGTCGGAATGGCGGACGTCCTCGGGGACACGACCATCCACATGTCAGGCAAGACGCTCATTTACGCAATCCCGCTCAGCGCCGGCGCGATGCTGGTAAGCATTTTTTTCGGAGTCACGGTCTCGCTGATCTTCTCGCTGCTCACGACCATCTATGCGGCCATCCTGTTTGGCCGAGACTTTCCTTTGTTCATGTACTTCCTCATCGGCTCGTTCGTGGGGGCTCACGCGGTCATCCCCTGCCGCAACCGCATGATTCCCATCAAGGCGGGTCTGTTCATCGGCTGCAGCAATGCCATCCTGATCGTGCTCGGTGCGCTGTTGAATGATCAGCTCGTGCTTCCCCGAGTATTCTTCAACGTCGTCTTTGGCTTTTGCGGAGGCGTCTTCGCCGGCGTGCTGGTAACCGGCCTCACGCCGCTGGTCGAAATGCTTTTTTCCTACACCACGGACATCAAGCTGCTCGAGCTCGCCACCATGGATCAGCCTCTCCTCCAAGAGCTCATGGTCCAGGCGCCCGGCACCTACCACCACAGCATCATCGTGGGAAACATGGTGGAGGCTTCGGCCAAGTCCATCGGCGCCAATTCCCTTCTGGCCAAGGTGGCGGCCTACTACCACGATATCGGGAAGATTAAAAAGCCGCTCTACTACATCGAAAACCAGTTCGAATGCGAGAACCGCCACGAGAAGCTGGCTCCATCCATGAGCAGCCTCATCCTGATCGCTCACGTCAAGGACGGCGTCGAGCTGGCAACGCAGCACCGGCTCGGCAAGAGAATCATCGACATCATCCGCCAGCACCACGGACGCAGCTTCATCTCCTATTTTTTCAACAAAGCGGTCGAGTCCCGTGAGAAGTGCCTCAGCACCAAGGGTGGGGACCTGCCTCCCATCAACGTGGATGACTACCGCTACCCCGGACCCAAACCGCAGACCAAGGAAGCCGGCCTGGTCATGCTTGCGGACGTCGTCGAAGCCGCCTGCCGCTCCCTCACGGATCCGACGCCGGCCCGCATTCAGGGAATGGTCAACCGCTTGATCAACAACATCTTCATCGACGGCCAACTGGACGAGTGCGAGCTCACGCTGAAAGACCTGCACCAGATCGCCAAGCACTTCAATCAGATCCTTGCGACCGTTCACCACAAGCGCATCGATTACCCAACGCCACCCCTGCCCGGCGGAGAAAACAAAGGAAAGACCCATGCCATCGATCCTGCTCAGCGTGAATCAAAACCGGATCGCGATCAACCGGGCGTCGATCAGGAGGTCGGCAAAAAAGATATTAAGCGCCTTGGAGTGCACTGAGTCCGAGCTGAGCATCACGCTGGTCGACGATGACGAAATGGCCCGCCTGAACACCGAATACCGCGGGGTCGAGGAAACCACCGACGTTCTTTCCTTCCCCATGCACGAAGGAGAATTCGGGGATGTTGCCCCTGAGATGCTGGGCGATATCGTGATCTCAGCGCCCACCGCGCAGGAGATGGCCCGACTCCACGGCTGCGGCCTTGAAACGATCCTGGACCTGCTCCTGGTGCACGGAACGCTCCACCTGCTTGGCCTCGATCATGAGCAAGGGCCGGATGCCGCCCGATCCATGCACGAGAAATCCCTGGAGCTCCTCAGGATGCTTGGCCACACGGACAAGGACTTCGAGTGGTACCGCGGCGAACCGTATGACCGCTCCAAACCCGGGAGCTGAAGACTGCATTTCCATGAGCGCAGCCCCTGTTACGGCACAGGATCCCGCACCGATTTCACGCCGCAGCATGGAGACACGTCACCATGGAGTTGACTCGAGCCGCGATATCTGATCTTCCCGCTTTGATCCAGTTGCTGATCCTCCCCTTTTCCCAGGAAGCGGAATTCTCTCCGAGCCATGACGCTCAGCGACGAGGGCTGGAGCTGATTCTGGGCTCTCCGAAAACAGGACACATCCTGGTTGCGCGTGACGACGACAAGGTCTTGGCCACGGTCAGCCTCCCCTACACCGCCTCCACGGCATTGGAAGCCAAAGTGGCGTGGCTTGAGGATATGGTTCTGGAGCCCGAGGCGCGGGCCCGAGGCATCGGGTCGCAACTTCTCGACTTCACCCTACGCTTCGCTCGGGAGCAAGGGTGCCGTCGCCTCACTCTGCATACCGATCAAGACAATGGCGCGGCTCAGCGCTTCTACCGGAGGCAGGGGCTCACCCATTCCCCGATGCTTCCTCTCAGATTGCTCCTGGGCTGAGTCTCCCGCCTATTCCGCCTCAACTGACAGCTCCCTCAGTATGAACGTCGTGATCACGCGGCTTGACTTCCTGGCATACACCCTTTATGGTGCCCCTACAATCAAGGCACGGGCGAAAGTCGCCTGCCTCGACGCTGCTTCATCGAATCCCACACACAACAAGAGCCAAGAAGGCTTGGGTAGTCACTGCCTGACGCCGGCTTGGCTTTTCTTCTTTCCGAAGGTGGTGATTTCCCGGGCTGACCGGTGCAAAGAGGAGGACGTCACGTGAGCCACCATCGCGGAAACCAGATCAATCACCACCCTTATGGCGACGAGCACCATCATCATGACGAGCCTTGCGGCCATCACCATTCTTCGCACTCTGGAGGCTCTGAGCTCTCGCAACGGCAGAAGCTCGTCGCCCGAATTGAGCGTGCAGTGCAGCACAACAGCGAGCACGCAACCTTCTACGAGAAGCTGGCTGATGATGCGAGAATGCTGGAAGGGGATGCGGTTGCCCAGGAGATCCTGGAGGTGGCTCGGTTTTCCCTCCGGCAGAATGAGCACCTCCAAAGGGCACTTGCCCTCCTCGATCCTCGTTAGGTGTCCGACACAAGAATGACGGCCCATTCGGTCAATCCGGTGCCCCCCACGGGATCAAGCGGGAATCCAAGGGCCCGTCCTGAGCACCCGGAGCTCATGCGGAGCTATGCCGGTAAACCCTTCAAAACCCCAGGCCGGATGACCAATTATCGCTTGGCACCCTCAATGGGGCTCGTCCACAACCAAGCGGAACGCCGTCTATCTGATGGAGAACAACACCCGGTCACCCTCATTCTGGCCGAGTGGGCGGTTGCCCGCGGTGTGGGCTTTCTGTACGCGAGCAGCGCAGCCACCTGCGGCAACGGCGAAAACGGGTTTCCTGATACGACGGACATCACCCGGCTAACGAGTCTAATGAGAGTCTTGCGGCCGGCTGCTCGAAGATCGAAAGCGGCATTCCTCTCTCGGTGAGCGCTCTCTTGCCTTGTCTTCGAACGGATTTCTGCTTGACAAACTTGCATCTTATAATATACTTTAAGTTCATTATAATGAACAACGAGAAGAAAATACAACCATCCATGGGATGTGACCTGTCCGTTGTGAAGAACCTCCGCGGGAAGTGGGGGCTCAGCGCGGATGAACTGGCTGAAAAGGCCGGACTGACGCGCGGCACGATCCTGAAGATCGAGGCGGGTCAAGGCAACCCGACGCTGCAGACCATCGTGGCACTGGCGCGCGTCTTTCGCATGACTCCAAGCGAATTGGTCCGTATGGCGGAGACAGAGACGGTTGAAGTCGGTCGGTGTCAACCGTTTCAGCGTGAGGGCTACGGGGGAGATCATGTTCGGTTCCCTGATTTCGAGCTGTTTCATTTGCGGCTTCCGGCTGGCGTGAGAACGGAGTTTGAGCCAGAGCTGCACGAAAACACTTGGGAGCTGTGTTTCGTCCTGGCGGGGTTGATTCGGCTGAACGTTGCCGAGCAGTCCCACGACCTGGGGGCAGGAACGGCGCTGCGCTTCAAGGCGCTGCACGACCACCGCATTGAAGTGCTCGAAGACTCCGAGCTGATGGTCATTCATTACAATCTGATCTGAACCGCCATCAGAAGATAGGCCTTGCAGACCATGAAGGTCCGGCTCCACGTATCCGGCTTTCATGGTCTTTTTTATTTTGGGGCAAAGAGAGGTCCGTAGATCCAGCGAAATGACGAGCACAACGCAAGGAGTGAGACCATGCAGCTCAAACCGATGAAACGCGAATTCGCATTTCCCCAGACGGTCGGACTCATCAGCACGATCAGTCCGGATGGTGTTCGAAACGCGGCGCCGTATTCGAATATCACGCCGATCCTCCGGCCGAACGACCTGATCTGCGTCGCATCCTGGCACAAGCGGGACACGCTGCGGAACATTCGTGACACAGGTGAATTTGTCGTGAACATCCCTTCCATTAGCCTGGTGGAGGCCATTGTCCTGACCGCCCGCCACTATCCGCCCGAGGTCGACGAGCTCCTGGAGGCCGGCCTTCGGTCCAGGACTTCGAAAACCGTGCGTCCGCCCGGCATCGAGGGCTGCCTGGCCTGGATCGAATGCACCCTGTATCGACAGTACATCGAAAAGGAATACGTGCTCCTCATCGGCAGGGTGCAGCACCTGGAAATGGATGATCGCTTCTTGGATGAACAGGAGGGACTCGATCCCGCCCGGGCCGAGCCGTTGATGGTGCTTCTCAACCGGGGCGGCATGCGTTTCGTGACCGTCAGAGACACGGGGCGCTTTGAATCGTACGGCTCGATGTTTCCTGATGGACGCGACCCACTGGAACACTTTTATGTAGAAGCCAAAACCTTGGAGGAAGAGGGATATCGCCCGTGAAACCGAGACTCGCGGTCGGCTTGATGCTTGTTTGTCTGCTGCTGTGTCCACTTCCCGGCTTGGCCTCTGCGACCGAATCCTCCGACACTCGGGCATTGGAGACGATTGGAAATCGTGCGGTTCGAATCGCTTTCGAACGTTTGAAGGTCACACGGAAAACACCGGGCCTGGCTTGCCTGACCAACGCCGGCTACGCCCGCTTCAAAGGCGGCTCCACACGGCCGCTCTATGATGTGCTCGCCTGCGCGGCCGGAACAACCTTAGGGAAATCCACTCTTCTGCCCGTCCACTCGAGCATGGATGCACCCTTGTGGTTTGTATTCGCGCAACGGCGGACCAGCGAGGAGCTCATGGCGACTCTTGTCAACGTCGACGGCACCGAGTTGCGAGCGACCAATCCTATCAACGTGCGCGTGAACAAGCACCAGAACTTCGAGCCCTACAGACAAGTCTTCGGTGATCGCGCCTTTTCGGTGGTGACGCTGCTCAACGGCTGGGCCGACGGTACACCGGCTGAGATTCTAAACGCCGCTACCTTCCACGATCACTACTGCGCGGGCGTCGCGAGCGGCCACTTCACGGTGGAGTACATCCGCAGACACCTTCCCCTGGAGCCCGGACAGAAATACACCTACGCGGGCGCCCCCGCCTATTGCCAGGACGACCTCATCATGAACGCCCTCAACCTGACACCGGGAAAGAGCAGTTACGTGGCCATGCAATACCCATGGTACCGGGCCTGGACGACGGTCGAGCGAAGCTACGGCAACCTGAGCGGGATCGTGATCCGATACGACGGAGAGCGCAAGACCGGCACAGCGACCGTTTTGCAGTTCGAGTGGCATGAGGCGGACTTCAAACGCTTCATTGGCGAGCCCGACCTCCAGATCGACTGGCGACAGATGACGTGGCTCCATGTCTGGTATAACCGTTTCTTCCTGAAGCACCTTGATGAGCCCGAATACTTCGTTTCGCCGGTCAAATCCCAAGAGATCAGAAATGAGCAGGACTACAACGCGCTGGTGAGGCTGGGAGCCAACCCCCTCGATGCCATTCTAGGCACCGACCCAAGCTGGTAAAGGGACCTAGTGCTCTGTCAGGTTTGTTCTGCAGAGTACAGCCCCCAAACCCCCTCGAGGAAGGTCGCGGGGGGGTTGTCCTACCCGGCGTAACTTCTTTGACGAAGCGCTAGAGCAAGCATACGTAAACGCATCTCATAGTCGATGGAGGCGCAAGCTCGAACAGGAGGGGAATGGAATGCGCTGTGCAAAGTGGGCGATGGTGGGTTTGGTGGTCATAGGGCTCTTCACGGAAACAGTTTGGGCCGAGGAGACGGACGCTAAAGACAAAGGCGATTACTGGCTGCGAGAAGTCCTGGTCACGGCCCCTCGAGGGGAGGACCAGGTGCCGTCTTACGTTCAGGATGTGGTGACACGGGAGGATCTCGACATTCCCACCGTCTCCGACTCCATCGTGGAATCCCTGAGAAATGAAGCCGGGATCCAGCTCATGCGAAGCGGCGTTGCCGGCAGTGAATCCGGACAGGTTCGGCTGCGGGGATTCGACGACACGCGATTTCGCGTCCTCGTGGACGGGAACCCCCTTCAGCGGGACGGCAGCTACGGCACCGGGCCGGTTGAGTGGAGCATCCTTTCGAGCGAGGACGTGGAGCGCATCGAAATCACGCGGGGGGCCGGACCTGCCCGATTTGGAAACACCCTGGGCGGCGTGCTCAACATCGTCACCAAGAAGCCCACGGACAAACCCGAAACCATCGTGAGCTCCGTATACGGAAGTCTCAACACCTGGGATTCCAGCGTGTCTCATCGCTGGAAGCTCGGTCCCCTTGGTTGGGACCTGGCCTACAGCCATTACCAAACCGACGGCTTCCTTCGAAACAACTCCTTCGACCGGGACAACTTCGCGGCGAAGCTCTCCTGCGAGCTTCTGGCGGGATTCGAAGTGGGGGCCGGCATCCACTATGCGGACAGCAAGACCGCCATGGCCGTCTATAACCTCCCCGACAGTCCGTTCTACGATTCGACCGCACCTCGGGCGTCCGACCGCGCCCTGGGTGGTCCCGGCATCGGATCGTTCCTGAATAATGGAGCCTATGGATGGGGCGACGGAAGCAAAGCCGAAGACGAAAGCCTCTTCGCCAACGCTTATGTGTCAAGACAATTCGAAGGCGGCCAGGCGCGATTGAGCTACCTGTTCTGGAACACCAACCGGCACGAGATCTATACAAAGGGAGGTGACAGGAGCGAAGTAATCTACGACCGCACCACCCGGGCCGAGGACGGGAACTGGCAGGTTCTAGGCGACGTCGAATACACCTTGGGCGCTCACCTGCTGGATGCGGGAGGCACCTACCGCGAATACGGATGGGGAGATCAGAGCGTGTCTTTTATCGACACCACCGCATTCAAGCGCTCCATCGCTTTCCGACCCTTCATCACGCAGGGGTTCAAAGGGCAACCCAAGTGCCTGAGCTATGCGGCCCTTTACCTCCAGGACACCTGGCATGTCCATCCGAGTGTGGACCTGGAATTCGGTCTTAGGGGAGAGATCTTCAGGGCCCGCAGGATCGATCCAGACGCCTTCGGATTCTCAACGCAAACCGAGGCCACCAGCCTCGAAGAGGAGAACATTGATCCGCGGGTGGCCGTAACCTGGCGTCCATGGAAAGGCGGGGCGCTCCAGGGGCGGTTCGGCGTGGTCCACCGGTATCCCACCTCGCCCGAATACTTCTGGTGGTACTTGAACAAGGGGGACCAGCTTTTCAATACGGATCTAAAGGTTGAAGAGGCGCTTCAGGGCGAGCTGAGCTACGAGCAAGCGGTAGGCGATGTTCTCACCGCGTTCGTGCGCGGCTATTATTATGTCGTGGACGACTACATTACCTCCACGACGGTGTCTGGAAGAGGCCAGGTAGTTTACAACATTGGAGAAGTAACAATACAGGGACTGGAGCTTGGCATCCGGGCCAACCTGCCCTACGGTCTTACGCCGTGGGCCAATCTCACGCTCCAGCGAGGCGAAAAGCAAAAGGATCCTTACGACGTCGACAACATTCTGAGCAGTCAATTGCCCGACCTGCCCGAGCAGATGTTGAACTTCGGCATCGACTACCACTACCAGGACTCGCTCAAGGCTCGGTTGGCCCTGAACTACGTGGCCTCCCGCCAGCACATCAAGGACAGGGAAATCAAGGAGCTCGATCCCTACACCTACGTGAGCTTCTCGGCTTCATACCGATTTTTCACGAGCTCTTGGAGTCAATGGGAGGCGCTGTTCTCCGCCGAAAACATCCTCGATCAGGACTACGAACAAAAAGACGGCTATCCCATGCCGGGAGCAACCTTGATCGGGGGACTCCGACTCAAGTTTTAGCCCTTCATTCGCCTCTGGATATCCGATGGAGTGGCAAGCCCCAGGGCCGTTTCAGGCTTTGGGGCACCCGGTCGGCGTCATGGACCCTCAAGCCTCGATCTCGTCCCGTTTGGCGATGCTCCCCCCAAGGGACCGGAAATGAGGGAGGAGGAGGCTAATGGGAAGCTCGGTCAGCGTGTCGTCGAGTATGTAGCGGTCGTTCATCTCGGAGCATACCACCTGGCCGATGATGAGAACGTATCGCTCATCGGGGATTTCCCGGTCGAGCTTCGCCTCGATCCAACCCACGGCGGCCTTGATCCGCGGCGGTTTGACCCGTTTCGAAGGCAGCGTCTCGAGTCCCGCCTCTTCCAGCTCATTCACCTCCGGAGGGTAGTCCCTGGCGCACTTCATGGCCTCTCGGAAGGCCGGCTTTCCCATGACGTTCACCACAAATTCGCCGGTCGTCCGGATGTTTCGCAGCGTGTCTCGGGGCAGGGCGGACGCGATGGCGATGAGCGGAAGGGGTCTCAGGATGGGCATGACGCAGCTGTAAGGCGCGGCATTGGGGATGCCCTCCCCGTCAACAGTCGTGATCACGGTGACCGGAAGCGGCAGAAACCGTTTGAACATCTCCGGGGCAAGCTCCATGTTCTCCTCCTCAGCAAATGGGATAACCCGTTCAGCCGAAATACCCTTGACGACAGCCGAGCGGCGGCCAGTCGGCATCCTTGCTCACTTCCCCTCGAGCGCCTCCCAGGTGTCCCCGTACTTCGTGTCCCCGTACTTCGACCCCCTCACATCCGGGCGATCGAGGAAGAAATCGATGGACAGCTTTCCCGTGATCGGGTGATAGCCCACCACCGCCCCGACCTCGAACACCTCCTTCAGAAGCGCGGACGTCAACACGTCCTCGGGACGACCATGGACCCGCACGCGCCCTCTGTAAAGCACAAAAAGGTGGTCACAGTAGGCTGCGGCGAAGTTCAGATCGTGCAGGACGGCAACCGTCGTTATCCCAAGCTTCTTAACGCTATCCAGAATCTCGAGGGTGTAGCGAATATCCAGGTGATTGGTGGGCTCATCGAGGACAAGGAAGGGCGCTTTTTGGGCCAGGGCCCGGGCCACGAGCGTTCGCTGTTTCTCGCCGCCGGACAGGGTCGTAAAAGGTCTCGTCTGCAGTTCGAGCATCCCGACCTTGTGCAGTGCCTGGTGAGCCACGGCCAGGTCTTCGAAGGTGAATCCTTCCATGGCTTGTCTGTGCGGGTGACGACCCATGAGCACCATTTCGAGCACGGTGAAGTCAAACTCCGTGCTGGTCTCCTGGAGCACAACCGCCATTTTCGAAGCCGCTTCCTGGGGCTTCATGTCCCAGACGCTTTGTCCATCCAGCAGAACCGATCCGGCATTGGGGCGCAGAGCCCGGTAAATGCAGCGCAGAAGACTCGATTTCCCGCTGCCGTTGGGGCCGATGATCCCGACGAAGTCGCCGGGACGCGCGTGCAGCTCAATGGAATCGAGAATTTTATGGACCTTGTCGGGAGACCAATTGACGCCCACTACATCCAATTTCATGGTCAAGCTCCACGGGTGCGGCTTTCTTTACGATACAATGGCCACAGAAGCACGGCACAAAAAAAGCCGAGAAAGCCAGGGCAATTTCGATTGCCATCAGCCTTCTCGGCTCAAATCAAATTCGGACCACTACCAACAAAACGCGATGGAACTCGGGTGGGTCGCCGTTCCCGCTGACGGGGACCAGTGAGATCTATCTGCCCGTAAAACCCGCGCTGCCTTTCCTTCGGAAACGGCTCCATTGCGGCTGCTTGCCGCCGGTTCAAACCACGTGAAAAATAGTATTTGAGTTAATACCGGTGTCGCACCCGTGCTGTCAATGCAAATTGTTTGAGAGCGGTTGCAGACTGGCCCAATGGCCACCCAGAAACCCTTGCGCCATCCCTGCCTCACTGGGTGCGATGAGCCGTGGGCAATGAGAAGGTGGATCAACTTTCCCAAATCCTCCTTGACAAACGACGCCCTTCGAGGGGTAAAGTCCGACCCATGCAGTACAGCAATCCCAGATGATGCGGTGCTCAAGAAACAGAAAGGAGAAACATTGGCTCGAGTCGCGATCAACGTGGATCATGTAGCCACAGTGCGTCAGGCCCGCCTGTCGAGCGAGCCGGACCCGGTGACCGCCGCGGCCATGGCGGAGCTTGCCGGCGCTCAGGGAATCGTTGTCCATCTGCGTGAGGACCGGCGGCACATCCAGGACCGGGACGTCGAGATCCTTCGCAAGACCGTGAAGACCAAGCTGAATCTCGAGATGGCTGCAACCCCCGAGATGATCCACACGGCCTTGGCTATTCGGCCGGACCTGGTTACCTTCGTGCCCGAGAAGCGCCAGGAGCTGACCACGGAAGGCGGACTGGACGTCGTCCTGTACGAGGAATCCCTTAAGGAAGCCATCAAGACGTTTCACGAGGCTGCAATCGGGGTGAGTCTCTTCATCAACGCCGACCCCAAGCACATCAAGACGGCCCACCGTCTCGAAGCCGATTACATCGAGATTCATACGGGGACGTTCTCGGAGGCCGACACTTTCGCCCGGCGCCAGGAGGAATACGAACGGATCGTCGACGCCGCGAAGCTCGCCCGCAAACTGGGCCTGGGAGTCCACGCGGGACACGGCATCGATTATGTGAACGTCCACTGGCTTCGCCGAATCGCGGAAATCGAGGAGTTTAGCATTGGGCATTCGGTGATCGCCAGAGCGGTGCTGGTGGGCATCGAGCGTGCGGTCCGCGAAATGATCGCCCTTGTGAACGGCTGACCGTGAGCATCTACGGCGTAGGGATCGACCTGGTCAGGGCGGATCGGATCCGCGAATCCATCGAGCGATGGGGCCTTCGCTTCGAGGAGCGCGTGTTCTCGCCCGGTGAGATCGCGGCCTGCGCGAAGCGTAGGAATCGCGCAGGGTGCCTCGCCATGCGGTTTGCGGCCAAGGAAGCCTTTGTCAAGGCGTTGGGGACCGGCATGAGGCCTCCCCTGCGCTGGCGAGACATCGAGGTGCGGAGCAACTCCCTCGGGAGGCCCGAGATCCATCTGTCCGAGGCCGCATTGGAGCACTGCCGCTCCCGGGGAATCCAGAGCTGGCACCTCAGTCTCACGGACGACGGTGACTACGGTGCCGCAGTGGTGGTTTTAGAGAAATGAGGACGATGATGCGACTCGTAACGGCATCCGAAATGGCGTCTTTGGACCGAAGAACAATCGAGGAGATCGGTATCCCGGGCATGGTTTTGATGGAGAACGCCGCACGCGGGGCCGCAGGCTTTTTTCTCGAATTCCTGCCGGACATCCTGACGCGGCGCATCACAGTCGTCGCCGGAAGCGGCAACAACGCGGGCGACGGGTTCGTGCTCGCTCGACTCTTTCACGGCATGGGGGCCCCGACGGGTGTCGTCTGTCTGCGCGACCCCGAACGGCTGCAAGGGGACGCCCTCACCAATTTCCAAGTCATGGAGCGAATCGGGGTTCCCGTTCAGGTTTGGAGCGAAGCCGACGAGTTTGACGCTCAGTGGCGAGCCGTCGCGGAAAGCGAGGTCGTCATCGACGCCATTTTGGGCACGGGCCTCAAAAGCGAGGTGCAGGGCCTTTACCGGCAAGTCATCGACCGCTTGAATGAACTTGACGTTCCCATTCTGGCCGTCGACGTCCCTTCCGGACTGGACGCGAGCACGGGAAAGATCCTCGGGAATGCCGTCCGGGCGAGCGCAACGGCCACCTTTGGCTGCTTGAAAATCGGGCAGGTGATCGACCCGGGGCGCGAGCGGGTCGGAAAGCTCCGCCTGGTGGACATCGGCATTCCCCCGCAGGTGGTCGAGGAAAGCGGGGTCCAGCGCTGGTGGCTGGATGGGTCTCTCCTATCCGGCTGGCTCCATCCCCGCCCGGAAGACGCCCACAAAGGGACATGCGGGCACGTGGCCGTGCTTTCAGGATCCAGGGGAAAAACAGGAGCCGCAACGCTCATCTGCCAGGGGGCCGCGCGGGTGGGAGCCGGCCTGGTGACCCTATTCATTCCTGAAAGCCTCAACCCCATCCTCGAAGTGAAGCTGACCGAGGCGATGACGTGGCCCATCCCGGAGACCGAGGAGCAAAGTCCCAGCATTGCGGCTCTGGACCCGATCCTGGAGCTTCTCGCGGGGAAGCAGGCCTTTGCAATGGGGCCAGGCATTTCAACCCACGCCAGCACGGGGCGCCTCGTGAGGGGCCTCGTCGCCCAATGCCCCTGCCCCATGGTCCTCGACGCCGACGCGCTCACGCTCGCGAGCGAAGACGTTTCGGTCCTCGGCAGTACCGGACAACCGATCATCATCACGCCCCATCCGGGCGAAATGGCCCGACTCCTGGGCTCAACGACCAGGACCGTCCAGGAGGATCGACTGGGAATCGCCTCCCGGTTCAGCCAGGAGCACGGGATCACCGTGGTGCTCAAGGGCAGTCGAACGATCATCGCGGCGCCGGACGGACGGATCGCGGTCAACAGCTCGGGCAATCCCGCCATGGCAAGCGGCGGCATGGGCGACACCTTGACCGGCATGATCGCGGGGCTCCTCGGCCAGGGGTACGACCCGTTTCGGGCGGCGTGCCTGGGTGTTTACATTCATGGTGCCGCGGCCGACCGCAGGATAGCCCACATTTCCAGCCGGGGGCTCCTTGCATCGGATTTACTGGAGGAGATTCCGCGCATCATCGGGGAGATCGAGCGCGCATAAGGCCGGGTGACTGCCATGACGTCTCTTGTCATCGAATCGCAATCCGAGGAGCAAACCACGGCCATGGGGGAGGTCTTCGGACGGTTTCTCGAGCCGGGTGACGTGGTGGCCCTTTGGGGGGATCTCGGGGCAGGGAAAACGTTTCTCACCGGAGCCCTTGCCAGGGGTCTCGGCATCCCCCGCTCTGTTCCCGTGACGAGCCCAACCTTCACGCTCGTTAACGAGTACGACGGACGCCTGCACCTCTACCACCTCGATCTCTACCGGCTGGGAGATCCGAGCGAGATGGAGACCCTTCCCTGGCGAGACGTGCTGTACGGCCAAGGGGTCGCCGTCATCGAGTGGCCGGACCGCCTTGGCGAATTGATCCCGGACGATCGTTGGGACGTCGAGATCGAGATTCTGGGCGACGACGAGCGGCGCTTGACGGTCCGCCCCCATGGAGACCGGAACGTCACACGCCTCGCCGCCCTGCGTGGGATCCTCGGCGCGGCCTTTAAAACATGCGGTCCCCGACGCTCGACTTGAGGCAAGGACACACCGCGAGGGGGGCTCAGTCAAATCGGACGGGCTCGTCGGGCGTTTCCACGTCACGGGGGAGCTCCCTGAAAGGGAACGGCCTCTCGTGCTCGTTCAAGGTAGTATAGCGCATGACCCGGTAGGCGTAGGCCGAAAGCTTGTTGCTGAAGTCCTTGACGGGTCGGCTGTAGGTCTGAGTGATAAGCAGATACACGTACTGGAAAACGACCGTGATCTGGATGAGAAATTTCAGGATCTCCAGCACGAGCAGGAAGAACAGGGAGTAAAGCAATCGCATGGCGATTTGTCCGCGGGAAGGGGTTCCCGAGGTCAGGTCGTTCATCATGTGCTCCTCTTTGTCGTTTCGAGTCAGGGTCAACAAGCTTCCAGCGGGAGGTCTTGGGAAGCACCGCTTGGAGCGCTCCGGCCGGCAGCATCCGCGATCACCGCAGACACTTCATCCGATCCGGCGTCACAAATCCAGGACGTCCCCGGGTGATGGCAATAGGACGTCAAGGTCGTGGACTTCCCGGGCAAACGTCTTGATCTGCTCAAGGCGGGCCTTTCGCTCGTCCCGTTGAACGTGGACCAGGGCCAGCCGTTTCGCTCCCGCTCCCCGGGTGAACCCGACCGACTGCATGACCGTTCCGTGACCGGCAACCGGCTGCTCCAAACGAAAGGCTTCGTGCACGACCAGATCACAGCCTGTTGCGAGGGCGAGGCTCTCCGGTGTCGCCAATCCATCGCCACTGTAAAAGACCGAATGCTCGTCATCGTCGATCCGCACCGCCAAGTCCGGCTGTCCGTGATGGTTCGACGCAAACCGCCACAGCAGCCCGACCACATCGACGGCCCGTCCTGCTTCCACGGTCACGAGCTCCAGGGGATACATCAGTTTGGCCAGAAACCCCGGGTACGCCAGCTCCATGACCTGCGTCACCTTCTCTTCGACGCCCTCCTGCCCTACGATCGTCAACGGCTTCTTGCGCTGCATCTCCCACAACCGCAGGATGAGCGCCGGCACTCCAAAGAAGTGATCGCCGTGAAAATGGGAGATCCAGAGGGCATCCAGATCTTCCGGATCCGCAGTCCAGGCGAAATACCGTGGTGGAACGGTGAACCCGCAATCGAGCAGCACGGATCGGCCGCCATATTCGGTGTGAGCCTGCAGCCAGATGGAGGTGTTCGGCAGGGTGTCGTCGCACGCTTCCCCGACCCCCAAGAAGACGACTCTCATCGGATCTCCTCTTTTTCCTGTGGCGAAGGGAACCTCTTCTCTAGTACGCGCCCCGAACGTGTATTAACATAGGATTTCATCGCGCACCAGCAAGCGATGCGAAAAGGGCGCAATCGAGGGCGAAAGCACCACCCGACATCGATCACAACCATCACACTCGGAGCACGCTATGGATCGTCTTCACGGCTTTGATATGCTTCTCGAGCAAGAAATCCCAGAGCTCAAGACCATCGCCCGACTTTATAAGCACGCTCGAACCGGGGCGGAGCTGCTCTCTCTCATTAATGACGACGAAAACAAGGTGTTCGGCATCACTTTTCGGACTCCGCCCAGGGACTCCACCGGCGTGGCCCACATTCTGGAGCACTCCGTCCTGTGCGGCTCCCGTAAGTATCCCGTGAAGGAGCCCTTCGTGGAGCTTCTCAAGGGCTCCCTCAAGACCTTCTTGAACGCGTTCACCTACCCCGACAAGACCTGCTACCCCGTGGCCAGCCAGAACGCTCAGGACTTCTACAACCTGATCGATGTCTACTTGGACGCCGTCTTCTACCCGCGGATCACCCCGGAGATCTTCCAACAGGAAGGCTGGCACTACGACCTGGAGGATCCGGCCCAGCCTCTCACCTACAAAGGCGTCGTGTTCAACGAGATGAAGGGGGCCTACTCCTCACCGGACACGCTCCTGGCTGAATACACCCAGCAGTCGCTTTTCCCGGACACGACCTATGGGCTGGATTCGGGAGGAAACCCCAAGGTCATCCCGAGCCTTACCTATGAGCAATTCAAGTCCTTTCACGAGGACTACTACCACCCATCCAACGCCCGGGTCTTTTTTTACGGAGACGACGATCCCGAGCACCGCCTGGCGCTTCTCGACGCCTACCTTCGCGAGTTCGAGCCCAAAGACGTGGATTCATCGGTTCCTCTTCAGAGCCCTTTCAGCGGTCCGCAGCGCATCACCCGGCACTATGCGTCGGGGGAAGGGGGCGGAGACGGGCCGGCTAAGCCCATGGTGACGGTGAGCTGGCTTCTCCCGGAAACCGCCGACCCGGTCACGAACCTGAGCTTGGTGATCTTGAGCTACGCCCTTCTGGGAATGCCCGGCTCCCCCCTCCGGAAAGCCCTGATCGACTCGGGACTGGGCGAGGATATTGCCGGCGTGGGGCTGGAAAACGAGCTCCGTCAAATGTACTTTTCCACGGGTCTCAAGGGACTTCGACACGACAATGGAGACGAGGTCGAATCCCTCATCCTGAAAACGCTGGCCGATCTGGCGGCCAACGGCATTGACCCGGCCACCATCGAAGCGGCCCTTAACACGACCGAGTTTCGACTTCGCGAAAACAACACGGGCTCCTTTCCCCGTGGGTTGGCCCTGATGCTGCGCTCGCTGACGACCTGGCTCTATGGGCATGACCCCCTCGCCTTGCTCCGGTTCGAAAGCCCGCTCGCCGAGATCAAATCCAGGATCGGGGCAGATCCGGCTTTCTTTTCCAGCCTTATCCGCAGCCATTTTATCGATAACCGTCACCGGACGACCGTCCTTCTGCTTCCGGATCCGGCTCTCCGCCCGAAGGAAGAAGCCGCCGAGCGGGGAGAGCTTGACGAGATCCGACAGAATCTCTCGTCCACACAGATCGAGGAGCTCGTGGCGAGCACCCTGAGCCTTAGGCGCATGCAGGAAGCGCCCGATCCGCCTGAAGCCCTGGCGACGATTCCGACCCTCCGGATCGAAGACCTCGAGAGGAAGAACAAGACCATCCCCCTTTCCGTTCAAACGGAAGACACTGGGCCGCTGCTCACCCATGATCTGTTCACCAACGGCATCCTTTACCTCGACCTCGCCGTGGACCTCCACACCATCCCGCAGACCCTGCTGCCTTACGTTCCCCTTTTTTCAAGGGGAATCACCGAGATGGGCACCGAGCGGGACGATTACGTCGCGCTTTCCCAGCGCATCAGCCGAAAAACGGGAGGCATCTGGCCCGAGATCTTCACCGGCACCACCCTCGATTCCCGCGAAGGGATCGCCTGGCTCATCCTGCGGTCCAAGGCGACGAAGAGTCAAGCAGAGGACCTGTTCGACATTCTCCGAGACATTGTGTCCTCGACGCAGTGGGACAACCGGGACCGATTCCGCCAGATGATCCTGGAGGAAAAGGCCCGCCATGAGCAGCGGCTGATCCCCAACGGCCATCAGATTGTCAGCCAACGCATCCGAGCACAGCACACGGAATCCGATTGGGTCACGGAGCAGACCAGCGGCTTGAGCTACCTCTTTTTCGTGCGCGACCTGGTCCGGCGCGTCGAAGAGGATTGGACCGGCGTCCTTGTATCCCTGAATGAGCTTCAGCGTTTGTTGCTCGATCGACGCCGATGGCTCTTCAATGTGACCTGCAGCGGCGGCGACTGGTCCGAGCTCCATTCGGCGGTGTCCGACTTCAAAAGGATGCTCGCCCATCCCCGCTCCGCCGACCTTCCCAAAGTTCAATGGGCTCCCGATAGGGCGCCCACCTTCGAAGGGCTCGTGATCCCGAGCCAGGTCAACTATGTTGGCAAGGGCATCAACGCCTACGAGCTTGGCCATGAATTCCATGGCGCCCTGCTGGTCGCCGCCGGGTATCTGCGCAGTACCTGGCTGTGGGAGCGGGTCCGTGTTCAGGGGGGCGCTTACGGAGCCTTTTCCCAATTCGACCGGCACACCGGAAGCCTGACCTTCGTGTCCTATCGCGACCCCAACTGCATGAAGACACTGGATACCTTTGACCATGCAGCTGAATTCTTGAGGTCTACGGACTTCAGCCCCGATGAGATCGTCAAGGGGATCATCGGGACCATCGGCACGCTCGACGCCTATCTGCTTCCCGACGCGCGCGGCTACCGCTCCATGCTGCGTTACTTGCTCCGAGACGATGAAGAGAGCCGCCAAACCATGCGCGATCAGATACTCGCAACGACTGCCGCCGACTTCCGCCGCGCGGCTGATGTATTCGGCGACCTGAAGAAGCATGGGATCGTCAAGGTCCTCGGAGCCAGGTCAACCGTCGATGAGCTTGCGAGGGAGCTGCCCAGCCCAGTCACCGTGACGTCTGTCCTGTGATTTTTTCGGGGGGCTGCCCGACGATCCCGCATTGCGATTCTTGTAGATCCTTGAAAGGCGTGCTAATGTCGTCTCTGTGGCCGACGCCCACGAGCCTTCTTCCTCAGGCCGAAACCGGTCGGTCGCAACAGACGAATCATCTTTGCAAGGACGAGATATGTGGTGGCCGTTCAACAGGAAGAAGCCCGCACCAAGACACAGGATCCACTGGCACGCCACGATGCATTGCTCGTTTCCCGAATACGAGCAGAACGTGCCCGTGGAGGTCCTCGAAATATCGAGCAAGGGAGCGCGCCTGCGCGTCGAGAAGCTGCAGGTGGGGCCCTACCACCTGTTCGTCGGGGATCCTCAGGCCAAGTTTTCCCTTGCCTTTTCGCTCGACGACGGCGCCGTTGAAGCCCCCGTCGTGTTTCTCTGGTACAACCTTGAGGAAGGCAAAAGAACCTTCCTGGTGGATGTCGATTTTGCGGCGATGCCGGACGCCACCAAGTCCGCGCTGAAGAAGGCCATCAAACAGTTGACGCATTCCATGGCCGAGACGCCGACAAGCACTGCCCCCCCAATGCCCGCGGAGAAAATCGATTCCGCGGACGAAGCAGAATGATCCGAGAGGGCTCTCGATGCGCTATCGGGCGGTTGTGTTCGATCTGGACGGGACCCTTCTGGATACCCTCCAAGACCTTGCCAACTCCATGAACGCTGTCCTAAGCCGGCGCGGGCTTGCAA
The DNA here is from genome assembly GCA_964538515.1 of uncultured Syntrophobacteraceae bacterium. Lineage (GTDB taxonomy): Bacteria > Desulfobacterota > Syntrophobacteria > Syntrophobacterales > Syntrophobacteraceae > CALBZH01. Next base: position 48,751 of record CAZIEW010000020.1, read on the forward strand.
CCCACGAGTTGACGGCCTACAAGCGAATGGTCGGAGACGGGGTCCGCATGCTGGTTACGAGGGCGCTGCCCGATTTCCTGCGCGGGGAGGAAATCGTTGCGGCCGTCGTGACGGAAATGCGGGCGGAGTACGCGCGCCGACAGCTGGAGCATACCCGCCCCTACCCCGGAATCCCCGAGCTGCTTGACGCTCTCGCCTCGAAGCACATCCCCATGGCCATCCTCTCCAACAAGCCCCATGAAGCGACCCGGGCTGTTGTGGCGGCGCTGCTGTCTGCGTGGCGGTTCGATGTCGTGCAGGGGGAAACCCCGGAAACGCCTCGAAAGCCCGATCCAATGGGTGCCCTCAGCATTGCTACTCGCCTCGGGATTCCCCCCAAGGAATTCCTTTACCTCGGTGACACCGACACGGACATGAAGACGGCCAACGGCGCCGGCATGGCCGCGATTGGAGTGCTGTGGGGATTCAGAGACCGGGAAGAGCTCCTGGCCCATGGAGCCCGAAAACTCATCGAAACGCCCCTGCAGCTTCTCGAATGCTTCGATCACCCCCCTTCTCCCGAATGACATCCCCCGGAGTAGCCCCATGAGTGAAGTCAACCTCGAGCAAATCCCCGAGCACCGCTCCGGTGGACGGTTCGAGCTGATCTGTGGTCTGACCATCGCCTTCCTGGCCGCCATCCTCGCCGTCACGGATCTGGGGGCGAACAAGTATGGCGATGACGAGATCATCGGCAACAACGCCAAGGCGAACGTGTACGCCTGGTACCAGTCGAAAAGCGTCAAGCAGAGCCTCGTCGAAGGTCAGCGCGACCTTCTCAACACGTTGATCGAGTCCGGGTCGATCCGCGCCGAGAATGTATCCGCGCTGCAGACCCATGTGAAAGACCTTGAAGAGCAAATCCAGCGCTACAGCAAGGAAAAGAAGGAGCTGCTGCTCGGCTCGGCGGGGGTCGGCCGGGAGAACTGGGTCCAGGAGATCGACGGCGCCTTCGGGAAGGTCGTGGGGGCCAAGGAATGGGACAAGAAGGTGGAGATCCTGGGGCAAGCCGGGGACTTGTTTGACCTGGCCCTTCTTTTTCTCCAGCTGAGCCTGGTCTTGGGTGCGGTTGCCCTGGTGATTCAAAAACCGTCCTTCAAATGGTGGTTTTACTGGGCCATGGTTGTCATTGCCCTCGTCGGATGCCATTACTCGATCCGGGCCTTCCAGATCGCGTGGGTGGTGAGCTGACGGCCTCATCCCCGTCGATCATCGTCCCCGGCAACCCTGCTCGGTAAGTCGGAGTCTGCGCACATCGTAGCCTTTGCTTGCCGCCGTGCTGATCAGCTCGCTATAAAGCTGTTCCTCCATCACCGGCCTGCGGGAGAGGATCCAGAGATACTTCCGCTTTGGATGCCCGACCATGGCATATTGGTAGTCGGGGTCAAGAGCGATGATCCAGTAGTCCGCTCGAAATGGCCAGAAGAATTGGACTTTGAGCTTCGCATTGTTGGCCCCGTGGACCGGCCAAGCTTTGGCCGTTGCGGTCTTGAGCTTGCCATCCCGATGCCCTTTTCGACAACTGTTCCGAACCGTCACGACATTGCCCTGAAGCGTATACTCCGCGGTCGAGCAGCAGCAACCCCGTTCAAACCAGGTTGGAAACGCAGCGATTTCGTACCACTTGCCCATGTAACGTGCAAGATCAACGGCTTCGACGACCTGCCCAAACTCCGACTGAGCCATTTTCAGAGACTCCTTTTATAGACCGATGCCCTCGCCTCCGCATCATAACCGGTACCCCCACACCCCTTCGGAAGGAGCTTCAGATTACCATGGATACTCATCCGGTCCTATGCCGATCCGACCGAGCCCTATTGTACCTTAGACTCTTCATGACGGCTGCGTTTTGGGGCGGCACCTTTGTCGCCGGGAGAATGATTGCGCGCGAAGTCCCGCCCTTCAGTGCCGCATTTCTTCGCTTTCTGGCTGCATCCCTCGTCCTTGCGGCGTTTGTCTACTGGAGTCATGGGACACTCCCGCTTCCAAGAGGCAAGCAGATCATTGCCACCGCGATCCTCGGTCTAACCGGGGCGCTCGCCTACAACTATTGCTTCTTTTCCGGTCTGAAGACGATTCCAGCCAACCGGGCGTCCCTGATCATCGCAACCAACCCCGCCTTCATTGCGCTCGCTTCAATGATCATCTTCGGAGAACGCCTCCGCCCAATCAACGGGGTGGGCATTCTTGCATCGGTTTGCGGCGCGGCTTTAGTCGTATCGAAAGGAGATACAACCCTCCTCCTGGCAGGCTTCGGGCAAGGAGAGCTTTTCATCATCGGCTGCGTCGTCAGCTGGGCGGCCTACTCGCTGGTTGGCAAGACCGTAATGCGGGCGCTCAGCCCCCTCTTGGCCGTGACGTACGCCTGCCTCTTCGGAACGGCCTTTCTGCTCGTTCCTGCCCTTTCGGAAGGTCTGCTCACCCCCACCCCGCCCTATTCGATGGCCAGCTGGACCGCGATCATCTACCTGGGAGTGTTTGGATCAGCGATCGGCTTCATCTGGTACTATGAAGGAGTCAGAGCCATTGGACCGTCTCGCGCCGGCGTCTTCATCAATTTCGTTCCCCTGACGTCCATCCTGCTCGCCTACGTCCTCCTCGACGAGCCCATCGACGTTTCCCTTGCCCTCGGGGCTTCTATGGTCATCACTGGAGTCGTCCTGACAAGTCGATCCTGAAAAAGCACCCAGCGAAAGCAGGAACCTTGTCTCGCCCACGGAAAACGCTCATGTTCTGAATCATATGACACGAATTCAATCAATGTGGGCAAAACCACCGCCCCCTTGTTCAGAAAGACCGCTCCCCATTTCAGAGATCGACATACACCACTGATGGAGGGAAAAATGCTGGCGACCTATACTCCACGCAGGCCATCTATCCTAGCAGTATCAGGGATTATCCTGTTACTGTTATTATTTGTGGCAGATCTGTCGTCAGCGATGGATTATTCTATCAGACAAGCGTATTTATATACACATGGAACACATATTGACAAACCAACTTATGCTAAACAATCTATAAAAAGGGATGAAGTCAAATCTCTTTACAAAAATGCGAATCGCGATTTCGATGAGAAATATTATGATAAGGCAATAGCAAAGTACCTGAGAGCAATCGAGCTGGAGCCATGGTTTTCACCCGCCTACTATAATTTGGGAATGGCCCACCTGGCCATAGGGCAGAAGAAAGAAGCCTCCCGGTATTTACAGAATTATTTAACCCTTCGCCCGAATGCCGTCAATGCCCATGAACTAGAACAATTGATTCACTCACTGCATCAATAGCGTTCGGAAGACATGGCGAAGCCCTCGCCTAACGGCACAGCTCCGAGTAACGAATGCGCGAAATGCCCAGCTCCTCCATTCGCTCGATGACCCGTGAGCTCACGAGAGCCTCGTACTCGCGCTGTTGTTGCCGGTCGACACCGTCGAGGGTGGCAACGTGATCGAACACAGCAGGATGGAAGTAGACCTCGCCCGTTGACACGCTCAGACGGTCCAACACATAGAGCAGGTACCCCTCAGACATCCTCCCTGTCAGGAAATGCCCGTATACGCGTTCGGTGAATAGGAACCCTTCCGCGCGCAATCGTTTCTTCATCCGACGCGTCAGAATCCGGAAGATCCTGGCCTCCGCAGCCCTTCCGCGGGGCAGGCTGCTGTCGAACTGCGTTGCCAGCTGGAAGTCGTCCTCTGGAGCACGCATCCGCAAGACGCCGTATTGGGCTCCCAATTGAACGGCAAGATCAAAGATCACCGGATGCACATGCAGGTGCAGGTGGGAGTCGATGTGCGTGAGAGGGATGCCCGCGGCGAGGGCCTTTTCGAACTGAGCCGCGAGCTCGCGACGCAGCTCCCGGCGTGCCTTACGCGAAAAGAAGTAGCGCAGACCTGCCCAGGTGGGATCATCGGGAAACCGGCCGGTCGAATCGACCAGGGTCGGAATATCCCGGTGAGGGAGGACCGATCGGCCATGAACTGCTACCAGATGGAGACCAATCCCGAGGCCGGAGCATTGCGCGACCTTGTGCACCGCATCGTCGAAGGCTTCTCCCGACGCCATGATGCTGCAGCTCGTCAGGACGCCCCGCGTGAAGGCATCGACGACGGCTCGGTTAACGGCCTCCGTTGCTCCGAAATCGTCCGCGTTGAGGATGAGCTGCATAAGGATCAACGACCTGGCTTCGGCACCCGCATGCCGCGCGCGCAGAGATAGGTATTCCCGAGCTTCCTTGAAATCAGCCCCCGATGGAGACCATGGGACGCCCGATGCATTTGCGAAAGACTTCGCTGTCGAGCTCATGCCGCTTGGGTTTGACCGCCACTGCATCCAGGATGCACCGCACGATGGCGTCGTCGGTGGCCCCATTCCGCATCATTGTTCTGAGGTCCGTTTCGACACCCGCGAAGAGGCAGGTGCGAAGCTTTCCATCCGAAGTCAGTCGCAGCCGGTTGCAGGCCGGACAAAAATGATGGCTGATCGGGCTGATGAGACCGATCTTCCCCACGCCGTCCTGGAAACGAAAGTAACGGGCGGGACCGTTGCTGTTGCGACTGGTCGCCTCTTCTATGGTCCCCATGGCCCGGAGGCGGGCGAGGATCTCCTCGCACGAAAGGTACCGGCGCTCGAATTCATCGGATTGAAAAGGCATGAACTCGATGAACCGGACATGGTAGGGATAGCGCAGGGTCAGTCCTGCAAGGTCCTCGATTTCGTCGTCGTTGATGCCATGCATGATCACAACGTTCAACTTCACCGGCCGCAATCCCACCCGCTCCGCCGCCTCGATCCCACGCCAAACATCATCGAGCGCGTCCCGACGCGTGATCGCCAGAAACCGTTCCCGCTTGAGCGTATCCAGGCTGATGTTCACCCGTTGGATGCCGGCTTGGGCCAGCGCCTCCGCGTGATCTGCGAGGAGAACACCGTTCGTGGTGAGACTCAGGCTGTCCAGCCCGGGGATTTGCGCAATGGATTGGCATAGGTAGACGACGTCCTTTCGGACCAGGGGCTCCCCTCCCGTAACACGGATCTTGGTGATCCCCATTTCGACGACAATGCGTGCCAGGCGAACAAGCTCCTCGTAGCGCAGAAGATCCTCGTGATACAGCTTCGGGAGGCCTTCCGAGGGCATGCAATAGGTACAACGCAAGTTGCATCGGTCAGTGATGGACAGGCGAAGGTAGTCGATACGACGTTTACAGCCGTCAGTCAGAACGTGGGACATGGGTGAATCCTCGGATCCCGTCGGAGTTGCACTGGCTTGGTCACGACCCAATACTACTCCATTGGGAAGAAGAATCAATCGTGCTTCAAAAAATCCATGGCCCTCTCTCCGCCCATGAAATGGTCTGACCTTATCCAATGACTCCAACCAGCCGTTCTCGAAGGAGCGTGTGGCGATGCAGCATGCGATCGTTTCGGATGGCAATGGCCAGCGCCTTCTTCGTGCCAACGATGACGGCAAGCTTCCTTGCCCGGGTGACGGCCGTGTAAAGCAGGTTCCGTTGCAGCATCACATAGTGCTGCGTGAGCAGCGGCAAGATGACAGCCGGGTACTCGCTTCCCTGAGCTTTGTGCACGCTCACGGCATAGGCGAGCTGCAGCTCGTCCAGCTCCGAAAAGTCGTAGGTGACCGCTCGCCCGTCGAATTCCACGGTCAGCTCCTGGGCCTCCATGTCGAGGTCCCGAACCCTTCCCCAGTCGCCGTTGAAGACATCCTTGTCATAGTTGTTGCGAACCTGCATCACTTTATCCCCCACGCGGAACAACCGTCCTCCCCTTTCCACGGGCTTTCCACCGGGATTGAGCACCTCCTGAAGCGCGGCATTGAGGTGCTGGGATCCGACCAATCCCCGGTGCATGGGACTCAAGATCTGCAGCTCCTCGACCGGATCCAGCCCGAAACGCGCCGGGATGCGATCCGTACACAGGCGGAGGATCAGGCGGACGACTTCCTCGGGATCTTCCTTCTCGATAAAGTAGAAATCCTGGAGAGCGTCACCGGAGAGCTCATCGCGTGGCTTCAAGAGGGGGAACTTGCCCTGTTGGATCAAATGCGCATTGATGACGATCTGACTCTGCCGCGCCTGCCTGAAGATTTCCTCCAGCCGCACCACGGGAAACCGCCCTGAGCCAATGACGTCCTTGAGAACGTTTCCCGGGCCAACGGACGGCAACTGGTCCGCATCCCCGACCAGCACCAGCGTCGCGTGCCCGGGGACCGCCTTGAGCAGGTGATGCGTGAGGAGCACATCGAGCATGGAGCACTCGTCGACGATGATCAAATCGGCGCTCAAAGGCCTGTATTCGTCGCGCATGAATCGTCCCTGCTGCGGGCTGAGCTCGAGCAGACGATGCAATGTGCTCGCCGAGTAATGGGTGGCTTCGCTCAGTCGTTTGGCGGCCCTGCCCGTAGGCGCCGCCAAACACACTTGAGCCCCAAGCTGTCGATAGACCGCAAGGATGGCTCGAATCAGGGTCGTCTTTCCGGTTCCAGGGCCCCCCGTGATGACGATGACCTTCTCCTTCAGAGACTGCCGCACAGCCTCTTCCTGGAGGGGAGCCAGTTTGAAAGGCATCTTCGTCTTCAGCCAGGCGATGGACTGGTCGGTATCAATCCTGCGCTGCAAGGGCCGATGTGCTTGAAGCGTCAGCAGCCTTCTCGCGGCCTGCTTCTCAGCGAGAAAGTACCCCTTGAGGTAGACGTAGACCGGATGTTCCCCGGCATCTCCAGCATCCGCGGGGACCGTCTCCTGGACAACGAGATCCTGGGCGAGGAGCGATTCCAGGGCGGCGACAAGGGTGGGGTCTGGAATCGAAAGGAGCTGGGCCGCTTGCTCCATGAGCAGTCCACGGGGGAGGCAGACGTGGCCGTCCGAGATGCTCTCGTGGATGGCAAAGAGGAGGCCCGCTTCGGCACGGAGCGGCGAATCAGGGGTGAAGCCCAGCTTCCGCGCAATCCGGTCCGCGGTCAGAAACCCGATCCCCGCTATGTCCATGGCAAGGCGGTACGGATTTTCCTCGACAACCGCCTTGGAGCCGACTCCGTATCGCTTGAAGATTTTGGTGGCATAGGTCGAGCTGACACCGTGACCCTGGAGAAAGACCATGAGATCCCGAATTTCCTTCTGGTCCTGCCAGGCCTTGCGGATCTGCGCAAGCCGCACGGGGCCGATGCCTTCGACCTCCTGAAGCCGCCCGCACTCGTTTTCAATCACGTCCAGGGTTTCTTCGCCGAAACGCTCCACGATCCGCTTGGCCATCACCGGGCCGATGCCCTTGATCAGTCCGGACCCCAGGTACTTTTGAATGCCTTCGACAGTCGCAGGAGCGGAGGTCTCGTACCGATCGACCTTGAACTGCTGCCCATAGCGGGCGTGCGTTTCAAAAACACCTTCCATGCGGAGGGATTCGCCGGGAGTCACCGCTCCGAAGCTGCCAACGGCGGTGACGAGGTCTTTTCGACCGCGCACCTTGACCTGGATGACATGATAGCCGTTTTCTTCGTTTGAATACGTGATGCGCTCAACAAGACCGTGAATCATTTCTGCCATGCAGTGACCTATCGTGAATCGTTTTGACAATCAAAGGGTTCATGCTAATATAGGCGAAAGGCGGTTGGAAGTGTTAAAGATCCGCCGCCGAACGGACGAGAAAAACTCATGATCCTGGCGTTAGGCCACACTCCTCATGCGCAACGCACAATAGTCCGACGGACGAATGGCCCTCCGGCGAAGCTTACGCCCTCGGCGGCGGGTCGGCAAGGCCCCAGAAACCCTTCTTTTGCGAACGGAGAGCGTACTGATGTCGCTTTACATCAAGACCGAAGACTACCGGCAGCACGGAATCAGCAAGTATTCGGACCTGGCGCTCATTCGAGCCGTAGTACAGAAGGAGCTGAACATGGATCGCGTGTTCGTCTCCTTCGTCAACAAGCGGGAGTACATCCGTGTAGACTTCCTTGCCCCACGCCCATCCCGGCCGGCCCGCAGAAGGAGGCCCCACAAGCGCGCGTCCGAAAGGATGCAGCAAGCCTGATCTCTGAAGGCGCCCTAACGGGCGCCTTTTTCATGCTAGCGGCCCTCCTCCTGTTTTCTCGCTTCCCAACGCTTCAACGACCCGTCGAGGACTTCGACCCGATCTCCTCCGAAGCCGACGTCTTGCAGCGTCCCTCGACCTTCGGCCCGCCTGTGATTCGCATCGAGCGCAGCCCATCAAGCCTTACCTGACGTCTCACCTTACATTCCGCAGGTCTCGGTTGACAGATAGGGGCATTTTTTCTGAAGACGGCCCGGGCATTATCAAGTGTGATTGATCGTCGTCCTGACGACGTGTAGCACGCAGTTGGCTCGGTGAAGATGGTCACGGTAAAGCCCAGTGCCACAAGGAATCTTTCCTGAACGTCTGAAAGGTGACCGTTCAGGGCTCTTTGCCGGCGGATCCTTATGATTCGGATGTTGTCGAATTTCGTTGTCATCATGAAGGTAGTCGGCCTTTCGGTGCGCTTGTTGTCCCAACCGGGAATAGTCGTTTCTTCTTTTTCGAGATGGCTGCGCATCTGGAACTCGATGCCGTTCTGGTCCTTGTAAGCCTGGAGGACGGTTTGGCCGTCGCAAGGGATGTTGCTGCTCGGGAGCCCTTCGGGCGGAACGTTGGTGATGAGGACAAAGCAGCCGGCCTGTTCACGCAAGACGTCAATGGCCTCGGGTTCTTGCACAAGGGTCCCTGTGATTGCATGGCACGTCTCCTTCAACGCTCGGCTGCCATCGGCTCTTGGCCTTCCACAAGCATAGAGTGGTCTCTCCTCTGTGAGAAACTCGATGTCGTGGAAACGAAGGGTTTCCTTTTGAAGTCTGGCCATGGCTGCCTGAGCGTCCGCTTCGCGGAAGTAAAGGGTCTTATCGACCTGAGCAAGCTTCTTGCTCCACGTGGCCCGCTCCTGTTCGACTTCTCGATCCAGTCGCTTCTGTCTGGGCCGGTCATGAGCACTGGAGTGAACGACGACGGCCCGCAGGGTTTTCTCGTAGAGGGACACGGTGGTCTCATGGCCGCGGTAGTGGACGCCGGGACGATTTTTGGTCGGCACGGTTGCGGCAAGGATGCCGTAGTCTTGCCAAGACTCGCTTTGTACGGCTTCCTCGACCAGGCGTTGCTGCTCCCCGAAGGTGGCCGGCAGACGAGTGATGAAAAGAGTTTCATCCCCCATGAGGCGCAAGTTGTCTTCCGTTACCAAAGCGCTATCCGCAATGTAGATGGAACCGGCGGGGTCGATGCCGACGCCGGCGAGCTTCTTGGAGATGTTGGTGAGCAGGGTGTTGTTGAGCTTTTTGTCTGAAGCGTTGCCCTCTTCGAGTCTGGACAAGATCGGAACATTTCCGCCCGTACAAAGGAGCGACATCACAAACCGGTATACAAACTGGTTGAGATCCGGTCGGTGGTTCTTGCTGTAACCCTTGGTGATCTTGACGGTACGGGGATTGTCCTGACCGTCGGAGTTGTACTGTCCGAAGTCATTCACGCTGGTCGTGTCATAATGAATGTGGTGAGTGGGCACCTGAAAGGTACGCAAGGCGTTGATCACGATGGATGTATAGAGCTGGGACGTGTTGGCATCATACAGATGATCCAACATGCGTCCGAAGTTGTCGTCCGTGAGCTTTTCGACGTCCATGGATTGGCCAAGCAGCAGCTCGAGATCCTTGTTCCTATAAAAGCTGTCTATGCGGTAGAGCGTGTGACGGCCCGAGACGGCGTCGAGGATCATGACCAGCACCAAGGTTCCGGGGTCGATCTCCATTTTGGTAGGGACCAAACGATTGATCGTGCTCACCAGGTCAATCCGATCCGTATAGGCTCTGATGATCGGAAGATGATAGACGTCACAAAATTCGATCTCTTGTGGATCGATCATGTGCTGTCTCCTGCGCTTCTTGGGTCCAGTTCAGATTTCCAAGCGTAGTCATACAGGATGGTCGTGCTCATGTCCGGAGCGCATTCATCACCTCAGGCCCAACACCGGACCTGCGGAATGTAGGATGTGTTGTTCTTTTTGGGATTGGGAGTTTCGGCGGCTTCCGCTGCACTCGTCGATCCGGCGCTCTATGACTGGGCGTTCAATGTGAACGGGACGGTGCACGGCATGCCGGTCGACGGCACGTTGCCGAGCCTTTCCGGTTTCGACCTCAGCGACTTTGATTCACCATCGGGAGTCGGCACCATCACCTATTCCTTCACTGCGCCCGCAGCCGGAAGCTACTCCGTGTATGCATTCTTCGACCATGAAATCAGCCAGTCACGGAACACTTTTTACAATGAGTACGGGACGGCGGTTAACTCACCGGCTCCCGGTCAGTCATGGGAAATCGATGAGCCCGGGTATCGCGACCCGAATCCAGGCGACGGCTTCGTCAACTTCGTGCAAGGTAGGCTGGATAATGCCAATGCATTGGGCATCGGCATGCCTGACGACGTCTCCATCGCCATGGGCTGGCAGTACTTTCTGGATCCCGGCGATACGGCAAGAATCCTCTTCATTCTGGGCGAAAACGCTCCTCCTTCGGGTTCTTTTTTCACCTCGCATTACGATGGAGAAAGCGGGGAAGAGCTCTTCTTGCACAGCTCCCTCAATATTGAAGAAGGCAGTCCCGCTCCGGTCTCTGAACCGGGAACGATGATGCTTCTGGGGAGCGGTATCGTGGGTCTTCTTGCATGGAGGTGAAAATAGCCCTTCATTCTCCTTCGCAACAACCGAAGACGCATGAAAAGATGGGACTCGCCGCAGAGAGCCCCGAGAGCACGGAGGGTTATCAGCACACACCATCGCCTCCCTGATCTCTGGATGCTCCGGGGTGAGATCCAGGGACTTCCTGTGTGGGTTTGACATTTGAAAGCGTTCCTTATGACCAAGGGCCAGGTTTCCGCATCAGTAATGAGGAGCAAATCATGAGACGTTATCCGCCCCGGGGTATGCGTCATTTTCAGTCTACCTTCTCCTGCCGGACGATAATCACGCTTCTGCTTTTTTTGATGTTCACGCAGGATTTCCCCCTCACGGATTTGAAGGGCGCTTCTCGGAATGACTGCGGCAGGTTTCCCGAAATCCTGGCGACTTTGACAGGATGGATGGGACCTGAAGACGCAAGGGCGCAGGGAGACGGCTACGGCGGGGAGGAGCCCTCCTTCGACCTCTCGGCGAGAGCCAAGCCGGGTAAGATCCAGCTTGTGTGGAACCATCTCCCGGGCATCATCCGATATGATGTCTTCAGGTCCTCTGAGTTTGCCCCTTCTTCCTTCCAGAAGATCGCCGAGACCACTTCGACCTACTCCACATACCTGGATCTAACCGTGACCAACGAAGTCACGTATCTCTACAGAATCTCGGCCGTCTTTCCGGAGAGCACCGTCACCTCGGAGGTGGTGAGCGGCCACGCTCCGGCGGGAAGGACTGTTGGCAACTACAATCCGGTGATCTTCTCGGAGCCAGTAACCCGGGGCACGGAAACCTACTTCTACCGGTATGTCGTGGAGGCGACCGATCCGAACAGGGACACCCTGAGTTATTCTCTTTCCCTGGCGCCGGACGGGATGACGATCGACCCCTACAGCGGAACGATCAGCTGGCTCCAGGAGAGCCCCGGTTCGTATTCGGTGAGGGTGGAGGTGAGTGACGGAAGAGGGGGGATCGCATTCCAAGAGCTCACGGTTGAGGTGGAACCGCGGCCGAACCAACCGCCGACTGCGGATCCAGGCTTCGATCGGACGGTGTGCGTCTTTGAGACGGTGCAGCTCTACGGGAATGGGTCAAGCGATCCGGATTGGGACCCGTTGAGCTATCAGTGGTCGTTTGTTTCGGTCCCGCAGGGAAGCGCTGCATCGCTGTCGGGTCCCGGGACCGTGAACCCCACATTCGTTGCCGACCTTGCCGGTGAGTATGTCGTGCGACTGATCGTGAACGACGGCAGGGAGGAGAGCGCTCCCGCGACCGTCACCATCACGGCGCTTATTATCGAACCGACAGCGCGCATAAGCGCCGGCCGGGAAACCATCAATCCCGGTCGCTCGGTCATGCTCCATTGGAATGTCACATACGCGGATACATGCACCCTCGATCCAGGCATCGGCACGGTTCCCTGCGTCGGATCAATGGAGGTCATCCCTGCCGGGACAAGCACCTACACCCTGACGGCAACGAGCCGTTTGGGAACAGTCGGCGCCTCCGTGCAGGTCGTCGTCCTGGCGCAGCCGGTTCCGCCGCCTACCGCGACCTTGGTTGCGGAGACCCCGACGATCACGCCCGGCAGCTGGGCCAGGCTCTCATGGTATACCACCGATGCGGACCACTGTGAGATAGAACCAAGCTGGGTGAATTCTGTGCCCTGCAATGGACATGTCGCTTTCGTTCGGCCGTCTTCCACGACTGAATACCAGCTCATTGTCGAAGGCCCCGGGGGATACGCCTGGACCAGTGCGACGGTGACCGTAACCGACCTTGTCTCCATAGCGGCGGATCCACCCGTAATCCAGCCCGGCCAATCAACAACGCTCACATGGACCTCAACCGATGCGGAGACGGTTGCCATCGACCAGGGAATCGGCAGCGTGCCTTCAAGCGGGTCGATCACGGTAACTCCCGCCCAAACCACCACCTATACCATCACGGCATCGAGCCCCAGGGGAGTCGCCACGGCAAGGGTGACGGTACCGGTAAGAGCGATCGACCCCGCGCCGACGGTTTCCATATCGGCGAACCCCGTGATCATTCAGGCCGGGCAATCGACGACGCTCACCTGGAGTACAACCCACGCGGAAAGCGTCACCATCGACCAGGGAATCGGCAATGTGGCCGCAAACGGGTCGACGACCGTAGCGCCCACTCAGGACACCACCTACACCATCGTGGCAACGGGTCCGGGGGGAACGGCCACGGCGAGTGTTGCGGTTAGCGTGACGGAATCGCCCCCTACGGTTTCCATATCGGCAAGTCCCACAAGCATTCAGGTCGGGCAATCGACGACGCTCACCTGGAGCTCCACCCATGCGGAAAATGTCACCATCGACCAGGGGATCGGCAGTGTCGGCGAGAACGGATCGTGGACTCTGTTTCCTTCCGAAACCACGACTTACACGATCACCGCAACCGGCCCCGGAGGAACGGCCACGGCATCTGCCGTGGTCACCGTGACCCATCCGGCGCCGACTGTGTCGATATCCGTGGACCCCGCAAGCATTCAGGCTGGTGAATCGGCTACGCTCACCTGGAGCTCGACCCATGCGGCGTCGGTCACGATCGATCCGGGACTTGGAGACGTCGGCGAGAACGGATCATGGACTCTGTTTCCTTCCGAAACCACGACTTACACGATCACCGCAACCGGCCCCGGAGGAATGGCCACGGCATCTGCCTTGGTTACCGTGACCCATCCGGCGCCGACTGTGTCGATATCCGTGGACCCCGCGAGCATTCAGGCTGGTGAATCGGTTACGCTCACCTGGAGCTCCACCCATGCAGAGTCGGTCACGATCGACCCGGGCGTTGGAGGCGTCAGCGAGAACGGATCGTGGACTCTGTCTCCTTCCGAAACCACGACTTATACGATCACCGCAACCGGCCCCGGTGGAGCAGCGACGGCAAGTGTCACCGTCACCGTATCTCCCATCTTGTTGAGGATCACTGCCCCGTTGGAAAACGAGTGGATATCCGGCCGCTCCGTGATGGTCCAGGGCATGGTCACAAACGCTACCGGCGCTGAGACCGGCGTCACGGTGAACGGCGTGATCGCCGAGGTGTACGGCAATGAGTTCGTGGCAAACCACGTGCCGTTGGTTGACGGAGAGAACACGTTCACCGCAACGGCCACGGACATCCAGGGCAATACAGTCACTGCAACGATCCCTCTTCAAGCGGACACGACCGGGGACCAGATCACTCTCTCCGCTGTATCCTCCTATGGCGTTTCTCCTTTTGAAACCATGCTGAGAGTGAGCGAGGATGGTCGCTTCTCCCCCCCGACTCTGAGCTATGGGGGCCCCGGCCCCGTGGAGGTGACCAGAAATGCGGATGGAGATGACTACACCGTGAGGATCGGCGCCGAAGGTATTTACCTGTTCACGGTAGAAGCGGCTGATACACAAGGAAATGTGCATCGGGACAGCATAGCCATGGTGGTGCAGGAGCGGGCTCTGCTCGATGACTTGTTGAGGGCCAAATGGGATACCTTCAAGCAAAAGCTTGCCGATGGAGCGACTGAAGAAGGGCTCACCTACTTCCTCGAACGATCAAGAGATCGATATCGTACGGTTTTCAATGCGCTTTCCGGCAGACTCCCGGAGTTGGTCTCCCAGATGCAGGATATTGAAATGGTCCAATGCAGAGACGGCGCAGCAGAGTACAGGATAGAGCGCGTTCATTTGGTCAATGCTCAACCTGTGACCATCACGTACTCGGTCTTTTTCAGGCGGGATGAAAAAGGAATTTGGAAGATCGACAAATTCTAAGGAGGCGTCATGGACGGAGTTTGCCCGTGAGCTTCGTGCAGGCAAGCACCGTCTTCTGCAGAGACCCGAGGAAAGGAGAAACCGATGGCAAGTGCGCCGGTTGACGTCCTTCACAGGCGGAAGAAAACGTTGCGATGGGTAGGCACAGGGTTATTAATTGTGGTCGTACTGGCGGCAATCGGGCCCTGTACCATAACTCACAGGTACGGACCCTACCATGGAAGGGTGATTGAAG
>CAZIEW010000020.1:63620-68652 GCA_964538515.1 uncultured Syntrophobacteraceae bacterium
CGCGAGGATGGAGGAGCCCGTTGGCTGAACCACTTCCATGACCCGTTGGAGCCATGGGATCGCGCCGGGCTGGACATCCCTTTGTTCCCAACCGGCATCTCGTCGCTTGTTTGGGCACAGCTCTCCGACGACCCAGGCGGTTATTCCTACAACGCCTTTTCCTGGATCGCGGCAAGAAACAATTACTACAAGGCACTGACAACCGGCTCCGAATCAGACTGGAAACTGACGTTCCAAGCCCTGGGGCAGGTGATGCACCTGGTGGCCGATGCCGCTGTACCCGCACACGTAAGAAACGACACACACCCCCTCGGCGACCCGTATGAGAAGTGGGCAAAGGAACAGGCTGCCCTGGGGCTTCTCAGTTATCAACCACCTGTACCTGTCGATCCGGCCATCTTTTTCTATGCTGCCTCCAATTCCCTGGCCCCTATTCCCATCTCGGCACTGTGGGATCAAGACCGGTATACCGGCGACAATCCGTCCGAAGGGCCGGTCGGCTTGGCCGAGTACACAAATGCATACTTCTTCAGTGAAGACACAGTAGGCCCCTCGGGCTTCTCAGGTTTCGCCTGTCCCCATCCGGACAAGTCTCTGGACACCGATTTCTGGGCCATTAACTGGAGCAATCCCGAGCAGGTCGACCGGCAGGATGGGAGAGTCGATAACAAAATCTACTTGCGACATACTGGAGCCGCTAGCAAACACCGACTCCTAGCAGCAAGCTACTGGCTCTGGGACTGTTTGCCTCCCCAAACTTGCTGGGGCTACACTTGGCTACTGGATTCGGAGGTCTATAAGGACAACGCATCAGTGCTCATTCCTCGGGCTGTTGGTTACTCGGCAGCCCTGCTCGACTATTTTTTCAGAGGAAGGTTTGACGTTAGAAGGATAAGCCTGCGCAGAGACGAAAACGGGGATTCTTCCGGGTTGGAGCTCGAAATCAAGAACGCTTCGGAGTTGGGCTCGCAATCTGTAATTATGAGGGGGGGGCGCATCGATCTTGCCTACAGCTATTTGCCCCCTGGTCAAACCGAGGCAGTGCGAGGTATTCTGGAAGGCGTTCGTACTGTGCCGGGCGATCCCGACGCGATCAACATCGGGTTTGTCCCCATTGAAATATCCTTCTCCAACCCGATTCCATCGAATGCGAAACAAATCAGCTTTACTCCGATCTACCGCGGAAGGCTCGGAGGTGAAGATGACGGCGTGGCCGCGAAGGTCATTCCCATGAGATCGAGGATCGCCTACAGCGGCCAACCGGGATGTGGCGTCAATCCGAGTCACATCTACACGATCGGTCCTGATGGAACGGATGATGTCAGGGTCACCGATGATTCGGACGGCTACGCCTGGAGGGAGAGTCCGTCCTGGTCCGCGAACGGAAAGGTGCTCGCCTTCAACGGCATCACTTCGGAAAACCGTTATGAAATCGTCGTGGTCGATCTCGAATCCGACCAGCCTTATCCCTCGAACATCAAGCGAGTGCTTCGGAGCTCCCAGACTCACTACATCTCCCCGTCGCTAAGCCCGGACGGGACAAAGATCGTGGCCCAGCGCCTTCTGATGTCGCCTCCCCCCGATGAAAACGACCTCTACAATGCCCTCGTCATCTTTGACGTGAATACCGGTGCATGGAGCTTCCCAGGCGGTATCGCTTTCTGGAGGGATAAGCCCCCCGCGGAACAGCCCAAGTGGTCCCCGAGGGGAGACAGGATCGTCTTCCAGGCCCTCAAGGGATTCCAGGGGTCGAACGCCATTTTCAACATTTGGACCATGGACCCCGCGGGGACAGGGGTGACCTACCTTACCGATGAATTCCTCGACAGCCGCTGGCCCGCATGGTCACCGGACGGAAGGAAGGTCCTCTTTGCATCGAAGCGGGATGGGGGCGAACATTATGAAATGTGGCTCATGAACGCGGAGGGCGGCGATCAGGTCGCCCTCACCGACTGGGAGACCGACCTGGTAGGTTTTTCCTTTTCCCCTGACGGGGAAAGCATAGTCATCCACGCTACTGGTGGGCTGCTCTATACCATGAACCTCGATGGAACGAATTTGAGCGAGCTCCAAACCAGCGGTTGCAGCGGGACTCCCGAATGGTCCCCCTATGTTCTGTCCCAGGAAGTCGAAATGAACGCCAACCCGAAATCGATCGTGGCGGGTGGCACCTCGACCCTCTCATGGGATGCCGGAAGCGCCGGCAGGTGCACCATCGAACCGGGAATAGGCGCCGTCGGTCTCAATGGATCGATCGCCATCACGCCCGCTCAAACGACCACCTACACGATCACGGCGGAAGGCCCCCTCGGGAGGGCTACTTCCGAAGTGACGGTGAAAGTGGCCAACCCGTGAGCGTTCTCAACCCGGGAATGAGCTTGCCATGATGCCTCCGGCAAAGCCGGAGGTATCCATATGCCGAGCCGTTCAAACGGGCTCAAAGCCAACCTCAAGTGTTGGAAAAACCTTCATGCCAAACATATCGGTGATTATTCCCACGCTGAACGAAGCGGAAAACATCGACGCCGTGCTTTCGAGAACTGTGAGAAGCCGGAAACGCTCGGCCTCAAGCTTCGAGGTTCTGGTTGTGGACGACGGTTCAACCGATGGAACGGCGGAACGGGTGCAATGCTGGGAGAGATCCCATCCCGTGCGGCTCCTCAGCCGAAATGACGAAAGGGGCCTTGCGAGCGCCATCCGGGCGGGGGCAAGGGCCGCCAGAGGAGATATCCTCGTGGTGATGGACGCCGATCTCAGCCATGAGCCCGACGCGATCCGGGCACTGGTTGAACCGATCGCGGCCGGCGCTCACGACATGGCGATCGGCAGCCGCTATGCCCCCGGCGGAAAGACTACGGGATGGCCTCTTTCCAGGCGGATTTGCTCGCGGCTGGCAACCCTTCTTGCCCGGCCCTTCACGGGAATCCGCGATCCGCTCTCAGGGTTCTTTTCCGTGCGCCGTGAGCTCCTGATAAGCCTCCCAAGCGACCTCCCCGGGTTTAAGATCGCTCTCGAGCTCCTCGCAAGTCGAGGGGGCTCATTGCGCGTAACGGAGATACCCATCGTCTTCCACGGCCGCAAGAAAGGAAAATCGAAACTGAGCTTCTCCGTGATCGCGCAGTACTTCCGGCAACTCTACTCGTTTTTTCAGGTGTTCAGGTAGAGCTCATTGATTGATGGATTACTCGGCGACAAGATCCGGGCTTGCTCAAGAACCGGGATCGAAAATATTCAGGGTGTTGGGCGAGAATGATATCAGGACACAGCGGTAGCGTCGAACACATCAACGGTGCAGCAGAACCGTCCAGTCGGCTTCTTCTGGTTACAACGCTTCTCGGACTCGCTCTGGTATTCAAGGTCCTGTATCTGTGCTCCTATGCAACCACCAGCCCTTACTACGACCTGGCTCGACTGGATTCGGGAGTCTATGTGGAATGGGCAAAATCGATCAACCGGGAGGGATGGCTTGGACATGAGGTCTTCTACCAGGCGCCCCTTTATCCCTATTTCCTGAGCATCATCTTCAAGCTTTTCGGCGAGAGCTTCCTGAGCGTGTACGTTATTCAGCTCCTAATGGGCGTATGCATTGTGGCGCTTATATACCTCGTTGGAAGGCGAGTGTACGGAGAGCGTTCCGCTCTGATCTCCGCTCTGCTCTGTCTAACCTATGCCCCTTTCACTTCCTTTGAGACCAAGGTTCTCACGACGATAACCGAGATGTTCCTCGGATTGCTCTCCATGTATTTTCTGACCAAGGCCGAGCAGGAGGGAAGAGGCTTCCTTTGGGTTGCGGGGGCGACATGCCTCGGCCTTGCGATCATCTGCAGGCCAAACTATGCCCTCGTCGTGCCGTTCATGGCCCTCTTTCTGGCGATGCGGCACCGAAGAAGAATCAGGGAGGCAATCCCGCCTTTGGTTTCGGTCGTCCTAATTCCGTGTTTCATCGTCGGGGCCGTTACCATGAGGAACTACATCGTGAGCAAGGACATCGTTCTGATCAGTTCGAGCGGTGGAGTGACATTTGCCCAGGGAAACAATCCAACTGCACGGGGAGCCATGGTGGTGCTGCCCGGGTTTTCCGGTTCGCCCATCGACCAGCGAACGGAAGAAGGAGAATTGGCGGAAAGGGAGACAGGCCGAGCACTCAAGCCGTCGGAGGTGAGCTCATTCTGGTTTCGCTGGGCACTCGGGTTCATTAAAGAACACCCCCTGCGATACCTCAAGCTTTGCCTGGACAAGGTCCTTCTCATCACGAACAACCGCGAGCTTGGAAACAACTACCTGATGAGCATAGACATGGCGCTGACGCCGATTCTCAAACTCGCGTTTCTGCCTTTCGGCTTCATCATGGCCTGGGCCGCAATCGGGCTTCTCGTGATGATCCGACGCGGCTCGTCGGGCTCCATCCTGATCGCGACTTTTTTCGGGACTTTTCTAATGCTGATCCTCTTTTACGTAAGCACGCGCTTCAGGATGACCCTGGCGCCTGCGGCCGTTATCATGGCCGGCGGAGGAATTGACTGGCTGCTCGGGAACCTGAGAAACATGCGTCGCGTCGCCCTGGTTCTATGTGCCGTTACTGCCGTGCTCGTGATCTCGCTTCCGTCCTTTCTCCCTTTGAGCAGCACACAACTGCTTTCAAGAGACGCGAAATACTGGGCGAATCTCGGAGTCGCCTTCGAGATGAAGGGCCGTTTGGAGCAGGCGCTCTGGGCTCATGAGCAGGCAATCGCCCTGAACCCGGGAACGTACGACAGTTACAGGAACAAAGCGAAGCTTCTGGAAACCTTGCATGCTGACAAGAGAGATCTTCTACCGTGGCGGCTCTATGTGGCCGGAAGGTTTCCTCGGGAGTATTCCGCTCATGTGATGCTCGCCGACACATACGCGGCCCTAGGTAGAAATGCCGAAGCGGTGCAGAGCTATCGAAAGGCCATTGCCGTGAGGGTGGATGAGAGCGAAGCGTATTTGCGCCTTGGAGAGCTACTGGGCAGGATTGGGGATCATCACGAGGCAAGGGCCGTCCTTGCGC
>CAZIEW010000021.1:0-42767 GCA_964538515.1 uncultured Syntrophobacteraceae bacterium
GTGGTCCTGTTCGGCATCCTGTATCTCATCTACAATTTCACTTTAAACAGCATCTCAGACAACTTCTTCAACAAGATGGTTTAGAAGGGAGCCTCCATGAAGCAAGTTGTGCTGAAAATTCTGAAGTGGCTCTTCATCGTCACCGCGATCATTCTCACCGTCCTCTTCTGTTTCGGCATCGTGCTGGTCCTCGACTGGCCCTGGTGGGTCGCCATCTTTCTGCTGCTCGGGCTGGTTGGCCTGTATGTCGCCTTTCTCTTCTTCCGCAAGCTTTGGCTCAGAAGGCGCGAGCAGCAGTTCGTGCACCAGATCATCGAGCAGGACGAAGTCCAGCTCAAGCAGATGGCCGAAAAGGACCGGGTCCATGCCAAGGAGCTCCAAGACCGCTGGAAAGAGGCCATCGAAGCGCTCAAGCGGTCCCATCTCAAGAAGCAGGGAAACCCCCTGTATGTCCTGCCCTGGTATCTGGTGATCGGCGAGAGCGGCACGGGAAAGACCACGTCCATCCAAAGCGCCCGGTTGTCGTCTCCCTTTTCGGAAGTAGCGCGGATTTCCGGCATCTCGGGAACGCGCAACTGCGACTGGTGGTTTTTCGAGCAGGCGATCATCCTGGACACGGCCGGCCGCTATACCATTCGGGTGGACGAGGAGCGCGATAAGGAAGAGTGGCAGCGTTTCCTCACCCTCATTGCCAAATACCGCCAGCGGGAGCCTCTGAACGGTTTGATCGTGACCGTCGCCGCGGACAAGATCCTGCAGGCGACCCCGGAAAACCTCGAGGAAGACGGTCGAAACGTGCGGCGCCGCGTGGACGAGCTCATGCGGGTGCTGGGGGCCAAGTTCCCCGTCTACCTCCTCGTGACCAAGTGCGACCTGGTCCACGGCATGACGGAGTTCTGCGATGAATTCCCCGAAGCGTCACTCAACCAGGCCATGGGTGCGCTCAACCACAAGCTGACCAAGGATGTCAACGCGCTTCTCGACAGCACCTTCGAAAAGACGGGCGAACGGCTGCGCGACCTGAGGCTGCTCCTGCTGCACTACTCGGAATCCAAGCAGGTGGATCCCGGACTACTGCTCTTTCCTGAGGAATTCGAGAAGCTGCAGTCGGGCCTCAAGCACTTCGTGACAGCGGCCTTCCTCGAAAACCCCTACCAGGAAACCCCTATCTTCCGCGGGATCTTCTTCAGCAGCGGCCGGCAGGAAGGCACCCCCTACTCCCACTTCCTCCGGACCCTGGGGCTCATCGAGGAGCGCGAGGTCCTTCCGGGCACGAGCAAAGGCCTATTCTTACACGATTTGTACTCGAAGATCCTCCCCAAGGACCGAGGGCTTTTCGCGCCCACCAAGCGCTCCCTCGAGTGGAGCCGCATCACCCGCAATCTCGGCTTGACTTCATGGATCGCCATTGGCCTTGCGATCTGCGGCCTGCTCAGCTTTTCCTTCGTGAAAAACCTCCGGGCCATTCGATGGGCGACCCATGAATTCGTCGAGCAGGGGCAATTCCGGGGGGACGCCATGGCGGACATTACCGCCATGGACCGCTTCCGGCAGGCCATCCTGCGCGTGGAAGAGCAAAATCGCGGCTGGCTGATCCCGCGCTTCAGGCTGAGACAGAGCCTGGAGGCCGAGATTCGACTCAAGACATATTACTGCCAGCTCTTCAAGAAGGGGCTGCTGCAACCGTTCGACGAGCAGATGACGGCCAGGATCGCCCAGTTCCCTCCCACGGTCTCCGACGATCTCTATGGCCGCCACGTGCTGCATCTCGCCCGCCGTGTCAATTTGCTGAAGGCCCGGTTGGCCGGAAGCGGGATCGACGCGCTGGAGGGAAAGCTGCAGCCGGCCTACGACCGAGCGCTGAGCGGCATGGAGCCCGGCAAGACGGGCACACCCAAGGAGCTTTTCAGCACCCTCTATAACTACTATCTGATCTGGAAGACCGACACGAGCGACCTGCAGGTGGAATCGACAACCTGCCAGCGGTGGCTCGAACAGCTGCTGACCGCCAAGAACTGGGACCTGCACTGGATGGTCGGCTGGACCAATGTGCACCCGTCCCTTTCCCCCGTCAGGATCGAGCATTTCTGGAAAGGCAGTCTCCCCCTCAAGGATGAGGTGAGCGTCGCGCCGGCTTACACGCGCAAGGGAAAAGACCTCATCGATGCGTTCATGGCCGAGATCGAGCCCGCGCTGACGCATCCGGAGCAGTTTGCGAGGTCGAAGGCCGACTTTGGACGATGGTACCCCCCGGACTATGCCAGTGCGTGGAATCGCTTCCTGGACTACTTCCCCAGGGGAACCGAACGGCTCAAGGGACGCGACGAATGGGCCCAGACAGCCGCGCGCATGGCTTCCGACGACGGTCCGTATTTTGCCGTTCTGCAGCGGAGCGCAAGCGAGCTCGAGCCCCTCGCCTTCGACAAGGAGCTCGCCCCCTGGCTTAGGCTCCTCTTCCAGCTCCAGATCGCCCGCGCTCAGATGATGACCGAGGACATCTCTCAGGACAAGACCCTCCTCGGGAAGGCTGCGGAGAGCGGCAAGAAGCTGATCACGGATGTTCAGAGAAGCCTGGGCAAAATCCCGGGCATTTCAATGGAATCCCACACCAGAGCCGTCCAGGCCTACCAGGAATACGTCAAGGCGCTCCAAGCCATCACGCCGGTCTCTGCTTCCACCAAGCTGGCTTACGAGATCACCGCTCAGGTGTTCGGCCAGGACGAAGTCACCGGGCAGTCCCCTTACTTCACGGCCCGCAAGTCGACAGCGAATCTCAAGAACGCGATGACGAGCGGAGGGCTTGGTGAGGATGTGTTCTGGAAAAACGTGAACGGCCCCCTTGAATTTCTATGGTACTTCATGCGCCAGGAGACCGCCTGCTACCTCCAGAAGCATTGGGAAGAGGAAGTCCTGGCTGAAACGCAGGGGATTTCGGACCCCTATCAGATTCAAAACCGTCTGCTGTCTGAAAGCGGCTTTGCCTGGAAATTCGTTCGAGGCACGGCAGGCCCCTTTCTGGGCAGGAATCTCCAAATGGGCGGGTACTACGCCAAAGACGTCCGTTCGGACGCGATGCCCTTCGAGGCGGCTTTCCTTCAGTATTTGAACAAAGGTGCCGGAGCGGTCACGGCTTACACCACGGCGCTGGCCGCCCAGCAGGCCGCGCAGCAAGCGGCGCAGCAGGCGGCGCAACAGGCGGCGGCCGGTGGTGGAGGCGGCGGCGGCAAGTTCACCGTCAACGTGCGTGGACTCCCCACCGACGCCAACGCGGGAGCATCGCTCAAACCCCAGGCGACCCGACTCTCGGTGCAATGTGACGCTGGAGCGCAACGGCTCGACAATTACAACTATCCGTGTGCGGCCACCTTCAACTGGTCGCCGGACACCTGTCGGGACGTGACGCTGCGCATCGAGGTGGGGGGCGTCGTCCTCACCCGCTCCTGGGAAGGCAGCCTGGCGTTCGCCAAATTCCTGAAGGAGTATCGTGGTGGGGAGCGCACCTACGATGAGCGCTCGTTCGGGGTTCATCGAGCGGCCCTTGAGCAATTGGGCATCAAGAGCATCACGGTACGGTATGAATTTGGTGGGGCAGGCCCCGTCATCGACCTGTTGTCGGCGGCAACGGCCCCCCCCAAACCGGTTCACATCCCGAGTCTCCCACCCGCGGTGACCCCTCCCGCTCGGATTCTCAAATGCTGGGATCGTTGATCGGCTCCAAAAGTTGGCAATGGATGGCTCGCGGGAAGCACCCTGGGCTCAAGGACTATTTCAGCCTCGGGGCCAGCTCGCCCCTTTTGACTGCGATCTGCGACTGGATCGAAAAGGGGTACCGGGGACTGACCGAGCGGGTGGATCCCGCCGGACGGTGCATGGCCTGGCGATTCTGGGTCGGGGGGCATAAGCCCGGCGCCATCGTGTGCGGCATCGTACGAGACAGCTCGGACAGCGTGGGGCGCCCCTACCCGCTGATGATCCTCGGAATGGGAAATCTGCAGGGATGGGAGAAAAGCTGGCAGGCGCTCCCCCTGTCCTTCGAGAAAACCTGGGTGCAGATGGAAGCGATCGCCACTCGCCTTACCCGCGATCTCAAAGAGCTGCAGGGAGACGTGAGCCACTTGGCATCGCCGCAAGTGCAGCCGCTAGGTCGAGTGTCCATGGCTGGCGCGCATCGCGATGACGGCTCACTCAATTCCCTTGCTGGAGGACCCGGTGACACGGAGGACACGGTCTTCATTCCCATCACCGGCCTGACACCCGGTGAAGAAGCTCTGGATATAAGGGCGCTCATGCTCCAGGTGAGCGCAGCGTATTCAGGCATCCCGAAAGCAGTCTTCCTGGGAGGGCATCCCGCCTGCCCGATGGCTGCGATCTTTCGCCGCCCGCTCCAGCCCCATGACTTCACGCGCCTATGGACGCCATGACGGGCTCCCATCCTGGATCCAATGGCCGATGAAGAGAACCGTGCCTTATCACCAGGAAGATCGCCATGGGTGACCTCTACTTGAAAGACAGCAAGAACCGCTATCACCAGGTATGCTTTCAGCTGTACAATACTTCCTGTGGGCCAGCATGTGCGGCCATGGTCGAACGGATCTACAAGCACCTGAGCCGTTCGGACGAAGCACGAGCCCGAGACCTCATGTACCGATACCCTGGCTACTGGACGAATGGGGGGGCATCATGGCCGTGGGACGTATCGCGGGTGCTGAATGCCGAAGGAGTCGCGACGTACCAGGCCACCAATGTCGGCTACGCGGCCGTGTATTCGTACCTCAAGTTCTATGCGTGCTTCAACACTCCCGTGGTGGCGGGCTTGCGATGGTCCTCCGGTGCCGGCCATTTCACCCTGTGCGCCATTGCCGACACGGATGACACCTTCGTTTTCTACGACCCGTGGTATGGCCTTGTCGAGGTGAGGGGCTCGCAATTTCCGTACTATACCGCCCCCGACGGGGCTTCGGGCTATCTGGACGGTTGGCTGGTCATCACGCGCCGCTGATGTGCCGGCAGACCTTGGAAAAGATTTCGTACGGCACCGTGAATGTGCTCCTTGACACTGGTTGCGCTGATTGAGTAAAATTAAATGTAATTTCCAATACCTAAATAATCCAGTCTCATGAGTGCCTTGGATGCGTACGGCTGTTTGGGGGACCTACCACAGGAGAACGGCCTCACCATGGACGCTAAAGAACTGATTCGTGCTGGAAAACTCAGTGAAGCGCGTAGCCGGCTGGTGGCGGAAGTCAAGGCGGCACCGGGAGACTTCGGTCTGCGTACGCTGCTGTTTCAGGTGTTGTGCCTCCTCGGGGAGTGGGACAAGGCAGCCCTTCACCTCGATACCGTTGCGACGCAGGATATCAAATCGGAGGTGGCCGCCCAGGCCTATCGGAACCTGGTGCACGCGGAAAAGCAGCGCGAGGAGGTCTTCACTTCGGGTCGGCGGCCCGCGTTCATGCCCGAGATGCCTTCGTACGCGGAGGCGTTCCTTGAGGTGTGGGACCTGGTTTCCAAGGATCGCGTCGAAGCGGCCGAAGCAGCCTACACGTCGATCATCGAAGCGCTGCCCCTCCCCTCCGGGACGCTCAATTCCAAGCCTTTTGCCGGGTTCCGGGATACGAATTCGTTTCTCTCCCCATTTTTCGAAGCCTTCGTGCACGACCGCTACGTGTGGCTGCCCGTCGCCGCCGTTCGTGAGATCACCATCCCACCCCCCAAGACCCTCTTCGACACGCTCTGGGTCAGCTGCCACCTGACCACCTGGGAAGGACTGGCCATGAACTGTTTCCTTCCGTCACTCTACCCCCTGTCCCACCGGCACGAGGACGACCGGGTCAAGCTCGGTCGCATGACCGATTGGAAATCCGCGGGAGGCTTTTTCGTCCGCGCCACGGGCCAGCATGTTTTTGAAGTGGGCGAAGAAGACGTGAATCTCCTGGAAATACGAGAGCTGGTATTCGCCCTTGATTGAAGGGGCTCGCGCATTGGAATGACCGAATGAAGCACACATTGGACCTGGACAAGCTCCTTGCACCAATTCCCGGTGACAGCCCCGCCGGCGAAGACCTTCGCTACACGCCGATCTACGAAGAGATGAGGGAGGCTCGGCGTGCGGACGACCCTCTCGACCGGGGGGATTGGCAGCGCGAGCTCAAGCTGGCGGATTGGCCCAAGCTGATTGCTCTCGCGACGGAAGCCATCGCGGAGAAGAGCAAGGACATTCAGGTCGTTGCCTGGCTCACCGAAGCGCTCGTGACCACCGACGGGTGGGAAGGGGCGGCGTTTGGCCTCCGGCTCA
The DNA here is from genome assembly GCA_964538515.1 of uncultured Syntrophobacteraceae bacterium. Taxonomy (GTDB): domain Bacteria; phylum Desulfobacterota; class Syntrophobacteria; order Syntrophobacterales; family Syntrophobacteraceae; genus CALBZH01. The sequence goes on from CAZIEW010000021.1 coordinate 6,296, forward strand.
TGACTGCGATCCTCACCGACTACTGGGATCAGCTCTATCCGCAAATCGAAGAGGGGGACCTGGAGTTCCGTAGCGGCCCCATCGAATTCCTCAACGAGCGCCTCGCAATTTCACTGAGGGAGATCCCGGTCACGGATCCAAAGACGACGCAGGGCTATAATTGGCTCAAATGGCAGGAATCCCGGACGGTTGGCTATGAGGCCGATACGCGGAACCGCTATGGGGACACCGACGAGGAGAAGCGGCGGACACGGGAAGAGCGCATCGCCGAAGGCAAGATCACCGCGGAGACCTTCGACGCTGCGGTGGCGGGAAGCCCCGCGTCGTTCTACGTGGGCCTGGCGAAGGATGTCGCAGCTGCTTGGGAGGCGTTCGAGAAGCTCGATTCGGTGCTGGATGAAAAGTTCGGCAAAGAGGCCCCGCGGCTGGCCGAGCTGAAAGAGGCCATCGAGGAGTGTCAGCGCTTGATCACCAAGCTGCTGAAGGAAAAGAGAGCCGCGGATCCAACGGCAGGGATAGAAGAAGCTCATCCGATTGCGGAAGAGAGAGAGACACCCGAAGGAGTTGCCGGTGAGCCCCTCACGGTGGCGGCTCAAACCGCACCGACAGCGCATCAGATCGGGGTCTCCCCCTTTCCATTGAGAGTCCTTGCCAGTACCGACGGCTCCGAGGACAGGCTATGGACGGAAGCCTTGCAGACCATGCAGTCGGCCGGCATGAAGACCGCCCTGGGACAGCTCCTCTCGGCGGCCTGCAGCGCCCCGTCCGTTCGGGAAAGGAACCGGCTGCGGTTGTTGATGGCCAAGCTCTGCCTCAAAGCCGATCGTCCGGACCTGGCCCGCCCGATCGCCGAAGAGCTGCACGGGATCATCGAGGAGCTCCACTTGGACCGCTGGGAGTCGGCGGTATGGATCGCGGACGTCTTGGATGTCCTGTACCAGTGTCTCACGCGGGGCGAGCCATCGGACGACGACCTGAACCGCGCCAGGACCTTGTTCCAGCGCCTTTGCACAACTGACGTCACCAAAGCGGCCAGCTACAAATTGCCTTAGTACCGGACCGGACTGCCTTTGGAAAGAAAGGGAACCTCATGCCCAAGAAAGAAAGCTTACAGCATGTTTTGGACCGCGTGCGCTCCCCCAGGGTCCACATCACCTACGATGTGGAAATCGGCGACGCCATCGAAATGAAGGAGATCCCCTTTGTCGTCGGAGTCCTGGCCGATCTTTCGGGCAAGCCTGATGAGCCTCTTCCACGCCTCAAAGACCGGAAGTTCGTGGAAATCGATCGCGACAACTTCGATAAGGTCCTGGAGGGAATGAAGCCACGATTGGCGTTCAAGGTCGACAACAAGCTCACGGGCGACGACACCAAAATGGCCATTGAGCTTCGATTCAAGAACCTTGACGATTTCCACCCCGAGCAGGTCGCCAACCAGATCGGTCCCCTGCGCAAGATGCTCGAGGCGCGCAAACGGCTCTCCGACCTCCTCAACAAGTTGGATGGCAACGACAAGCTGGATGAGCTTCTCCAGAACGTGATCGCCAACACGGAATCCCTGCAGCAGTTGGGCAAGGAAGTGGGCGTCGAGCCGAAGCAGGAATCGCCGCCCAAGCAAGAGTAAAGGAGAGGGACTATGGCAGAAGTGGAGCAACAGGGACAGGCACAGCCCGCTGAGGCCGAAGCGGTGCAGGAAGAGAAAGGCCTTCTGGATCAGATCCTCGAGGACGGCCGTTTGGCGCGTGATGCAACCCAGCGTGAATGGGCCAAGGACCTCGTGGGGGAATTCGTGAAGCAGGTCATGGAAGGCGCCATGGTGATTTCCAAAGACACGGAGGCCATGGTGAACGCCCGGATCGCGCAGATCGACAAGCTCATCTCCATGCAGCTGAACGAAGTCATGCATCACCCGGACTTCCAGAAGCTGGAAGCCTCCTGGCGAGGACTCCATTACCTGGTCTTCCAAAGCGAGACCGGGGAGCGGATGAAGCTGCGCGTCATGAACGTGTCCAAGAGGGACCTACTCAAGGACATGGAGAGAGCGACGGAATTCGACCAATCCGCTCTCTTCAAGAAGATCTACGAAGAAGAATACGGCACCTTCGGCGGTGCGGCCTACGGGGCGCTCATCGGGGACTACGAATTCAGCAACCACCCCCAGGATCTTTCCCTGCTCGAAAAGATCTCCCAAGTAGCCGCCGCGGCCCACGCCCCGTTCATCTCCGCGGCGTCCCCCAAGCTGTTCAACTGGGAAAGCTTCACCGAGCTGGGCGGCCCGCGTGACTTGGCCAAAATCTTTCAGAGTGTCGAATACGCCAAGTGGAAGTCCTTCCGGGAATCGGAGGATTCCCGATACGTGGCGTTGGCGCTGCCGCACATCCTCATGCGGCTGCCGTACGGCCAGGAGAATATCCCGGTTGAGGCGTTCAACTACGAGGAAGGCGTCGACGGGACGGATCACAGCAAGTACCTGTGGGGCAACGCGGCCTATGCGCTGGGGACCCGATTGACGGAGGCCTTCGCCAAATACAGTTGGTGCGCTGCCATTCGAGGGGTCGAAGGCGGTGGTCTGGTCCAGGGACTTCCGACGCACACCTTCAAGACCGACGAAGGCGAAGTGGCGCTCAAGTGCCCCACCGAGATCGCCATCACCGACCGGCGCGAAAAGGAATTCGCGGATCTGGGATTCGTGCCACTGGTGCATTGCAAGGGAACGGACTACGCGGCCTTTTTCAGCACCCAGACCACCAACAAACCCAAGACGTATGACACGGACGCCGCCAACGCCAATGCGCGGCTTTCCTCCCAGCTCCAGTACCTCCTCGCGGTCTCCCGATTCGCGCACTATCTGAAGTCCATCATGCGCGACAAGATCGGGAGCTTCATGACCCGCAAGAATTGCGAGGATTTTTTGAACCGGTGGATCAGCAATTACGTGCTGCTCGACGACGATGCGGGGCAGGAAATGAAGGCGCGGTTCCCGCTCCGGGAAGCTCGCATCGACGTAAGCGAAATTCCAGGCAAACCGGGGGCTTACCGGGCGGTGGCGTTCCTCAAGCCGCACTACCAGCTCGATGAGCTCACCATTTCGCTGAGGCTGGTCGCAAACCTGCCTCCACCCGCGAAAGCGTAGTCCAAGGGTCAACAACACAAGGCAAACCAAGACCACACAAGGAGGTAACCGGCCATGGCATTTGATGCGTTCATCAAAATCGACGGGATTCCGGGCGAGAGCACCGATGACAAGCACAAAGACTGGATCGAAGTGCTCTCCTACAGCTGGGGCGTTTCCCAACCCAAATCGGCCTCCGCAAGCACCGCGGGCGGCGCCTCGGCGGAGCGGGCCGACTTTCAGGATTTCTCCATTGTGAAAGCCCTCGACAAGGCCTCGCCAAAGCTGGCCCTCGCCTGCGCACAAGGCAAGCACATCAAGGAGGTGAAGCTGGAGCTCTGTCGTGCGGGCGGAGACAAGGTCAAATACATGGAGTACAAGCTGACCAACTGCATCATCACCTCGGTGCGCCGCGGTGGCTCCGCCCAAGGGGGCGAGACCCTGCCTCTCGAGGAGGTCGGGTTCGACTACGGCAAGATCGAATGGACGTACACGCAGCAGAAGCGTGAAGACGGAAGCGGCGGCGGACAGGTGGCCGCCAACTGGGACCTCCAGGCAAACAAGGGCGGTTGATCCGAGGGCTGGAACGAGAGGCCTAGACTGGTTGCGCCGCCTTCCGCGAGGGCGCTTTCGGGTCTCCGCTTAGTGCTCCGTCAAAGAAGTTTTGCCGGGCAAGAGAACACCCCCCACCCCCTCGAGGGAGGAATCAAAGGGGGGTGTGCCTTGCGAAACATGGTTGACAGAACACTCGTACTGCAACGAGACATCCAGGCTCCATGAGGATCTGCGGACGTCTCCTCTCCCTCGGGGAGAGGACCAAGGTGAGGGGAAATCCGCTTTGGAAGTCCCTTCACCCCACCGCTCTCCCCCAAGAAGGGGGCGAGGGAGCTCAAATCTCTCGTTGTAGTGCGAGTACGCCGCCACCCCAATAAGGCAACCGTAATCATCGTGAGCGACATCCCGGCATGTTTTGGGCCGGGATCCAACAGCATTCTCAAGAGAGCCCTGGATCCCGGCTCGAGGACCGCCGGGATGACGTCCAGGATCCGAGCACTCGATTTTGTGGCGGTGTCCTTAGGACTCGGACCATCGCTGCCATGGAAGGCGGTGCACCCGCTTTCGGGCGCCGGTTTCAAATCTGTCATAACCGTTGGAGCTGCTCACTGTGGCCGCATCACTAAAGGACGTCCGCGCATCCATCTTGGATAGGCTGATCGATGAAGAGCCCGGCATATCCCGGGAGCCCGTTCAGATGAGGCTGCACAGCGTCGGTCAAATCAAGGGGGCGGTCATTCGGGACTTGGAGAATTTGCTCAACACGCGGCGCAATATCATCGTGCCGCCACCGGCGTACACCGAATTGAATCAATCGCTTTTTGTCTACGGGCTTCGCGATACGACGTCCCACAACCCGCGCAGCCCCGCGGCCAAGCAGCAGCTTCGGCTGGAGGTGGAGCGAACGATCGCTCGGTTTGAGCCAAGGCTGAAAAACGTTTCGGTGCAGGTGGAGACCCCCGGCCCCAACGACAGGACGCTCCGGTTCCGCGTGACGGCCATGCTGGTCGTGGAGCCCATATCCGAGCCGATTGCGTTCGACACCTACTTTGACGCCAATCGCGGTGAATACGTGATCACAGGGTAAACGAACAGGATGGCATGGACGATACGCTGCTGGATTACTACGAAAGGGAGCTGACGTTCTTCAGGGCCATGGGAGCGGAGTTCGCCCGCAAGTATCCCAAGGTTGCCGGACGGCTGCTTCTCGAGCCCGACAAATGTGACGACCCGCACACGGAAAGACTCATCGAAGCCTTTGCGCTGATCAGCGGGCGCATCCACAAAAAGATCGACGACGGCCTCCCCGAAATTACCGAATCATTTCTAAACATTCTCTACCCGCATTACGTCAACCCGATCCCCTCCATGGCCATCGTCCAGTTCGATCCGGCCCGGAAGACCATCACACCCACGGGCTACCGGATCGATCGAAACACGGTCTTGTACTCCAAGCCGATCGGCGGCACCCCCTGCCAATTCATGACCTCCTACCCGGTCACGCTTTGGCCCGTCGAAGTGGTCGAAGCCGAGCTGCGAGACCCCAAACGGCTCATGAAGAACGTGCAGCAGGCCATCGCCATCCGCCTCAAGACCTTCAACCAGCAGAGCTTTTCTCAGCTCAACTGGGATCGATTCCGCTTCTTCCTCAACGGCCCTGCCCAGCATGTGTTTCACCTGTACGAGCTTCTGAGCAATCACGTGACACACATCGAGTGCGAATCGACGAACCGTGAGGGTGAGACGGTCGTGGTGCCGCTGAGCCCGAAGGTGATCCAGCCCGTTGGCTTTGAGCCCGAGGAAGCGATGATCCCGACGACGGGACGCACTTTCCCAGGCTACGTCCTCCTCTTCGAGTATTTCTGCTTCCCGGAGAAGTTCCTGTTTCTGGACCTAACCGGTCTGGCGGCGTTAAAAGGGGTGGATTGTAGCGACACCCTCACCCTTTGGATCTACCTCGATCGGCTTGCCAAGCCGAACCTCGTGGTCAACGCTCACACCTTCTGCGCCCATGCAACGCCGGCCATCAATCTGTTCAAGCGGATTGCCGAGCCCATCCGGGTCGAGCACCGCAAACCGGAATACCACGTGATTGCGGATGTCCGACGCCGGGAGGCAACCGAAGTCTTCAGCATCGATCGGGTCACGGCCATCGGCGCGGAAGGGACGGGGAAGACCTTCGAATTCAAACCGTTTTATTCAATTCGGCACCAGGACGGGGAGGAAGATGGGCCCGAGCTCCGGCGTGCCTTCTGGCATCCCGAGCGGCGGCCGTCCGGAATGAAGGGGGATGACGGGACGGAAGTTTTCATCGCGTTCACGGACCTGCACTTCGACCGCACGGACCCGGAGGTGGAAACGCTGACCGTCCATGTCACCTGTACGAACCGAGACTTGCCCGCTCGGCTCCCATTTGGAGATCCGTTGGGCGATTTCGACATGGAGATGGCTGCTCCCATCACGAAGATCACCAGTCTGATCAAGCCGACCCCCACGCGCCGGCCTGCGCTGGGAGGAGCGCTCCAATGGCACCTGGTTTCTCACCTGGCGCTGAATCATCTTTCCATGGTCCAAGGAGGGGAAGAGGCGCTCAAGGAAATCCTGCGTCTGTATGACTTCGACCGTTCCCCGGCGGTAAGACAGCAGATTGACGGAATTGCCTCGGTTCGATCCGCTTATGTGACGAAGCGGATCGGGCGATCCTTTTGCCGTGGAGTCCAAACCACGATCGAGCTCGATGAAGACAAATTTGTCGGGACGGGCCTTTTTCTGTTCGGTTCCGTGCTGGAGCGTTTTCTTGGCCTCTATGTCTCGATCAACTCGTTTTCTCAGATGATCCTTAAGACCTTGCAGAAGAAGGAGCCAATCCGCACATGGTCAGCCCGGAACGGCAGCCGCATCCTTCTATAAGGGAGGACCTGTTCGAAGCCTTCTTCGAGTTCAGCTTCTTCAAGGCGGTTCACCTCCTCGAAACGTTGAGCCTCGACAAGAAGCCGCTCGGCGAAGCGCTCACGCCTCAGCAGGAAGCGGTGAGGTTCTGCGTCCGACCGGGATTCGTGTTTCCTCCGAGCGATATCGCAGGGCTGAAGCCTCCGCTTTCTGAGGAGGACCGCCCGTGGTCCGGTCCTCCGTACGAGGGGGATAGCGCTGTGGACGTCTCGCCCTCTCGCTCCCAAGGGGAAGGCTGGGTTGAGAGCCGTGCGGCGGCTGGGAGCCCGCTTTCCGGGCTGGCACCAGAGCGAACCGATGGCGAGGCCGCCGCTCAGCAAGCAAGCTCGTTCCCGGATCAGGACAGCCGTCAAGCCCCCCAAGGCCCCGCGCGGATGGACGTGGCCTTCCTGGGCCTCGTGGGTCCATCTGGTGTGCTACCCCACTGGTACAACGAGCTTGCCCAGGATCGACTTCGAAAGAAGGATTCCACCCTCGTCGCCTTCCTCGATTGCTTTCACCACCGCCTGATCTCGCACTTCTACCTGGCCTGGAAGAAGCATCGCTTTCCCGAGACGTATCTGCCGGGAGCCCGGGACAGACTTTCCAGGCACATGCTCTGCCTGATCGGTTTGGGGACGCCGCATCTGCTCGACCGCATGGGGCTCGATCCGGAATCCCTCATCTATTACAGTGGACTCCTTTCCCGCACGACCCCTTGTGCGTGCGCGATCGAGGCGGCGGTCGCCTACTTCTCCGGAACCGCCGTGACCCTGCATCAGTGGATCGACCGGGTGATCCCCATCGAGCCCGAGGACCAGACCCGACTCGGGATGGCGAACGCATCCTTGGGAGCCGATGCGGCCTGCGGCAGCCAGGCATGGGAAAATCAAACCAAGTTTCGGGTCGACCTTGGCCCCATGAGCTTCAAGCGATTCATTCGGTTCCTGCCCATCGGAGACCTGCTTGGACCCATTTTTTCCCTCGTGCGGGTGATGGTGGGGATCGAGTACGAATTCGATATTGGCGTGATCTTGAAGCGCGAGGAAGTCCCTCCCTGTCGGCTGGGCCAGCTCGGTCCCGAGGCGCCCCGGCTGGGGTGGACGACCTGGGTGAAGTCGCCTGGTGTCCTCCATGACGACCATCCACGCGTGGTCTTTCAGGAACCGGCGCGGAACTGACCTTTTTTCAGAGGAGCCAGCGCATGCCTAAGACGAACCTGAAGTCCCTCATCGGCAAGCTCAACGCAACCTGCCGAAACGCTCTGGAAGCTGCCGCCGGTCTCTGCCTGGCGCAGACCCACTACGAGGTGGATCTCGAGCACTTCCTGATGAAGCTCCTGGAGAGGGAAAACTCTGATTTCAAGCGGATTCTCCGCCACTTCGAGGTGAACGAATCCAGGCTCCAGGGGGAGCTCACCCGAACCATGGAGGGCTTCAAGACCGGGAACGCCCGGAACCCCGCCCTTTCCCCGAGAATCCCGCAGGCGATCCAGGAGGCGTGGGTGATCGCATCCATCGATTTCCAGGCCGAGGCCGTCCGTTCGGGCCATCTCATGCTCGCGCTGCTTGCAAACGAGGAGCTCTCGCGCATGGTCACGGCCAGCGCGGAGACGCTCAAGAAGATCTCCGTCGAGGCGCTGAGCGAGCATCTGATGGAGCTGGTCAAGGGATCCGTTGAGGACGCAGACGGTGGAAAGCCGGCACGAGCCGCCGAAGCGGGTGAAGCATCGAAGGCCCCGGGAGGCACGAAGGCCCTCGATCAATTCACCATCAACCTGACGGACAGGGCCCGGCGAGGCGAGATCGACCCTGTGCTGGGAAGAGACCGGGAGGTCCGGCAGATGGTCGACATCCTCATTCGGCGTCGCCAGAACAACCCCATCCTGACGGGTGAGGCGGGAGTCGGCAAGACGGCGGTCGTTGAAGGCTTCGCTCTGCGGGTCGTCGAGGGGGACGTGCCCCCGCCGCTCCTGAATGTGGCCATTCACACCCTGGACCTCGGACTGCTGCAGGCGGGAGCCGGCATCAAAGGCGAATTCGAAAACCGCCTGAAGTCGGTCATCCAGGAGGTCAAGGCCTCTCCCATCCCCATCATCCTGTTCATCGACGAAGCGCACACCCTGATCGGGGCCGGCGGCTCAGCCGGGTCGGGGGACGCGGCCAATCTCCTTAAGCCGGCCCTCGCCCGGGGGGAGCTGCGGACCATTGCGGCGACGACCTGGTCTGAATACAAGAAGTATTTCGAGAAAGACGCGGCGCTCGCCAGGCGGTTCCAAGTGGTCAAGGTGGAGGAGCCGGATGAAGTGAGCGCGCTGGTCATGATGCGCGGCATCGCACCCTTCCTCGAAAAGCATCACCAGGTCATGATCACGGACGAAGCGCTGGTCGACTCGGTGCGGCTGTCCCGCCGTTACATCACGGCCAGGCAGCTTCCGGATAAGTCGGTGAGCGTTCTCGACACCGCCTGCGCGCGCGTTGCCATCGGGCTCAGCACGAGCCCCCCGGAAGTCGAGGAAGCTACGCGCCGGATTGCGCAGATCGAGCGGGAGGTCACGATCCTGAAACGAGAAACCCTCGTCGGCCGGAATCATGCCGAGCGGATTGCGCTGCTGGAGCAGGAGAAAGCGCAGACGCAAGATCGCCTCGATCAGCTGAGCGCGCGGTGGCAGCAGGAAATGGAAGCCGCGCGGAAAATCCTTGGACTGAGGCAGGAAATCCATGCCCTGAGCGAGCAGGAAACGGTCGATGCCGCGGCTTTGGCAGAGAAGCAGGAGGAGCACAAGCGGGTCGAAGCCGAGCTGGCCGCGCTTCAGGGAAAAGCACCCCTCGTGCAAATCGATGTCGATGGACAGATCGTGAGCGAGGTCATCTCAGGCTGGACCGGCATTCCGACGGGACGGATGCTGACGGATGAAATCGAAACGGTCCTCAAGCTCGAACAACTCCTCGGCCAGCGGATCATCGGCCAGGACCACGCGCTTGCAGCGATCGCCCAGCGCATCCGAACCGCCCACGCAGGGATCGAGGACCCGTCCAAACCGACGGGCGTCTTCCTTCTGGTCGGCCCGAGCGGCGTCGGCAAGACTGAAACGGCGTTGGCCTTGTCCGAGCTGATGTACGGCGGTGAGGAGAACGTCATCACCATCAACATGTCGGAATACCAGGAAGCCCACACGGTATCGGGCCTCAAAGGATCACCGCCCGGCTATGTGGGTTACGGTGAAGGCGGGGTGCTGACCGAGGCCGTCCGCAGGCGCCCCTACAGCGTGGTTCTGCTTGATGAGGTCGAAAAAGCGCACCCCGACGTCATGGAGCTGTTTTACCAGGTTTTCGACAAGGGCTCGCTCGAAGACGGGGAAGGTCGACGGATCGACTTCAAGAACACCCTCATCCTGCTGACGTCCAACCTCGGGACGGACCTCATCATGAAGGTGTGCGCGGATGAGGAGACCATGCCCGATGCGCCGTCGCTGGGAGCCATGCTGCGGCCGGAGCTGGTCAAGCATTTCAAGCCGGCCTTCCTGGGGCGGCTGATCGTCGTCCCCTATTTTCCAATCACGGACAAGAACATGCGGCTCATCGTCAAGCTGAAGCTCGACCGGATTGCCAGGCGCATGATCGAGAACCGAAACATCATTTTCCGCTACGACGATGCGTTGATCGAATCCGTCGCCTCACGCTGCACCGAAGTCGACAGCGGAGCGCGCAACGTGGACCATATCCTCACCCACACCCTGCTCCCGGACCTTTCCCAGGAACTGCTCACGCGCATGGCTGCCGGCGAGCGCATCCAGGAAGTCCATGCCGGTTTGGGTGAAACCGGGTTTGTCTTCAGCATGAAGGGCTGAGCAACAAGAAGAGGCTATCCCCATGCGTCTGACTCAAGAGAACCGATTGATCGCCGCCGACACGCCGCTCGGGCGGGATGTTTTGCTCCTGACCTCCTTTCAGGGCAAAGAGAGCATGTCCCACCTGTTCGAGTTTGAGCTGAGCTTTATTTCTGAAAACCACACTATCTCGTTCGAGAGCATCGTCGGCAAGAACGTGACAGTCTCTATTTTCCTCCCGGACGGCTCCAAGCGGTACTGGAACGGCATCGTGTCCCGGTTCTCGCAAGGCAGGGGCGGCGAGGAGCGGGGCAGCGATCCCCGGTACTCCACCTACGCCGCCACCGTTGTGCCATGGCTGTGGCTGCTGACTCATTCCGCCGACATCCGGATTTTTCAGGAAATGAAGGCGCCGGACATCATCGAGAAAGTCTTCACCGACCGCGGCTTTCAGGATTTCAAGCTGCAGCTCCACGGGAGTTACGAAAAGCGGGAGTATTGCGTCCAGTTCAGGGAGACGGACTTCGCCTTCGTCTCGCGGCTCATGGAGGAAGAAGGCATCTTTTACTTTTTCGAGCACGAGCAAGGCAAGCACACGCTCGTGCTGGCGGATGACCCGTCCGAGCACAAGCCGTGTCCGAAACAAGGCACAGCCCGCTATCAGATCAGCGGAAGCGCCCAGCTCCGAGAGGACGTCATCACGGGGCTCCAGAAGATCCAGCGGGTCCAGGCCAACCAGTACACGCTGAACGACTACAATTACAAGATGCCCAACACGGACCTCAAAGCCAACGTCTCGAGCCGGCAGGGACAGGGCTCCAAGCCGCGCGAGATCTACGACTTCCCTGGCCTGTACACCAACAAGGGCCAGGGGGAGCATTTCACCACGATTCGGATGGAGGAGGAGGAAACACGGATCACGACCTTGGTCGGAACGAGCGAATGTCGGGCGTTCACGACGGGATACCGCTTCACGCTCCAGGACTACTTTCGCGACGAGCTGAACAACAAAGGCTATGTGCTGACCACGCTCGAGCACCAGGCCAACCAGGGAGTGAACTACCCCGGAGTGGGGATGGTCGGGGGGAGCAGTGACCTCGCCTACTCCAATCGTTTTGAGTGCATCCCGATCGACGTGAAGTATCGTCCGGAACGACGCACACCGAGACCGGTGGTCCACGGCACCCAGACGGCCGTCGTGGTCGGCCCACAGGGAGAGGAGATCTACACGGACGACCTGGGGCGCATCAAGGTCCAGTTCCACTGGGACCGCAAGGGGAAAAAGGATGAGAACAGCTCGTGCTGGATCCGCGTGGGACAGCTTTGGGCGTCGGCCCAATGGGGAGCCCTGTTCATCCCGCGCATCGACCAGGAAGTGATCGTGGCCTTTCACGAGGGAAACCCGGACAGGCCCGTCGTCATCGGCTGCCTCTACCACAAGAACAATGAGCCGCCGGTCAAACTGCCGGACAAGAAGACACAAAGCACGATCAAGTCGGATTCGACGATCGGGGGCGGGGGGTTCAACGAGATCCGCTTCGAAGACAAGAAGGGCCAGGAGGAAATTTACATCCACGCAGAACGGGACCAGGTGATCGAAGTTGGAAACGATGAGAGGCACACCATCGACCACGACCACACCGTTCTGATCAAGAACAACGAATCCCAGACCGTGCAGGGAACCGAAGACATCACGATCGTGGGAGACGTTACGATCCAGTGCCTGAAAGGCGTCACGGTGACGATCGGGCCTTCGGGACTGACCCTGAGCAGTGCGGGTTCCATTAGTGTGACGGCTCCTAGCGTGACGATCTCCTCCGGATCGATCACCCTGGCCACTCCGGTCGTCCAGGTGGCGGGTATCGTCCAATGCACGACGCTCAACGCGAGCGTCGGCGTGGTCTCGCCGTCGTACTCCCCCGGCGTAGGAAACATCGTATGAGCCTGGAAGAAAGCACACCCATCCCGGACGCGCAGGAAAGCGAGCGCATCCGTCGCCTGCTGACTATCCCGGAGTCACGCCCTGGGGCTCTGGGAGAGATGATCCTGGCAGCTCACCTGCGGCATGTGCCGGTCCAGATGGTCATGGATTGCCTGCTCGATCCGTCCGAGCCCACCCGCATCTTGGCCGCTGAAGTGCTGTTCAGCTTGGGGCCGGAAGGCGTCGATGGACTCGCGGATGCTCTTTCGCCCTCGCAGCCCAGCCCCGTTCGCATCAGCGGCGCCATGGCCCTGGGACGGCTTGGTGCCGAGGCCGCTCCAGCGGCAGAGGTTCTGGCGGCTTGCGTGCGAGCTGAGGATTCCCTCCTGCAGCTGCACGCGGGATTGGCTCTGAGCCGCATCGGTCCGAGCGCCCTTCCGCATCTCACCTCCCTGCTCGATTCCCCGAACGAGACTGCGGCTCGCACCGCGGCGACCGCTCTCGCGCGCATGGGAGACCAGGCCACCGGCGCGTTGGAGGCTCTCCAATCTCTTGCCGGGGAGACGCCCTCCCCCGAGGTTCGCATTTCCTGTCTCCATGCGATCACGGCCATACAGGGAGACCCGGCCTCGGGCATCCTGGAAGCTCTTCCTCTCTTGGATGCCGAGGACCCCAACGTTCGTAGGGCATGTCTGGATGCGCTTCGAGAAAGCGGGGTCACGGAGACAGCCATTCGGGAAAAGGTTGCCGAGAAGCTCCAGGACCCGGTCGGAGCCATTCGTGGGACTGCAGCACTGACGCTCGCCCGGGTCCAGCCCGATGCCAAAGCGGCTGTCCCTGCTCTTGTGACGCTCTTATCAGATGAAGATCTGGACGTACGAGCCCATGCGGTGATGGCTCTGGCGTACTACGGCTCCGATGCCGCTGATGCCCTCGATCCGCTGACGGCGCTCAAGGAAGTCGATGCTCCCTGGCTTCAGGCGGTTGTCGAAGCGGCGCTGGCTCGTATCAGGGGAGGATGAGACTCTGAGCGGACAACTCGTTACCTCGCCTTGCCCGAATTTGCCGACCCCCGAGGATGCCGACCGACTCCGCAATGTGCTGGCGTCGGCCGATTACCATGAAGCCGGAGTCCGGGATCTTCTCAAACTGCAGGATTTCCCGTCCCTTCGAGGGGGCGACTTGCCGCTTCTGCTGCGTCGCACGGCCCGCGCCCGTCCCCTCGACACCCTGGTCCGCCTGTTTCTCATGGAAAGGCCCGTCGATCGGCAGGCCGCCGAGGATGCCTTTCGGCCCCTCGCCGTCGAGGCACTCGTCCGAATGGACCTTCTTGCTCTGCGCTCCGACTCGGTCGAAGCCCGAGTCAAGCTCCTGCCTTTCCAAGGGCTGCTCGTCGCCTTTGACCGTGAGAAATACTTGCAAGAGACCTCCGGCGAGGACTACGTCATGGGGATTGGACGAAGCACCCTTACCCTCGCCAACCTGACGATCAGACGATCCTCACGCTCGAGTCTCGATCTCGGGACCGGCTGCGGAATCCAGGGATTCCTCACTGCGCCCCACAGCGAGCAGGTGACGTGCACGGACCTCAACGAGCGCGCTGTGGCCATGGCTTCGTTCAACGCACAGCTGAACGCCCTGTCCAACGTCCATTGTGTCCAGGGCCACCTCTTCGAGCCGGTTCAGAATCGTCGATTCGACCTGATCGTCTCCAACCCTCCCTTTGTCATTTCTCCAGAGAGCCGCTACATCTATCGAGACGGGGGGCTTCCGGCAGACCAGCTCTGCCGAAAGATCCTGCGCGAAGCGTCGACCCGACTTGAAGAAGGCGGCTATTGCCAGGTTCTGTGCAACTGGGCGGAATATGCTGGGGAGGACTGGCGAAAGACGCTTGCTGAATGGACGGAGGGGCTTGGCTGTGACACCTGGGTGATGCGCTCTGAATCCCGAGATGTTGAGACATACGCTTCCACATGGATCCAGCACACGGAGCGGCGCAAGCGCTCGGACTGGGATCGACGGTTCGAGGAATGGCTCGCCTATTTCGACCGCTTGGGGATCGCTTCCGTCGGGGCCGGCATCATCACGATGCGCCGCGCCACCGGCAGACCCAACTGGCTTCGGGTGGACGAGGCGCCCTCAACGATGCTGGGACCGTGTGGAGCAGACGTTGAGCGCGGGTTTGCCCTTCGAGACTTTCTGGAGTCCGCAGATCGGGACGAGGTGCTGCTTCAGGCGGTACTGCGCGTCTGTCCGGACACGGTGCTCGAGCAGCGCTTCACACCCTGTGCGGATGGATGGGAAGAAGCCGGGACGAAACTGGTAAAAGCGAGGGGCCTCGCCTATGCCGGCACGACCGACACGCTCATGGCCAATCTGGTCGCGGCCTGTGACGGCACAAAGCCCCTTGTGGACGTGGTCGATCGAGTCATGACTCCACTGGGGATCCGGCGCGAGGAGATCAGCGCTCCCCTTTGCCAGGCCGTTCGAGGACTCATTTTGCAGGGCTTCTTGATGCCGTCCTCTCTGACATGATCCACGTGGATCAAGGAGCGATGCCCCATGCCACGAGCTAGACTCGTTATGAAGGATTCCCCGACCACGTCCTATCCCATCGACGGGGATGAGCTCATCATCGGCCGTGCGGAGGAATGCGATATTCGGCTGCCCGATCGTTTCGTCTCAAGGAGGCAAGCCTGCCTCAAGATGACGGGCAAAGGGTATGAGCTGGAAAACCTGGGCGCCAACCCCATTCTGGTGAACGGAGAGCCGCTGGATCGGAAGCTGCTCATTGATCAGGACATGGTTACCCTCGGCAAGACCCAGCTGATCTACAGACTCGAAGAGGCCACCGAGCCCACGCCGACGCTTTCGCCCGAGGAGGAAGCGATGGAGGCGATGACGGTTTTCCTCACCGTGCCCCAATTCGAGCCCCACGGACCCCGGTTCCTGATCACGAGCCCCGAAGGCAAGACAAGCGTTCACCCGATTGAAAAGGATGCGATCCTCATCGGGAGGTCCGCGGAATCGGACATTCATCTGAACCATCCGACGGTATCCAGGCGCCAGGGAGTGGTTCGTTTCCGGGACGGGGCTTACGTGGTCCGGAATGTGAGCGCCGCCGCATCACTGGTCGTGAACGGAAGCCCCGTCACAGAAGAGCGCCTCTACACGGGAGACGAGCTGACTATTGGTGCCTTTCGACTGACGTTCCTCTCGGATCGGAGCGAAGACTCGAGGCCCGTCCGCGCGGAGCCGGCGCAGAGCATGCCGACTCCGGTCCGGTCTTCTTCGTGGCTCGCATGGACGGCTCTGGTCGTGGTGCTGGCTGGAGTTGGTGCTTACCTGGCCTATGATCGATGGTACGTCCCCAAGAAAAGCGAACAATCCTTCGAGCTGACCTTGGCCGAGGCATCCAACGCTGACTTCCAGCGGTCGCGGGAGATCCTGAGCAAACTGATGGAGTCGGACGTTCCTTCTGAAATCCAGGATCGGGCGCAGGCGCTTCTCACCCAGCGGACACTTGCCGAGGCCAAACGGCTCGACGAAGCCGGGAGCCCTCGTGAGGCGAGGTCTCTTCTCTCGGCTCATGTGACCCGATATGGAGCCGGTGGAGAATCCCAGGCCATCCAAGACCTGCTCGACGAGTATCGTTTCCGGGAAGGCCAGAGACAGGAAGGCTCGGGCGATTTTCTGGCCGCACTCCAGGAGTTTTCGGCCATCACCGTCGACAGTCCCCTTTACGTGGAAGCCCAGAAGGCTGTGAGCCGAATCTGGCAGTCCTATCAGCAAAAGAGCGCCCCTCAGCTCCCGACTGCCCAGCTGCTGGAGGAGGCGGAAGCGCATTTCGCCGCCAAACGATACACCACGCCCCTTGGAAACAACGCCTACGCTTTGTACAGGAGCGTCCTCGCCCTGGATCCGGACAACCAGACGGCCATCAAACGCATCGAGGAGATGAAAGCCTTCTATCGCGAGATCGGTACCCGCTTCTATCTGCAGAAGAATTGCCAGGCTGCCCTTTCCTACCTTGAACGATACCTCGTGATCGACCCGCAGGACCCCGATATCCGGGAGAAAGCCAACAACTGCGCCAAGGGATCTTCCGCCAGGCGATCCAGACAGGCGGGCGGGGCCCCGGCGGGTCCAGGAGCGGCCTCATCACAGCAAGATCGCGTGAGGAATCTCCTCGAAGACCCAGTCACCCAGCTACCCCCTCGATAGGCACGACGTCACGTCGAGCACGTCCGTGCGTGTCTCAAGCGCCACGCAGCTGCGTTCGCGCGCTTCCATCGGCCACGCTCCACTGTTCTCCTTCAGCGCGTCAAAGAAGTCCTTTCCTGATCTTCAGCCCCTGTCGCTCAAAAATCTCGGCGAGCGTCGCATTTCGGCGCGACATTTGCTCTTCTACTGATCCGAAGAACAGTCCTCCGGTCCAGCTGCTGCTTTGGGACCCAGAGTGTAGCCGGGACAGCCGAACGTCCTTCCACCGTAGACGGAGAATCCAGGCGGTTCCCCAACGGGAGATGGGCCTTGCCGGACGGTTCCCGCCCCCCCAGCGCGAGACTCGGGAGTCCCTGCCCGGGGGATTGCTCACGAAGGGCCGGCAGCGTGAACAGATACCCATTTGCGACCGCCACCGACACAAAATGTCCCAAGGGGACGGCGATTGAGAGGGAAGAGCCATGGTTACCGCAATGAAGATCAGCACCGTTGAATCGAAAGACCTCGACGTCGATTTCGAGGACGCACTCAAAGAATGCATTCCGATCAAGGTGCGTGACATCATCCCGGACAGGCGCCTTCCTTGTGATCTCTATTTTCCCTCTTTCAATCGCGCGGAAAATCGTATCGAGCTCTTCCCCGTCATGGTTGTCGGACAGGTTTGCGAGCGGGACTTTCTGGAAACCATGAAATCAGAGGATGTTGACGAAATCTACATCAAACAGGAAGACGAGGACGCCTTTCAACATTATTTCGATCTCAACGTGAGAAGGATATTGCAGTCTTCTGATGTCCCCTCCTACACCAAGACCGAGCTCCTTTACGACAGTGCGATCAATATCGTCAAGCGGCTCTTCCGGGAGCAGCCCAACGAGGTCAATCTCCACCTGGGGCGCAAGCTGGTGAGCAATTTCGTCACGCACATCTCTGTGGACAACGTAGGCTCCCAGGCTCTCTTCTCACTCTTTTCCAAGGATTACTACACGTTCTCACACTGCGTGCAGGTGGCCTTTCTCGGAATGGCCTTTTGTCGATTCCTGGGGTGGTCGAACGAAGAAATCAATGATTTCGGCATGGGTGCGCTTGTTCATGACGTCGGAAAGAACGCCATCGACCTTCGAATCCTCAACAAACCGGGCAAGCTGCACAGCGAAGAATTCGAGATCATCCGGAGGCACCCGTTGCTGGGTTACAGCCAGCTGGAAGGCACTGAAGTGCTGACCCCGGACCAGCTCAGCGTCGTCCTCCACCACCACGAGGCCATGGATGGCTCCGGCTACCCCCATCGCCTGAGGGGCTCTCACATCCACAAGTACGCCCGCCTGGCCCGCATCGTGGACATTTTCGACGCGCTGACAACCAAACGCATTTACAAGGAGGCCATGTCTTCGGCCGAAGCGCTTCGAGTCCTACAGGACGAAATGGCGCACACGCTCGACGAACAGTTGCTGGACCGCTTCACCAAATTCATCGCCCCTGAAATGACTCCCGAGGAGCTCGCGCGCGGACTCCGAGTCCAGCTGCAGTTCGGAGGACAGCTTCAGCTTCAGCTCGAAGAAGGTGGCGCCCGCGTGAAGGGCACCTTCCTCGGCTTGGAGGGAGAAAAGTATCTGATTTTGAAAGTACCGGGGCACGTGCAGGTTTTCGAGCAGCTAAGGCAAGGAAAGTCGGTCGTCGTCCGGTACGTGAGCGAAGGCTGCGTCTATGGGTTCAGGACCCAGGTCATGGCCCAGATCAGCTATCCATTCCCCATGGTCTTCCTCACCTATCCAAGAGCGATTGAAAACGTGAACCTTCGAAAGGAAAATCGCGTTGAATGCCAGGTGGCATCAGAGCTCATCATCGACGACCTCCCCTACCATGGCTTCATTCTTGATCTCACTTCACAGGGCTGCAAGTTTCTGATGCGCTCGTCGGCGGCCGTCCCCGTACCGCCCATTGAGCTCCATCAGCCCGTGCAGGTGCGGACAACCATTCCTGGTCACACGGAGCTGCGATCCTTCAGCGGCATCGTCCGGAGCGTCCAAGACGAGCAGGATCGGGCTTACCTGGGCATTCAGTTCGTGAACCTCAGCGAAGGCGCGCTCTTTCTGCTGAAGAAATTCACGGCCGAACATCAGCGTCCGGTCATCGTCTAAGCCCGCCCCATCTCCGATCCATCGTTTCAGCGGCAACACCGGCCCTCTCCATTTCCCCATTGGGATTGAGGGCCGAAAGAAGGCTGCCCGGACCCAACCTCCGTTCGGGAGCTCGATCCCCGGTTCAGCCCACTTCTCCAATCCTTTCAAGAATCCATCGGCCTTGCAGAGCGAGTCCCCGGCAGCCCACCGAGCTTCCGTGGCTCGTGAGCTCACGTCACGGGCCGAGCTCGACAGATCGAGACGGAGAAGGGCATGGACTTTTTTCACGATTCGAGCTATCGATTTTGCAAAGACAATGTCACCACCCTAAGGTTTCCCGGAGCAGTCGCCCCGCGGGGCGACGAGCGACTGCGGACGACGCCATCGAACAGGAGGGGAGAGCATGGGAGCACAGTACTTCAGAGACTCCAGGGGAAGGTATCATTATGTGCTCATGCAGGAATTCACGACGTCCTGTGGTCCTGCATGCGTGGCCATGGTGGAAGGGTTGTATTTCCAGATCTGTCGTGAGAATGGCGAGGGGCGGGCCCGCGAGCTCTCGCAGAATTATCCTGGCCGCTGGACCCTTGCGGGCGGCACCGACGCCATGATGAACCTCTCCTATGTGCTCAATGCGGAAGGCATCCGAGCCTACGGGGCCACCAACGTTACTCCTGACGGCGTCTGGAACTATCTTCGGTTCTACGCCAAGGAAAGCACCCCCGTGATCGCACGCGTTGGATGGTCGGGAGGAGGGGGGCACTTCGTCGTCTGCCCATTCGTCGACCCAGACGGTACGGCCTTCTTCCGAGATCCCTGGTACGGTCTTCACGAGGTCGCTCGGAGCGACATGCCCAATTACAGCCCGGCAGGAGCCTCCGGCCAGCTTTCGGGCCATGTCGTCGTCACGTACCGCTGAACCTTTCGGCGACGCATAACGATCATGCAAGACATCCGGCCACGTCCGCCTTGCTCGCTGGAGACACGGCAGACGTGGTCCTCACCGCCCGCCTATCCCATCCGGATTTCGTTGGGGAGCCTCAGTGTCGGCTACGGAGAGAAGTCGCTGGTGAAACCCATGCAGGACCGAGTGCAGGAGAGTGAACGGTGAGGATTCTCTTTGCCGCCCACGAAGACAGTTGGGGTGGCTTTTTCGGGCTCATTCGGGCCGAGCTTCCCGAGCACACGTTTGTAGCAACCGGGCGGTTTGGGCTGATTGCTGGAGCGGGGCTCGACGTCTTTTGGGAGGAGCCCCCAGACCCGGAAGATCCCATCTTCTCCTACAACGTTCTGGCCACCCCACACATCGGGGGCTCCACGGACGTGTCGGTGCGTGGAATCGTAGAGGAGGTCGCGGAGAATATCCGCAGGCTTGAGAGCAACCTTCAGCCCCTGCATCTCAGAATACAGCTCCATCCCGGCCTTCGCCGGGATGACGTCTAAGTGCGATAGAGTGTTGTGAGAACACCCGTCGACCCGGGAGTCAAAACCGGACACTCCCGGGTCGAGCCTGATCCATCCTCAGGGGACAAGTGGTACTGTCGCAGGCTTTCCGCCATCAGTACAGGTCGTTGTCATCGTACGAGCGCGTTCTCTGCCGGTAGTATTCCCGCTCCGTTTCCTCATGACGGACTCGAGAGTCATAGGCCGGGGCGTAGTAGTAGAGAGTCGAGCGCTTCTCCACCACAACCGGGCCTTCGTAGACGACCGGGGGAGGAGTCCGCCTGACCACGACGGGAGGAGGAGCAGGGACCTGCTCGACCACAACCGGAGGCGGGTACACCACGGCAGGCGGAACGGCGGAGCCGCCCGGAATCGGCACGTCAACGCCGAAGCCGAAATGAACACCGCCGGCATAGACGTCGGATGACGTGGCACAAGCCGCACAGCCCAGGCCCATCAGGAGCAACAGCACTGAAAGGATTTTCGAGCACCCTCGCTTCTTCATTGTCATACTCCTTCTCATGGCTCTTTCCTTCCTTTATGGAGGTTACCACCAATACCGAGCTTCTTGGCCGACCACGAATAGCAAAGGAAGTACCACCTTCGCAGAAGGTCTCGAACCGAGAGCTGGTGCGGCCAGGGACAGCTCTCACACAGGATCGGGCGCCGTGAATGGCTGATATATCAGCATATTCTCGCTTCGCTCCCAAATTCACGACGTTAAGCCGGGCATTGAGCCTCTCCCCGTGCTCATGCGTGCTGGTAGGCCAATCCGAGATCCTTGGAGCCCAATTCCCCCCCTCCAAGAGGCTCGGGCATTCTAACGCTCCATCGCGGCATCGAGTCAGACTCATCTTCTGGTCGATCTGAGGCCGCCTTTGCCCTATAATGATTCATTCGAGCAGAAGAGGGACAGGCAACCTCGGATGGGGCAAGGTTGTTCACCTCAACGGCGGACGGCCGTGCGTAGGGAGGTCGGTTGGCAGGCGGGAGCTGACACGGAATGAAATTAGACGAGCTAGACGTCAGGATGCGAGCTTACGAGTCGGCCCACGACCTGCAAGTGCCTCCTGAGATGTTCATCGTGGCACGGCTCGACGGACGCTCCTTCTCGAGGCTGCCTCAGGAGGTCAGACCCTTTGAAGCCCCGTTTGATCCCGAATTCCGGGATATGATGATCGCAACAGGCGAGCATTTGATGCAGTGCGGGTTTCGAGTCGTCTACGGCTATACCCAAAGCGACGAAATTTGCGTGGTGCTCCATCGCGACGAGAGCGCTTACGGCCACAAACTTAGAACGCTGGACTCGGCGGTGGCGGGAGAAGCGAGCGCGAAGTTTTCAGTCCTTCTCGGACATCCGGCGTCGTTCGATTGCCGAATCAGTCAGTTGCCAGGCATCGAGCTGATCGTCGACTTTCTCGTATGGCGCTTCCTGGACGCCCATCGCAACGCCCTCAACGTCTACACCTATTGGGCTCTGCGCCGTATGGGACACCCCCGGCGGGAATCGCTCAGAAGACTGGACCATCTTTCCGCGGAGGAGAAGACCGATTTGCTTCATTTCAAAGCGGGAATCGATTTCGACGAGCTTCCGCTCTGGCAGCGACGGGGAATCGGACTTTACTGGCTGGACCTCCCGCAAGACGGCCGTGAGGCGGATCCGAAGAGACCCGCAAAGGCCCGCCGACGACGTATCGTTCAAGAGGCGAGCCTTCCTGAAGCAGACAAATACGCCCAGTTCGTTCGCCAAATCCTTTACAAAGAGCACATGGACCGGCTGACCTGAGGTCGAAGACCATCGCCTGCAGCCTTCCAGTTCGAAGGGATGAAAGGAGTCGTTACGAGTGAGACGAGGGATTTCGCTGTTGTTGCTGATGGTGCTCTTACCCTCATGCACGTTCTATAGACTAGTCGGCAGTACCAAGCTGAAAACTCCCGAGTTCAAGATCCTGGGATGTGAGTTGAAGAAGATCTCACCCCAAAAAGCCGACGCCGACTTCATCGTTTCGGCATACAATCCTAACCCCATCGGATTGAAAAACGTCAACGTGGACTACGAGGTCAGCTTCGAGCGCAAGAGACTGGCCCAGGGACGAAATGCGAGCATCGAGCTGACACCGAACGGCGAAAGCACCCTCGTCATACCCGCGGAGATCGCGCTCGATGACCTGGCACGTGTGCTGGGCCCCCTGGTCGAGCGTATCCTCTCCAATCAGAGAACGATCCCCTTAACCATCGACGCCTCGTTCCACGGACAGCCGACCGTGTACAACGGCTATGAGGAAGGGTCGCTGTTTTCGTTCAGGAAGCGCGTGACCAAGACCGTTGAAGTCACTTTGCCAAAAGAAGAAATCGACAAAGGCAGAAAGCAGATACTCAACGAGATTCGAAAGTTATTTTGAGACACCCCGCGGCCTTTCCCCTTCTGTCGTGATGCTGCACGACCTTGACAAGCGGCTGAGAGGGCAAAAGAGGGGGAACCTCGCCCTCGGTCAGAGGAACAGAAGCAGACTCAACGCCATGATGGCCATGCCCCCCATGAGGCCATAAACGGCGACGTGTCCTTGACCGTATTCCTTGGCCGCCGGAAAGAGCTCGTCGATCGAGATGAACACCATGATCCCGGCGACCGAGGCGAATACGCTCCCAAAGATCACGGGGGAATAATAGGTCCGGAGAATAGCGTATCCGATCAAGGCGCCAAGCGGCTCAGACATGCCGGAGAGAAACGAGAGCCAAAAGGCTTTTTTGCGGCTCCCCGTCGCGAAATAAATCGGCACAGACACGGAGATGCCCTCGGGGATATTGTGCAATGCAATCGCAAGGGTGATCGGAACACCAATGGAGGGATCCGTCAAGGCGGCGACAAAGGTGGCCAATCCCTCGGGAAAGTTGTGGATTGCGATGGCCAGGGCTGCGAGCCTGCCCATGCGCTCCAGCTTGCCATTGGAGTCTCCGGGATTGGTAAGAATGCTCCTTGCCTCGTGGGGGTTCTCGTAGGACGGAACCAACCGATCCACGGTCGCTATGGCTGCCATGCCTCCCAAGAAGGCGGCCACGGTCAGCCAGGCCCCTTGAGTCGCGCCGAGCTCTGTTGTCAGTTGCTCCTGTGCCTTCCGAAAGATCTCCACGAAAGACACGTAGATCATGACACCGGCTGAGAATCCCAGCGCCCCCGAAAGGAATGTCTTGTTGGTCCGCTTGGCAAGAAGCGCAATCGCGCTGCCGATTCCCGTGGAAAGACCGGCAACGGCGGTAAGCAGGAAGGCAAAAGGAACACTGTCATTCATTTTCCGGTTCCGTTTAGCGCTCGGTGCGCAAGACCGGATCCATGGACCCCATCTCTGCTCCTCATTCAATCACGTGGCATGGCTTCATCGAATCGGTTCGGTAGCAGGCCCGCCTCCCGGAGCCAGTCCACGCTCGCGTCAATGGCCAGCTGCCGGCACATCGGATCAGTCAACCGATGGTCCCCGTGCTCCAGCAGCAGGAGGCGCTTGGGCTCGCCAAGCTTCTCATAGATACGCATCGCATCTTCCCAGGGAACGGTCTCATCCTGCTGCCCGTGAACGACCATCAGACCGGATACGGGACTCAGGTCGCTTAAGCTCATCGGACTTCCGAAACCTTCGAATCCGCAGAGCTTCTGGCGTGCCGGCTCGGAGCTTTGCAAGGAAGCCTGGACTCCGTACAAGGAAAATGGGGTGGCCCAGCACGCGGCGGCCTTGATGGGGTAAGCTTGCAGCCCGGCACAGATGAGCGCAAGGTAGCCCCCCATACTGGAGCCGATCAGTCCCATCGTACCGTCTGCCCACGGTTGTTCGAGAACATAATCCAGGACTCCATGGAGGTCTTTCAGGCGGGCGTTCAGAAGGGGTCCGGGACGGTGACCGCTCTCCCCGCAGCCCGAGAAGTCAAACCGCACCACTGCACATCCTTCATCGCACAGACGTTCCCCGATTGAAGCAAACTTCGTGCTGTCCTTGTGACTCAAGAGCCCATGACAGCAGACGACGACAGGAGCCGGAACTCGAGCCGGGAGGTGCATGAGGCAGGCGATCGTGACCGCCCCAACAGGAAGATCAATACGAAAAACGCCGGTCATGAAGTGAGCGCCCCCGTTCTCAGGCAGACTTGATGGTGGACTCCTGCAGCGGCTGTTCCGTCAAAGAAGTTTTGCCGGGCAAGAGAAAACCCCCAACCCCCTCGAGGAGGGAATCAAAGGGGGGTACCTTGCGAAACACAGATGACAGAGTATCAGGAGATTGACGTCGGAGCCAGAGTTGAACCGTCTGCCTCCCGCTTGCCAAACAGCCGCCGAATGAAGCTTTGCAGACTATCCATGTAAACGTACACGACAGGAGTGATGTACAGCGTCAGCACTTGGGACAGGAGCAACCCTCCGACCACGGCCAGCCCCAAGGGGCGTCTGGCTTCGGCTCCCGCCCCGATTCCGAGGGCGATGGGCAGCGTTCCCATGAGGGCCGCCATGGTCGTCATCATGATCGGTCGAAACCTCAGGATGCAGCCTTCGTAGATGGCTTCCAAGGGTTGCTTCCCCTGCTCGCGCTGGGCCTGCAGCGCGAAGTCGATCATCATGATGGCGTTCTTCTTCACGATTCCAATGAGCATGATGATGCCCACGAAAGCATAAACGCTCAGGTCGACGCCGAACAGCTTCAGTGTGAGAAGAGCGCCCACACCGGCGGACGGCAGCCCGGAAAGGATCGTCAAAGGGTGGATAAAGCTTTCGTAGAGAATTCCGAGGACAAGATAAATGACCAGGACGGCCATGATCAGCAAGAGCCACAGGCCTTTCAGAGAAGCCTGAAACTGCTGGGCGGTTCCTTGAAATCCAGCCGTGATGGTGCCTGGCAGGCGAAGCTCCCTCACCGACTTTTCGATCGCGGTCACCGCATGACCGAGCGCAAGCCCGGGCGCCAAGTTGAATGAGAGGGTCACCGAGGGAAATTGACCGCTGTGGTTCACCGTCAGAGGTCCAACGCGCGGGGTGATCTTGGCGATGGTCTCCAGCGGGACTAGACGATCGTTCCCCGATCGAACATAAAGCATCGAAAGGGATTCGGGCGATTTTTGGTATTCCGGCAGCAGCTCAAGAATGACCTTGAACTGGTTGGTGGGCGTGTAAATCGTCGAAATCTGCCGGGTCCCATAGGCGTTGTAGAGGGTATTCTCGATCTGCTCGGCCGTGACTCCCACTGCCAACGCCTTGTCCCGGTCGATATTCACAAGGATCTCCGGGTTCGTGATCTGCAAATCACTGGTCACATCCTGGAGTCCCTCAATTTCCCGCAAGCGGGCCTCGATGACGGGCGCCCAATAGTAGAGCTCCGTCGTATCGGGGCCTTGGAGCGTGTATTGATAAAGGCCTTTGGCCATGCGCGCGCCAAGCTGAATGGCGGGCGGATTCTGAAAATTCACCTTGATTCCCGGAACGGTGGAAACCTTGCCTCGAAGCCGTTGAATCACCTGGTCCGCATTGTCCGCGCGCTCCTCACGCGGCTTCAGATGGATGACCAAACGCCCCGAGTTGCTGGTGATGGACGGCCCTCCTGCTCCCACCACGGACATGAATCCCTCGACGGCAGGATCTTCCTGGATGATCGCCGCGACGGCTTTCTGGTACTCCACCATGGCTCCAAATGAAGTTCCCTGAGCGGTCTCGGTGTTCCCCGTGACAAGGCCCGAATCCTGACTCGGAATAAAGTCCTTGGGAACAATGACGAAGAGATAGACGGTCAAAATAATCAGGGCAAACGAGACCAGCAGCGTGACGATCCTTGCCTTCAGCACCCATCGCAGGCTCACGTCATAGGCCTGTAACATCCCGTCGAAAAATCGCTCGGAAACCTGGTAGAAACGTCCATGCCGCTCGCTGGCGTGAGACTTCAAAATCCTGCTGCACATCATCGGCGACAGCGTCAGGGACACGAATCCCGACACCAGGATGGCCGCCCCGATGGTCACCGCAAACTCGTGGAAGAGCCGCCCCAGAACTCCCCCCATGAACAGCAGAGGAATGAACACAGCCGCCAGGGACAGCGTCATGGAGATGATGGTGAACCCGATCTCCCGAGCCCCGTCGAGCGCCGCCTCCAGGCGACCTTTCCCCATTTCCATGTGGCGGACAATGTTTTCAAGCATCACGATGGCGTCGTCCACAACGAAGCCAACGCACAGGGTCAGGGCCATCATGGAAAGATTGTCCAGGCTGTACCCGCACACATACATCACGGCGAACGTTCCGATGATGGACATGGGCAAGGCTAGCGTCGGAATCAGGGTCGCCGAAAGATTCCGCAGGAACAGAAAGATGACCAGGATGACCAGCGCGACGCTCAAGTACAGGGTGAGCTCGACGTCTTCTATGGAGGCGCGGATCGACTGGGACCGGTCGTAATGGATGCTCAGATCAATGGAAGCAGGCAGTTGAGCTAAAAACGTCGGCATCAGCCGTTTGATGGCATCCACGACCTCGACGGTATTTGTTCCCGGCTGGCGCTGAATCGCCAGCATGATCGCCCTTGAGCCATTATACCAGTTGGCCACCTTGTCATTTTCCACGCTGTCGATCACGCGGCCGAGATCCTGCAAACGGACGGGTGACCCGTCGCGGTAGGCCACGATGAGAGGGCGATAAGAGGCAGCTTCAGTGAGCTGACCGGTTGCCTGAACCGTGAACGCCTGGTGTTGTCCGTAGAGCGTCCCGGTCGGGATATTGACATTGCTCTTGGAGACCGCTTTTTCAACATCCTCCAGACCGATCCCCAAGGTAGAAAGCGACTGGGGGTTCAGCTGGACCCGGACTGCGTACTTCTGGGCGCCGTAAATGAGCACCTGCGCCACCCCGTTGATCATGGAAATGCGCTGCGCCATGAGCGTGTCGGCATATTCATGGACGGTCGACAAAGGGAGAATCTTGGAGCTGACCGCAATGTAGAAGATAGGCTGGTCTGCGGGGTTGACCTTCCTGAAGCTCGGCGGGGTCGGCATGTCGGCCGGCAGCAACCGTTGCGCCTTGGCAATGGCCGTCTGCACATCCTGCGCAGCGGCGTCGAGATCCCGGCTCATGGAAAACTGGAGGGTGATCCGCGACAGGCCAAGGGCATTCGTGGACGACATGGAATCCAGACCGGCGATCGTCGAAAACTCGCGCTCCAAAGGGGTCGCGACGGACGAAGCCATGGTCTCCGGGCTGGACCCCGGTAGTGTCGCGGAAACCTCGATCGTCGGGAAGTCCACGTTCGGAAGCTCGCTCACGGGCAACATGCGGTAGGCCATGATCCCGAACAGCAGGATTCCCAGCATGATCAGCGTGGTGGTCACAGGGCGACGGATGAAGAGGGCGGAGAGGCTCACGGTCGACCGCTCTCCCCGGCTTGGTCGCTGCTTTCCACAATCTTGACAAGGCTTCCCGGAGCGAGACGGAGCTGACCTTCTGCAACGACCTTCTCGCCTGGTCGAGCGCCCTTTTCGATGATCACCTCCCCGTCCACCTGCCGCCCCACCTTAACGAGTCGATACTCCACCGTCGAGTCCGCCTTGACCACGTACACGTACTGCCCCTCCTGCCCCGTCTGGACGGAATGGGCGGGGAGCACCACGGCACCCGCCTGGCTTCCGAGAGTCAGACTCACGCTCACGAACTGCCCGGGCCAGAGGGCTTTGGTCTCGTTGGGAAACGTGGCTTTGAGCTGAATCGTCCCGGTTGTGGCATTGACGGTATTGTCGATGAAGGTGAGCTCCCCTTTGGTCGGGAGACACTGCTCTCCAGATGCCGTCACGCAGACCTCGAGCACCCTTTCGGCCATGCTCCGCTTCACATCCGCCAGGTTCTGCTCCGGAACGGAGAACGAGACATTGATGGGATTCACCTGGTTGATGGTCACGATGGGCTTTTCCGTATCTACCGCTTTGATGATGTTACCCGCATGAACCATCAGGCTCCCGGTGTACCCCGTGATGGGGGATCGGATGCTGGTGTAGCGCAGCTCAAGGCGAGCGTTCTCCACGGCGGCCTCGTCGGCCTTGACCGTGGCCTCCAGAGCCGCCGCATTGGCGACCACCTGGTCGTACTGCTCCTCGGCGACATACCCCTTCTTGACGACGGCCGCATAGCGCTCGGCCTGCTTGCGGGCATTCGTGAGCTGCGCCCGGCTCTTGGCAAGGTTCGCTTCCATCTGCTTCAAGCGCGCCTCAAACGGACGGGGGTCGATTGTGAAGAGCATATCCCCCTTCTTCACTTCCTGCCCTTCCTTGAAATGAACGGCTGTCAGCTCCCCGGATACCTGGGCTTTGATGGAGACCGTCGCGTACGCTTCGACGTTCCCCACCGCACGCAGTTGGACGGGCACCGTGCGCTCGACGGCCGTGCTGATCGTAACCGGTACCGCAATGGTTCGACGAACGTCTTCGATCCTGGACTTGGCCGGCTCCTCCCTGGTGCACCCCGCCACCAGTCCCAGCAGGATAACCAAGACCGTAAGCCAGCCACCCACGCGGATCGACCCGGCTGCAACCCAACAGTGCGAGCACCGGCAAACCGCCAACCCCGTGCAACCGGTCCAATGTGCAAATGCTTGTCGTAGCGTGGCAAATCGAGGATTCATTGTGCGGGGCAAGAGCTCTTGAGGCCCCGGGACTCGATGCATGGTATTAAACCCTTCGTGTTCTGGGCCTGCACATCAACTGAGGAGCTTCGTAAACGAGCGATGATTTCGTCATCCCGAAAGCAAAGCCACGACAGGATACATGGAGGCGGTGGCTTTGACGAGGCCGAAATTTAACCCAAGACAGCCAGGGATATCAAGGAGGGCGAACCGGCAGGGCCGCCTTCGGGCGGCGGGATGAGTAACTTGGGGGTCAGCGAAGGCATCTCGACTCAAAGCCGGCTGCCCACGGTTCCAACCGTCCCGCAACCGAGCGCTCTCAATCACGAGGCGGCCGGAGATTTCCAAACCCAGTCATAGGGATCCGATGGCTTCTGCTTCTTCTTGTTGTAGAGAAAGATGATGCTGACACGGCGGTTTCTGGGGTCTTCCGGACTCTCGCGGAAAAGGGGCTCCCGATTGGCAAACCCCACTACGCGTGCGATCCGGGTTGGGTCAAAGCCATCCAGCTCAAGCTCCTTGCGCGCCGCGCACGCCCTCATCGACGACAGCTCCCAATTGCCCATCTGCTCGTTCTTTGACGGCGACGCGTCCGTGTGGCCCTCGAGAACGATCTTGTTGGGGAGCCGCTTCATCGTTGATGCGATGGTCCGCAGAATCCTCTTCCCGGTTTCGGTCATCTGGTAGCTTCCCGGAGGAAACACGACATTCTCAGGGGTGTCGAAGATCTGGATCCGGACTCCCATATCGGAGAGATCGACCAAGACGTTGGATGCCGTGCTGCCGGAGCCCTTCAGCGCCTGCTGCAGTTCCGTCGCGATCTGCCCTTTGAGCTCCTCATCCGTCACCCCGGTCTGAGAGGCCTGCCCGGTCTCGTAATACTCTTCCCCTCCGGTCTGGGACATGGCATTGAAGCCGCCGTTCTGCATGAACGATTGCCCCCCCTGTTCGAATAAACTGAAATTTTTGAAATAGAGGGCCATCACGGCCCGTTTTTCAGGGGAGACCATGGAGAGCAGCCACATCACCAGGAAAAAGGCCATCATGGCAGTCATGAAATCGGCGAACGCCACCTTCCAGCTACCGCCGTGATGACCGCCGCCCTTGTTGATGCGCTTGATGACGATGACTTTCTTCTTCTCGTCCATTATCCCTTGGATTTCTTAATGAGCTGCTCGAGCTCGACGAAAGAGGGACGCAGCTCAGCGGGGACCACCCGCCTGCCGAATTCTACAGCCATTTGAGGCGAAGGGCTGTTCACGAACGCCAGTAAGGCCACTTTCACCACGTTGAGATATTCTTTGTCCTCACTGGCGAGGTTCTCCAGGTTCTTTGACATCGGACCGACAAACCCGTAGCACACCAGCACGCCCAGGAAGGTCCCCACCAGCGCGGCGCCGATGTGATGCCCGAGGACTTCAGGGGGCTGATCCAGCTGGCCCATGGTGATGACGATCCCGAGCACGGCGGCGACGATGCCGAGACCAGGTAATGAATCGGCCGTGTTGGAAATCGCGTGTGCGGGAATGAGGGCCTCCTCGTGATGGGCTTCGATCTCGTAATCCAAAAGGTTCGCAAGCTCATGGGCATCGATGTCCATGATGGTCAAGGTCCGAAGCGTATCCGCCAGGAAGTCCAGGGCATGGTGGTTGTGGAGGAACTTCGGATACTTTTTGAAGATCTCACTGCTCTCCGGGGCGTCGATGTCGCTTTCAATCGACACGAGACCCTCCTTGCGAATCTTGAAGAAGATCTCATTCAGCAGCAGGAGGACTTCCTCATAATCCGGTCGTCCGTATGCCTTGCCGGCAAAAAGCCTGCCGATGCTGCCGACCGTGGCCTTGATGATCTTGAGGGGCGAGGCAATCACGAAGCTCCCGAGGGCAGCCCCGAAGATGATGACCAGCTCCGCCGGCTGCCAAAGCACCGAGAGATTCCCGTGCCCCATGAGGTAGCCGCCAATCACGCAGCCCAATACGATGCAGATCCCAATCGCCGCAAACATTGAGGACGGCTACAGCCTCCGTTGTTTTCTGATGCATTCACGTTGTTTTTCAAAAACAAACTTAACAATTTTCTCTCTGATATCTTCGTCTATGATTGTATATTTGACCGAAACATTAAATCTGTGATCGGAAAGCTTTTGAACACGAACAACGTCTCCATAAACGTACAGAATACAATCGCTCAAGTAGGGAAGGATCAGTCTTAGCTCCACCGTTTCATTAATCTCGTACTGCTCATCAGATTCGAAGCTCAGACCATTTCCACTGATGTTCACTTTTGTTGTTTGCAAGGCCGGGCCGTCAGGTCCTTGCATGTTCAAGATGTTGAGAATCGTATCCAGCTTATTGTTGATGATACGCATGCATTCGGCTAGAACGCGGTCTTCTAAGTCAGGGATTGGTTGCGAGAGATTGCCCATGCATTCATTGGAAGTCCTGGACCTGAGCTCCATCCTTTCTTCGGCAGGCACTACCCGAACCTGAAGCGGCAAATAGGCATCGACTCTGGAATACTCCCTGGCTTTCCGATACTTTTCGTCTTCCATAAACAGGGTCCCTGCGCTGCGCACCCGTCAAGAGGGGTCGCTTTTCGTTTGCGGCGCCGCTTCATCAGGGGAAACTTCGGCCTGCGGCTCAAGAAAGGGCCCGTCCGGGTCCCAGCCGCCACCGAGCGACTTGAAAAGCGACACCATAAAGGTCGCAACGGCCTGATCGCTCTGTGCAAGGGCATCCTGGGCCGAGTACAGCGCCAACTGGGTAATCAAGACATTGAGAAAATCTTTCAGCCCTTGGGCATACAGCTCGCTCGCAATCTGGTAGGCCTTCTCATTAGCCCGCTCTGCCACGATACGGGATTCCCGGCTTGAGCGCTCCTTTGCGTGGGCCACCAAAGCATCCTCCACATCTTTCAATGCGTTCAGGATGGTTTGCTCATATCGAATCCGTGCCTGCTGTTGCCTCGCATCCTGCACGGCGACCTTGGCACGGATCCTCCCGGCATCAAAGACCGGCCATTTGATGGATGGACCATAGCTCCAAAACCGGCTGGTCGGGTGCGCCAGATCCCGGATGTCCATGCTCTGGTAGCCCAGGGCCCCAACCAGAGCGAATTTGGGGAACAGGTCCGCCTTCGCTTCACCGATGCGCGCCGTTGCGGCTGCCAGCTCCCGCTCCGCTCTCCGAATATCCGGGCGACGCTTCAGGAGGTCCGAAGGCAGCCCAACCGGGGCGCTATCCGGCCCCACGGGAATCGGGGCGGGCTCGGACAGCGTCTCAAGGAGCGCTCCGGGCTCCTCTCCGAGCAGGATGGCCAGCTGATGCATCGCCTGTCTTGATGAGCCCTCCAAGAGTGGAACCCCCGCTTCGGTCGTGGCCAGCTGGGCTTTCGCCTGAGCGACGTCGAGCTCGGTGCTGAGCCCGGCTTCAAACCGTGCTTCCGTCAATTCCACCGTCTTACGCTGGGCCGCCATGTTTTCCTTCGCGATGGCGATTCGGCGTTGATCGGATCGCACCTGGATGTAGTTGCGCGCCACTTCCGCAAGGAGCGACACGAGCACATCCCGCTTGTCTTCCTGAGCTGCAGAAATGTCCGCATCTGCGGCTTCAACGCCACGCCTTACCCCGCCAAAGATGTCAATTTCCCAGCTGGCATCGAAACCGACCGTGAACAAGTCACGGGGAGGTGTCTTGGAAGTTGAAAAATTGGCATCCCGGCTGTCCTGCCTGCTCGTCGTCTGATTGCTGCTGGGCTGAGAGCGAAGATAGGAAGCGCCGGCATCGATATTGGGGGACCCATCCGCCGCGACAACCCCCCGCTGCGCCCTTGCTTCGAGAATCCGCGATTCCGCAATCCGAAGCTCCTTGTTGGACTCAATCGCCTGCCCGATCAACCGGTCGAGAATGGGATCATGGAACAACGTCCACCATCGTCCAAGATCGGCTGCAGTCGCTGCCGCCTGAGCCTCTTGCAGCTCAGACCATTGAGGCGGCAGACCGAATTTGGGCTTCACGTAATCCGGACCAACCGTGCACGAGGACAACAGCCAACAGAGGATTCCGATCGCGAACGGTCCTTTCACACACCACTCACAGCGAGCTCCCACCATGCTCCAATCTCACAACGACGTTGCCAGTCAATAAGCATGATTCATGCCACGGCAAAGACACAACCGAGCGACAACAGCCTTCCACGGCATGAACCAGAAAAAAGCAAGCAGCCAGGCTGCTCAAACCTTCAACCGTCAGGGAACAGCCCTTTCAGGGCGCTTTCGAAAACTTCAAGGTCCTCTCGGGACCACAGGCAGAAGATGACCTCCTCCAGGCTGGTCGTTTCCCGGCCGAGGAAGTCCTCAACGGTCTTCAGCATGATCGCCGCACAACGATCCTTGGGAAACCCGAAAATGCCGGTGCTGATGGCAGGAAAAGCAATGGATTTCAAATGGTTTTCCGAGGCACGCAGCAGACTGCTCCAGGTTGCATTCCGCAGCTTGGCGTCCTCGTCCCCCTCCCCCTGCCTCGGACCCACCGCATGGATGACATGGCGCGCCTTCAGTCTCCCGCCCCCTGTGATGACCGCTCCCCCGACCACGGTACCGCCGATTTGATTGCACTCCTCCTGAATCGTCGGCCCGCCTTTCGTGCGGATGGCTCCCGCCACGCCACCCCCGAGGATGAGCTGCGCGTTGGCGGCGTTCACAATCGCGTCCACAGCAAGCTCTGTCAGATCTCCCTGAAGCAGGCGAACGGTCTTCCCGTTGATCGTGCTTTCCATGATGTGCTCCTTTATTTCCAAGGGCCTTGTTTACAAGGAGCGGTCCATATGCTATAGGACCTTTCCAAAAAAAGAAAAGTGATTTAGGGTGGTTACTTGATGTCTCATGCGTACCAGGATCATTATTTTCATCGTGCCAAGCGGGAAAGCTACAGGGCGCGTGCCGTCTATAAACTGGATGAAATCCAGAAAAAGCACAAGCTCTTAAGGACGGGGAGCCGGGTGCTGGACCTGGGTGCGGCTCCTGGGTCTTGGATTCAGTTGGCGAGCACCATCGTCGGCCCGAGCGGCTTGATTGTGGGAGTGGACCTGAAGGCCATCGACCCGGGTTTTCCGGAGCATGTCGTGCTCTATCAGGGAGACATTTTCGATGAGGCCTTCCTGGAAACGGTGAGTACACGGCACGGCCTGTTCGATGTCGTGCTGAGCGACATGGCGCCTGCGACATCTGGAATTCGATCGGCGGACAGCGCGCGATCCGAGCTACTCTTCGAACAGGCGCTCGTGATCGTCGAGCGCATGCTGCGGCCGGGAGGACATTTTCTGGGCAAGATTTTCCAGGGGTCCGAATTTCACACCCTTTTGCTCGAGGTCAAGAAGGCTTTTGGCAAGGTCAAGGTCGTCAAGCCTGGAGCCTCTCGAAAAGAGAGCAAGGAAATCTACATATTGGGAATGCATTACAGAAAAAAGAGCCAGGGAGGTTGATCATGTCGGGTCATTCAAAGTGGAGCACCATCCGCCATAAAAAAGGCGCGGCCGACGCCAAGCGCGGCAAGATTTTCACCAAGCTGATCAAAGAGATCATGATTGCTGCCCGAATGGGCGGTGGGGACATCAACGGGAACCCCAGGCTGCGCGCGGCAGTGCTCGCGGCCAAAGCCGAGAACATGCCCAAGGACAACATCGACCGAGCCATCAAAAAGGGCACGGGTGACCTCGACGCCGCCAACTATGAGGAAATCAATTACGAAGGCTACGGGCCGGGCGGTGTTGCGGTTCTCGTCGAGGTGATGACGGACAACCGCAACCGGGCGGCCAGCGACATTCGGCACATCTTCAGCCGCAACGGAGGAAGCCTCGGAGAAGCCGGCTGCGTCGCATGGATGTTCAGCAAAAAGGGGACTATCATCTTCAACAAGGATAAGGTTTCCGAGGATACCCTCATGGAAGTGGGCCTCGAGGCCGGCGCAGAGGATGTTCTGGACCAGGAAGACCAATTCGAAGTGACGACGGCGCTCGAGGATTTTGCGGCAGTCAAGTCGGCCTTCGAGGAAAAAGGCTTGGAGTACGAACTGGCGGAGATCAGCATGGTGCCCCAGACCACCGTACGCATCGAGGAGGAGAAGGTCGCGCAGCAACTGCTGCGGTTGATGGACGCCCTCGAAGATTCAGACGACGTGCAGCATGCCTACGCGAATTTCGACATCCCGGACGATATCCTGAACGCGTTGGCTTAGCCCCCGGTGCCGGCTCCACGGACGAGGGCTTCGGAGCCGAGTTTGACTGGATGGCGGTTTCCTTCGGACTGGCGAACAAGATGATCCGCATTATTGGAATCGACCCGGGCTCGCGCTTCACGGGTTACGGGGTTCTAGAGGGTGAAGGCAGCCGGTTGCGGCATGTCGATAACGGAGTCATTCCGTTGTCGGGAAGGTTGCTGCTCCCCGAACGACTGAAGATCATCTACCGGGAGGTGAGCCTGATCATTGAAGAGACCCAACCGTCGTGCATGGCCATCGAGGATGTCTTTCTGGCCAAGAACGCCAAGAGCGCCCTCAAGCTGGGACAGGCCCGCGGGGCTGCTATTCTGGCAGGCGTCAACGCCGAGCTCCCGGTCTTCGAATACAGCGCCTTGCAGATCAAGCAGGCGGTCGTGGGCTATGGGAGGGCGGACAAGGACCAAGTCATGGACATGATCCGGCACTTTTTCCGGCTGCGCTCCCCCCTCAACCCCAACGCCGCCGACGCCCTGGCCGTGGCACTCTGTCACCTGAACACGGCTGCTTCGACGTCGCGCTGGAAGGAATCGGCACGTCCATGATCGGGTACCTCGAAGGCAAACTGCGCCAAAAATCCCCCGATTACATCCTTTTGGATGTCAACGGGGTCGGCTACTTCGTCCAGGTTCCCCTGAGCACGTTTTATGACCTACCGGGAATTGGGGGGACTGCCGGCCTTTACGTTCACACCCACGTGCGGGAGGATGCCCTGCAGCTTTACGGCTTTCGCACCAATGAGGAGAAAGAGACGTTTCTCCACCTGATTGCGGTCAACGGGGTGGGACCGCGCCTGGCGGTCAACATTCTCTCGGGCATCCAACCGAGCGAGCTGCACCAGGCCGTCAAGAACCAGGACCGAAAGCGCCTCCAGTCCATCCCGGGAGTCGGGAAGAAGACCGCCGAGAGGATCCTCCTCGAACTGCGCGACCGGCTCAAGTTGGGGAGCGAATCGGGCGGGCCTCCAGAACCGGCTCTCGTACCCGAAGACACCTATTCCGACGCGCTGTCGGCCTTGCTGAACTTGGGCTATCGTCCGACGGAAGCGGGAAAAGCTTTGGGCATGGCCCAGAAGCGCCTTGGGGCCGGTCCCCCGCTTGAGGCGCTCCTGAAAGAGGCGCTGCGGACTTTGGCTTCCGCCTGACAATCGGTGGGCCATCGCAACCCTGGAGCAACGAGTGCGCTTCACGACCGCTTGAAGCCAATTGCAGCCCAAGGCTCAGGTGCCAGGTGTCAGGTTTCGGGTGTCGGGCTGGAGCACGGTACCGACGGGTCATAGGAAGACTGAGACCTGAGCACTGACACGGAAACCAGCGGTCTTGAATTGCTCGCTGGAGCACCTAGGCCGACCAACGGCCGCAACATACTGCCGGGGGACTTGCAAAGTGACGGACATGACAGACAGGGTCATCGAGCCCAAGCCCAAGGATGAGGACCT
>CAZIEW010000021.1:42867-67282 GCA_964538515.1 uncultured Syntrophobacteraceae bacterium
AAGTGACGGACATGACAGACAGGGTCATCGAGCCCAAGCCCAAGGATGAGGACCTCCCGGTTGAAAACAGTCTCCGGCCGCGGCGCCTGGACGAATACATCGGACAGACGCAGCTGAAGGAGAACCTCAAGGTTTTCATTGCCGCGGCCAAGCAGCGATCGGAGCCCCTTGACCACGTCCTCTTCCATGGTCATCCCGGGCTCGGAAAGACCTCGCTTGCCTTTGTGATCTGCAACGAAATGGGAGGCAACCTTCGCAGCACGTCGGGGCCCGTCATTGAGCGGCCGGGAGATCTTGCGGCAATTCTGACCAACCTCGAACGCGGCGATGTGCTGTTCATCGACGAGATTCACCGGTTGAACCATGTGGTGGAGGAGATCCTTTACCCGGCAATGGAGGACTTTCAACTGGACATCATCATCGGGCAGGGTCCATCGGCACGGACCATCAAGCTGGACGTGCCCCCTTTCACCCTGGTCGGAGCCACAACCCGGGCAGGGCTCCTTTCCCCTCCCTTGCGAGATCGCTTCGGCGTCTCCCTTCGTCTCGAGTTCTACTCGGTCGATGAGCTGCAGGCGATCCTGGATCGTTCGGCGCGCATCCTTTCAATCCGGCTCGATGCCGGGGGATCGCGTGAAATTGCCAAGCGCTCGCGAGGGACCCCGCGGATCGCCAATCGGCTCCTGCGTCGGGTACGCGATTTCGCCGAGGTCCTTGCAGACGGGGAGATCACCCGGGAGGTTGCGGATCAGGCCCTGAAGATGCTCGACGTGGACGAGAAGGGGTTTGACCGCATGGATCGCAAGATCTTGAGCACCATTATCGAGAAATACGATGGGGGCCCCGTCGGAATCGAAACGCTTGCTGCTGCTGTGTCCGAAGAGAAAGACACGCTTGAGGACGTTTACGAGCCCTACCTCATTCAAGAAGGCTTCCTGAACAAGACACCGAGAGGCCGTCTGGCGACGCGACTGGCCTACGAACATCTCAAGCTGCCGTTTCGCAGCTCACAGCAGATGCGGATGTATTGAGCCACCATTGAGAAGAGGAGCACGTCATGAAACCCTACCAGCTGGTCCCGTGCATCACGGAAGCCGAAATCGCAAACCGGTTGGATGGCCTGGCCGCGAGACTCAACGCTGACTACCGGGGACAGGATCTGCTCGTCATCGGGATTCTGAAAGGAGCGTGCATTT
Organism: uncultured Syntrophobacteraceae bacterium; assembly: GCA_964538515.1. Taxonomy (GTDB): domain Bacteria; phylum Desulfobacterota; class Syntrophobacteria; order Syntrophobacterales; family Syntrophobacteraceae; genus CALBZH01. The sequence continues at coordinate 44,064 of CAZIEW010000021.1, forward strand.
TCCTGTCCGATCTGGTCCGACGCCTGGAAATGCCGGTGCAGATCGACTTTGTTCGACTGGCAAGCTACGGGCAAAAGGACAGTTCGAGCGGCACCGTGGCAATCACCAAAGACCTCGAGCTGCCGGTCGAGGGACGGCATGTTCTTGTGGTCGAAGACATTGTCGACACGGGGTTGACTCTGGCCTGGTACCTGGACTACTTGAAAAAGCTTCAGCCCACTTCGGTGAAGACCTGCGCGATGATTGACAAGAGGGAGCGGCGCGAAGTGGACGTCGTACTGGACTATGTTGGAATCGGTGTGGCAGGAGGTTTTCTGGTAGGATACGGCTTGGATTTCGCTGAAAAACACCGTAATCTGCCGGCGATTTACGAAGTGAAGTTTGAAGAATGACCGTGGCACACCCGAGGGCTTCCTCGGCAAGGAATGACCGAATGATCGTTGCCTGTGAATCATGCAAGACGAAATTCCGCCTGGATCCCGCACGCATCAAGTCAGCCAGGAAACGAGTCCGCTGCTCCAAATGCGGGCACGTGTTCGAGGTTTCCCCTCCGCCGGATCAAGATGAAGAGCTCTTCCATGTCGAGTTGTCAGACGAGCCGCTCGGAGAGGAGCAAGAGCAGCAGGTGATCATACCGGCCCGGATGTCATCGGAGCCATCCGCTCCGAGCCCCAAACGGCGCGGGCTGTCACGAAACCTAATGCTCGGTCTGGGATGTGCCGCCGTCATTGGCATGGCCTTGATCTATTTTCTGATTTTCCGGACATCCTCCCCTCCCCCCACACCGGTTCCAACCGCCAAAGCTCCAACTGGCGAGGCGGCTCAGCCGGACATCAATATCCTCGACACCACGCAGGCCTATTTCCTTGAAAATGCCAACACCGGCCAAATCTTCGTGGTCGAAGGAGAAGTCGCAAACGAGTCCACTCAGCCGGTGAGCTTCATCCTCCTGGAAGGGAAGCTTTTCACGAAGAACAACCAGGTTGCGGTCTCTCAACGCTGTTACGCGGGCAACCCCATCCCGCGCAGTGAGCTGACGAAGCTCAACATCACCGACATCCAGAACCGAATGATGAATCGGGAAGGCAAGGACCTGCTCAACGTCCACGTGCCGAACAAGAAGCGGGTCCCCTTCGCACTGGTATTTCATAACCTTCCGGAGCTTGATAACCTGGGCGACTACAGCATTGAGGTCATAAGCGCCAAGATGGATTGATCGGGGCCATCGAGCCCCGGATTCGCATCCCGCGGTCCTGAATTCACAACCCATTGAAGTAACAAAAAGAATTGACAATGCCATCGATTCGGTGCTAGATGGAGAACCGTTTCAACCCATTGATTATTGTACGGAAACATTCCGTGCAAACCAATCGGCCCATCCTGACGGGGGTGCTATGCTCGATGTAAAATTCGTTCGCAGCCATTTTGACCAGGTCAGTCAGATGTTGCGGCACAGACAAACGGACATGGATCTGCAGCCCCTGCTCGATCTGGATGCGCAGAGAAGAAGCATTCTGGTGGAGGTCGAAGAGCTCAAGCACCAGCGCAACGTCGCCAACGACGAGATCTCCAAGCTCAAGCGAGAGAAGAAGGACGATCCGGATCGGTTCGAGCACATGCGCGAGGTCTCCCAGAAGATCAAAGCACTCGACCAACGGCTTGCCGCAATCGAGCAGGAGTTCAAGGATCTTCTCCTGCTGATTCCCAATATGCCGCATGAATCCGTTGCGATCGGCCGCGATGAGAAGGACAACCCGGTTGTCAGAACATGGGGATCGGCTCCGCGGTTTGATTTTGACCCCAAAGCCCATTGGGATGTCGGCGAGGATCTGGGGATTCTCGATTTCGAGCGAGCCGCCCGGATGACCGGGGCCCGTTTTGCCTTGTACTGGGGTGCTGGAGCGGCCCTCGAGCGGGCGCTCATCAGCTTCATGCTCGATGTGCATACCAAGCGGCACGGCTACACCGAAGTGCTCCCGCCCTTCATGGTAAACAGTACCAGCCTGATTGGCACGGGTCAGCTTCCGAAGTTTAAAGAAGATCTGTTCAAGCTGGAGAATCGGGACCTCTACCTCGTGCCAACCGCCGAAGTCCCTGTCACCAACATCCACATGACTGAAATTCTTGATGAAGACGAGCTGCCCAAGTATTACACGGCCTACACGCCCTGCTTCCGGTCTGAAGCGGGATCGCATGGCAAGGACACTCGAGGCCTGATCCGGCAGCATCAGTTCAACAAGGTGGAGCTGGTCAAACTGGTGAAGCCGGAGACTTCTTACGAGGAGCTCGAGAAATTACTGCAGAATGCCGAAGCCATCCTCCAAGCTCTGGACCTCCACTATCGAGTGGTCTTGCTGTGCACGGGGGACATGGGGTTTTCATCATCCAAAACCTATGACATCGAAGTGTGGCTTCCCGGTCAAAACACCTACCGAGAAATCTCCTCCTGCAGCAATTTCGAGGACTTTCAGGCACGGCGCGCCAATCTTCGCTTCCGCCGTCGCGGCCAGTCCAAAACCGAGCTGCTCCACACCTTAAACGGCTCGGGGCTCGCCGTTGGGCGCACGCTCGTTGCCATCCTCGAAAATTACCAGCAGTCGGACGGAACGGTCATTGTTCCACCGGCCCTGCGACCATACATGGGGAATATGGAGCGAATCGAAAGGCAGCGTTGATCTGAAATAGGGCATCCTCACCGATGACACAGCGCAGAACCATGTCAGCAAGGAGCACGATTCATGACGAAAAGTCAGCTTATCGAGGCCTTGGCCAAGGCTGAGGGCATCACGCTCAAAGCGGCGGAAACAGCCGTCAATGTGACTTTCCAGAGTATGGAGCAGGCCCTTGTTCGTTCGGACCGTCTGGAAATCCGCGGATTTGGCAGCTTCAAGGTCAAGAACTACGAAGGTTACAAGGGCAGAAACCCGAAAACCGGAGAGCTTATTGAAGTCGAGTTTAAGAAGCTCCCCTTTTTCAAGGTCGGCAAGGAGCTCCGGGAACGGGTCAACAACGCCCATGGTGGCTTAGGCCGTTTGGGAGCGATTGATGATGAGGACCGGTAGCCCCCAACCCTGGAGGGGGGTTGTTTCATGAGAGAAGTGCCGAGCCGACACCGTCCACGGGGACGGGAGACGGGGATATCGCTCTCAAACCCGCGGAGGTCCCACGCTCGACGTCATTTCTTTGACGGGGTGGGCCAGCCAGGCGTCAGCTTCGAATAATCAGAAAATAGACGTTGATCCCGATTAACGCCATCGTTCCTCCCACAAACTTGAGCAGACTGGAAAGGGGAATCGACTGGCCACCGGGCGGCAGGGCAACCTGGATGAGGAAAACGAACGCCACAAACGAAGCCAGGAGGATGAGCAGCTTGAATTGCTGCTTCCATATAATGAGACCCAATAATGAGAGCGAGATAATCCAGACGAGGGGGCTTCGGATGATTTCTTTCCAATCCAGGTTTTGAACAACCTCAGAAACCTTCTCGATCTTATACTCGGTCAGAAACTCAACGAACGACTTCCAGTACTCCTGCAGACGTTCCATGGCACTCATCTTCCATAGCTGATGTCAAAACGATCCTGATCGCCCACGTAGATTTCTTCATGGACGTCCACGGCCTCAACGCGGCTCATCGGGCTGCCCCGATGACACCAGGCTATCATGCGATCCACTCGATCCGCCTCGCCCTCAAACAATGCCTCGACCCGGCCGTCGGCAAGGTTTCTCACCCAGCCTGCGACCCCCGCTTCGATGGCCGCATCCCGCGTATACGCCCGGAAATAGACCCCCTGCACGCGCCCTTTGATCAACACTCGAACTCGCTTCTTATCCATTCCCGCCTCGTTCAACCGTGCCCAATCCGTTGCTCCGGCCTGGGCTCGGCTTGTTCATGCCCTCAGTGTTTGCAGGAACTGAGCCTCATCAAGAACACCCACACCCAATTTTTTCGCTTTCTCCAGTTTGGATCCGGCATCCTCCCCCGCCACAACCACATCCGTATTCCGACTCACACTCGAAGTCACACGCGCCCCCAACGCAGACACTGCGGCAGAAGCCTCCTGGCGCGTCATGGAAGCGAGTGATCCGGTGAAGACGACCGTCTTCCCACGCCAGAAGCCACTTTGTACCGGCGAGGACGGTGCGGGGGTCTCCAGCTCGATCCCCATTCCGAGAAGGTCATCGATGAGCGCCTGGTTGGCAGCGTTGTGGAAATAATTGGCAATCCCTTGGGCGACCACCTCACCAATGCCTGGGATCCGTGTCAACTCATCGACGGTCGCGCTGCGAAGTCGATCGAGAGAGCCCAGCTCGTCCGCCAGGACTTGCGCCAGGTGACTGCCCACGTGCTGGATCCCTAAGGCCATGATGAAGCTCGCGAGGGTTGCCTTCCTGCTCTGAGCGATAGCTGTCACCAGATTCTGAGCAGATTTCTCGGCAAACCCGGGCAATCCGGTAAGATCCCGAATTTGAAGGCGATACAGGTCCGCAACGGATTTGACCAACCCTTCGTCAACCAGCAGGGAAACGATCTTTCTCCCCAATCCCTCGATTTTCATGGCATCCCGGCTGGCAAAATGCCAGATGGAGGCCTTGATTTGAGCGGGACAGTTCAGGTTGAGGCAGCGATGTACGCTTTCATCCTGCAGTCGAACGACCTCGCCGCCGCAGGAGGGACAGGCGCTGGGCATCCTGAAGGCCCTCTCGCTGCCCGTCCGGTGTGAAAGAACCGCTTCCAGCACCTCCGGAATCACTTCCCCAGCCCGTCGGATCCGGACGAGGTCTCCGATCCGTATGTCTTTCCGATCGATCTCGTCCTGGTTGTGAAGGGTAGCCCGCTGCACGACGACGCCCCCGACGGGCACCGGCTCAAGCACCGCCACTGGTGTCAAAACGCCGGTGCGCCCGACCTGCACCTTGATGTCAAGAAGATGAGTCTGAGCGACGATCGGCGCAAACTTATAGGCAATCGCCCAGCGGGGACTTCGGGATTTTTCACCAAGGCTCCGCTGCCAGTCCACTCGATCCACCTTGATAACCACGCCGTCAGCGTCGTACGGGAGCTGGTAGCGGACGGCGGCCAGTTTTTCGTACTGGGCCATTGCTTCTCCAATCCCCGAGCAACGCCTCGAGAGGGGATTGATGGGAAGACCCCACTGCCGAAGCGTTTCCAAGAGATCCCACTGGGTTTCGAAGACGTGCCCGTCCACCTCACCCGTTCCATAGAAGAAGGCCCGGAGCGGCCGCGAGGCCGTAATGGAAGAGTCCTGCTGCCGCAGGGAGCCGGCAGCGGCATTGCGAGGATTCGCGAACACGGGCTCGCCGTCGCGATCACGCGTCTCATTGAGGATCTCGAAGTCTTTGCGATCCATGTAGACTTCGCCGCGCACGGCGAGAAGCCGCGGCAGAGCGGGACCTTCTGCCGGGGTCATGAGCTTCAAAGGGATTGCTCGAATGGTTTTCACATTGGGAGTAACGTCCTCACCCGTCGTCCCGTCGCCCCGTGTCCCTGCCCTCATGAGCCGACCGTTTTCATAGATGATCTCGATGGCCAGCCCGTCCATTTTCGGCTCGGCCACGTAAACAGGGTCATTGGACATACCAAGAAGCTTCTTGACCCTCTTGTCAAAATCCAGGACATCTCCCTCCGTCATGGCGTTTTCAAGGCTAAGCATGGGCATCGCGTGCAGAAACGGGGGAAACTTTTCGACCGGCGCAAAACCGACTCGCTGAGTCGGGGAGTCTGGCGTGACTAGGTCCGGGTGCGCCGCCTCGATCTCCTGGAGCTCCCGGAGAAGAACGTCGTATTCAGCATCCGATATCTCGGGCTGGTCCAAAGCGTAATACAGATAATCATGGTGACGGATCTGAGCCCTAAGGGACTCCAGTCTCTGGATGATCGGCTGCTTAGAATGCGGTGTCTTGTCCACTGCTCATCCCTTATCCTGCGGAATCGACGATGCCGCATGAAGAACTCTCTCGGCCACAATACGCCGGGTCCTCTGAAACCGGGGATCTTTGAAGCCATGAACCCACTTGAGGCTAAAAAGCTCATCGGAAACCACAAGCACCAACGCCAGTCGAATAGAACGGTAGAGCGCAACGGTCAGCAAGGCAGACGTTTCCATGTCCACCCCGAGCACCCCTTCTTTCTGAAATCCCATCACCTTGCCCTGCGTCTCCCTGTACGGAGCGTCAATACTCCAGACACGCCCCTCATGAAGGACGTAGTCTTCCGATTCCAGCACAGATCTCAACAGCGACAGGATGGCTTCGGAGGGACCGGGCCGGTCTACTTCCACGGGATAGTGCCCCGATGTGCCTTCCTCGGAGATCGCACTGGTTGGCAAGACAACATCCCCGACGCGGACTGACGGATGGATCGATCCACACCAGCCGAGAGCCAAGACATCGGTCACCCCAAGGGCAATCATCTTCTCGAGAGCCAATACCGCCTGGGGGGCCCCAAGCATTGGTCCGGCCAAAGCCACCGTGCACCCATCGAAGGAACCGACGCGCACATCCGCCAGGAACAGCCGATGCGTGATTCCCGGTGGTTCTGGGAACAAATCACTCAAATGCTGGAGATCCTGTGGCGTGAAGACCATGATCCCCACGCCGGGCAGCGGCTTCTCCCTCTTGCCTCGGCGCGGCTGGATCAAGGCTTCCTCAGCGTGATTCTTCGGAGTCCCTGACTGGACATGTGAGCTAGAGCTCGCCTTCGTATTCATGATATGATCTTTCGAAATTGATAGCGGCACCAAGATGAGAGACGATTATAGCCAGCCCTTGTTGAGGCGCAAGGTTTTTGCCGTGTCGCCCTTCACAGGGATCGGTTTGAGTCAACCGTTGCCTTCCGTCGAAACCCGGGTAGCGCCTCGTGGTTTGGCGGTGGCAGGGGCTTGATCAGGAAGCACGACGTGAACCCCCCATGCACCGCATGAGACACCCGGACGGTAGTCAGACCCGTGTTTGCCGAGATCATTCTTTTCAGCGCCATTCGCAAGACCTTGCACTATTCCATCCCACCGGAGCTCGAAGGCCACATCGCCTGCGGGTGTCGCGTGATGGTCCCGGTGGGGCGTCGCATGCAAGCCGGGCTCGTCGCATGGGTCTCGAAGGTCCATGAAGACCCGCCCTCCGGCGTTACGTTGCGACCGATCGCCGCCATTGTAGACAAGAGCCCCGTCATGCCGGTGGATCTGATTGATCTCTGTCGCTGGATCGCCGGTTATTACTTCTTCCCATTGGGAGAAGTGATTGCAACCGCTCTGCCTTCTTCGCTGTTGGTACAGCCCCGCGCTCGATTTCACGTGACTCCCCACGGCCGTGCCGTCCTCGAGAGGCCGAACCCGCCCGATTTGCTCCAAATCCTCGCAGCGGCACCGGGTCTTGACGAGACACAGCTCCAGGAGCAGGCGCACTCCGCAAAGGGAATCCGGAGAAAGCTCAGTGCTCTCGAGCGAGACGGACTCATCGCAGCCTCCTACAGCTATGATCCGGAGCCCGTCCGCCCCAAGCTCGTCCGCGTCCTTCGGCTCAAGGGAAAACCCACGGCATCACACCTGCAAGGGAGCGAAGCCCTGCGCCAGATCGTCGAGACGTTGGAGAGCAGCAGCGATCCCGTTCCTCTCAGCACGGTACGCCGATGCGCCCACAACGCCGACTATTGGCTCAAGAAACTCCGGGAAGCGGGTCTCTTGGATGAGCTTTCCCTCGAGGTTGTGAGGGAGTCGCATCATGCCCAGAGTCTTCCTGAACGGACTCCCTTCGCGCCCACTTCCGATCAGCACAAGGTCCTGGAGGCTCTCGGTCCCTGCCTCGAGAATCCTGTCTTCCGACCGCATCTCCTCTTCGGAGTGACGGGGAGCGGCAAGACCGAAGTCTATCTCGAGCTGGTCACGCAAGCGTTGCGACGAGGAAAAGGTGCGCTGGTCCTTGTTCCGGAAATTGCCCTCAGCACTCAACTGGAAGCCGTCTTCCGCCAACGTTTCGGCAAGGACTTGGCCATATGCCACAGCGGACTGTCCGTCGGAGCCCGATACGATCAGTGGCGAGAAGCATTGTCGGGACGGCGCAGAGTCATTCTTGGTGTTCGCTCGGCGGTCTTCATGCCGGTGAGAGACCTGGGAATCATCATCATCGATGAAGAGCACGATCCCTCCTACAAGCAGGAAGACCATTTACGCTATCACGCAAGGGATGTGGCCCTCATCCGCGCGCGCTCCCTCGGGATCCCCATCCTCTTGGGATCTGCCACCCCCTCTCTGCAGTCCATGGCCAATGCACAGCTGGGGCGGTACACGCTTCTCACCATGCCCAAGCGAGTTCTTGAACGGCCTTTGCCCGAGGTGCGCGTGGTCGACATGCGGCGGGAATCCCGTCGCGATCCCATCCTGTCTCGTCCCCTTCGGGAAGCCCTGCTCGAAACCGTGGGAGCCGGGGAACAGGCGCTGCTCTTTCTGAACCGACGAGGCTTCGCAAGCTTTCTGGTTTGCACGGTCTGCGGCCATGTCCCTCAATGCATCCATTGCAGTGTTAGTCTGACCTTTCACCAGCAGGCCAATCTTCTAAAATGCCACTATTGCGGCCTGGAGGTCCCCGTTCCCCAGGAGTGCCCTCAGTGCGGAAAGGGAGTGCTCCTCTTCCACGGTTTCGGAACCGAGCGCCTGGAAGAAGAGGTGAGAAAGCTCCTTCCCGACAGAAAGATCGTCCGCATCGACCGCGATACGGTCAAGCACGCTCAACGTCTGGTCGAGTATTTCAACGCACTCAGGACGTCTGAAGCCCAAGTATTGATTGGAACGCAAATGATCGCCAAAGGACACGATTTCCCTGGGATCACCCTCGTGGGAATCGTGAGCGCCGACACCGCCCTTCAGGTCCCCGACTACCGAGGGGGAGAAACGACGGTCCAACTTCTCATGCAGGTTGCCGGAAGAGCGGGCCGAGGCGACAAAGCCGGACTGGCGATCGTCCAAACATACAACCCCTCCCACTATACGATTGAAGCGGCCTTGAGACTGGATTATGCTTCGTTTTGTGGGCGTGAGCTTGAAATCCGGCGCGAGCTCCAGTACCCCCCCCATACCAAAATCCTCCGGCTTTTGCTTACTGACGAGAGCGAAGATTTAACGAGGGAAGCCGCCATTGAGCTGGCTTCCCTCTGTCGTGAGATCGCAGCCGGACTGAGGGAAAGGGGGCTCCACGCGGCCATTTTGGGACCTGCGGAGGCTCCATTGGCACGTTTGAATCGGCGCTATCGATGGCATGTTTTCGTGAAGGCCTGGTCAACTCAGGCCCTCACCTCCTTCGCTGAAAACTTGCTTCGTCTGAAGCCTGGAACCTCGTCTTTGAGACGGGCACAGCTCATCATCGACCGGGACCCGGTTAGCAACCTTTAGCTCCACAATCGGCGTCTGCCCTCTCAACCGAGAGCCCCCAGCGAGCGTCGGAAACGCTCAAGAGCAACGCGGACAACAGCGACTTCGCGAGGACGTGTCCGTGCGCTCACGTTTTTGGACTTGAGATCCTGAGCTTACGCATGTAGAATTTTAAGTGTAACTACGGATCTGCAAATACTTTATTCCAATGCTATCATTCTGCACCGTTTGGCGGACTGAACTGATCAAAGTAAAAGTGGTCTCTCGAAGATCGGATGCATGACATGCCAATCCCCACGGCGACAGAGAAGATGGAGAACCGCAGGCGACTTCCCCGCCACACCGTGGAAGACACCGTCTTCATTACGTTCCGACCTCGCTTCGACGTCGTGGGCCATGTGATCGACGTCAGCGACGGCGGCATTGGCATGGAGTATACGGCGTTTGAGCCCGGCGACCAGGTCGAGAACGTGGAGGTGGACATCTTCTGCCAGCCTCGAAAGCTCAATTTGGCTCATTTACCATGCAGGGTGACCTACGATCTCAGAGTGGAGGATGCCCCGACATTCCGCGGCTTTCAGACCCGCCGATGCGGCTTGGAGTTTGGCGCGATCTCACCCGAGCAAAGACAACAGCTCCGGTCTCTTCTGGAGCCCCGGGGCGTCGAGGCACGACCTACCCGCAGGGCTTTCCTCGATCCGGCATTAGCCACTCGCTGAAGAAAAGGAAACCCCGTCCAGCCGGAGGGGGAGGCTGAACGGGGTAGGAGGGGTTAGGAGAAGGCGACATGCTGTCAACCTTACGGTTCATTAATAACCATTCTCACATGCGACATCAAGAGTCGGAACCACAATTCCCTTTTCGACCGGGCGCTTGCCCCGTGAGCCAGCCGGCGGGCATCGAGTGGGTCCCATCCAGCTGCGGTTCCACGACGAAGTCAGACGGGGACTTCCCGAGTCCATCCGAAGGGGTCTTCCTTCTCACCATATTGGATGGCCACGATTTCGTCGTACAAGCGCTGGGCCCACTCGCCCACGCCGCCGCCATGGATCGAATGGCATTGATCCCGGTAGCAGATCTCACCCACCGGCGACACCACCGCTGCGGTGCCAGTGCCAAGGATCTCTTTCACGTCTCCCGACCGTATGCCGTCAATCACCTCTTCGATTGAAATCGCACGCTCAGTCACGGTGATCCCCCAGTGGCGCGCCAACTGGATCACCGAATCCCTGGTCACACCGGGAAGAATGGAGCCGGTCAAGGCGGGCGTCACGAGCTCATCCTTGATGCGGAAGAAAATGTTCATGGTACCGACTTCTTCGACATACCGACGCTCGATCGCATCGAGCCAGAGCACCTGGGTGTACCCCTTCTTCTTTGCGTATTCGGCGGCATAGAGGCTTGCGGCGTAGTTTGCCATGGTTTTCGCGGAGCCCACTCCACCGCGCACGGAGCGCACATACTCGTCGGACACGTAGATCTTGATCGGATTGAATCCCTCCGGGTAGTAGGCTCCGACCGGGCCCGTGATGATGTAGTAGAGGTATTCATTCGCCGGGCGCACCCCCAGAGCGGGCTCGCTGGCGATCATCGTCGGGCGAATGTACAGGGACGATCCCACGCTGTGGGGAATCCAATCCACGTCGAGCTTGAGCAGGGCATCAAGCGCGCGGTTCTGCAGGGTAAGGTCAACCTCGGGCATGCACATTCTTACTGCCGAGCGGTTGAAGCGCTCCCAATTCTTGTCCGGTCGAAACAGGAGGATTCGTCCGTCCTTGGCGCGATAGGCCTTCAGCCCCTCGAAGATGCCCTGTCCATAGTGCAGGACCATGGCGGCCGGATCCAGGCAGAATGTCTGGTAGGGGACTACGCGGGCGTCCTTCCAGCCCTCGCCGGACCTGTAATCCAGGATGAACATGTGATCACTGAAGGACTTCCCGAAAACGAGCTTGCTCTCGTCAGCAGGTTTTGCGCGTCGTTTGCCAGCTTCCACCGGTTGAATCTTGATCTCCATTTGCTTGCCTCCCTTGAGCTCCCACTTGTTCTTCTATTCCCGACCGACAAGAGTCCACGGCGCCCGCTACTGCAGGGCAAAGCGCGGGGAACGCAGGAGCCTGCTGATTTGTCGACTGTAGTCCTGCACCAGCAGCCTGTTTCCAGCATCCGTCAGATGCTCCTGCTCCTTTTCTCTCCCCTTCTCGGCTTCCACTTTCTTCTCAATCACCCCCTTTTCGAGATAGTAATTGAGCGCGTTGGCAAATATGATCTTTGAAACGGACTCGCCCCGCTCGATAAGCTCAAGCTTGAGCGCTTTCTGTCCAAGGTTCAAGACTTTTTTCATGAAGTCCTTCTCGGTGTAGGACCGCTTCTGGAGATATTTGAAAGCCCGAAGAACCAGCCAGTATCCCTCGAAGTAATTGCGCAGCAGCCCGTGAAAATAATGGGCGGCTCGAAGTCCGCTATGTGACAGAATGAACGGCTGGTCGTCCTGACCAACCCGGTGCAGCCATTCCAACCGATCGAAAGTCTGAAGAACCTCCTCGATCATCCTTTCATCGGAGAGCTCATTGTCGTAAACGAACTCATATTTGAAGAAGTTCTTCATGAAAGCCACGTCTTCCAGCAGCTGCGAAATGCTGAACCGGAAGGTCTGTTGCGCCAGGATCGAGGTGGAAACGTACATGGCGGGAAGCAGGAAGTGGACGATGTTGTTCTTGTAGTACTCCAGCGTCAGCCGCTTGCTGTCGTCCATGATGTAGACCTGCTCCTCCAGGTCATCATCTTCATCCTTGAGCTTCGAGACGAGCTTGTTGCGCTCGAGATCCCATAGGGTTTCGTTCACAATGACGTCGTAGCTCCGGAGAGTCTTGGAAAATCGGACTTCCCGATCCACGAGGTAGTCGTAGAACACGCGGCAGACTTCGCGGAGCTCACCGAGAGAAATCCCGTGGTGGGAGGGTGACAGGAACGCGCACGCAGCCAAAGCGTGCGGGGTCACCAGCGAAGACTGGTTGATGCTGTTGATGATCCGATACGCAAAATCGCGGTACATGGCATGTCGCTCGCGCGGACGCAGTCCCGACAAGTCCAGGTGGCGCTTTTCAAGATAACGCTGGTAGGAGATGGGCTCGGCGAACTGCACGTAAACCCGTCCGTAGGATTTCTTGAGGAATCGCCTCGCACGCACCAACTGTCCAATGTTCTCATCGACCTTCACCCCTCCTGAGACTTCCTTCATGTAGGCCTCCTCTTCGGGAATCCGGTCGTAGCAAATGGACGTCGGCACGAAGACGAGGTCGTCGCAGAAACCGTCCTCCACGGCCTGAATCAGGATGGCCAGCAGTCCCAGCTTGGGAAGCACCATCTTTCCTGTCCGGCTGCGTCCTCCCTCGATGAAAAACTCGATGTTGTGCCCGAGCTGCACCATGGTCTTGACGTACAGCGAGAAGACCTCAGCATAGAATTTCTGCCCCTTGAAGCTCCTTCGGATGAAGAAAGCCCCGCCACGCCGAAAGATGGGGCCTAGGGGCCAGAACGAAAGGTTCTTCCCCGCCGCCACGAAGGGCGTGTATAGATTGTTCTCAAACAGGATGTAGGAGAGGATCAGGTAATCGATGTGGCTCTTGTGACACGGGATGTACACGATCGTGTTGTGTCGGGCCGCGTGCTTGACCCGCTGCAGGCTTTCCATATCCAGGTCGATGCCGTCGAAGAGCGTGTTCCACATCCAGTTGAGCACGCGCTCTCCGAGACGGATGAGCGGGTAGCTGTAATCCGCGGCGATCTCGTTCAGGTACTGGTCGGCCTCCATGCGCACTTTCCAGATTTCCTGACCCGACGATCGCGCCCTTCGCTGCATGAAGGTTTCCAGCCTCGGGTGATGCAGAATGATCTCTTTGAGCTCCAGTTTGCTCTTGAGCGTCGGCCCGACGATGGCACGTTTGATCTTGTCGACCGAATCGATCAGCTCGCGACGGAGCTGGAAAACCTGCTTGCGGCGCTCCGAATCATTTTCCGACAGCTCGGACACCACCTCCGAGAGATTCAGTGGCTCTCCGACCTCAAGAACGGTGTTCGAGTAACCCTGCATCGTGGAGAGAAACTTGCGGATGAAGTTGGCACGCACGCGATGTCCCATGAACACCTGCTGCAGCCCGCGCCGCTCCCGGTCTGGGCTTCGACTGTAAAGCAGGGCCACGGGAACCACGAACACAGGGGTGTCGACCTGCTTCTGGATCTCGACCAAGTGCTCCAGCGGATCGTTTCCCACCCGAATGGCCCGTTGGTAATAGCCGCGCTTGCCAACCAGGAAAAGAACGCCCGATTTGCCCGACTCAATCTGGCGACGATAATAGCCATCACCATAGGGGTCCGGGAGACTCATCTGACGCAGATAGTGCACCAGGTGGTAGGGCAAGAGCTTCAGCATGTACCACCGCGGCTGCCAGACGTAGGGATGGACGTCGAACATAAAGGTGGGGGCCGGCACGCCGAGCTGCGACAGCTTCAGGTTCAGATAAACGAAATCAAACTGGGAGCGGTATTCCAGGGCGTAGACAATCCGCCCCCTCTGCCCCAGCTCCTCGATAAGCTTCTGTTGGTCCTCGGGCACTGAGACCTTGGCGATCGTCCGTTCAAACCACTTCCTCAAGAAAAAGCGCGGCTTTTCGTCGATGCTGTAGCCGAAGCGGTCTTTCCGAATCGTAAGGTTCGATTCCCGGGTCAAATCTTGCCAGAAAAACATCCTGATCCTTCCATCTTGGTCTCGAGAGCATCATGGTTCTGCAGGCAAATCGAAATTGATACTTCTAGCAGAAATGTGATAAGAATCCCAAACCTTTTTAATTGGTTGCACCGACCTGTTCCGGGATGGGATACACCCGTGCTGCATGAGCTTGCCGTCCACAATTTCGCCATCATTCGCAACATGGAGATCACGCTGGAGCGGGGCCTCAACATTCTTTCCGGAGAGACCGGCGCGGGCAAGTCCATCCTCGTGGGGGCCGTCAACCTGGTTCTCGGCAGTCGCGCATCGCAGGAAATGATCCGCACGGGGGCGAGTGAGGCGACCGTGCAGGCGCTCTTCACACCCTCCGATCCGGCTGCACTCGGGGAGCGTTTAGAAACGGTCGGCCTTGAGCCGGCCGATAGCCTCGAGATCCGGCGTAGCATCACGCGCAGCGGTCGCAACCGTATCTTCGCCAACGACCAGTCCTTGAGCCTGCAACAGCTCCAGTCGCTCGTCCGGGGGCTGATCTCCATTTCCGGTCAGCACGAGCACCAGCAGCTCCTCGACACGGCCGTTCACCTTTCCCTGCTCGATCATTTCGGCGGTCTGGACGAACTGGCCACCGAGGTTGCATCCCATTATGCCCAATGGTCCGCCCTCCGCGATCGTCTCGTCAAGTTCCGTAGAGCCAAACAGGAGCGCGTGGAAAAAGTCGAGTTTCTCCGCTTCTTGCTCCAGGAGCTGGAATCCGCGCGACTGCAGCCGGGGGAAGATCTCGCTCTCGAGCGGGAAAAACACGTGCTGCGCCATGCGGCCACCCTGCATGACACCGCGGAAAAAGCCCTGGGGGCCCTCTATTCCGGCCGCAGCGCCATCCTCGACCTGCTTGTGGGAGTCGAGAAAGACCTGGATGCGCTGGTGCGGATCGACACGTCCCTGGCTCCGCTTGTGGAGCATTCGCAGCAAGCGCACATCCATCTGCAGGAGCTCACCCACTCCCTTCAGCAATATGCGGCACGTGTTTCTTTTGACCCACAACGGTTGGCCTCCATCGAGGACCGACTGGCCCTGATTCAGAAGCTCAGCCGCAAGCACGGAGGGACCCTCGAGGCCGTGCTGGAGCGAATCGAAGTCATCAAGCGGGAGCTTGCGGAAGGCGAAGACGCCGATCTCATCGAGCGTGAGCTCACGATCGAGCTCGATAAGATTCGCACGCGATACCGCGACAGGGCGCTCGACCTCTCAGCGAAGCGGAAGCACGCAGCGGAGGACCTGGCCCGCGAGGTTGAGAAATCGCTGGCTGCTCTGGATATGACGCAAGCCCGCTTCGCCGTCTCCTTCGGCAATGAGGGTGACGCGAGTGGGGACGAGGATCGTTTTTCCGCGTCGGGCATCGATCAGGTCGAGTTTCTGCTCTCCGCCAATCCAGGTGAGGATCTAAAACCCCTTGCGCGGGTTGCGTCCGGGGGCGAGCTGTCGCGCATCCTCCTTTCGCTCAAAGGCCTTCTGAGCACAAGAGGAGAATCGGAGACCCTTGTTTTTGATGAGGTGGACACAGGCATTGGAGGCCGCACCGCCGAGCTGGTCGGCCTTCAGCTCAGGCGTCTTTCCGAAAAGCATCAGGTTATTTGCATCACCCACTTGCCCCAAATCGCCTGCTACGGGACCCACCACTTCAAGGTCTACAAAGAGACGCATGCCGGCGAGACGGCCACAAATATCCAGCGTCTGCCCCCCGACGCACGCATCGAAGAGATCTCCAGAATGCTCGGCGGCCTCTCCATTACCGACGCCACTCGGACTCACGCCGAAGAGCTGCTGCTCCGCGGCCAGAGCCCCACTGCCCCTGAGTAGCCTCCTCGGCAGCGCTTGTGAGCGCTCGCCTGATGTCGATCCCTCCCCTCCGTACCCCCTCCAGCCCGAACACCATGTTGGCTTCTAAGATGTAAAAGCGTCCATGAACCATGCAAATGTCCATACCCACTTCGTCGAACCGACAGCGCCGGGCGACATCCTCGGCAAAAGCGATTCCCTCCTCGGGGATCCCCTCGAATGAGATTGCCGCGCCCTGCGCCACATTACATCGAAACTCTCCCAGACGTCGAATGCGCCAGTAAGCGTGAATGACGCGCCCCCCGAGCACGATGACGCGCAGGTCCCGCTCTAGGGGAAGGTATTCCTGAATATACGCCGGACGATGCCTCTCCAGGTATGCCATCGCATCCGTCTCATCTCGAATCAGATACACGCCCATCCCCTTCGACGATCCCACGGGCTTCTTTGCGATGAACGGGCGGTCAAAATCCGCCGTGATACGCTGCAGGCGGTTTCGGCCGTAGTAGAGTCGCGTACGCGGATGCGAGATGCCGAGAAGCTGAAAGAGCTGGGTTTGAAGGATCTTGTTCCCCATGAACCCATAGTAATTGCGGGGATAGGTGCGCTTTCCCAAGGACAGTAGAACCGCCTCGTACAACATGCTCGGGTAACAGACCACACGTGCCAGACGAATGGCCTCCTGCGTCTCCGGGGAGTAATGCTCCCAATCGGGCTTCACACCGACGGACGCAATGACGGCACTCGATCGCAGCCTCTTTCCCAGCGAAATAGCCACACTGTCTGAAGACATCTCACCTTGCACGGGCATGCTCCGAAAACCATCCCTGGGCGCCAGGAGGAGCAATCCCTCTCATCCGCGTCCACCTGAATTGTCCCGGATCCGTGTCCACCCGTGTCTCGCATGCTCGATGCCGCTCAAATCCCGCTCGAGAGTTGACACGGAGCGACCGTCGCGTATAATGACCACCTGGTCATTAACCGCAACGAGGGACTGGATGCGACCACGGGAAACCTTTGAAAAGCTGGAAACCGACAAGAAGCAGCGCATCCTCGATACTGCCGTGGAAGAGTTTGCCGACCAGGGATTCCGGCAGGCCAGCGTCAACCGGATCGTTCAGAAGCTGGGAATCGCCAAGGGCTCTATATTCCAGTATTTTGGAACCAAGGAAGGGCTCTTCTCCTTCATTTTCGATCATGCGGTGAGCCTTGTCCGCCATTCCCTTCGCCGTGTCAAGCAAGACACATCCGAGACTGATTTTTTCGAGCGCATTCGCCGAAGCCTCATCGCGGGCATCGCCTTCATCCAGGAGCATCCACGGGTTTACCAGATCTACCTCAAGATGATCTTCCAGGAAGACTTTCCGCTTCGGGGTCAATTCCTCCAGCAAGTCCACCTGTTCTCGGCCGAATACCTTCAACCGCTGGTGGAATCCGGGATCGCGCGCGGCGACCTGCGCCCGGATCTCGACATCGGCACCACGGTCTTTTTTCTGGATGCGCTGATGGATCGCTTTCTGCAAGCTTATTGTGTCTCGTTCCTCGATGCCGGCTCGGGTCTCTATCAAGCCGATCAGGCAACCGTCGAAACACGGATCGAGGAACTGATCCAGCTGCTTCGGTTCGGAATGGGTATCGCCTCTCACCAGGCCGACCTACCCGTTTGAGCTTACGGGGTACTATACACCGGCGGATGGGCTTCGCCCATCGCAATCCGCCAATATTCACTCAATCGCACTGCAACGATAAAGGTCTGAGAAGTGAAGCCGGACAGCGAATGGTTCAACAATCTTGGCCTCGGTGCCATCCACGAAAAGGTTCATGAAGGTCAGCGGCTGAGTCTCGAAGACGGTGAGCGGCTCTTCGACTGCCCCGACGTGCTGGCGGTCGGCGCACTCGCCCACGACGCGAGATCTCGACTGCACGGCAAGCGCGCCTACTACGTCATGAATCAGCACATCAATTACTCCAATATATGTGTGAATGGCTGCCGTTTCTGCGCCTTCGGCCGCACCAGGGACAATCCCCTCGCCTTTGAGCTCAGCATCGCGGACATCCTCGGCAAGATTCGGAGCCGGCTCGCGGATCCCATCACGGAAATCCACATCGTCGGGGGATGTCATCCGGACCTGCCCTTTTCCTATTATGAGGATCTCATCCGGTCTATCAAGGCACTCCGTCCCGATGTCGTGATCAAGGCATTCACGGCGGTGGAGATCGCCCACATCGCCAAACGCGAAGGGATTTCTACGAAGGAAGTCCTGGCGCGGCTCAAACGAGTCGGGCTCGAGATGCTGCCCGGCGGCGGTGCCGAAGTGTTCAGTGAACGCGTCCGAAGCCTGCTCTGTCCCGAGAAGCTGAGCGGCGAAGGCTGGCTTGCGGTTAGCCGGGAGGCTCACGAGATGGGGATCAAGACCAACGCCACCTTGCTCTACGGACACCTCGAAACCAAGCGGGAGCGGATCGAGCACTTGAATGCCCTGAGGCTGCTTCAGGACGATACGCAGGGCTTTAACTGCTTTATTCCCCTGCCCTTCCAGCCTGCCAACACCCAGGTGCAAAACGCGCGGGGAACCACCGGGGTGGAGGATCTCAAAACCATTGCCGTCAGCCGGCTGATGCTCGACAACATCCCGCACATCAAGGCGTACTGGGTGATGCTGACGGTGAAGCTCGCCCAGGTGGCCCTCTACTTCGGAGCCGACGATCTGGACGGCACCGTGATCGAAGAGAAGATCGGCCACATGGCTGGGGCCGAATCGGAGCAGGCGCTCACCCGGTCCCAGCTTGAGCGGATCATCGTCGAAGGCGGTTTCGAGCCCGTGGAGCGGGATTCCCACTTCAACCCGGTCCGCCGGGCAGCCTAACGAATAAGGGAACGAAGCAACCATGGCTCAGCAAACACCCAATAAATGCAAGCGCCTGACGCGCGACGAGGCCGTGGACCTCTACCTGGGCGCGGACTTTTACGCGCTGGGTCGAATGGCTCACCAGGTGCGATTGGCAAAACGACCGCCCCGCGTCGTCAGTTACGTGATCGATCGGAATATCAACTACTCGAACGTCTGCACCTGCGGCTGTCGCTTTTGTGCTTTTTACAGGCCCCCCGACCACCCGGAAGGCTACGTGCTCACCCAGGCCGAGTTGGCCACCAAGATCGAAGAAACCCTCGCCCTCGGAGGCACCCAAATCCTGATGCAGGGCGGGCACCATCCGGGCCTTCCCCTCTCTTTCTATGAGGAGATGCTCAGCTTCATCAAATCCCGCTACCCGATTCACATCCATGCATTCTCCCCTCCGGAGATTTCCTATTTTGCGAAGCTCGAGGGGCTGGACGTTGCCACCGTCATCGCGCGTCTCAAGGAAGCGGGCCTGGACTCAATCCCGGGAGGAGGTGCCGAAATCCTGGTCGACACCGTGCGGCAAAAGGTCTCCCCGAACAAGTGCACCGTCGACGAGTGGCTCGGCGTGATGGAGGAGGCACACCGTCAGGGGATGCGCACAACGGCCACCATGATGTTCGGCCATGAGGAAGAACCGATGCATCGGCTGGACCATCTGTTTGCCGTTCGCGACCTTCAGGACCGCACGGGAGGTTTTACAGCGTTCATCCCATGGGCGTTCCAGCCTGGCAACACCAGCATCCAGCGGGATCCGGAAACCGCCGTGTCGTATCTGCGCCTCCTCGCCGTCTCCCGACTGGTCCTCGACAACATTGACAATATCCAGGCATCGTGGGTCACAATGGGGCCCAAGGTCGCCCAGCTGGCCCTCTTTTTCGGCGCCAACGATTTCGGCTCCACGATGATCGAAGAGAATGTCGTGGCCGCGGCGGGCGTGTGCTTTCGCCTGTCGATTGAGGAGATTCGCCGGATCATCGAAGATGCCGGGTTCGAGCCCCGCCAGAGAACCATGGCCTACGAATGGGTGCAGCCGAGCCATGATTAAGGCAGGGTCAGACATCACGCTCCACCGCGCCGCCTGGGTGCTCCCGATCGAGCGCCCCCCGATTGGCGATGGGGCGGTGCTTGTTAAAGGGAGAAGGATTGTCGGCGTTGGAGCGTACCGAGATCTGCGAGCTCAAATGCCGCCCGAGGCGAAGGTCGTGGATCACCAGGATGCCGCGTTGATGCCGGCCGTGGTGAACGCGCACACGCATCTTGAGCTGACGGGGATGGAAGGCAAGATCTCTCTTCCCCAAGCGGGCTTCCCACCCTGGGTCCAGGAGGTCTTTCGCCATCGCGCTTCGATGGATTCCCAAGCCCTGCAAGAGGGAATGCGCAGAGGCCTCGATATGCTTACATGGGAGGGCACATGCCTGTGTGGGGACATCACCAACACGGCGGCAATGCTCGACGACGGGGGGAGGCACCCGGCACGCCGTGGAATTGATTCTGCCGGACACAACACCCCCCAACCCCTCTCGAGGGGGGAATCAAGAGGGGGGTGTTCCCCGGAAAACAACACTGACAGAGCACTCGTATGCCGCCAGGCGTTTCTGGAGCTCATCGGGTTCGACTGCAGCTCCCTTGCCGCGGCGCTGGAACGTGCGGGGGACGGTGTCGACGCAGCCGGTGCCATTGAAAGGGACGGCATCAGTCTGGCCGCCCACGCGACTTACTCCACCTCGGCTGCGGTGATTGAGCAAGCCAAGGAATGGTGTCGCTCACGGGGCCGAATCTTCAGCATACACGTCGCGGAGCACGCGGAAGAAATTGAGCTCCTCCAGACCGGGACCGGGTATTGCCGCGAGCTCCTGCATGCTGTGGGCCGCTGGGTGGACGGATGGGTTCCGCCTGCCAAAAGCCCTGTCGCCTACTTGGATTCTTTGGGCGTACTCGATGAGCACACACTCCTCGTCCATGCCGTTCACATGACCGATTCGGATTGGGAAGCCATTACGCGCCGAAGGTGCGCCGTTTGCTTCTGTCCTCGGAGCAACCATTACGTGAGCACAGGGAGAGCGGACCTCGAGCGAGCCATCCAAGCGGGTGTCCGGGTGGCCTTGGGAACAGACAGCCTGGCGAGCAACAGCGACCTCAATCTCTTTTCCGAGGCCGCCTTTTGCCTGGACCAGTATCCGGGACTTTCTCCCGATGCAGCGCTTTGCATGATGACGCTTGGAGGGGCTCGCGCCCTCGGCAGGCAGGATCACTTCGGGAGCCTTGCTGTCGGCAAGGTCGCCGCCATGATTGCCGTTCCCGCTGACGCCGGGGTCCCTGCGGCTCAGCTTTCAGAAACGATCATCCACAAGGCTAAAGAAGGAGCTCTGGCATGGGCCCTGGATCCGAAGAATGCTTGAAACTGGGCAAGATCGGCTTTTTGAACGTCTTGCCCATCTACCATCCTCTGGAAACCGGAATCGTCCCGCACCCATTCGAGATTGTCTCCGGCCACCCTGCCAAATTGAACGGCCTGATGGCCGGGGGCCAGCTCGATCTCAGCGTGGTCTCCTCGGTGGAAGTGGCCAGGAATCCCGAACGTTACTTCGTGATCCCGGATCTTTCGATCGGCTGCCTCGGGGCGGTTCAGAGTGTTCTGCTGCTCAGCAGAAAGCCCATTGAGCTCCTCGACGGACAGCGGATTGTGGCCACCACCCAGTCTCATACTTCCATCGCCTTGCTGAAGATCCTCTTCCAGGTGCGCATGCGCCAGAAGCTTTCCCTCGAGCCCGGCAATTGCACCGAAGCGGTGGCGAGCGACAACCCTCCCGAGGCTTTCCTTGCCATTGGCGACGAGGCGTTGCGATTGAGAGAAGATCCCCGCTACCCCTGTCAAATGGATCTCGGAGAGGCCTGGCATCGCTGGACCGGCTTGCCGTTTGTATTCGCATTGTGGGTGGTCCAACGTCGGACGGTCGAGCGTGCTCAAACCAGTCTGACGCGAGCGATTCAGTCGCTTCACGCTGCCAAAGCCTGGGGGCAAGCGCATATCGATGAGGTGTGCGCCATCGCTGCGCGGAGCGGCATCCTGGACGAGCACGGCCTTAGGTCCTATTACCAGGCCCTGCGCTTCGACCTGAATGAGGCTGAAAAACGGGGTCTGAATCTTTTCTTTCAGTACCTGCAGGTCGTTGGCGAGATTCCAAGGGTACCGCCGCTCGAGATCGTCAGTCCTTTCGCGCAAGCGGCCTGAAACGGCATCCCACGGTGCACTCTGGAGAGGTTGCCACGATGAGCGGGAAACAACTGAGATTGAAGCGTATGCAGACCGCGCCGTCCGGCCGGATGGTCATCTTCCCGTTGGACCATGGCGTCAGCTGCGGCCCCATCCCCGGACTCGAACGGATGGCCCGCGTGATCGAAATGGGCTCACGCTCGGGAACCGACGCCCTTGTGCTGCACAAGGGCATGCTTTCCTTCCTGGAATCGGTCTCGGGCCGCATCCCTTCCATCTTCATGCACCTTTCGGCGAGCACCAATCTGGGGCCTCATTTCCATTACAAGGTGCTGGTGGGAAGCGTGGAAGAAGCGCTGCGACGCGGCGTGGACGGGGTCTCCGTGCACATCAACCTCTCGGACATTCACGAGCCCGAAATGCTCCGAGACCTCGGGCGCATCGGCTCTGCCTGCGCCGAATGGCAAATGCCGCTCCTTGTCATGATCTATGTTCGGGGTGAGCACGCCCCATCTCCTGTCCCGGACTCGGCGATCGCCCACAGCGCCCGCCTTGCCGCCGAGCTCGGCGCCGACCTCATCAAAATCCCAGCCCCTGCAGCTACCGACACCCTCGTGGAGATTGCCGCCAGTTTGCCGGTGCCCGTCGTCGTCGCAGGCGGCAGCAAGTCAGACAGCCCCGAAGTCTTCCTCAAACGGTTGGGGCAGATCCTCGATACCGGAGTCCACGGCGTCGCCATCGGCCGCAACATCTTCCAGCGCAAGCACCCTCAAGCTCTCCTCAAGGCCGTTTGCGCCATGGTGCATCAGCGGTCAGCAACAGAGGAAGCATTGGCCCTATATCAGGCATCCGCCAGCACGGTGCGGGACATGTGACGGCCGGCGGCTTCGCCAGGTGACCAGTATCGCTCGCGCGCGAGACCGAGACTGACTCTCTCCCTGCGCGATCCCAAGGCTCGGATG
Organism: uncultured Syntrophobacteraceae bacterium; assembly: GCA_964538515.1. GTDB lineage: Bacteria > Desulfobacterota > Syntrophobacteria > Syntrophobacterales > Syntrophobacteraceae > CALBZH01. Next base: position 67,088 of record CAZIEW010000021.1, read on the forward strand.
CCCGGCAAAAAAAGACAGGCTCTGCAGCCTGCCCCCTTTTCCTTTTTAATTTCTAACACTTCCTGATTGAACACCCGTCAATGTTTGAACGCGCGCTGCCCGGTGAGCACCATGGTCGCATTGGCCTCGTTGCAGGCTTGGATCACTTCCCAGTCGCGCATGGAGCCGCCGGGTTGGACGACAGCGGTGATTCCC
>CAZIEW010000022.1:0-67045 GCA_964538515.1 uncultured Syntrophobacteraceae bacterium
CCTGCTCAACTCGACCCCCAAGGACCGTTATGGTCGGTACCTTGCCACGTTGTATGTCGACGACCAGGATGTTGGCCTGCGGCTGGTCAGGGACGGACTTGTCCTGGTCTATACGGTCTTTCCGTTTCCAGGCATGGCCTTTTACCTGCAAGAGCAGGAGCTGGCTCGAGCCGGCAGGCGCGGACTGTGGGCAAATGCGGAGATGACCGCCTACGCGTCGTCGCTCATGCGTGAATGGCAAGGGAGGCAGGAATAATGGTCCACGTACTCCAGCACCTCATTCGCTATGTGCTCCACAATCCTCCGGCCCCATTGCGGCTCACCGTTTTGCTGGCATCGGTCCTCCTCTACGGCATGACCGGCTTTCTCTACTGGGAGCTGCCCGCGAGTCCCGATCTCAATTGGACTGACGGCTTATGGTACACCATCGTGACTATGACCACGGTCGGCTATGGCGATTTTTTCCCAAAGACTGCAGGCGGCCGATTCTTTGTTGGGGGGCCGGTCATGTTGTTTGGCATCGGGCTCCTCGGCTACGCCCTGTCCGTGGTTGCCGCGGCCCTGGTCAGCTCAAAGACGAAGGAGATTCGAGGCATGTCATCGTATGTGGGAAGTGGGCACCTGGTCATCATCAATTTTCCGGGCCTCCCGAAAGTCGCACAGGTTCTGGATGAGCTGGCGCATGACCCCTCTTTCAGGAAGCACACTCCGATCCTCCTCGTCGACGAGCACCTCGAAGAGCTTCCCCCTGAGCTTGCGAAACGGGGTGTACACTATGTGAGAGGAAACCCCGTTCGAGACACCACGCTGAGTCGTGCATCCATTGACAGTGCGTGCTACGTCGTGATCCTTTCGCGCAATCCTTCCGATCCGGCCTCGGACAACTTGAACGTGACCATTGCGCTCGCCGTTGAAGCACGCGAAGGCGAGGTCAAGACCGTCGTCGAATGCGTGGATCCGGCTTCGGAGGAGCTCTTGAGAAAGGCCGGGTGCGATCGCATCGTCTGCTCCTCCCGTTTCGACGCGTATTTTCTGAGCCAAGAGCTCTTGAACCCGGGAGTGCAGGAAGTGATTGATGACATGCTCAGCCTTCGAGGCGGTCAGCAGATCTACTTCATTCCGGTGAAAGCGGAGAGCCGGTTCGAGGAGATCGCGGCCCGTTGCCGGCAGCGGGGTCATTTGGCCCTGGGTGCGAGTACGGGGGAAGGCATTCGCCTGAATATTGGAGGCGACAAGGTGCTTCGACGCGGAGACCGCGTCATCACCCTTGGGCCTTCCCGCATCAATGAGATCTGAGATCCCGACTTCAAAGCAAAATCTTCTATTCGACACGGAGCCCGAATCGCTCCTTGATGCGGTCCACCAGCTTTGGGATGAAAAAGGAAAGGACGAAAAGCCCCAGGGCGAGACCAATCCTCCAGGAAACCAGGTTGCTCCACTTGCCGCTTGCATACACATCCCTCACGGTTCCGAAAAAGAAGGTGAGGACAAACGTTCCCACCAGAATGCCGAGGCCGGTCCCCCAGAGATAGTCTCGAAAGGCGACTTTCGTAAGTCCCATCCCGAAGTTCAAGGGAGTAAAGGGAAAATAGACAAGGCGCAAATAGAGCACCGTCGCGAATCCGTTTCTTTCGATGGCATCGTCGTACTTTTTCAACCGTTCGCCAATGAGGGATGCGGCAAAATCGCGGCCCAGATACCGTCCGATGGTGAACGAGAGCGCGGCACCAGCCATTGCGCCGATCCAGGTTAGGAGAAAACCCCAGTAGGCGCCAAAGATGGCCGCTCCGATGGCCGTCAAGAGCGTCCCCGGCACAAACAGGCACACACCGATGATATAGAAGCAGACATAGGCCAGAGGCGCCCAATACCCTGCCTGGTGAAGCACCTCCCCTAGTCGCTCCGTCGTAAGGATGTCCGCAATCGGGGACCATCGGACCGCAACGACAGCGGCAACAATGAAAGCAGCCAGAGTCAAAGCCTTCAGAATTGGTTTTCCGGCCGAAACGGGTTGCTTGGCGGGATCCTCCACAGAGTCGCCTCCTTCAAGGTGAATGCTTTATTTTATGGGAAAAAGCTCATACCACTCAAGGCTCTGTTTTCACAGGCCCGAGCTGGCCCTGCCGGAGAGAGCCGGCCAGAAACGGTGCCTGCCTTGCAAAAATCCCCACGGGCCCGTGCCGAGCGAGCGTCAACTCGGTTGTAGACGAAGCCCTCCATGTTTTAAGATAGGTATCATTGATCTTGTGACGGTGGAACCGTCTCCATGTGACTGTCCGTTCTGAAAAGGGGGTATTGGCTCATGTGCCGCAATCGGAGACTCCTGCTCTTGATCATGAGTCTGCTCCTATTGGCCGCCGCAACTGAAGAGACGACACACGCCCAGGACCTGCTTTCAGACAGTGGCGAGAGTCCCAAGTATTTCCTCCTGAAGCTCTCGGGAAGTGTGCAGAAAGAGCACTTCACCGATGCACGGGCGATTCTCACGATCGAGCAGCCTCCACCCTTGAGCACCCACGAGTACCTGGTCATCATTCAGGGGTATCCCCAAAAGAACAGCCGCAACACATTCTACTGGCACTCCGAGGAAAGCTCCATGCTCACCCTCTCGACGGAGATCACGTGCGACATCCGTCCTGGATATTCCAAACAGCCGGATATCCATTTCTTCTATTTGAGCCCGTCGCTGCTGGAGTCCAGGGTTTTTCTGACCCAGCAGGAGGGTGCGCGCCGGAAGATGGCGGAAAACATGGCGCTGCCCACCCGGGTGGAGGCGCGCTCAGGCAGGCTCGAGCTGCGCATTTTGGGCGATCAGGTTTCGGGGAGCGTGTCCATGAAAGGTTACGACTCCATCGACCGGGCCTACGTGGAGTACCGGGCAAATTTGAGCGGGCAGAAGTATTTGCCGATAGAACCAAAGCAGCAGTTGAGAAAATAGGTTCTATCGGTACCCTTAGGAGGACTCCTCCATGTTCACGCCCAAAGCTCGCTTCCGTGTACTCTGGCTCAGTTGCCTTCTGGTCGCCCCGCTTGCCTGGCTGCCGTTGGCCCAGGCATCCGATGAGGTCTCTCCTCCCGCGGCGCCTCTGCTGGCCGCCGTCAATGCTCCCTCCAATCTGCGGGTCTGGGATGGGAGATCGACTCCAGATGGCCCGCGGCCCTTTCAGCTCATCCCAACCGGCTACGGCGGTGGAGGGCGGTTCACTTCGATTGCGCTCGACTCCTCCAGTCCTGGCGTTCAGTTTGTCGGCTCCGATGTGGCCGGGGTCTTTCGAAGCACCGACTCCGGCAAGACCTTCGAGCTCAAAGGGAGCAGCTTCGAGGGCTTCACCGTCGCGGATATGCAGCCGAATCCATTGATGCCGGGACAGGTCGTTCTTCTCACGGATGACGGGCTATATGCAACGACAGACCACGGAGCATCGTGGCAGAAACTGAGCTCGCAGCTTCGGTATGCCGCCCGGTATCCCGGAAGTCATTTGATGGCCTTTTCTCAGGATTCAGCTTGGGTCGCGACCGATGCAGACGGAGTTTTCAAGGCTTCTTTCACCGTCTCCGGACTGCAAACCGTGAGATTGGCGGGGCTCGAAACGATCCTGATTACGTCCCTGACCTACCATCAGGGGGTCTTGTATGCGGGCACGATGCAAGGGGTTTATCGATATCGGAACGGTCGCTGGGAGACGTTCAACTCGGGACTCCCCTCGAGGAGCCTCCAGATTGTCGACATGATCTCCCATGCACAGGGGAAGCTCTATCTGGTCGAAAAAACAAACGGAGTCTACCAGTTGGATCCTTCAGCCGGGAGCTGGAAGGCTAGAGGCAAGCCCACACTGTCCCCTTACACGTTCAAGGCTCTGGCCGTGAGTCCCGCGAACGCTGACGTCCTGCTTCTTGGCTCTCACCCCGACGACTGGCCTTATCGCCTCTACAAATCGACGGATGGTGGGGTCAGCTGGAGAGTCATTCAGGCCTTTGAGCTGGATCCGCACGGTGCTCAGAACTGGGCTGCTTCACTGACGTCCGTGGAAGAAATGCGGTTTACGTCGGACGATGGCAATCACGTGTGGCTCACCGACTGGTGGAACGTGTGGCAGAGCTCCGACGGAGGGGAGAGCTGGAAGCAGGTGCACAGAGGGCTCCAGAACACCGTGGTCAACGACATCAAAACACACCCTGCCCTGCCACAGACCCTATTCCTGTGCGCGATGGACAACGGACTGATGGTTTCCACCGATGGCGGAAGTACCTGGAAGCGCCGGATGAACGGGGTTCTTGACGGCCATGCCCAGGAGATCGAGATTTCCGTCTCGAATCCGTCGAAGATGTACCTCCTCGCCCAGCCTTGGGGGAGGAAGGACCGGATCTTTGTTTACAAGAGCCTCGACGGCGGTGCATCGTGGCAAGACATCAGCCTGCCCACGCCGTCGCAGCCCCTGCCTTCGCTCGGCTATGTGGATGGGCTCCCGACCAATCTCGAGATCGATCCCGTCTCCGATGACACGGTCTATGTCGGCACCAACGGCTATGGTGTCTTCAAGACGACCGACGGCGGCAAGACCTGGGCAAGCGCCAGCACAGGTCTCACGACTCCGTATATCAAGGGGCCTCATGCCCTGCTGGTCCATCCGGGAAGCCCCGGAACGCTTTATGCGAGCACGCAGGCCGGAGGCATCTTCAAGACAACCAACGGTGGAGTCTCATGGAGCGCCATCTCCCCGGGATTCACCTTTTCCTTTGGAATGGCGATGGATCCCACGAACCCCAATCATCTCCTCGTCGGCCTGCCGGAGAAGCGCGTCTTGGCTTCGTTTGACGCTGGAAGTCACTGGAAAGAAGCTCAGCTGCCCGGCACCGCTCCTGATTACATTGCCTCCTATGCCGTTGCTTTCTCCCCAACCGATCCGAAGATGGTCGTGGTCGGCACACTCGCCTACGACTACAAAGCGGCCGACGGTCTCTTTCTCAGCCGCGATGGTGGCTTGACCTTTGAGTCGATTTCCTCCGAACTTCCGAGAGTCAACGCACTCTGCTTCGAATGGCCGAGGGAAGGATCGGGCCGCTTTTTAGCCGGCTTCAACGGGATCGGCATGTATCTTGGGCTGCCGCAATGAGGATCCTCCTGTGCAACAAGTATTTTTTTCTCAACGGAGGAACCGAAAAATACCTGTTTGATTTGATGGCGCACCTGGCATCCAGGGGACATTCTCTTGTCCCCTTCAGCGGCCGATACGACCTCAATTGCCCTTCGCCGTACTCCAGCTATTTTCTTGAGCCCCCTGTGGCTTCTTCCGCCGCCCACTTTAAGGACTTCAGGATTTCCGCGCCCGCGCTTCTCCGCCTCCTGGACCGCTGCGTCTATTCGCTCGAAGCAAAGAGAAAGCTGCGTCTCCTCCTCGATGATCTCGGGCAGGTGGACGTAGCCTATGTCCTCAACATCTATAACTACATGTCTCCCAGCATCCTGCACACCCTGGCGGCAAGAGGGGTCCCCGTCGTGATGCAGGTGGGAGACTACAACCTGATGTGTCCCAATTACGTCTTCATGAGAAACGAGAAGCCGTGTACCCTCTGCAGGGGGCGCAGCTACTTCCACGGTCTGATCCACCGTTGCGTCAAAGGGAGCTGGGGGGCATCCGCCATACGGGTCGCCGCGATGTATATCCACCGCTGGCTGGATATCTATCGATCGGTTGCGGCGTTCGTCGTGCCGTGCCTCTTCATGAGAGACCAAATGATCCAGGGCGGATTTCCGGAAGAGCGCATCCAGCTCATCCGCTACCCGGTGGTGGCATCCGAAATCCCCAAGCGGCCGACAAAGAGGAGCGCGATCCTGTACTTTGGAAGGATCTCTCGGGAGAAAGGACTCGATATTCTCATCCGCGCGTACCAGCGGTACAAAGATGCCCAAAAGCCCAGCCTGGTTCTGATGGGAAGGGACTACGACGGAGAGACGGCGAGACTTCGCCGGCTCATCGGACCCGAGGATGCTGACAGAATCCATTTTCTAGGCTTCTCCGCCGGACCCGAGCTTTCCAGGCAGATTTCGGAGGCCCTTTTCACCGTAGTCCCCAGTCGTTGGTACGACAACGCCCCTCTCAGCGTCTACGAAAGCCTGGCCAGCGGAACACCGGTTCTAGGGGCTCGAATCGGCGGGATCCCAGAGCAAATCGAAGATGGCGTCACGGGCAAGCTGTTTGAGCCGGACTCCGAAACGGACCTCTTTGAAGGACTTGTGTGGATGATCCGACAGGGAGAGCGGCTGGAGGACATGGGTCGTGCCGGACGAAACCAGGTTTTGCGCGAGCTTCGCATCGAAAAGCATGCGGATGATCTCCTGGCACTCTTCCACTCCGTCAACCGACGTCGCGTCTTAAAGTGAGGCACTGTTGCCCATGGAGCCTGTCCGCCTCACCGTTCTGGCTTCTTCACTCACCGTCGGGGGAGCCGAGCAGCTGCTGTTGGAGCTTCTGAGGAACTTGAGCCCAGAGCGCTTTCAGACCAAGATCGTGCTCCTCAGGGACCCCGGGCCGCTAGGGAATGAGGTTCGTGCCCTGGGGTACCCGGTGGACTCGGGTCTCCTCCACTCCACCATCGATCTCCTGGGCTTTCCCCGTCTCGTGAGGTCCTTTCGGCGCGGACGCACCGACGTCCTGCTCTTGATCAACCATCGCAACGCCCTCTTCTTCGGCGTTCCGGCCGCAAAGATTGCAGGGGTCAAGGTGATCGTCAACTGGGAGAATGAAACCTACAAGCGGTATTCCCATCATGCACTGACGATGCTCGGACGTCGCGTCGTCCACCTTGGTGTCGACCGGATTGTTGCGGCAGCGAACGGCCACAAAGACTACATTGCTCGAATCGAGGGTCTTCCCGAACGAAAGATTTCCGTCATTTACAATGGCGTGAATCCCGATCGATTCAGGTCCGGCTTGTGTTCGAAGGAGGCGAAGCGGCGGTTGGGAATCGACGCTGACGCGCCCGTGGTCGGCATCGTGGCTGCACTGCGGCCGGACAAGGCTCATGCCGTCTTTCTCAGAGCGGCGCGCATGATCTTGGATCGTTTGCCTGAAGCCCATTTTCTTGTCGTCGGTGATGGACCTGAAAGACACAAGCTCGTGCAAATCAGTCGAGAGCTGCAACTCGAGCCGAGGGTCCATTTCCTCGGCATTCAGCGACAGCTGGGAGATATTTTCGCCGCCATGGACGTGAGCACGCTTTCTTCCAATCCCGAGCAGGAGACACTCTCGGTCGCCGCCATCGAGGCCATGTCTGCGGGTGTGCCCATCGTGTGCACAGAGGTCGGATTCATGCGGGAGATCGTGCTCCCCGGTGTCACCGGAGCCTTGGCCAGAGTTGGAGACGCGGCTGACCTTGCGGCCAAAGTGCTCTCGTTGCTGGTCGATGAAAGCGGGCGGTCGAGGATGGGCCGGAATGCCTCCGCGCTTGTTGAGAAGTGCTTGACATCTCGCGTGATGACTCGCGCCTTCGAAACGCTGTTCATCGACAGCCTCACCCATAAGACCGCGTGGAGAGGTCATGATCGTCGACTCTCCAACAGAGGGCTGTTGAAAGTGTTTTAGAAGAGCGAGAAGGGATGGCATGCCCGTCACAAGAACCCCAAATGCTCGCGTACTCGTCCTGGACGGTGAGCTTGAATCCACATTGGCGGTAGTCCGTTCGCTCGGCAGGAAGGGGATTGAAGTCCACGTCGGCTCTTGCGCGCCCCGACCCATTTCGGCCTACTCGCGCTATTGCAAGCGCTTCCTGCCTTATCCCGATCCCGTTTACGATGTTGCGGGATTTCAGGCGTTCATTCTGGAGTGCGTCGAGGGAAACGCCTATTCGCTCGTCGTCCCCGTGACGGACCTGACCATCTGCCCCCTCATGCCGATCCGGAGAGAAGTTGAAGACCGCTGCCCCGTCGCCATGGCATCGAACCGCTCCCTTTCCCTTGCGCATAGCAAGAGCATCACCTACGAACTGGCGGGACGTTGCGGCGTCCCCGTCCCACGATCCATCACGGTCACAAGGCTTGACGATACTGACATCGCCAGGGCAGCCCTCCCCCGGCCCGTGGTGATCAAGCCAGACCGATCGCGAGTGTGGGCTGCGGGTGAAGCCGGCGCTCACTTGCGAACCGCTTATGGGTTTGACCACCAGAGGATCGAAGCAGAAGTCAGGCGACTTCTAGGGTACGGACCGGTGGTGCTCCAAGAGCACATCCGAGGCGACGCTGTCGGTCTGGGGGTTCTGGCATCCGGCGGCCGCGTCCTGACCTCGTTCCAGTTTCGAAGCCTCCACGAGGTGCCCCTGACGGGAGGAATCAGCTCGCTCCGCGTGAGTGAGCCCGTGGATCCCGTCCTTGCGCGTTATTGCTCGATGCTCCTCGAGGCCCTGGAATGGGACGGCGTAGCCCATGTGGAATTCATCCGACGCGAGAGCACACGCGCGTATTCGTTCATGGAGATCAACGGCAGGTTCTGGGCCTCCCTTCCATTGGCCCTCGCGGCGGGGATGGACTTTCCGGGGCATTTCTACGACCTGCTCGCCCATGAGCGACATCGTTTTCCCGAAAGCTACCGCACGGGCGTGCGCTGTCGGTTGCTTTACCGCGAGATCGATTGGGCGAAGGAGGTTCTTCGGAGGCTATTGAGACGAGAAGCAGACGCGCTCGTCGTGCTGCCCGAGCGGAGCAGCATCGTCGCCGATATCCTGGGCCTGCTCAATCCTTTTCAGCGCACGGATGTCATGGACTTTCTGGATCCCATCCCCGATGGGTACGACCGGGTGCGCTTTCTTGTGCGAGCGGTCCATGAAGCGGCACGCATCGTCCTGAGGGAGAAATCTGAATGAGCTCCGGTGCGAAGGTGCTTCTCGGCTGCTTTCGTGAAGGGTCGAAACGATTGCTGAAGACCCTGCTGGGCAGAGTGCTCTTCGGCTTGGGCTGTCACAAACCGCTTCTCTCCGGTATGGGGGTCGTCGTCGAATTCCACCGCGTGAACGACGACCGGAAGCCGGACGCCATGAATTGCGGCACGGAGCAGTTCAAGGCCTATTGCCGGTTTTTCAAGATGTATTTTACCGTGGCTCCATTGAGATCGATGGTGGACAAGCTGGAAGCAGGTCTTCCCTTGGGCGGTGATCTGGCCATCACGTTCGATGACGGATACCGGGACAACGCCGTGAACGCAGCCCCGATTCTGAAGGAAATGGATTTGCACGCGACGTTCTTTGTCGTTTCAGAATTCATCGGATCCACGACAGTCCCTGAATGGGACAGAATGAGCGGCCAGAGTCATTCCTGGATGAGCGAAGCTGAGCTGAAGGCGCTTCGGGACACCGGATTCGAGGTGGGGTCCCATTCACACACGCATCCCGACTTCGGCTCGATTCCCGTGGACCAGGTGCGAGTGGAGCTTTCCCTGTCCCGCTCCAGGCTCGAATCGCTTTTGGGAAAACCGCCCGATCTGTTCGCCTACCCCTTCGGAGACCCCGGCAACATCACGCCCCAGGCGCTGCGGGAGGTGCGAAGAGCCGGGTATCGTTGCTGTGCCGGCGGATTTGGTGGATTGAACGCGACCGGGTCTGACCCCTTCGAGCTGAAACGATTCCCCGTTTCGGTCTGGTATTCGTCTCCCTATCATCTAGCGGGCGACGTGCTGGCACACGCCGTGAGAGCACGGATACGATCGTGGCTCAAAAGGGAGGGGACGCTTGACCGCCGGAGTTAAGATCCTGTTCCTGGTCAACTGGGCCGAGGGGGGCAGCTGGCCTTTCCATGAGGCCGTTGCCCCCTATGTGGCCAAGGCGGATCTCCTCCATGCGAGGACCTTCGCTCACCCTCCGGTTGCCCGTGTCAACCAGTATTCCTTGAAAGGCTCCGAATTCTACCTGCCCATCAAGGCGCTTCGATTGCGCAGACACTATGACCTCATCGTCTCGTGGTCGCTGCGAATGGGCATGGTTTACGGCCTTCTAAACCGAATCGCGGGAGCCAAACGGGGAGGGCTCCATGTCGTCCAGGATTTTCACATCAACCCACTGCGCCATGACCCCGCGTACCGACTCCGACTGCAATGGCTTCGTCTGGCTCGCCCCGGCATCGGCTTCTATTGGTGCACGTCGTCCGAAGAGGAAGTCCTGTACGCGCGAGCCTTCGACATCCCCCGTGAACGCATTCGTTTCCTGCCGCAGGCCCCACCCGACCGCTACCTCGCCTACCCCGCCCTCCCGCACCTAGACTATGTCTTTGCGTACGGGAACAGCGACCGGAGCTTCGAAACGCTCATCCGTGCGTGCGCTGACATGCAAATCAGGGTGCGCATTCTCTCCCAGCGATACACTCCCGGGGCTTCACTTCCGACGAACGTCGAGCTGATTCGGTCCAGAATGCCTGAAACGGAGATGATGCGGCTTGCGGCCCAGGCGCGTCTCATCGTTATCCCGCTCCACGACTACCGGATTGCGGCGGGACAGCTTTCGATGCTGGAGGCCATGGCTCTCGGAAAGCCAGTCGTTGTCACCGAGAACGTGGCCACGAAGGAATACGCGATTCATGGAGAGACCGCTCTCTTTTACACGGCCGGCGATACGAATGGGCTAAGGCACAACATCGAGCGGCTGCTGGAGAGCCCACAGCTCGCCGAGGAGATGGGCGCCAAAGCCAGAACGGCCGTTTCGACGCTTCACAAACGGCGAGTCGCCATTTTCCGCGACACCGTCCTTGGGATGGTCCCCTAAGCGTCTCGCTTCCCTGCCCAAAGAAACGCCAGAGGCTTAGGGATCCGATCCGGGCTGATCAAGAGTGCGAGGCTTGCCGCAATTTCAGGGCTCGCTCCGACCCGCACGGCCGCCAGGTACGTGAATCCGAGCACGAGTGCCGAGGCGAGCAGGGCCATCCAGGGAGGGGTGTGGGAAAACAGGCTGATCTGCTTGAGACCGTACCCGATCATCACCATGAGGCCGGCTGCGGCAGCCAGGCGGAGGAGGCACCGCCACAGGTCCGCGAAATCGTTGAACTGCAGGCGACGGGTCAACAGGACGACGAACAGGGATGACAGAATTCCAAGCGTCACGGCGGAGGACAGGGCAATCCCCTTCACGCCGATCCAACGGATGAAAAGCACGTTAAAAGCGACATTCAACACCACGGACAGGCAGCCCATGAAGAACAATGTCCTTGTGTCCCGCATGGCCGAAAAGAACGTCCCGTTCACAAACGTGTACGCATAGAAAAAGAGACCGCTGCTGAAGCAAGCCAATGTTCCCGCTGTCTCCCGAGTGGCTTCCGGCAGAAACGCGCCGCGCTGCAGCAGCATGGCGACAATCTGCTCTGAGAACAGGACCGTAAATCCCATGAACGGAAACGTGAGAAAGGCCAGAACGATGACGGAGTGCTTAAAAAGCCGCCGGAGCGGGCTCCGGTCCACCGCCAGCGACTGCTCGGCCGCGAAGGGGAAAATGGACCTCGAGATGGCCATGATCACGATTTGGACGGGCAAGTCGTTGATCCGATACGCATAGCGCAGCGTGGAAACGGACCCGGCCGCCAACTGCGTGGCCATGGCCTGGTCCACCAGCAGATTCGAGTTGGCCATGAGCTCGCTTCCAACCAGCGGCACCGCAAGTAACAAGAATGTACTGAGCGTCTCCCGGGTTGGCAGCCCTATCGGGAACAGACGCACGCCCTCCCGGACGAGAAGGAGCAGCATGTAAGCGGTCTTGCACAGGGTTCCCACGAGCGTGCCCCATAGGAGAGCCCCGATGCCCAGCTCCTTGCCGATGACCAGCATCACGATGATCAGGAGGTTCACGAAGATGGGGGCGGCGGACAGACCGAAAAAACTCTTCTTGGCTTGGAGCAGGCCGCGGACGATGATCCCGACACCATCGAGCACGATGAGCAGGACCAGGAAGCGTTGAAGCGTGACCGCCAGCCCTTTCACCTCCGCGTCAAACCCATAGCCCATGACGGCGATGATGGACGGACTGGCGGCAAAGGCGGCGACGGCCATGAGGCTAAAAAACAAGGCAAGGGCGTAGAACAAGCGGACAGCGCGGCTCGAAGCCTCTCCCGGTGAGTCGTTGATCGTCCATTCTGAATAAAGCGGCACCACCGCGGATATGATCGCACCGGAGAGAAACAGAATGAGAACGCCGGGAAACGCGAGTGCGATGTTGAAGGCATCCAGGTCCCGCGATACCCCGAACCGGTGAGCCATGAGCATTTCTTTGCCGACTGCCAGGAGCTTGTCCACCAGGGTTAGGCCCACAATGATGGCGGTCGCCCTGCTGATCTGAGAATACGTGGCCCGGTCGGAGCTCATCTCAGGTCACATCCCGTAGCCGGCGAGGACGGCGCGCAGTGTCTTCAGGATGATCTTGAAGTCCAGCCAGAGGGACCAATTGTCGATGTATTCGAGGTCCATTTCCAGCCATTTTTGGAATGGAATTCGGTTCCGATTCGGCTGCAGCTGCCAGAGGCACGTGAGCCCGGGCTTCATCGACAAGCGCCTCCTCTCCCAGAGCTGGTAACGGCTGACCTCCTCGGCAATCGGCGGACGCGGCCCGACCAGGCTCATCTCCCCCTTCAAAACGTTGAACAGCTGCGGCAGCTCGTCCAACCCGGTCCTCCGCAGAAACCTTCCCACGTGAGGGATGACGCGAGGGTCGTCTTGCACCTTGAAAACCGGTCCATCGGCCAGGTTGAGCCCTGCGACCTGATCGTGCAGCCTCTCCGCGCCTGGGACCATGGTTCTAAATTTGTAAAGGAGAAACGTGCGGCCGTACAGACCCAACCGTTCCTGCACGAAAAGAATCGGTCCCCGAGGCGACGCGACCTTGATGGCAACGGCAATGACAACCATCAGCGGGAACGAGACAAGCAGGCCAGCCGCTCCGAAGAGATAGTCCAGGAGGGTTTTCACGAAGAGCACGCCGTGGCTCTTTGCGCGTGCGGCAAAGACGAGCGTTGGAAACTCCAGCAGCTCTTCAAAGTACATCGTATAGAATTTCGGACGATGGGCGAGAAACTGTCTGAAATGCCAGTGGGGAAGAATCCGAATCTTGATCCCCGCCGATTCGGCCATCACGAGATACGTCTCGACGTCCGGGATCTTGTCCGTTGGGATCGAGAAGACAATTTCGTCGACCACCTGTCGCGTCAGAATGCTCTCGAGCTCATCCACGGTGCCAATGACGGACACTCCATCCGTGACCGTTGTGCCGACAAGAGCGGGATTGAGGGTCAGACAGCCGAGGACTTTGTAATTCTTCTCCGGACTTATTTGAAGTCGCTCGATGTAATCCTTTGCCGCCAGCTTGGTCCCGATCATGAGGACGAAGGACGTGAAGTACGGCTTCTTGCGCCGAGCCTCTCTGAATCGGAAGACCAGCCAGCCGCTCAGGGCCAGAAAGCCCAAGTCCACGAGAAAGAAGATGCCGAGCAGGAGTCGGCTGAAGTCCCGAATCTTCAAGACGAAGAGCATGAAGACCAGGATGCCGACGCTGATCATGACGCATTTTGCCAGCTCAACGAAGTAGGGCCGGTAGCGCCGCCATCGACGACTCTCATGGAGTCGAAAGTACGAAAAGGTCAGATACCAGATGATGAGAATCAAAAGGAAAACAAAGTAGTAATTGGGCGTTTGGATCAAGCCGCCCAATGGGGGAGGCAGAGCGTATTCCTTGATGAAATAGGTCAGAATGAATGCAATTCCCGTGAGTCCTACATCCAACGCCTTCAAGAACTGAGGAACCAGCTCGCCTTTTCTGATCATCGAGCAGCACCTGGAAACCGGTCAAAAGAGTCCATCGTCACGCTCCCCGCCGTCCCGCTTATGGATCGAGGCAACTGATGTATAGCCTCTCAAGTTGGTCGACCACTCCCTCCCAACCGAATCGCGCTTCAGCGTATTTGCGGAGGTCCCCGGCGCAGACCTCCAGTCGGCCAGGGTCCATCGTGTCAAGCTCGTCCAGACACCTCGAAAGCGAGTCCAGGCTGCCCACCGGGAAAGCGAAGTGCATCGTTCCCTCCAAGACTTCGCCGTGCGGGGGGATCTCGCTGGCCACGCAGATGAGCCCGTGGGCAAGCGCCTCGAGCAGCGTGAGCGGCATGCCTTCCAGCTCCGACGCACTCACAAAGGCCCTGGCGTTGGAATAGAGCTCCCCGAGCACATCGCCGTATTGGTAGCCAACGAACAGAATCGACGGGTTGCCGCGTGCGATGGCTTTCAGGCGGACGACATAATCCCCACTGCCCGCCGCATCGCCGACAATGACCAGCGCACTCCTGCGCGGTTTGGCCAGGTAGGCCGAGATGATGTCCTCAACACGTTTCTCGGGGACCAATCGTCCAACGGACAAGAAGTAACCTCTCGGCCTCAGCCCGTACGTCTTGACCTTGTCCAGTGGCCGCGGCAAGGCAGCCGACACGCCATTCGGGATGTAATGCGCTTCCACCCCGTACTGGCTCCGGTAATAATCCTGCAGCTCCCTGGAGACGACCACCTGATAGTGCGACAGCCTCGCGGAAAGCCTCTCACCCACCTTGATGAGCGCAGACGCCCATGCGGGCCATTTTCTCCGCTTCCAATCGAGCCCTGCGCAGGTAAAAAACACCTTCGTCTTGGGTCTGAGCAGCCGAATCAGGGGAAGAAGCACGCAGGGTCCCTGCGTATAGACATGAACGATTTCGGGTCCGACCCGAAGGATGTCCAAAACAGAGAGCAAGCTGTGAGCGATCGCTTCCGTGTATTTCGTGTTGAGGGTCCACAGCCTCCTGATCCGGACGCCCTTGTAGCTGCGAACGGTCTTGCTGACATAGTGGGACCTCGCATAGACGGTGATCTGGAAGCCCCGCGCCGCGAGGCGTGTATAGGTTTCCTCGCACTGACGCTCCACACCGCCCCAGGATGCTGGGATCCCTCGAAAACCGGTCACAGCAATGCGAAAGGTAGAGGGTCCTATCAAACCGAGCCCCCTCCCCTCCAGAGCTGCTCCAGCTCCCTGACGGTTTCTCGGATGTCGTAGCGCGCCGACGCAATGGCATGCGCATTCCTGCCGAGGGCTTGTGCCTTTTCCGGGTCCTCGAGCAATGTCTCGATCGCCTCGGCGAGCGCGCCGGCATCCGCCGGCGGCACCAACAAACCGGACTTTCCATGGTCGATCACGCTTTGGTTTCCGGGAATGTCCGTGGCCACCACCGGCTTGCCGCTTGCCATGGCCTCGAGCAACGCGAGGGATGTCCCTTCACTCACGGAGGGCAGGACGAAGAGCTCAGCCACAGTCAGGACACTCGCGATGTCTTCCCGATTGCCCGCAAAGATCACGCGGCTTGTCAGCGAGAGTCGGCTTGTCAGCGCCTGCAGCGACTCCCTGAGCTCGCCATCGCCCACCAGCAGGAGCTTGACGTTGTTGTGCTTCCGCACGAGTATCGCCAGAGCGCTCAGCAGAAACGCCTGTCCCTTGGGGACCGCGAGTCGCCCCACCGTGATGATCAATCGATCGTCCGAGCTAAGACCTAGGGCGGCTCTTAGAGCTTCTGGGTCCCGTTCGACCTCGAACGCCCCGACATCGATCCCATTCACAACAACGTGGATCTTCGTAGGGTCAAGCAGAAACAGGTCTCTCAACTTCTGACCCACGTCAGCCGAAACCGCAACCACCACATCGACCCACTGCCGATAGAGCAGCCGTGTGACAACGATCCTCAATCGGTTTCTCCACTCGCCAGGGCGTCTGCCGGGGAGTAGCGCAGGGTAGTGCACCGTGGTGATCACGCGTCGCACACCGCAGGTCGCACCGGCAACGATGCCGATGAATTCGGCGTCGGAAAGGTGGCATTGTATCGCCGTGACATTGCGTTCCCTGCATATCCGGCGAACATCGCGAATCCCCCCCAGGACATAGGCAAGAAACCGCAGCGGCCGGTAAATGCTGGGCCTCGTCCTTCCGAGGCCAATGACCTCAGCTCCTTCTTTCTCGATCCGCTCCCCGAGTGCAAGGTCCTGCTGCAGGGCGCACACAACGATGCGGCGGGAAGCCTTGGATGTGAATTTGGTCAGAAGAGCCAGGAGCCGCTGAGCGCCGCCGTATTCCAGCTGATCGATGACATGGAGAATTGTCTCGACTTGCCCCCCCTCGAGCACGATCCCGCCTTACCTGAATAATTGATAGACTCTGTTGGGAACGGGATATTCACGGTCATTGAGGACGATGCCGCCGATGGCCACGTTGTTTTCCAGAAGCTTCTCACTGACCATCCGAACGACCTCGCGCCTCGAATACGCATAACGCGACACGAGTACAACCTCGTCAACCAACCGTGCGAAGCCGATCACGCTCGGATACATGCTGGCCGGCAAACCGTCGTAGATCACGACGTCAAAATACTGATCGCAATACTGCGCAAACCGTTCCAGGGCATCCCGATCGGCAATGATACCGCCGGCCAATCCGGCCATTTCCTTCGAACCGGCGGGAACAACGCAGAGATTCCCGTACTCGGTCTTGACGATCAACCCTTCCAGAGGCTGCTTCCCCAAGAGATAAGCGGCAAGACCCGGATGGCGATCTGCCCTGTATAGAGTCGTTGCCTGCCCGGCTCTCTCCACGCAGGCATCGACGTAAAGGACTTTCATGCCGTATTCAATGGAAAGAAACAGCGCCAGGTGGAAGGAAACGAATGTCGCGCCTTCGCCATGAGTCGCACCACAGAAGAGCAGGCTCCCCGGTCTTCCCCCATGATGCAAAATGATGTTTCCCCAGATGCCGTCGAAGTATTCCCGTGTTTTCCTAAGCACGGGCGGATACATGGACCCTTTGTACTCCCGGCCTCCCCACGGAGGCTCGGTCTCTTTGCCTTGATCACCATCCGCGGCGGTCCTTTCTTCGACTTCCTCCCCGGAGCCGGTTTGCTCCTCAAGGTGCTTTTTCTTCGTTTTCTTAAAGGCTTCTTCAAAGGTACTCATCTGCGCCTCGCTTCCTGATTTTCGACAACACACGGCGTGGTCACGTCTAGGTTCTGCCATGACCTGTCAGTGCAAGCGGAGATCCCTCCCGCTCACAGCAGCCAGCCCAATAGCGGTCGAAAATCGATCAAGGACCCAGCGATCACCACCGCCAGGAGCACCACCATCAGGATGATGAACGCCTTGAACCCCCAGTTCTTCTTGCGACCTTCCCCTCCGCCCAACATGCCCATCGGAGATCGAATGACCACCTCAGGCCCTGCATCCGGTCCAGCAACCTCAACCGCCCGCGACGGGACCTCCCTCTTCGGGGGCTTCGACTCGCGCTTCAAGCGGTTTTCGCTGCTTCTGCCGAGTTTCTGCAGCGCCGGGCTCACCCTTTCCTGAAAACCCGGCGAATCCCCCGCCATCTCTTTGGCTTTCCAAACCATCCTCGAATCGATCGCATGCACCCCTTCCATCGCCCCCAGGATAAGACACGCATCGCACACGGTGTGAATGGAGCGGGGATTGCCACCCGTAATTTCGTAGATGCGCTCCATGGCGCCGTCCGTGAACGACGGTCCCCCGTCGGGACCTGATTTGGACAGCCTGAATTGAATGTATTTCTTGGTTTCTTCGAGGCTCAGCGGCTCCAGCTGAGTCCTCCGACGGATCCGCTGGTTGAAGGGGACCAGCTCGGGTCTCTTGAGCGTGTCCAGGAAGGACACGTGCGCGAACAGGATGAGCCGAAACGGATAATGGCCGTCCTGGTTGAAATCGATCAGGTATCGGAGCTTCGTGAGCGTTGACAGCTCCAACTCATTCGCGTCGTCAACGATGATATAAAACTTGTGAAAGTCGTCTTGCGTCTGATAGTGATTGAAAATAAGCTCCTGAAGATCATTACCGTTACCGAATGACAAACCTAACGCCCGAGCGATCTTCTTCAAAATCTGCTGATAATCAATATTGGGAGTCGATATATAGAGTAAGAATAGATCTTGCTTGCTTTCTAAAACTTTAACCAGTCTTCTGCAAAAAGTCGTTTTCCCTGACCCATACTCTCCCGTAACCAGCATGATTAATTCATCAGATTTAAAGTTATATTTAAAATAATAAATAACTTCGAGAAATGGTTTAGAATAATAAACGATCCTTCTGTCGGTTGCCATTGCAAAAGGATCTGATCTTAGCTTGTAAAACTCTTGATACATAGTGACGCACCTCAAGCATACCTAGGCATACACCTGGCATTGAGTCCATCCACGACACCGACAATCATAAAGAAAACGGCATTAAAAAACAGACAATAGGACGGTTCAATGAAAAGATTGTTGTTGACGTATACACACGCGATGAGTGCCAGAAGAAGCAAGAGATTGATATTGGGAAATCCCCTTTCAGTAACCACATCCGCCAGCTGAAACAGTTTTCGAAACAAGGACAGCAAGATGGCCAGGTAGAAGGCAGCGCCGATGAGCCCCAATTCCACGACGAGCCCAATGATGTGATTGTGCTGGGTCTGGTCGGTGATGCTCCCCCCCGTCGACACTCTCCCCTTGTACCGCTTCACCGACTCCGGGATGAACTGCCCCAGACCTACCCCGAAAAACGGCTGGTCCTGAATCATCTGGACCGACCGTTTGATGAGGGCCATCCTGATCTCGACCTCTTCCGTCTGCAGAATCCCCCCTGTTTTCCGATCAGAGCTGAAGACTCTGGGTGATAACAGCATGAGACCGACAAGACCGATTGCGACCGGCATCGCGAACAGCTTCCACTTCGGGGAGGGGGTCCGGTAGAGGGCAAAGAGCGCGGCAAGCGTGATCAAGAAGCCCAAGTAGACGGATCGCGTCTGGGTGAAAAAGATTGCCGGGAAGTACAGCAGCAGCAAAAGCCAGTGCACGATACGAGCCATGCCCTTTTTGCGGGCGAGCAGATAGATCCCCGCAATGAACCCGTAATTGAGAGCCGACCCGTTGAAGGCCGCGTTCAGAAAAGGCCCTCGTGCCCGGTCCAGGTGGAGCCACACCTTGGGGTCATTGATGAATCGTGGAAAAACGAAACGGCGCAGCTCAAAGAACTCAAACGCTGCCGTGATGCAGAGATAAACACCCAGGTAAAACAGCACACGCATCAGAACCGTGAGGTCCTTCTCGTCCACCACATAGTGCTTCGCAAAGAGGAACACGAAAAACGGGAGCAGATACCCCGTGAGAAACTGATTCCAGGGAGACGGGTACTCCGGGGCCGCCTGTTTGAAGCCATGCACGAGCATGGAGGCCACGCACATGGCCGAGAACAGGACCACGCACACTTCAATCGATAGGGTTCCCACTTTCCTGATTCTCCCGGACACGACGCCAAAGCCCAGAACAGCCAGGAGCGCGATGAAGATGAGCCGATCCACGCTGATGTCGAACATCCCCGGGAGCCGGATATTGAAAAAGTAAGGTCCCCAGACCGCCGAGGTGATCAGCCACAGCCCCAAAATGAGCACCGGCAAGCCGGGATACTCGGATTCCGAAAAAGCCGTCCTTTGGGACAGATAGCGGATGCTGACGATCACAATCAGCGAAGCGAGGATGGTCCCAAGAAGAGTCAGCTCCATTGCATCACCCGACCTTGGGCACGGATCCCAAGTAACGCAGTTTGAGATATCGCTCGATATCGGCCGGCTTCTTGATCGTATGATCCAGGTAGTCCAGTGTGACGGCGAACGCCACGCCCAGGACGATCCCCGCCACAAAACCGAGAATGATGATGAGAATCCGGTTGGGCTTGATCGGCTTGACCGGCATCTGGGGCAGGTCGACGAGGGTGAGGTACTGCTTCTCCTGATTCAGGGCGCTGGCCATGCGCGCCTGCTCCAGCTGCGCACGCCCTTGGGTGTACGCGTCCTTTGCGATGGTGTATTCCTGCTTCAGGTGGAGGTACTCGGATTTTTGCCTGGCGATCGTCCGGATCTGCTCCTCGAGCTGCTCAATCACCTTCTCCAATTCCGACACCCTGGCCTCGATGGTGGAGACCGTGATCTTTTGGGCCCTCGAGACCCGTTCCATCTCTTCCTTCAAGGATTTCACGTTGAGCGTCAATTCCTTTTCAACGCGGACCATCGGGTCGAAATCCTTGGTGAATTGCGGCTTCATCTCGTTGAGCTGGATCTGCAGCTGAGCCACCTTGTTGCGATAGGCCGTGATGGCTTTTCCAGGCGACTCCATTTGCGTCGGGATAACCGGGATGGACTTCGACGAAAGCTCCTTGTCGATGGCTTCAATGAGCGTCCTGGCACTCGCCAGCTCTTCCTGCATCTCGTGGTACTTGCGCAGGGATTGGGTCAGCAGGGCGTTCGCTCCGACCTCGATGTTCGTCTTTCCCGCCGATTCGAGGTTCAGAATCTCAACCAGCGCCAAAGCATGATTGGTCTCATACTCCCGAAGTTTTTTATCTTTCTCCAGCATGTCCTTAGACAGACCTTCGACCTGCTGCTTGAAGAAATCATACGAATAGTCCGTCTTGGACTTGGTGAGCTCGGTGTAAGAGTCGAGATAGGCCTCCGATATCGCCCTCGTCATGTCCAGGGCATTCTTGGCATTGCTGTCCATGAAGCTGACGTAGAATACATTCGACCCCTCAAAAGTCTCTCCTCCCGGTGGCGTGACCTCCACATGCTCCATCAGCTTCGCGATTCTCTTGGGAACTTGGTCGGCGGGCATCTCCGGGCTGAGCTTCTGAACGACTTTGCCCAGCACGCGGTGGGAAAGGATGAGCTCTTTCTGGTCCAACATGTAGCGGGCCATTCGGTTTTTGTAGTCGTAGAAGGTCTCCCGCTGCAGGGGATCGAGCGACTGGGGGATGGTCAGGGAAAAACTGGCGGAGGACCGGTAAACGGGAGGCAACAGGATGGCGATCAGGGCCGTCACCAAAAAGACGACCAGGAAGACGGAAAAGACGACCTTCGAGCGATCAAAGAGAATGAAGAGAAAATCTCTCATGGAGCTCTGCATCTGACGTTCAAGGTATCGATCTTCTTTTTCCATGTTGGACTTCCACTGCTGGATGTTGTCGCAATTCGTCAGAAAGACATGTCTCTTCCAAACTGTCAGGCCCGCCTCCCTTGGCACGCAGGCCTGATCGTGTCAACCCCTGCTAGAGGTTCCCGGCAAATACATCGATGTTGAACACGGTCTGGAACGGAAAGACGGCATAGAGTCCCTTCGTGAAGATCTTCGCGACCAAGTCGTTAAACTTGTCAAGCGGTCCTCGAGGGACATACACGATGTCCGCCGGTCTCAAGGTCAGATTCGGATGGGGCACGCCCTTCTCCAGCACGGCGTCGAGATCCACCTTGAAGGCGATGGGACGCTGCAGCCCATCGTTTCGAAAAACAACGACCTCCTTCAAATGAGCGCTCTTCTTATGCCCGTTTGCCATGGCGATGGCGTCGACCAGGTTGATCCGCTGGGACATCGTGTAGGCGCCGGGCTTTTCCACCTCGCCGACGATGTAGACCTTGGCGTTGTGAATCTCGAGCAAAATCAAGGTAGAGTGAAGGTTCCTGATAAAATCCGAATACTTCTCGTTGACCTTGCGCTCGAGCTCGACAAGGGAAAGCCCTTCGGCCTGCAGATTGCCGATGATCGGAAACGCAATCTGGCCGTCGGGGGTTACGGGAGCGATCTTGCTCTGCCCACGGGGGGCCGTGGTGATTGCCTTCTTGAGCTCCTCGATCTTTGTGTTGAACTCCTCCAGCGCGACCGTGATCGACGGGTTGTTGATGTAGGCAGCGTACCTCTTGTTCAACAGCGCAGCAAGCTCTCTAGGGGTTTTCGACTCGGCCGCCACATCTCCAATCAGCGGCAAGGTAACCTTGCCGTCCGTCCTCACCACCGCCGTGGTACTGAACTGGGGATGAAAGGGAAACGTGACACTGATCCGATCCTGCACCTCGAGTCGGTAGTCCTCGGGGGTCTTCTCGTAGCGGATGTGATAGACGATCTCCACCACGTCTCCCGGTCCCATCCGATACGCAGGAACATTGGGCACCGGGATTTCGTCCACCACCTTGTAGCCGCTCTCCGCGTCGGCCTTATCCGGAGTCATCTTCAGCTCGTCTTCAAGCCTCTGAAGCTTCGCCACATCCTCCCGCGTCTCCACAGTCAGCTCGAAACGCTTGTCCTTATCGGACGTGTGGGTGCAGGAGCCCAGGAAGACAGGGATCAACAAAGCCCCGACATAAGAGCACAGACGTATCCACTTTTTCATTGTCCAACTCACCTCTTGCCGGTTTATAGTCAAGACCCCGATAATCGCTACGGATTTTTGACATCGGACGCAATACGATCGACGTAAAGACACCCTCTTACAATGGCTGTGCTCCGTGAGTAGCCTTGAGCACTAAGTGATAACAAGGACTTAGAATCAAGCCGCTTGGGCGAGCCTGCCCCGATTCCCCACTCAACCCATTGATTTCACGGCCCCTGCTCATGCCGAAAGGCCGCCCTTCCAACGCCTTATTGTGCTTGTATACCATGTCCCGGAGCGACACAATACCTTGCAAGCGCATCCCAGGATTTCCTCGTTTTTCTGGTTGGAAAAGGACAGGAATGATCCCGACAAGGACGTCCCGACGTCTTTCATCTATCGTAGGCCGGGCGAAGATCAGGTCGTATCAGCACAACGAAGATTTTCTTGTAGCAAAGACCACGCCTGCGCCGGCATGAGCAAGCTCTTGCTGGGTCAGGTGGCATCCCCTGAAAGAGTACAAAGAGAGGTCGTGAGGATCACAGCGGTGACTTGGTGCTCTGTCATGGAACGGAAGGGATGATTCGGATGTCCCCAAGTCAGAGGGCACGCCCACCCAAATACGCGGCCTGGACCTGGGCGTTGGCCATGAGATCGGCTGCCGGGCCCTCCATCACGATGCGACCGATCTCCATCACATAGGCCCGATGGGCCAGGCGCAGGGCAGCCCGTGCGTTTTGCTCGACGAGCAGGATGGTTACGCCGCTTCCGTTGATTTCGCGAATCGTCTGGAAGATCGCTTTAACCAGCAGCGGCGCGAGGCCGAGGCTGGGCTCATCGAGGAGGAGGATCTTCGGCTGGCTCATGAGTGCGCGCCCGATGGCCAGCATCTGCTGCTCGCCGCCGCTTAACGTCCCCGCCAGCTGACTGCGCCGCTCGGCGAGAATCGGGAAGAGGGTGTAAATCCATTCCTGGGTTCGTTTGACGCGCATTGCATCGCTGCACGTGAAGGCCCCGAGATTCATGTTCTCCTGAACCGTCAGCGTCCCGAACATGCGGCGTCCCTCCGGGACCTGGGCGATCCCCTGCCGCACCACGTCGTGCCCCTGCATCTTATGAAGCAGTGCATCGCGAAACCGGATGGAGCCCCTTGCGGGCTTGAGCAGACCGCTCAGGGTCATGAGCATGGTCGACTTGCCGGCGCCATTGGCTCCGAGAATGGCCACGATCTCCCCTTCGCTGATCTTGAGGTCGATCCCGTGGAGCACCTCGATGTTACCGTATTTCACGTGCAAGTCGGCCACTTCAAGCAGCAGCATGTCGCCCGTCGCTTTCTACCAGTCGCTTTCGGTCCCCAGGTAGGCTTCGATCACGCGTGAGTCCTGCCGGACGGCTTCCGGAGTACCGTCGGCGATTTTCGACCCGTATTCCACCACCACGATCTTCTCGCACACCCGCATGACCAAGCTCATGTCGTGCTCAATCAGGAGCACCGTAATGCCCTTGTCCCGAATCTTCCAGATGAGTGAAACGAGCTGATTCGTCTCCTGCTCGTTCATTCCCCCCGCCGGCTCGTCCAGGATGAGCAGCCGGGGCCCCGTCGTCATGGCTCGGGCGATCTCCAGCAGACGCTGATTCCCGTAGGACAGGTTTTTGGACATCTGCATCGCCTGCTGCCGCAGCCCGACAAATTCAAGCGATTCCAAGGCGCGTCTTTGGGCCTCCCTTTCCTCGCGTTTTTGAGAGGGTGTGTGGAAGAGTGACCCGATCACTCCGGCCTTCATCTGGCAATGACACCCGGCCAAAGCGTTCTCAAGCACCGAAAGGTTCTGGAAGAGCCTGATGGTCTGAAAGGTTCTCGCGATCCCGAGAGCGACGATCTGGTGCGTGCGGCGGCCGCCGATCGGCGTGTCGCGAAACCGAATGTCTCCTGAGTCTGGTCTGTAAATACCCGTAATCAAGTTGAAAATGGTGGTTTTGCCCGCACCGTTGGGTCCGATGAGTCCCACGATGCTCCCCTCCTCCACGTCGAATGAGACCTGGCTCACGGCCATGAGCCCTCCGAAGGTCTTCGTAACGCGGTGAAGGCTCAGCAGACTCATGAGCGCACCTCCGCCTCACCCTCGATCGGCAGGTCGTATCGGCGCGGCCGCGCCGGCAAAAGCCCCTGCGTGCGGAAGATCATCATCACCACCATGGCGGCTCCAAACACCAGCATCCGCGCATTGGCAAACTCGCGAAACAGCTCCGGCAGCCCGACGACCAGGAAGGCCCCAAGGAGCATGCCCGGTATGCTCCCCGATCCCCCTAGAATGACGATGGCGAACATGAGGACCGATTCCCAGAAGCTAAAGGCTTCCGGAGCGATGAGCATCATTTTCGACGCATAAAGGGTTCCCACCATGCCGGCCCAACCTGCTCCAAGGACAAAAACCGCCAGCTTGTAATGAGCCGTGTTGATGCCGCTGCCCTCGGCGGCCACTTCGTCTTCGCGCAGGTAATTGATTGCCCGCCCAAACCGGGAGTACTCCAGAAAGTGCAACAGGAAAACCGTGATGCCGGTGCAGGTCCACAACAAGTAGTAGAACTGCATCGGGGTGCGAATGACGTACCCGAATAGAGATGGCCGCGCAATCCCCGATATGCCGTTTGAGCCACCGGTGATGCCGAAGACATCGTTTACGAGCGCAATCCGAAGGATCTCCCCCACACCGATCGTCACGATGCACAGGTAATCGCCTCGCAGATGGATGATGGGACGAGCCACCAGCATCGCGAAAAGCCCGGCTGTGACCGCGCTCACGGGAAGCGTCCACAAGATGGGCACCTGGTAGTGGGTGTTCAAGATCCCCGTCGTGTAGGCCCCGATGGCGTAAAAGGCAGCATGGCCGAGGTTAAAAAGCCCCGTGTGGCCGACGATGAGATTCAAGCTCAGGGAAAGGATGGAATAGATGGCGACGTTGTTCAGAACGTCGATCCAATAGGGGTTCAAGCCGAGGGGCAGCACCGCGATCAGACACGCGATTCCCGCCGTGATGCACTGGCTCCTCATCCTCATACTTTTTCCGCCACCCGTTCGCCCAAAAGTCCCGTAGGACGAACCATGAGAATCAGGATCAAAACGACAAATGCGATCGCGTCCTTGTAAGCGAGCGACACGTAGGCAGCCCCCATCGCCTCGATCACTCCGAGCAGGATCCCCCCCAGCATGGCTCCGGGAATGTTTCCGATGCCTCCCAGGATGGCGGCCGTAAATGCCTTCAGCCCATATCCCCAGCCCATGGTGAAGGTGATCTGACCGTAGTAGAGCCCCACCATCAGCCCCGCGACCCCGCCCAGCGCCGGTCCGACCATAAAGACGAGAAGGATCACCCGGTTCACATTGATTCCCATCAACCGGGCGGCCCCCTGGTCGATGGCGGCGGCTCGGATCGCCGTTCCCACCTTCGTCTTTTGAATGAAAAAGTACAGCACCAGCATGATCAGCAGAGATGCGAGGAGGATCAGAATGCGCACGAGAGGAATAGGCAATCCCAAAATGTTAAGCGTAATTTTGGGAAGGATATCCTGAGGATAGACCTGAAAGCGCGCGCCGTAGATCAACATCACGCTGTTTTGCAGAAAAATCGACGCTCCCAGAGCCGATACAACCGCCGATAAACGCGGCGATTCGCGAAGGGGCCGGTAAGCCACCCGATCGAGCAACGCCCCGACCATCGCCACCAGCCCCATCACCATGAAGGCCAGCACGAACGTTCCGAGCAACGGTCCGACCTTGCCCATGATCCCCAAGGAGGTGAGCAGCGTCAGCCCCAGGTAAGCTCCAAGCGTGAAGAGATCACTGTGGGCGAAGTTGATCAGCTTGAGCACACCGTACACCATGGTATAGCCCAACGCGATGAGCGCGTAGATGCCACCCACCGCCAAACCATTGGTCAACTGCTGGAAGAACTGTTCCATGATCCCCGTTCAACTGTTGCGACCTGCGCGTTTTTCCTTGAAACCGCCACGTCCCCGAGACACGGATGAACACGGATAAGCTCCGTTATCGTTCGTCACCGGCCTGCTTGGTGTCCGAAGGAATGTGGCGGAGCATCATCGGTGGCTCATGGAAGCTCCACCCATGCCGCCCCTATCCGTGCTCATCCGTGCGTCTATATCCGTGTCCATCCGTGTCTCGGGTTGACGCTGCCTATACACTGATCCGCCCGCGATGAAAAGATCAATATACTCCCATATGGGATCACTCCCCCAGTTCGCTCTCCTCGTCGCGACCGATGTCGGAGCAGCTTGCAAGGTAGCGTTTGGCGGCTTCAATCCCTAGCTGCAGCGCCTTTCGGTTCAGCTCCTCCGTCCCTCGCGGGACCCGGTTCAGCACGGCTGCCTCGAGACTCGCCAATGACACAATCTCCGTGAGGCGCGCCAGAGCCCCCAAGGCAATGATGTTGGCGGCCATTTCCTTGTTGAGCTCCGTTCGGGCCATCTGCGTGAAGGGGATGGCGACGGCTCGACTGGTAGGCAACTGCTTCACAAACGTCGAATCCACGACGAGGGCTCCCGTGGGCTTGAGGTCGAAGAAGAACGTGTCGCAGGAGCTTTGATTCATAGCCAACAGCAGGTCCGGCTTGATGGCCTTGGGGTAGTCGATCTCCTCGTCGCTGATCACGACCTCCGCCTTGCTGGCTCCCCCTCGCGCTTCGGGCCCGTAGCTCTGAGTCTGGCACACGTATTTGCCGTCGTGGATCCCCGCCGCTTCGGCCAGGATGATTCCCGCGATAATGAGTCCTTGCCCCCCCGACCCGCTCAAGCGAATTTCATAGCGTCGCGCCATCGTCGATCTCCTTCCCCCTATTTTGCCGCAGCACGGGCCAATTCGCGGATGCGTTTGTATTCCTGCGTGTAGCTTGGGAGATCACGATCCGTCAGGACCCCGATCGAAAACTTGCCGGCCATCTCATCTTCTGTCATCGTGCGCGCCTTCTCGACGCGAACCGCGCTCTCCTTCTGCCACCGGAGCATTTCGATCGCGCCGCCCTGCTTGTTCTTGCGGCCGAACTGGGTGTGACAGTGGGTGATGGTTTCGACGACTGCGAACCCGCGCTTCCGGATGGCCTTCTCGATCAGGTCGTCGAGCATCGTCGCATGGTACACCGTGCCGCGCGCCACAAAACCGGCGCCGGCCGTGACCGCGAGCTCCGCGATGGAGAATGCGTGCTCGATGTGCCCATAGAGCGCCGTGGTCGCTCGCGCCCCGTAAGGAGTGGTTGGCGAATACTGACCGCCCGTCATGCCGTAGATGCTGTTGTTCAGGATGATGGCCGTGAGGTTCAGATTGCGCCGCGCCGCATGGATGAAATGATTGCCGCCGATGGCCGTGGCATCCCCATCCCCCATGACCACGATCACCTGTAGCTTTGGATTGGCGAGCTTCACCCCCGTTGCGAAGGTGAGAGCCCGTCCATGCGTCGTGTGCAGCGTGTTGAAATCGACATAGACGGGCAGCCGCCCCGAGCATCCGATCCCCGAAACCAGCACGATCTCGTCCTTTTCGTAGCCGGTCCGATCGATCGCGCGGATGAGCGCTCCCAGCACGATGCCGTTGCCGCATCCCGGACACCAGACGTGCGGGAATTTCTTATCGTGTCGCAGGTACTTATGAATGAGCTTGGTGACTTCCGCCATGGTCTTCCTGCCTCTCCCCGCAAAGGACATGCTTAAGGTTGGAGCTTCACGAGTGCCGTGAGGATCTCTTCGGGCGAGATGAGTCCCCCGTCGATGCGGTTGATGGTCTCGACCCGCGTCAGGCCTTGGTTGATCCGCTTGACCTCCCGCGACACCTGCCCCATGTTCAGCTCGGGCACGAGCACCGCTCGGATGCGCCTCAGATGCGGTGTCAGGATCTGCCTCGGAAACGGCCAAAGCGTGATCAACTGCAGAAGACCCGCCCGAATCCCCCGGGCTCGAGCCTCACGCACCGCACGACGCGCCGAGCGAGCCACCGATCCGTAGGCGATCACCGCGATCTCGGCATCCTCCGTGCTCTCCTCGTCCACCATCTGGATCTCGTAGAAGTGCTGGTTGATCTTGCGAAACAACCGGTTCAGGAAGGGAACGATCTCGTCCTGACGCTGCGTGGGAAACCCCCTCACGTCATGGACGAGCCCCGTCACATGGTAGCGGTAACCGTCCCCGAAAATGCCCATGGGCGGGACGCCCCGGCTGTTGTTCTCATAGGGGATGTACCACTCAGGGGGCATGTTGGGGCGAATTCGGTCGACGATCTCGATCTCCTCCCGGTGAGGCAGACGGATCAGTTCGCGCGTGTGGGCCACCACTTCGTCTGCCAAAATGATGACGGGAGTCCGATATTTCTCGGAGAGATTGAACGCTTTGACGGTGAGGTCGAAGCAGTCCCGGGTCGTGGAGACGGCCAGCACGATGATCGGGTGATCCCCGTGCGTGCCCCAGCGCGCCTGCATGACATCCCCCTGGCTCGGGCAGGTAGGCAGCCCGGTGCTGGGACCGCCCCGCATGACATTCACGATGACGCACGGCACTTCGGCGATGCAGGCAAAACCCAGGTTCTCTTGCATCAATGAGAAGCCAGGCCCGCTCGTGGCCGTCATGGACTTGGCGCCCGCCAGCGACGCGCCTATAACCGCTCCCATGCTGGCGATTTCATCCTCCATTTGGATGAAGGTCCCTCCCATGGCGGGAAGGCGGTATGACATCACCTCACTGATTTCCGTGGCGGGCGTGATGGGATAGCCGGCGAAAAAGGTGCAGCCCGCCGCAAGCGCCCCTTCCACGATGGCCTCGTTTCCCTGCAGCAGAAGCGGACGTCCCGGGGCTTTCTTTGGACTCACGAACTCTCCCTCCTTCCTGTCTCACTCATCCTCGGCGACAATCCTTGGGGATTTGGTCTCGCGGACGCTGATGGCGAAATCGGGGCAGTGGATCTCGCACCACCCACACCCACTGCATTGATCGGAGCTGACCACAACCGGGGACCCGTTTTCATCCAGGGTGATGCAATGCTTCGGGCAGAAGGCCGCACAAATCCCGCACGATTTGCACCAGCCCCGGAAGATATCGATATCATAGCTTTTCTTAGACTTTTTTCCCGTTCCGGAGCGCCCCGTTTCTTCATCCTCCTCGGCTCCCGAAGCCTGAATCGTTCTTGACGGTTCGTCGATACTTCTTGGGTCGATCATCGAGAAATCCTTCAGTAAAGGGCTTCAACGTCATGCCGCTGTCAAATACGACGTGCCGGGAGCGTCCCTCCCGCGCACACATCTCGTTCAACCGAAAAGGCGGCCAAGGGACCCGCAGCGCGCTCACCCAGATTGCCGTAACGGTGGTAATTGTTGCAGATGGACTGCTGTCGCAGGTAATGAAGCAGCTCGATACGGCCTTCCATGACGACCGGGCTCCGCGCAATGTAGAACCCCGTCTTGGCGGCCGCCTCAAAGACCTCGTCCGGGACGCGGTCGGCCCCGGCGTAGCGAATCCGCGAGACGACGGGGATGCTGTGGATGAGGTCCCTGTCCGTTTGAAAAACCAGTGGGCTTCCGCCCAACAGTCGCTTCCCCTGCTCGCCACGAAGAAAGGCGACAACACCGTTCTCCAAGCCCACGGGAACACTCACGCGGAGGCCGCAGCCCGCAATGAGGGACGCAGCGATCCGCCCGATCGTCTCGAAGAGCGAATCGGCCTCGTGCAGCCGCACCACGACCGTCCCCACCGGCTGGTAGCGCAGGAGGTTGTCCTGTCCCCTCAGGTGAAAAAAATCCCTCGGCTTCTCAAACACGTGCTCGAAACGGAACAGGTAGCTCTTGATGGCGCGGACCGCCTTTCGCAGGTCGGAGGCATGCTCCGAGCATTCACCCCACAGCAGCTTGAGCTGCCATTGCAAAGCCAACCGAAGCAACGTGTGTTCCTTCTCGATGGGTCCCACCTCCGGAAACCCTTCTTCCTCAAAATCCATGAGGAAAGCCACATAGTCGGGGCCTCCCGCCTTCATGCCCGCACCCAGAACGGACTTCCCCATGCCCCCGAACGGCTGCCGCAGGGTGATCGCTCCCGTCGTGGACCGGTTGATGTAAAGGTTCCCCGCTCGGATTTTCGTTTTCCAGAGCTCCTGCTCTCTGGAATCCAGGCTCTCGAGACCCGACGTAAGCCCATAGCCCGTCTGGTTGGCAAACTCGATCGCCTCCTCCAGGTCACGGGCCTCGATGACCCCCAGCACGGGACCGAAGAGCTCGGTCATGTGCGTAAAGGAGCCCGCCTTCACATCCCACTTGATCCCGGGCGTCCACAAGCGGGGATTTCCTTCGACCGGACCGGGCTTGAGTGCCCACGACTCGCCCGCTTCAAGCTCGGTCAGCCCACGCTCCAGGTCCCCCGAGGGGACCCGGGCCAAGGGCCCCATCTTGTTTTTGAAATCCCAGGCGGAGCCGACGCCGAGGCTTTCGGCCGCATCCACCAGTTGTCTCTTGAAATCAGAGTCTCTGTAAATCTCACGCTCCAGTATGAGCAGTGAGGTGGCCGAGCATTTCTGACCGGAATTCCCGAAAGCGGAGACAATCACATGCTTGATGGCTTGGTCCCGGTCCGCAAGCGCCGTGACGATCGTCGCATTCTTGCCGCCCGTTTCTGCACTCAAATGTGCGGAAGGGCGCCGCTGCAGGATCTTGAGTCCCGTCTCCGTGCCACCGGTAAGGATAATGACGTCCACGCCGGGATGGCTGGTGAGTCTACCCCCGGCGCCGGCTCCAGAGCAAGGCACGAACTGCAGCACGTTTTTCGAGATCCCGGCGCCCCAGAAGCACTCACAAAGCAGCCACCCCGCCAGAACAGCATCCGATGACGGCTTGAAGACAACGGTATTTCCCGCGGCCAGCGCAGCGGCGATTCCTCCGCACGGGATCGCGATCGGGAAGTTCCACGGCGAAATCACGACGGCAACCCCTTTGCCCTTCGCTTTCACCTGCGGGAGGGTCGTGAACGTTTGGACGGAAAAGGGGTAAAATTCAGCGAAGTCGACCGCTTCAGACACCTCGACGTCCGCTTCGGTGAAGACCTTCCCGGTATTCGCGGCAGCAGCTCCGATGAGATCCCCACGCCTTCGGCGCAGCTCCGCCGCCACCTGCGAAAGTACGGCGTGACGCTCCTCGGGTGTCCGCGCTCGCCAGCCGTCGGGATCTGCTTTCGCCACCGCGACGGCACGATCCACATCGTCCCCACTTGCCAATGCGAACCGGGCCACGCACACCTGCTCCGGGAGCTGGGACGGATCGACGCAATCGCGGGTCTCCCGCCCCGAGAAGATCGGCTCACCTCCGATGATGAGGGGAATCTCGATGGGGGTATCGGAAGCGCTTTTCTTCCACTTGCTGCGAATGGCGTCCGCCCACCGTCGGTTAGCCGGAAGGGACCAATCCGTATCGGGCTCGTTCACGAGCTCCCCGTCCCAGTAGGTCCCCCTTGGCTCGCTGAACGATTCCGTCAACCGATTCTGGCTCCGGTGGGGACGGTCACTGACCGTGTCGCGGTGCTCCCAGGAGGCGACGAACTGGTTTTTGAGGAAGGCCCATTCTTTGGAATCGGTGCGGAGTCGGGGAATATAGCGGAGGAAGTTCTCCTCGGAGGTATTCTCGTCGAGGCGCCGAATGAGGTACGCGATCCCGTTGATGAATTCCTTGCGGCCGGCGACCGGCGCGTAGACGAGAACCCCACCCGTCATTTCCTGGATGGCACGTCGAACGTGATCGGCCATGCCTTCCAGCATTTCAAAGGTGAAGTAATCCGTGACCCCGTTGCGCTCGGCGACCTTCCGAGCGTAGGCGAGCTCGAAAAGATTGTGCGACGCAATGCCGAGGTGAACCGCCCGGATGTTCTCCGGCTGCATCCCGAAGTCCACCAGCCGTTTGTAGTTGGCGTCCACGTCGCGCTTGTTGTCGTAGGGAGCCGGCGGCCAGTTGTGGAGCGCCGCCTCGAGCAGCTCCATTTCCATGTTGGCGCCCTT
Organism: uncultured Syntrophobacteraceae bacterium; assembly: GCA_964538515.1. Lineage (GTDB taxonomy): Bacteria > Desulfobacterota > Syntrophobacteria > Syntrophobacterales > Syntrophobacteraceae > CALBZH01. Next base: position 32,227 of record CAZIEW010000022.1, read on the forward strand.
GACGATCCTGACCCGGACCGGACTGCCGCCCCGTTCGATGCGTCGCCGCGCCCAATCCGTCAGTCGACGCAGAATCGACCCGGAATCTGGAAGGTAGGCCTGCAGGACGATTCCGGCCGTATAGCCCAGGAGATCGTCCTGCTCGAGGGTCTGGATGAAGGCCTCGACGGTCGTCTCCAGGTCACGGTATTCCTCCATGTCGAGGTTCACGAGCTTGGGAGCCTTGGCCCCGTCTCGACCAATGTATTCGGTGTCACGCGCAACGCGGTACAGCGTTGAAAGCCTCTCCTTGAGGACGGCGACACTGTGCTCGTGGGCAATGGGGTGGATCTGCGAATAGATGGTGGAAACCTTGACAGAGATGCATTCGACATCCGGGGATCGCAGTGTTTCGATGTACTGCGCAAGACGCCTTTCAGCCTCCTTCTCCCCCAGCACCGCCTCGCCAAGAAGGTTGACGTTCGTGCGAGCTCCCTCGTCTCTCCGCTTCTCGAGGTAGGCGCCGAGCCGGTCCGGCTCGCCCGGAATGATGGCGCGGCTGCTCTCCTCCCTCATGGTCTCGACCATCTTGGGAACCGTCCATGCAGCAGGTCGACCTCGCATCCACAAGAAAAGGCGCGCGAGCCATCGGTCCTTCCACGAAAAAAATTCAGGGATTCCAAAGGACTTGAGAAGGAAGACGATTTGATCGGCCACACGCGCATCGTCCGCGGCTCGAAAGCTCTGATCGAGGAGCTTGGCCAAAACGACCTTGTCCCGAGGATGGCTCAGGAGACGCTGCATCCGAGCCTGGTGTGCTCTTTCATCGCGCGTCAGAAGGCGATTGGCCTGCGTCTGCCAACGCTCGGCCAATCGGATCGACTCCGTGACGAGGGAATCTGTCTGTTGCGTGTTCATCGCAGTGCAGCTCCTTGGCACCGATCGTAAGCGACTCGACCGTTCCGGCAGACCGCCTCCGAGAGCCGCAAACTTCAAGAGAAGGCGAATCGGAGTGGACTCTCAGATCTTTCATGTAACGATGGAACGTCGGGAGGTCAATCCGAAAGAGGCCCAGGCTGCAAACGGGAACAGCTTTCGACCGGAATCCGTCGCACGCCGCATCGAGAATCCGACGTTGGACGCTGCGCCCATGGCCGGTCATCCTTAGAATGGTGAAAGGGTAACAGGAAGGTTGCCCGATGACACTCAGGAGGTACACGATGAAACTCCAGCCAATTTTGAATATCGAAGATTCCCGGGAAGTTGCCTCAACTATCATCGACCATCAGGCGAGTACTCTCTTTCCCACCATGGATGTTGACCAGCTTGCCACAGGAGAGCAGAGCTTCTCGGTCTCCTGGACCAGATCCGATGGAAGCTGCGAGGAAATCGACTCCTGCAGCGGCCCGGATTGGAAGCAGTGCGCGGTTGCGGCGCTTGCGAGCGCGCTTTGGAAATCCCATGAATGTTGGAACAGGACCGTGGCTGAAGCCGCTTGATCCGCAAGCGGCCTCCCATTGAAGATTCAGCCAGGCATGGTAAGACACGGGGAGTGCGGGTCAATCCGCCTCCCCGTTTCTCGTCCTGGACGCGCTCGGATTCCAGGAGGTGACTTCTCAATAAGTTCGGGTAATGTCGGGGCTGTAGGTCGGGTTTCCAACCCGACAGCCGCAGCCAGGGCGTCGGGATGGAATCCCGACCTACGCTTATTGAGAAGTTACCAGGAGGACATTTCCTCATCCCCATGGGCGGTTGCCAAGGCAGAAACCTTCCAGTAGACTGCTGCCCGTCCAAGCTCGGAAGCTTTCGATGCAGGACCGTTGGTCTGGATTTGATGAGATTGTCCAACCCGGAAGCGTAGCAGCATGCCGTTTAGCTCCGTCACATTTCTATTTTTTTTCCTTCCGCTTACCCTGGGGCTTTACGCGATCTTCGGACGCGGAGGTCGGAATGCCGCGTTTCTCTTCGCAAGCCTTGTTTTCTACGGCTGGGGCGAGGGAAAAGCCATTGCGATCCTGCTTTTCTCCATTGGAGTCAACTACGGTCTGGGAATCGTTCTGGACAGGGGAAGCCCCGACGGATCAAGCACGGCGCGAGTGATACGACTTGGTGCTCCGGCTGGCATTTCTCCTCGCCGCAGGACCCGCAAAGCCTTGCTGATCTCCGGCCTTGTGCTCAATCTTGGGCTGTTGGCTTATTACAAGTACAGCGGATTCTTGCTGAGCACCGCGAGCGGCCTGTTGACATGGCTCGGCGCGGCTTCCTTCAATTCGTCTCAGGGATCGGTCCCCACCGGCATTTCCTTCTTCACTTTCGCTGCCATTTCCTACCTGGTGGACCTTTACAGTGGAAAGGCCAAGGCCGATCGCGACCCTGTCCGCTTTGCCACCTTCATGGCGTCTTTTCCCAAAATCCTGGCAGGACCGATCGTGCCGTATCACCTGGGGAAGGAGGAGCTTGAACGCCGGCCGTTCGACTTGGATCGATGTGCGAGCGGGATCGAACGATTCATACTGGGCTTGGGGAAGAAGGTGTTGATCGCGAGTCCGATCTCGGTCGTTTCCGACCAGGTGTTCGCTCTGCCCGCAGGGAGCCTCTCGGCGGGGCTCGCCTGGCTGGGAATCCTCTGCTACACGCTGCAGATCTATTTCGACTTTTCTGGCTATACGGACATGGCGATCGGTCTTGGCCGCATGTTCGGCTTCAATCTGCCGGAGAATTTCAACTTCCCGTACGCGGCTCGCTCCATCCGGGACTTTTGGCGCCGCTGGCACATGTCCCTCTCCCAATGGCTTCGCGACTACCTTTACATTCCCCTGGGCGGCAACCGCTGTACTCCCTCGCGCCACTACCTCAATCTCGTGATTGTCTTTCTCCTTTGCGGGCTCTGGCATGGAGCCAACTGGACTTTTGCGGTGTGGGGATTGTGGTACGGTATCTTTCTCATCTTGGAGAGGAATGGCTTGGGAAGAGCGCTTGAGAGAGCCCCGCGCCCCTTCCAGCACGGGTACGCCATCCTTGTCGTGATGCTTGGATGGGTCTTCTTCCGGTCGGAAAGTTTCTCGCAAGCGGTGGGCTACTTCAGGGCTTTGAGCGGTTTGGGGCGGGGTGAGCCTTCACCGGTTTCCGTCCGGACCCTGATCGACGCCGAAGCTCTACTCGCCATTGGCTTGGGAGCAGTGTTTTCCGTGCCTGTCTTCGACTCCCTCAAGACGCGCTTTGCTCAACACTTTGCTCAAATACCCATGCCACTGAGCGCGGCCTATGAAAGGGCTGTGTCCCTGGTTTATGGTCTCGTGCTCGGCTCAGTCTTTCTGCTGGCGTGCATGGCCTTGGCGGGAGGGACGCTCAAGTCGTTCATTTATTTTCGGTTTTAGAACCCCTGAGCACAGGGACGAGAAAATGGTCGGAACAATCCAATGACCCAGAAATCCATTCTCCAGACGATCCCCTGCCCCACCAACGCGTCGTGGACCCGAAGAATTGGAGTGATCGCCTTTTTCTTAGCACTCTGCCTGCCAATGCTGCAGATGCTGTTCCCTTTTGTCACGGAGTACAAGGATACGGAGAATCGTGACCTTGCGGACGCGCCCAGCCTCGCACTCACGGACCTGTCCAGCCTCATCCCCAGCACGGAGAGCTACCTCGGAGACCGCTTCGGACTCCGAACGACGCTCATCCGCTGGAACAGCATCCTGCGTGTGGGTTTCCTGGGCGTTTCCCCCATACCCAGCGTCGTAGTCGGCAAAGACGGCTGGCTCTTCTATCGCTCTGAGGTGCTTGCCGATGGCCAGTCCTTGAACGACTACCAGGGGACGATCCCCCTGTCGGAAACGGAGCTTGGTAGGCTATGGAAGCGGATTACGGACAATGAGCGTGTGTTGAGCCAAATGGGGATTCCTTACATGGTGGTCATCGCTCCCAATAAGCACACCCTGTACGGCGACTATCTGCCCGACCGCATACGGCCTTTCCGGGGGCCGACGCGGCTTGAGCAGTTTTCCGACTACGTCGGGCGGCAGCCAATGGGCGAACGGCTCGTGCTGGATCTGAGGCAGCCTCTGCTCAGGGCAAAAGAGGAGCATCCCATCTACTGGAAAACCGACTCCCATTGGAACAGCTACGGCGCCTACATTGGATACCGGGAGATCATGAAACGATTGTCGGTCCGCAATCCTGAACTGGCTCCGCTGCCGCTTGTGGAGAATCGGGTAACCGTCACGACTTCTCCCAAGGGAGGCGACCTCAGCCAGATGCTGCTCATGCAGGACCGACTTTCCGAGCCCTACGACACGCGTCTCGAGCTTGCACCGAACCCCCATCCCAAGGCTAATCGGACGCTGCTGCTGCGACACGACTCATTCGGTGACGGCCTCTACCCCTTCTTGAATGCCCATTTCCAGACCCTGACCAACATCGCGCCATTCGCCCCGTTCCCATTCGAAAGAATCAAGTCCGAACGCCCCATTGCCGTGGTCCATGTGTTTGCGGAGCGCTATCTCACGCAGGCGATCCATGATGATTTTTTTTACCAGGAGGAAAGACCCTGACGCGGAACTGAAACAGACATCCAGTGGCCCCCCATCGACAGGTGAATGAGCACGCTCATGCGGAAGGAGAAATGACCCATGGAAGTCAAGATGCCCATCAAGTTTCACGCGACCTATGCCATCACAACACGCTGCGAAGGCCAGGAAAAACGCGAGCGCTGCCAGAAGCTGACGGTGAGTGAGCTGTCGCCGGAAGCCCGTGAAAAGGCCTTCGGGGACATGGTGGAAGAGGAAAGGCCGACTCACCAGATCACCTTCTATGACTTTGGATGCAAACGAATCTTGAATGGGGCTCTGAAGGGAAACGACGAAGAGAAGCTCGTTCTGCAGGTTCAGGACAAAGAATACGAATTCAGCCTTTACAAGCCCTCCCGTTGAAACAAAGATTTCTTGCAGCAGGTGCGGGGCATCCCCCGCACCGCCCAAGGGAGACGCGCTCCTCTTTACAGGCTGGCAGCAGCCCTTAGCTTGAAGCTCAGCAGTGCACCCACACTGGCAAGAACCGGGAGGAAGCCGTGACGACAGCCGTATTGCCCCACAACGGGTCTTCCCTCATCGTTATCGCCGCCGTCTTTTGTGCCTTCGGATGCACCCTGCTACCACGGGTCGGGACCGCAGCAAGCGACAGTCCGGGTACATCAGCCACTGCGTCGATCGATCCACAAACCGTGCTTCGCAGGATGGAAGCCGCCTACAGCAGCACTCTTGATTACCGGGCTCACCTTGTCATCAGCGGCTTCGGGGGGGACCCTTCGTTTCGAGCCCCCCACAAGGTCCGCTATGTGTTCAAGAAGCCCAACCGGATTCGGATCGATTTTGAGCATCCACATCCCGGCATGACCATCGTCTACCCCGACGCCCTGGGACGCGTCGTCGTCCGCCCCATTCGCGGCCTGTCTTCCCTCCTGTTTCACTTCAGAGCGGACAGCACGATGGTGGAGATCTCTCCCGGTCAACAGGTCCATCAGACGGACCTCGGGCTTCTGATCGAAAACATTGGCCGGAGCGTGGGCAGCCTCAGGGTGGGCGATCTGCACATCGAAGAAAACCGCGACATCCTGATCATCCGCGTGCTCTCCGACAATCCCTTCGCAAAGGGCACACCGACGCGCTACGCGTACACGATCGACAAAAACCTGTGGCTGCCGGTGGCTGTGGAGGAGTCTACGGTCGCAGGGGTGCTGAAGCGAAAAGTGGTTTATGAGGATCTCAAAATCAATACGGGCGTCAAGGACGGAGCCTTCGATCTCGGCTGAGCCTCACGCCCCAGGGAACGACAGAGCCAAACAGAAAGAGTCAACGGTCGCCTCCACAGGAAGCCACGGTCGATCTCTTGTCATTCAGGAGCGATGTCGGCCAGGGCCTTCCGGATGAGCTGCTCCCGGGCTGGAGCAGTCAGACGAGCCTTTTCCAGCAAGAGCTTCAAACCCTGCCTCAGCCATTTGACTCCAGCCTCCGTCTGGATTGTCTGCGTGTCAAGATCCTTCGGAAAGCGTCCGGATGAGCACCGTGACAGAATGTGCAGCTTTGCTTCCGGCTCGAGCGCGGGATGGCCTTGGACGAAATCGATGAGAAGCGGCCACTCCTCCACCAGGGGCCCTCCCCACTGGCGCGTCAGAGCGAAAAGACGGTAGCAGACCAGGGCTGCATCCCGGTCAGCCTCCGACTGGAAGTGCCGTCCGCTGTAAAGCCGCATGGCCTCGCGACCGACTTGGCTCACATAGGTCATCGTGAGCCAGCGCACCATGAAAAAGTAGCCTTCGCGGCTGATCTCCTTGCCAGCCCAATACAGCGGATTGCCAAGGTTCTTGAGGTTCATGGCCCATCTGGCCATCCGATACAGGTACGGATTTCGCTTGAGCAGCTGCAGAACGGGGTTCTCGTTGATCCGGCGATAGACTTGGTAATAGCGCTGGTAGTCGCTCAGCTTGCGCGCTCCGAGAAATCGGAATGGCATGACGGAGGCAAGGCGATGCAGCCGGGTCGCAACCCGGCGCATGAGTTGAAGAAGCTCAAGGAGGGAGGCCTCGTATTGGGGAATGGACGCCTCTGAGTGGTAGATCTCGGCTATGGCACGAACGACGCGAAACCCACGCTCCGTCAGCGCCTCCATCGTGAGCTCCAGCTGGGCATCCGGAAGATCCCACACTTCCCGCCGAAACGCCTTGATGCGCTCGAGTGCCTGGTCGTCCAGGGGCCCGAGGGGCGGAAGCGTGTCGAGCTCGGTCTCCTTCGCAAGCTCCGCTTCGACCAGTTTTTTCCAGCGCCGCTTGAAGAGCTGTCTAACCACGAAGATCGAGCAGAACGTGATGACAGACAGCAGAAAAAGAACGGCGCTGATCTTGTGGCGTTCAAGCAGGCTGAAGAAGATTTCACCGGTCATGGCGGCGTGTTATCGATTCCGGAGGCGCGCCCCGTTGCATCAAAACGGCGCTTCTTCAGACCCCGATCCTTCCGCAGATTCCTCTCCATCATCGGGGCCCGAGGCAATCCACTCCTTGAGCTGCCTAAGTGTTTCGGATTCCCATTCCGAGCTCAGCCGTAAGTTCAGGAACTCTTTATAGAGGGCATTCAGAATTGCCGTGACTTCTTCCAAGAAGAACATTTTCTCTAGAAATCGCCCATCGGGGTCTTCCTCGTCTGCGCCGGCAAGCTGCTTGGGCGTCTTGAGTCCTTTGAAAGCGAAGAGGCTGCTGTCCAAGGTCAACTGGTAGTCGTTGTCGCCGGCTTTGATGGCGACCTGCATTTCATCGACCATCTTGCCTTGCCGCAACGCGGTCCGCGCTTCGTGGAGGGCGTAGGCCCGGGTCGTGCAAACCACCTTTTCCTTGCCCTCGCTCGGAAGCGTCAAAACCATCCTCTCGCCCAGCGCGACCTCAGCGGCGCTGCCGTCCGCATAGGAAATCGTCGGATTGGGCGATTCGGCAAAAAACCAAAGCCACGTCAAGAGCTCGTGCCCTAGGAACCGTCCTTCCTCCTGAGCATGAACCGACTGGACGTTCACCATGGAGCTCAGCGTGTCTTTGCGGCGGTCGTCCAAGGGAAGGGCGTTCAGAGCCCAGTTAACGTGGTAAAGCGGCACGGGATAGACTTGAAAATGCTTCTCGAAGTGCTCGAGGAAGGCATCGATCATTTTGGTGCTGGTGGTTCCGAGGAGCAGAAGATGCGCGCTGGGGCTCCAGACGACCTCCACAGCGGCCGGTTGGGGAAAGGCGCGGCTGAGCAGCCATTTGTCCGTTGTCTCCTGGATGTCCAGCTTCTCATGACGATTGGGCCACTTGCCCTCGTTCTCAGCCCGGTATTTTTCAATGGCCTGGCGGAAGTACAGCTTCCTGATCAGGGGAGGGACTTTCCGTTGATCCATTCGGTACTGAAAGGCGAGATAATCGGCTTTGTGGTAGGAGCCGTGGTCGAAGGCCGTTTCGAAAAAATCCTCCCAGACGGTGAACCCCCCCGAGCTCTCCTGGTCCCCTTCGCATTCCGTGAAGCCGCCTGCCCTCAGCCTTTCATCCACGTACCCCCAGAAATCCTCGGTGGTTGGCTCGGGCACGTAAAAGCGCACAAAAGCGGCGGTTGACGATGACAGTCCCATGTCGCTCCGTTCCTGATTCCCTTAGTTGTAAAGAGCACTGACAGCCTATTCAGGCGAAAGTCCCTTGGCTTTCATTTTCTGTCGCTTCTCCCGACGCTTACGACGGCGATCCAACTCCTTGCGTCTTTCCGTTTTCTTGTGCTTTGCCATGAGTGATCCTTTCCATGGGGCCGAAGCAAGTCGCCTCAACCTTTTTGTGTTTCCGGTTTACGCTTGTAGGGAATCCTGATCCACGGCTTTCGATGGATTCAATTCCATCCCGCTGGGAAGAGCCAAAATGCCTACAAATAAGAAAGCCGGGGATACCGGCCATCTGAATGAAACGTTGCAGCTCTGATCGAGAAAGCGCTATCGGGTCCGACAACCCGCCGCCCCACCCTCTAATGAAAAGCCCCTCCGCAGTCAACAGAAAAGACCGGCAGGGCGAGCCGGCTGTCCTGGGCTCAAAACAAAGAGTCAGAACTTTACGGTCTTGACGATCATTTCATATTCATGAATCTCCTCTTCGCTCAATTCGCGCCGCAGGAGCTTCTTGCTGACGAAAATGGGACATTTCTGATGCAAGGCCAGCGCAACAGCGTCACTGGGGCGACTGTCAAAAACGTCTTCCTCGCCGTTCACTGTCGCCACGACGCGGGCGTAGTAGGTGTTGTCCTGCATGCCGTGGATTTCGATCCTTTGGAAGCTGACCCCCGCTTTTCCCAGAACGGACAAGTAAAGGTCATGCGTGAGGGGGCGCTTCGGGTCAACCAGTCCCTTTTCCTTGGCTATGGCCGTTATTTCCGCATCCCCGACGAACATGAGGAAGTATTGGGAATCGGCTTCAGATTCCTTGAGAATCACCATGTTTCCTTGCACCCTGTCGGTCTTGACGTAGACTTCCTTGGCATTGATGAAATCATCCAACTCCATAAGGCTCCTCCTATCCGCGCCGGATTTTTGCTTAATATAGCACCAGTCAAGCTATTTTCAACAGTGGAAGCCCATCTGCCCGAGATCCGCCCTGGGCGGCTTCCATCGAGTGCCCCTTGAATCGGCTCACTTGAGAATCCACTGGTGCAGAAGCGCTCCCAACAGCCAGGCGCCAAAGGCTGTGGAAAGTACCTGCCACATCGGCCACTGTCGGTTCAAACAAGCAAGCACCACCAGGAAGAAGGCGATCGACGTAAAGATACCCCACAGGACCCCCTGGGTGTACCGAGCCATTGTCTCATAATCGTCTGGCTGGTCCGCATGGATCCAAAGAAGGACGACCAAGGTTGTGAGCGGCATTGTGGCGATGAGACCTCCAAGAGACGGAAGGCGCTTTGCCACCTGACTCGCGGTCACGATGACTGCCAATGAAAGAGCTATTTTGATGATGAATTGGATCATGACCGTGTCTTCCACCATAGACTTCGGAAAGCGGTTGCGCTCGTTCAGGAATAGGCAGGAAAGCGAGAGCCCCGACGATGAGCTTCGGCTTTGGTCTCAGTAAGGTAGCATAACTCTTGGGAGCACCCTAATTGCTTATGACTCGCCGGGGATGTTTCGGTCGGATTTCAATGGGTGTTGCGGTTGACTTCGATAGGTCCATGTGCTAAGAGACGGCGGGACTTGAGACCAGGCTACCCATATTCATAAAGATTTCGTTGATTTTCGCAGGAAAGACGTTGGTTTTGGATCAGGAGCTCATTGTTTCCAATAAACTCGGTATTCACGCACGCGTTGCGGCACAAATCGTCCAGGTTGCGAATCAGTTTCGATCGGATGTCTGGATTTCCAGGAGCGGGAATAAGGTGAACTGCAAGAGCATCTTGGATCTTTTAACCCTCGCTTGTCCGCATGGCAGCAAGATTCTGGTTTCGGCATCCGGCCCGGACGCCTCCGAAGCATTGGATGCGCTTGCTCTTTTGTTTCGGAGCAAGTTTGGGGAAAGTTGATCGCCCCGCCCCTTTTCCGGCCATCATCACCGTATGAACATTCACTAAGCGGCCTCTGACCCGGCCTGGCCACTATCCCTTATGGCAGGTGCCCGGCCGGTTTCGATACGGATCGATCTCCGCTTCACTCATCGCACGGCGCAGCCCTGAATTGGAATCGTTGCACGTTCCTTTGACCATAGGCTCTCAAGAATGGCTCACGACTCGCGAAATGTTTACGGGATAGCGGTTTCTCCCGGGATTGCCATCGGCAAAGCGCACGTCCTGGAGCGCGGCAAGATCCAGGTCCCTCAATACACGCTGCCAAACGGGGTCGCTGTCGAGCGCGAGTGCGAACGATTTGAGCGCGCGGTCGTGAGGGCTGAGAAGGACCTGCGCGAGATCAAGGACGGGATCCATCCGGAATTTCGCGAGCACGCGCAGATCATCGAAGTCCACCTGATGATGCTGAGGGACCGGCTTCTGTACGACGAAACCCTTGCTTGTATTCGAGAAGAAAAACTCAATGCGCAATGGGCGCTCTCTCGATCGCTGAAGAAAGCCCACGACCTGTTCGACGCCCTGACGGACGAATACATCCGGAGCCGCGTCGCCGATGTCGATGCGGTGGGCGAGCGCGTGCTTCGGAATCTCGCAGGCCAGACACACGACCTCTTCAGTGAGATCCGTGAGCGGGTGATCATCGTGGCCCGCGATCTCTCCCCCGCCGACACTGCCCAACTGCAGCTTGAGCGTACTCTCGGCCTCGTAACCGACATGGGCGGAAGGACCTCTCACACCTCCATCCTTGCCCGATCGCTCAACATTCCCGCTGTTGTGGGGACCGAAAAGGCAACCGAGGTCGTTCCGGCCGGGAAGGTCATCATCGTCGACGGCATCGCGGGATGCGTCATCACGAACCCGACAGAGCGGGAAATCGCCGCCTATTACGAACGGCAGGAGGAGCTCGAACGGTATCGCGTCGAAATCTCCAAGAAGTCGCACCTTCCGGCTGAAACCCGCGATGGAGTGAGGGTAGGCGTTGAGGCCAACATCGAGCTCATCGAAGAAGTGGTGGCGGCCAAGGATAACGGGGCGGAAGGAGTTGGGCTGTACCGCACGGAGTTCTTCTTCATGAACCGCAAAGAGCTCCCGGACGAAGAGACACTCTATTACACGTACAGGGAGCTTGCGGAGCTCATGGCCCCCCAGCGCGTGACCATGCGTACGCTCGATCTGGGCGCCGAAAAGGTTGCCGCCTGGTTTCCCCGCCTCCAGGAAGCCAATCCGGCCTTGGGACTGCGCTCGATTCGACTGTGTCTCTATTACAGAGACCTCTTCAAGACCCAGCTTCGGGCCATCCTTCGGGCCAGCGCTGCCGCAAGGAACCTGCGCCTCATGTTCCCCCTCGTATCGGGTGTCGGGGAGCTTCTCGACGCAAAGCGGGTTCTGAAGGAGGTCCAGGAAGAGCTGACCATTCAGCGAATTCCCTTTGACGAGGACATGCCGATCGGCGTGATGATCGAAGTTCCCTCCGCCGCCGTTGTGGCCGATCTCATGGCACGAAAAGTCCAGTTCTTCAGCGTCGGGACCAACGACCTCATTCAGTACAGCATCGCCATCGACCGGGCCAATGAGCATGTGGCCTACCTGTATGAGCCACTGCACCCAGGGGTGCTGCGACTCCTGAAGCAGACCGTAGACGCCGGACACCGCGCCGGAATCGAAGTTTCCATTTGCGGCGAAATGGCGGCGGACCCGTTCAATCTCCCGATCTTGCTCGGACTGCAATTCGACACCCTCAGCATGAACCCGCAGGCTGTGCCCCAGGTCAAGCATCTGGTATCCTATTCCCACGTCAAGACATGCCAGCGGTTTGTGAAAGAGGCCCTGCAGCTCAGCACTTCTCGGGAGATCAGCGACTTGCTCCAAAGGAAGTTTTTCGACAAGCTGCCGCAGGATCTCAGGCTTTTCAGTACGAGCGGCTGGATCACACAATCCAGGACGTCGGCTCTTTCGAGACAGGCATCGTAGCACAGCCGGAATGCCGGCCGAGAAACCGCGCAACCCCACGAGTCACGCGTATGCCCATGGAAAAGAAAGCCAAAGCTCAGCCCAAACAGTCCACACGGTTGGTCTGTCAAAACAAGAAAGCTTTCCATGATTACGAAATCATGGAGACCTTCGAGGCAGGGATGGTCCTCGTGGGGACGGAGGTCAAATCGCTGCGTGAGGGAAGGGCCAACCTGAAGGACAGCTACGCCAAGGTCAAGAAAGGCGAGGTCTACCTGTACGGTCTGCACATCAGTCCGTACACGCACGCGTTTTATGACAACCATGATCCAGAACGAGTACGAAAGCTCCTCCTGCACAACTACGAGATCAAGCGAATCCTCGGGAAGACACAAGAAAAGGGCTTTGCCCTGATCCCCTTGAAGATCTACTTCAGCGGCGGCAGGGCTAAAGTCGAAATTGCGCTGGCCCGTGGCAAGAAACTGTACGACAAGCGCGAAAGCATCAAAAAGAAAGAAGAACGCCGCGAAATCGATCGGATGCGCAAGCAGCGAAAGACCAACTGACGCGTCACCGCAGAGCACGGAAACTGCCGTATCCGTTCGTCCAGGGAGGGAACAGCATGGTCCCAAGCTTTCGGGAAAAAAGCCAGCGGCTGCAGGAGCTCTACCGTGAGTTTGAACAGGCGGTTGGGCCTCACACGAGCGGAGCGGTATGCCGTCCGGGATGCTCGGACTGTTGCACCAACGTGGGCACTGTCGATGCGACCACCCTCGAAGGCTGGATCATCCTGACCCACCTGCAGAGCCTCCCGGCGGGGGTTCAGAAGGAGTACGCCAAAAAGCTGAAAAATAATCGGAAAGACAAAAGCACCTCCAAATTTGCCCGTTGCGCCTTCCTCCTCAAGGACCAGACATGCGGCATCTATTCCGTCAGGCCCTTCAGCTGCAGGCGGCTTTACTCGGTTGCCCTGTGCGGCGAGACCGGACCAACGGTTCACCGAGGAGTGTGGCAAATTGCGCAACAGACAGCCGCTGCCATCCAGGCTCTGGACGACACGGGCTATTCCGGCCACATTTCATTCATCCTCGCTCTTCTCAAGGATTCAAAGTTCAGGAGCGTTTACCTGGACGGTGGATTCGATCCCGGCGCCATCGAGAGCTACGCCCGCGAGCACTCCATTTCCATCAATCGCTTCCGTACACCCCGTTCATGAAAGCCATTCAGCTTCAAGCCGTTCAGAGCCTGGCATGCATCCAGACCCCACTTCCCGAGGTCAAACCCGGCGAAGTCTTGCTGAAGGTCAAGACGTGCGCCCTTTGTCGAACGGATGCCAAGATGTGGCGCCAGGGGCACCGCGACCTCATCCTTCCCCGAGTGCTGGGGCACGAAATCTGTGGCGAGATCAAGAAAGTGAGCGGCCTGTTCGTCGTATGGCCTGGAGCCGGCTGCGGCACATGCCCGGCCTGCATTTCAGGTTCGGAGAACCTCTGCGCGCAGATGCGCATCTCGGGGTTTCACCGGGATGGCGGCCTTGCGGAATACGTCGCCGTAGCCGAGCGCAGCCTGATTCGGGCTCCCTCAGACTTGGCTCCCGAAATCGCCTGCCTGGCCGAACCGCTTGCGTGCGCGCTCAACGCCCTCGAGCAGGCTGACCTGGCTCCGGGCGAGCATGTTCTCATCTATGGCGCCGGACCCGTGGGTCTCCTCATGGCTCTGGCCGCCCGGTCCCTCGAAGCGTTTCCGCTCCTCATCGAAACGGATCTACGCAAGTTGAGCCTGAGTGCCCGGTTCCGCTCGGCGGCTGGGATCACAGCGGATCCGGAAACGCAACGAATGGACTTCAACGTGGTGGTCAACGCTGCGCCAGCGCTCGATCCATTCAGGGATGGCATCCAGCGCCTCATGTCCGGCGGCCGGTATTGCCTCTTCAGTGGCCTCCCGAGCGAGGATTCCATTGGGGCTCATCTTCTGAACGAGATCCATTACCGACAACTGCGCTGCGTGGGTGCGTATGGCTGCACCCGACGACAGATGGAAAAGGCTCTCATCCTGCTGCGGACGCATGCGGCCGCTGTGGCCTGCCTCATCCAGGAGCACATCCCCCTGGAGACGGTCCAGACAGCATTTCCCCGGATGCTGGACGGTCACGCCCTCAAGCTCATTGTCCATCCTAACCCATAAGAAAGGAAGGCTCACGATCGTGGCAACGGAAGCTCAATTGCGGGATTTTGGAAGACTGATCTGCTCAGTAGCCGCGGGCGCGCTCATGACCCGGGAGGAAGCCTGCGAGGCCTATCGTCAGGTGATTCTCAACGAGCAGCCGGAGCTTCAGCAGGGCGCTTTCCTCATGGCCCACCTGGCACGGGGGCCTTCGACGGAAGAGCTGTCCGGCGCCTGGGATGCGCTGGATCGTTACGATACGGCCAAGATCCACATCAACATCGAGGGAGCCGTCTGCGACATCGTCGGTACGGGATCCGACCCGCTCAAGACGGTCAATTGCTCGTCACCCGCTGCCCTCATCGCGGCGGCATGCAGCCTCCCGGTCGCAAAGAAGGGGGCACGCCTGGTCACAGGCGTTTCTGGAGCTTCGGACATCTTCGAGATTCTCGGAATCGACCTCAACGCGCCCCTCTCACGGGCCGAGGCGTGTCTCAACGCCCATGGGATCTGCTATCTTCCCGGAGAGGCGTTTCTGCGCTCGGGGTGGGCGCGTCTCATCCGGTCGATGCGCTTCACCTCAGCGTTCAATATCATTGGACCCCTCACCATGCCCTGCGAGCAGACCAACCGCATCGTGATTGGAGGCTATTCGCCCCAGGTGTGCGACCAGCTGGCGGCCGTGCTCCGTGAAATCGGCATGAAGGGGGCACTGGCGCCCTACGGCATGGTGAACGGAACAGACTCGAGCCTTGGAATGGACGAGTTTTCCCTTTCGGGACCGACGCGCGTCGTCGAGCTGCGTGACGGCAAGATGGAAACCTATGAGGTGACACCAGAGGATTTCGGTCTGAAGACCCTGCCGTTCCAGACGATTTCCAGCCTGGAAAGCGCTCAGGCTAACGCCCAATCGATTCTCGATGTGCTGTCGGGGCATTACGACACACCGCTCGCCGACTTCTTCTGCATGAACGCTGCGGCCGCTCTCTACATTTCCGACGTTGCATCGAGCTACGCCGAAGGACTGACTCTAGCCCGCACGGCCCTTGCATCGGGAAAGGCCCTGCAGAAGCTGGAACAGCTCAAAACCGGTCAGGGTTGCCAACCGAAGAGCATATGAGCTCAATGCCCGCTGATAGCCTGAGCTGCCCCGACAGGACCAGCGCCCACCGTGGAGGTACCTCCCGTAACGGATACCGTGAGATCATAGTGGCCTCGTGTGGGAGCGGTTGCGTTTCCACTGACCACGACGACGAGAATGTTGTCAGCGTCGGCGCCGGTTGTATAGGGAAGATCGAAAACCTTCAAGGTCGTTTTGGCGACCCCGGCCCTGGAGGTGGTTCCTCCCGGCAGCACGGTTCCCGTGGCGTCGTACAACGTGATGCTCGGATCACGGATCGGTCCGGCTCGCCGGTCTGGCGTCACGGTGACGGTCAGATCCAGCCCGGCCTGAGTCGGATGGATCACGTATTCATGGTAATCGCCTGAGATCAGGATGTTTCCTTTGGTCTTGATGGTCTTCATGGGAGGGAAGTTCAAGAAGAAAGCAGAAGGGCGATCCGAGCCTGATGTGTTGGTGAAGAAGTAATTGGTGTCATGATGATACGGAGCCCGCAGCCATGAATTGAGTCCACGACTGGCGATGGCTCCCCAAGCCTTCGCGGTGTTGTTGAGCCTGCCGGTCAAGTCCCATTCCGCAGCGACCTGTGCCCAAACGCCGTCAAAGAAGTCCGCTTCCCCATCCACATGTCCACCGGAAACGTCAAAGTAATTGAACGACTTGAAGACGTAGCCCATCGCGCTGATTCTGAGAACACGCGAGAGATCATGAAGATATGCCCCCCAGATCTCTCCTGTGTAGTGCTCCTCAGGGGTTTGGAGCGCAGACGAGTAGAGATTGACGTCATAGGGATACATTCGCGTGTTGTCCAAGTCCCTGAGATAGCCGACCGGATCCCAGGCCCAAGCCACGTCGCCAATATGCGGGTCTTTCGTGTACAGATAGGCAAACCAGTCCGAATTGCCTTCTCCCATGGCCCGTCCATAATGGTCCACTGCGCCGCCGAATTGGTCGACATATCCCAGCCAATCCATCATGGCGTGCGCGTATTCATGGGCCGCAACATCCGCATCCAGGGCAAGGTCTTCGGATCCGGCAACGCACGTGTCTTCATTTCCAAACGCCATCGTGTATTCTGTGAATGAATCATACCAATAGGCAGCATTACATTGATCATAGTAATCGGTTGAATTAACCCATACTGTGGGACGAAATGATTTGAAATTTTCTATGTTGTTTATGGAAAACTTATTGATAATGTTAGAATTCCACCAGTCCCATAAGCCAGTCAATCGATAATAGGCATTCGTTGCATCAAATGATGATTTATCATCAGAATAAACCTCAGGATAGTACATAAAGCTAAATGTCGTGCTATTCCTTGGATCATTTCCATAATAGTCATATACATCCGAATGCTGTCCAAACAAATAGCCGCAATCCGCCGTTTCAAGGCATGTATACATATACTTAAGCGTTGCGCTTCTTATTTTTGACGTATGCCAATCCTTATTGGTCGTATAGACTCTACCCACGCCATTCCTAACGGAGCGCCGCTGGTTGCCTTTGTACAGGATCTCGCCGTTTTCCGCATCCACGTGATACATCCACTGACCAAAGGGTTGCCGGGTGGGCAAGGAGACCTTCCAGACATACAAATACTTATCCTGAAACTTCATGATTTCTTGCTGAGCCGACACGGTGCCGATGGCTCCCCCTTCCGGCAAGTCGGCCTGAAGATCCTTTTGAGCGATCTCTTTTGCCGTCTCCTCGGGGAGCGTGCTCTGATTGGACGGCTGGAGGGAGTCGACCAGGCTGTTCTGGACCATGGTAACCTCTCCACGCTTGTTCGCATGCACCACCATGTAGGAATTGGCGACCGGGATACCGTTGTGCAGCTGCTGCATCCGAACGTGATTGCGCTCGGGCGTCTCGTTGACCCGGACGGTTCGGAGGTTGGAAAGGTCTTCTCTGACTCCCAGCACCTGGTGAGCATCGCGCAGGAACCCCCTGGCTACGGCTTCAGGACCGTCGGGGTACGCTTTCGAAACACCGTCGTGAAGCAGCCTTACCTGACCATTCTTCCTGCTGAATGTCGCTTTCCACTGAGTCCTCTGCTGGGCGTTGAGCGCATCCAATCCGCTCTTCGAACGAAGCAGTGCGGCTTCGCTGTCTTCTGATTCCAGGTGTCCGAGAATGCCGATCGCCGGCCTCCCCGCGGTTTGATCCATCTCCACATCTTCCGTCGCTTCGGCCCTCTTCGCTTCCGCCTCTTCCTCCATTTCGGAAGCTCGATTCACAAGCGTCCTGAGCTCTTGCTGCCCCCTCGGGGCTGCGCCCAGAGTCTCTGAGCCGGCATACGCATAAGAGCTCACCAAGAGAGCCAGAGCGTACAGGGCCAAAAAAGACAAGACGGGAATTCCAGGCCATGGCGTTTTCAAACATCGACAAATCATGGTGCTCCTCCCTGTGGTCCCTATGGTTCCACTGCAGCGGTATACGAGCCGCTCAAGCAAGCAACTATGGTGCCACATCCAAGCTCGGTTCGATCCAAATCGAAGCACTGGAACCGCTGCGCAGAGTGCCCCATTGCCCTTCCATGGGAAACGCCGGTCAGCCCTCAAACACAGCAATCTACCCTATCGCAATCTCCTCGAGGATTCATGAGAATGGATTTGAGGTCAGTCAGAGGGTCTCGGGCTTGCCTTTGGGAAAAAAGAGGAGTCTTAAGAAAGCATAAGCGGCTGGTGAACCGGGAGAGCTCGCTCTCCCCAAGAGCTATCCGCCTCCTACGGCCGGAAAAAACGCGACCCGATCATCGGCCCCAAGACAGGCATCCCAGCGAGTGGCGACGCCATTGACCATGATCACCCGGACCTCGTCCTCGGGGATTCCGAGACGCATCGCAACATCACGTACGCATGACCCCGGTGTCATCTCGATCGCAATCCCCACTCCGGCATCATACCCACTGACAAATCGTCTTAATGTTGCTGCCAAGAACACCTTGAGGGCCATGGTATCATTCTTTGATCAGGTTCATCGGCTCACTGTATCAGTTGAAAAAGGGACGAATATTGTCACGTCCACAACGACGGTTTCGGTCCCATGACGATTCCTATTCGACTTCGATCGTGTGGGGATGAGCCCCCAGCGGCTGCGTCAGGCAGGCTGACCGGCTCGTCGTCGGTAGACCCGCTTGATTTGCACGTTCGAGACCAGCGCCACGTATTCCTTACCCTTCTCGAAATCCACGCGAATGGAATCCTGGTCGATTTCCATGTAGCGGGAGAGCACCTTAAGAATGTCGTTTTTGAGGTTTTCAAGGATGTCCGGCTCGATGTCCATGCGATCGTGCATCAGGACCACCTGCATCCTTTTCTTCGCTTCCTGGCCGCTCGGCTTTTCGCCGAAGAAACGTCGAATCGCGCTCAGCATTGCTCGTCCTCCTCGTCAACCTCTGAAGAACCGTTTCATGCGGCCCAGCAGTCCGTCTTCCTGGTCGTCGTCAAAGGGAATATTCTCCCCGTTCAAGCGCCTGGCAATCTTCTTGAACGCCTGGCCCGCCCGGCTGTTCTTTTCGTGCACCAGAGGAGTCCCGCGGTTGGTGGAGATCACAACCTCCTCGCTTTCAGGCACCACCCCAAGCAACGGAATGGACAGGAGTGACACGATGTCCCCCGTGGACATCATGTCTCCGCGTTTCACCATCTTATGGTTAAGTCGGTTTACGATGAGATGCACGTCTTTCAGGAGGTTGGCTTCCAGCAACCCAATGACGCGGTCGGCATCCCGAATGGCCGAAACCTCCGGGGTGGTCACCACGATGGCGGTAGTTGCCCCGGCCACCGCCATCTTGAAACCGCGCTCGATTCCCGCCGGACAGTCGATGAGCACGAAATCGAATTCCTCAGCCAGCTCCTTACAAAGATCTACCATTTCCTCGGGCTTGACGGCATCTTTTTCACGGGTTTGAGCAGCCGGAATGACGAAAAGGTTGCTCACCTTGCGGTCCCGGATCATCGCCTGCTCTTTTCGACACTTGCCTTCCACGATATCCACGAGATTATAGACTATACGGTTTTCCAGGCCCATCACCACATCGAGGTTGCGCAGGCCTATGTCCGCGTCGATCATGACGACGCTGTGCTTGTCCTTGGCCAGAACCGTCCCCAAATTGGCCACCGTCGTCGTCTTGCCGACGCCTCCCTTTCCGGATGTCACGACAATGATTTTCCCCGCCATAGCGATCCAAACCTGTGTTGAAGGTTATGTTGCCGGTCACATGGTAACGACCTCGATCCGATTCTTTTGGATTTCAGCTATCTCATAGCGCTTCACGGTTCGCCGGTCTCCCTTGCCCGGCACAGCTACGAGGTCTGCGATCCGGATCTGGCTGGGCTCGATACTCAACGCCCAAATCTTCGCCGAGCGATCCCCCAAGGCGCCCGCATGCGCGATGCCGCGCAGATTCCCAAACACGATCACGTCCCCCACTGCCAGGATTTCAGCCCCCGGGTTCACATCCCCCAGCACCACGCAATCCCCAGGCGATTCAATGCGCACCCCGGACCGACAAGTCGTGCGAATGACGACCGCGGCGTCCTCCGCGAACGCGCAGGTCTCCGGATCCGGTTGACGGGGCTTCGGAGGCGCAACGACCTTGGTGGGCTGCAGGTAGAAGGTCACATCCTCCGCCAGCATGACTTCCATCACTTGGACCTTGGCCTTTTCCAGGAGAAGTCGGTACAGGGCAGCGACTTCATCCGATGCCAGGGGACGTCCCCGGAGATCCAGCGTCATCTCAGAGCATGAGAAAAAGTCCCGTGTGGTCTTGAGCCGATGGTCCACATCCTCCATGATCGACTGAAACGACGCCAAGGGATGCGGAACGAGCATCAATCCATCACGGTTGGCCTTAATTTGAAGGGGAATCGCCTTTTCCTGTTCCATAGGGCTTGTCTGGTCTTAACCTTCCATTGTCGCCGGAGGACACGTGATCGACCCTGCAACCTGATCAGGGAAGCACCCACTGCCGAAGCTCATCCCAATTGCAGATCCGTGGAAATTCCTCCTCGGGAAGCCCCCGATTCCAAGGCTGATCGAACAGCAGCGGCTGAATCCCCTGCCCCGACAGAAAGCGGCAGGTCTCGAGCCGGTCTTCGACAAAGAATCGAACATCCAAATCCCTCAGTATTTGGAGCTTCGCCTCGGGCGCGCCTGTGGCGATCACCTGAATGCGGTCCGCCGTGACATCCGGGAGTGTCTGCTCCAGCCACTGGGTGATAGACTCCGGCCAGATGCGAGCCGTGACAAAGCGCAACGGCCCGCGCTGAGCCAGCTCCGTCAGGACCTCCGGCGCGCCTTCCATCGGCGGCACCGTCAAGGTGTGCTCGTCATCAAGAGTCAGGCAAATCAGCTCGTCCAAGACGCTTCGGTCAAGATCAAGACACTCGTAAAGGTTATAGCAGCGTAAGTCCTCCATGCTGAGCCCGTCGATTCCGAAGCGGTCGCGCGCCAGCCGCAAGAAGACCTGCATCGTGTCGGCCACCACCCCGTCAATGTCGAAGGCCAGCCTTCCGGGCTCGATAAAACCGTTGAGCTCAAGCGTTTCCGTTATCGTCATGAACAGTCATCCGTGAGACAGGTCTGCGCCGGCTCGTCGAACCGGAACTCGATTTCGTAAATGCCGTCCGAAAAGTGCGTGCGAACGACGTAGCCAACCCGGTGGAACATGGACAGCATGCGCCGATTGGCCCCGAGCACATAGGCCGTAAATCCGCTGATTCCCTTGCTCTTCGCGATTTCACACAGGTAATGCACCAGAAATGTCCCGATGCCGAACCGCTGCCATTCGGCACGCACGGCGAAATCCACTTCCGCCATGTTGGTCTTCAAATCAAGAATATAGCGACTCAGCGCGATGATGGTCTCATTGCCCACATCCCCGATCACCCCGACAATGGCCATTTCGTGCTCGTAATCGATGTTGCACATCGCCTGGGTGTTGCGATGCGGAAAAACCTTCATGGCGGACAGGAACCGATAGTAGATGTCCTGGTCGGGCAGCGTGTAGAAAAACTCCTGGACCGCCCGCTCGTCCGTGGGCTTGATGGGCCGGAACAGGACCTCCTGGTCGTTCCCCAGCACCTGCCGCACTTCCCACTGACCCGGATAGAGCGGCTCGAAGATCGGAGGCAGAATCTGGTCCTGATACACGTAGCGGAGGGTCTTCGCTTCCGCCAGCAGCCGCTCCCGGAATTTCGGATGGGCGATGTTGATGAGCGCCAGCGCGCGCTCTCGAATCGTCTTCCCGTGCAGGTAGGCGATGCCGAATTCCGTCACGACATAGCGCACGACACTCCTTGAGCTCACCACGCCGGCCCCCTGGGTGAGGTGACTCACGATGCGCGATTTTCGCCCATCGGAGCTGGTCGACGGGAGCACCACGATGCTCTTCCCCTTCGCCGCGCTGGAGGCACCGTGCACGAAGTCGACATAGCCCCCGATCCCGCTGAAAACCTTGTGGCCGATGGAATCGGCGCAGATCTGACCGCTCAAGTCGATCTCGAGGGCCGAGTTGATCGCGACCATCTGCTCGTTCTGGCTGATCAGCCGCCGATCGTTCACATACTCGATCGGATAGACCTCCACCTCGGGATTGTTGTGGACGAAATCGTAAAGCTCCCTGCTCCCCATGACCGAGCTCACCACGATCTTGCCCGGATGGATCTTTTTTTTGCGCCCCGTAATCACCCCTTTACGGATCAGATAAAGGTGTGCGTCGGTGATGACCTCGCTGTGGATGCCCAAGTCCTTCTTGCCCTCCAGAAATCGGAGGACCGAGTTCGCCACGCGGCCGAACCCCACCTGCAGGGTCGCGCCGTCGTCCACCAACTGCGCAACGTATTTCGCAATGCGCTCGGCCACCGCGCTGCGCTCTCGGTGGACGATCTCGAGAAGAGGCTCCTCGTGCTCGACGAAATGTTGAATCTCGGCCACGTGCAGAAACGTGTCCCCCAAAACGCGCGGCATCTGGCTGTTGACCTGGGCCACCACGAGGCGCGCCGAGGTGGCCGCCGCCTTGTTGATGTCCACGCCGACGCCGAGCGAGCAGAATCCGTGCTCATCCGGCGGGGACACCTGAATGAGACAGACATCCAGCGCCCAGGTGTTCTCCTCCCGAAACAGCCGGGGAATACTTGACGACGGGATGGGGATGTAGTCCGCCAGCCCCTGGTTGACCGCCCGCCTGGTCTTCGGACCCACGAAAAAAGTCTTGAGCCGACACCGGGAAGCGTACACCCCCCACTCCTGCGGAAGCGCCCCCAAGGACAGGTGCTGGACCAGCTCGAGATCCTGGTAAGATTCGAGCATCCCCACCAGGGCGCGCACCAGGTGCTGCGGCTCGGAGCAGCCCGAACCGATGTAGATGCGGTTTCCGTTCTGGATCACAGACCGCAGCACGGCGTCCGCATCGTTCAGACGGTCTCGGTACAAGGCTTCCCAGTTGGTGTCAAACAGCATCGTTCAATGGCCTTGGTGATGCGCCGGGTTGGAAGTCGGGATCAGCGGATTTGGAGCTATGATCAGTGGCTACTATTATACTGGAACGGACTCTTTTTCAACTCTCGACTCCTCACACCAGACACGGATGAATACGGAGGACAAACACGGGTGGACACGGATCTTGCCGGCCGAATCAGCTTGGATGGTCGCCATGGGCCACTCAAGGTTATCTTTGCAAGGCCACGACTGTCATTCGTGTGCCCTCACCCGATTGGTTTCCTTCCGTGTTGATCCGTATCCAGCCGTGTCTCGTAGTCTGCCGACGGCAAGGGCCGGCTCACTTCTTCTTGCGGCGATCCGCCAGCGAGACCACCTTGGTCGCCTCCGTGTCCCCCGGCTCAACCGGCTTCCTTTCTTCGGACTCAGGAGATTCCCCATCGTGGGATTCCGAAGAAGGAACCTCGATGCCAGCTGCCTCCGGGACGACCACTTTCTCCAGCCGAATAGGGCGTCCGCCCATGGTGAATTCTTCCCCGTTGATGTAAGGCTCCCGGAGAATCCACGTGACCATGGCCACAGGGATCTGGAGGACCAGCATCGTCACCTGATACCATTCAGGCTTGACGTCGGCTGTGATGGCCTCGATTCTCGCGAAGAATGCCGGCTGATTGTCCGCATACACCAATACCAGATCGCCCTCCAGCGTCATGGAAGCTCTCCTTCTGATCTCATTGGCTTCATCGTTCGCAGCGATCCCAGCCAAAGATATAACCCTCGTCCAGGACGCCCGGAACGATGGGGAGTGAATCGGCGTCCGGTGGCTTAAATCGAAACACACGATCGATTAAGGCCATCACCATCTTGTAAGTCGCGCCCCACAGCACTTCCGTATGATCCCCATGGCTGTGAATGAAGCAGGGGAAGTCTTCCGTTCCCCGGTGAAATCTGGCCTTGAGCTCCGCTGGAACATAGAGCCGATACCGGGCGTAGCGCTCCTCTTGGAACAGTGTCCGGATCGGAATACGAATGATCTGGTCCACTTCCCAGCTCGGCACGAACCGCTTCTGATCCCTGAGCCAGCCAACCATCGGGTAGATTACCCTGCGATACAGCCGCAGCCGCTGATTGGGGAGAAATCCAAGAAAGCTCATCTTCAGCGGATTCATGCGCATCTCCTCCCAGCTCTCGCGAAGACAGGTCGCAAGGAGCAGTGAAAGGAGCCGGGCCTCCTGGGGTCGCTGTCGGCGGAACTGCTTCCAAGCCCCCCACGTCCGTAGGTGCATTCCCGGGAGGCTCAAAATCCTCGCCAGCTTGGGATCGATGTGCGGCTCAACCGTACCACCAGGGCAGCAAAGGTCCCCCGCTTGCCGGACGCTGCGCGAGCGTTTGTTGAGAATCAGACAGATCTCATCTCCCGCCCCGACCTCAGAACGGTTTGACCCTTCATCCAGCCTCTGACGACCAACGAGGAGAAGCACGCTCGACCAGAGGAGCCCTTCGAGGACCTCACGGGAGGCCAATCTCGTTTCCAGACTCGTCCGTTGAAGGACCTTGAGCATGTGGCCCCGCAAGGCAACCGGGTCATCGAGCCAGCTCGTCCGCGCTAGCGAATAGGCCTCCTTTTCGTCCACCTTTCCCATACTTCATCCAGTCGTTTCGACGAGACGCGCCTGCTTGTCTTGATTTCGGGCGCAAAGACATTGATTTTGAAATCCTCGATCATCCATCGGTATTCGCGGGCAAACCGCATGGCCTCCTCATCCCCCACGGCGACCAAGTCCTCCTGCAGCCCGCGGTACCGCTCAAGATGCGGCTCGATTTGCTCCGCCTTAACCCGGTCCTTCTCCGGCGACACATACACGCGCTCCGCTCGCAAACGCAACGCATTCAAATATCTGGGCAATCGAGCCACCTCCTCGCGCCGGTAGCACACCAGCATGTCCGGCGGTGCGAGCCGATCAAGCTCCTTCTCCAAGTCCTTGATTCGCTCGATTACGACACGATTTCCGGCCGCCATGGTCCGAAAACGAGCCAGGCTCGCGCGCACATCCTCGCGCGCCATCAGAGCGCGCACGACCTCATCCACGAGCTCCTGCCCCGATGGACCGAGCTTTCCCTTGTATCGCTCGATCATGGCCTGGTACGTGCGCCGATCCGGCCGCTGCGGGTCGTGTAGCTCAAAGAGCTCACGCAGAACGTATTCCTGAAGGGCGGCGTTGGCTTTCTCTCTTCCCCCGAGAAAGAACAAGGCGGAAGCAGGGGATGCCGGGGCCACCCAACTCCGGCGAAGCTGCTTCAACTCGACGGCAAAGGCCCGCTGATACAGCTCAGTCAGGGCATCGCGACTGACTTGCATGGCCTTCTCGGCGTCCTCATGAAGCCGAACGCACAGCTTGTCACCCAGGAAAGCCAATCCAGGATAACCAAACCGGTCGATGCCCAGAGCATCCTTCCCGATGAGCACCCGGGCGGGAAGGTCCCCAAAATCCCAGAGTGGAAGATCGTCTTTCTCCCATTGCTCCCGAGCCGCTTGCCACAGTCTGTCCTCATGGGCTTCCGAGGAGAGTGACCGCAGCGCGTCCAAGTCTCTGCCCGAGCCCAAAATGCGACCATCAGGGCCGATGACCTCAAAGCGCATGCGCAAGTGCGGGGGAAGCGCGTCGAACGACCACATGTCTTTGGCCACGGTAATTCCCGCAACCTCGCTCACCCGTCGACTCAGCGCCGCAGCAAAGGCATCGCCTCTGTAGCTCAGCCCATCGGACAACCGCTTCGCCATTTCCCCCACGGGGACCAGTTGACGGCGAACCCCTTTCGGCAGCGCCTTGAGCAGAGTGAGAACCAGCTCCTCGAGCATCCCCGGGACGAGCCACTCGAACGTGGATGACGAAACGCGCTTCAAGGCATGGATCGGAATGGTCACCGTCACTCCGTCGTCGTCCTCGCCCGGGCGAAAGTTGTATCGGAGCGGCAGCACGAGATCCTCTAACGGCATTCGGTCAGGAAACCGGTCCAGGGCATCAAAATCCGGCTCGGCACGAAGCAGGTCCTGCTCGGTCATACGCAGGATCCCATCCCCGCCCGCATCTTTGATGAACCGGTCGAGTGAGCGCACATCGGCGATTTCGGGCAGCCGCTCTTCGTAGAACTGGTGGAGCGTCTCCTCGTCGACCAGCAGATCCCGTCGCCGCGTCTTGCTTTCCAGCTCCTGGATGCGCTCGATCAACTCCCGGTTGTAGTCGAGAAACCCGTATCGACCCGGCATGTCCCCTTCCACCAGACCCGAACGGATGAAGATGGATCGCGCCTCCTTGAGGTTTACTCGGCCGTAGTTGACCTTCCGACGCTCGACCACCGGCAGCCCGTACAAGGTCACCCGCTCATAGGCCACCACTTGCCCCCTGCTCTTCTCCCAGTGGGGCTCGGAATAGGACGACTTGCAGAGATGCCGTCCCAGCTGCTCGATCCACTCGGGCTCGATGTTGGCGACGGTTCGGGCGAAAAGGCGCGACGTCTGGACCAGCTCGGAGGCCATGACCCAGCCGCCGGCTTTGTTGAAAAGACCCGAGCCGGGGAAGATCATCACCTGTCGGTTCTTGGCCGCCAGGTAAAGGTTTTTCTCCTTGCGCATGCCGATATGGCTCAAATAGCCGCTCAAGAGCGACCGATGGATGGCAGCATAGTCGGGAGACGTCTCCACTCGGCGAAAGCCGCCCATTTCATCCAAAATAGTGACGATCTCGTCGTGGATGTCCTTCCATTCGCGCATCCGCCGATAGGAAAGGAATCGCTCCCGGCAAAACCGTCGCATCTGGCTTTGGGTGGAGGGTTTATCCGGATCCTCGAAGCACGCGCGCCAGATCTTGAGGAGCGTAATGAAATCCGACCGAGGGTCCCTGAAGACCGCATGTGCTTGATCAGCCTGGGCTTCCTGGTCCAGGGGGCGCTCCCGGGGATCTTGGACACTCAAGGCGGCGACCAGCACGATCAGCTCCTTGAGAGCCCCTTCCTTTCGGGCCTCGACGATCATGCGGGCCAGCCGCGGGTCGATAGGGAGGCGAGCCATGGTGCGCCCGAGCGGTGTCAAACGGCGGTGCTCGTCCACCGCGCCCAGCTCCCTGAGCACGCCGAAGCCGTCCTTGACGGCAGCCGGGGACGGGGGATCGAGGAACGGAAACTCCTGGATGTTCCCCAACTGCAGGGAGAGCATGCGCAGGATGACGTCCGCCAGATTGGACCGAAGAATTTCAGGGGACGTATACTCGGAGCGACTCTCGTAGTCCTCTCTCGAATACAGTCGGATGCAAACGCCTGCCTCGACGCGACCGCACCGCCCCTTGCGCTGGTCGGCGCTCGCTTGGGACACGCGGGCGACGGGAAGTCCCTGGGTTCGGGTCCGGGCATTGTACTGGGCCATTCGGGCAAGCCCGGTGTCCACAACATACCGGATGCCGGGGATCGTCACGGAGGTTTCGGCCACGTTGGTGGCAACGATGATCTTTTCGTCGCTCGTCGTACGGAAGATGCGCTGCTGATCGGCCGCCGCCATCCTTCCAAACAGGGGGTAGACCAGCGTGTTGAAATACCGCCGCTCCTCCAGCCGCTGGACCGTCTCCCGGATGTCGCTTTCGGTGGGCATGAAAACCAGAATATCGCCGCCCCGCTCACGGCCGCGCGCCTTCAGCACGTCCACGGCCGCGACCGCCTGATCGATATACGTCACATCCTCGCTGTCCCCTTCGGCCGCTTCCAGCGGCTGGTAGCGCACGTCCACCGGATAGGTCCGACCCGAAACCTCGATCATCGGAGCATCGCCAAAGGCGCGGGAAAACTTCGTGGGATCGATCGTGGCCGATGTCACGATGACCTTGAGATCCGGCCGCGTGGGCAACAGCCGGAGCAGCAGTCCCAGCAGGAAATCGATGTTTAGGCTTCGCTCATGCGCCTCATCGACAATAATCGTGTCGTAGGCCCGGAAGCGCCGGTCCCTCTGCGCCTCGGCCAGAAGGATGCCGTCGGTCATGAACTTGATGCGTGTGCTGCGAGCCGTGCGGTCCTGAAAACGTATCTTGTAGCCCACGAGACGCGGGCCGTCCGGACCGAGCTCTTCCATCACCCGTTGGGCCAGCGTGATGGCCGCGATGCGTCGCGGTTGCGTGCACCCGATCAGACGGTCTTGTCCCCGCCCGGCTTCCAGGCACATCTTGGGAATCTGGGTGCTCTTGCCGGACCCGGTCTCCCCGGTGATCACCACAACCTGGCTCTCACGAATGGCGCGGACGATCTCCTCGCGCCGCTCCGTGATGGGCAGCTCGGGGGGATAGTGCAAGGCCAGCAGGGGGCGAGTCAACGCCGGGTGCGTATGCGATGAAGGTAATGCCGTATTTGAAGTCACAATCCGTTCCGTATGCCGCGTCAGCCGATCGTCGCGTCGAAAGCCCGCCGCTTGGCCGATTTGAAGCGAAGTCCCTTTGAGGCTTGATCTTTACAAATCCCTTATCTTCTGTCAATTACCGTCGTAACGATAATGGATCCCAACGAGAGGGACTCTTTGATGGACTGGTCGCTTGCACACGTACAGGAAGCTGCGGATTCCGTTCGATCCCGAATCGCTGAGCCGCCCGAAATCGGCCTGATCCTTGGAACCGGGCTCAGTGGGCTTGGCAGCGCACTCAGCGGCTCGACTGTCATCCCGTACGAAACCATCCCGCACTTCCCGGCTTCCACGGCTCCGAGCCATCAGGGGCGCCTCATTTGCGGCACCTGGGCCGGACGGCGGGTCCTCGCGCTCCAGGGCCGCTTCCACCTCTACGAAGGCTACCACCCGCGGCAGATCGCCTTCCCGATCCGCGTCATGCGAAGTCTCGGCATTGGGGCGCTTCTCGTTTCAAACGCGGCGGGCGGCCTCAATCCTCTCTTCCGGGCGGGGGACCTCATGGTTGTCTCGGATCACGTCAATCTCACGGGCCACAACCCCCTGGTCGGCCCCAACGACGACGCACTGGGGCCGCGCTTCCCGGATATGACCGAGCCGTACTCCAGACGTCTGCAGGACATTGCTTTGGATTGCGCCCAAGAGGAACGGATCCGGTTGCACCGGGGCGTCTACGTAGGGGTGCTCGGACCGAGCCTGGAAACCGCGGCTGAAACGCGCTTCCTGCGCATGATCGGCGGGGACGCAGTGGGCATGTCCCTCGTGACGGAGACCATCGCCGCCGTCCATTGCGGGATGAGCGTGCTTGCGGTATCCGTCATCAGCAACGTGAACCTCCCTGACCATTACCTCCCGGCTCCAGTCGAGGAAATCATCGCCACCGCCGAAGCCGCCGGTCCGAGGCTCAGACACCTGTTCAGCGCAGTCCTTGGCTCCTCCTCCCTTTTCAAAATCGGAGCCTGAGGCTCGAGACAGGGTCTCCCGGGGCGACGCCGACCTCCGTGCATCCGATTTGTTGTGATACCGAAGCTCATGAACCTTTCCTCACAAGACAGCGGATTTGAGCATGCCTTTGAAGTCGATGTGGTCCTGGAGCTTTGCTCCCCCGGAGGGGGGCGCGTGGAGATGATCAGGGGCCATGGGGAAGCGCGGATTCCGACCCAGCCCGGCTCCTCACCGGAAGGAAGTGCCCGCACCGCGCTGAGCTACGCCGTTGACGCCGTGAAAGATGGACTGGAATCACGGCGCGGCGCTTTGTCCCGCTGAGATGAGCTTTGCATCTTCGAAAACGCATTCAGGATGAAAGGAGATAGGATGAAAAGCACTGTCAGTGTGATTGCGGTTGGCCTGCTGCTGAGCCTCTGCTCCCCCGTGCTGGCAGACGATCTGATTGAGAGTTACGTGGCGCGCCTGAGTGCGAACGATCATTTCAATTCAGACGGAGCCCGGCTGACTTCCCCTGCCATGATCATCCGCCAGGATCGGGCCAATTACCATAGGTTTGGCCGGCGGGATGTTGAAGACCAGGGCGACTCGTTTTTCCAAAAAGCCGAGAACCGTGAAACCCTCCAGAAGCTCCTCCAACGGGGCTATTCGTCACCAAGTGTTTATCAAGCCATCGTCAATGGTCAGCCGTTGATCCGGGTGAGTGTCTATCAATCGAGGGGCGGCGCGTATGTCAATGTTGAAATTCTTGAAGAATAGCTCACTACGTTTGACCTTGATCGGGATGGGCCTGACCTTGGCGCTGGTTACCGTCCCCGCTCTTGCCCAAGACGACGGAATCGCCCGTCTCCTAAAGGCCTATCCCGAGCACTTGTGCCGCGCCGAGGGAAACATCATCTTTTGGTGCGACGGCACCCCGATGGCCTACAACGATGTCATGGGTGTGAAGACGCAGCAGGAAAAACAAGAAAACGGCGACCTCCAGGAGCAGATGGAACAGCACTACCCCAAGGGGGAAAACTATCCCCAGCCTCCTCCGCCCGATTTTGAACCGGGGCGCATCCGGTGTGAAAGCTTCTTTCGCAAAATGTACGGCGGCACCAAGGAGGAAGTCGAGCCCCAGATGGCGACCGTGATCTGGCTCCCCGGCACGGTGGGCAAGCGCGTGCGGGTCACGACGGTCAACCGCGTTCACGAACGGTTGCAGGCCGTCTCCAACGAGCTCGATGAACTGCCGCACGATCTCAAACGCTTCGTGACCAGACCCGGCGGCGGCTTCAACTGGCGCGTTATCGCCGGCGAGATCCGACGAAGTCCCCACAGTTTCGGAATCGCCTTCGACATCAACCCGTCAGTGGGTGACTACTGGAAGTGGCACATGGGTTCGAACGGCGAGCCCGACCGGTATCGGAATCGGGTCCCCATGGAGATCGTGTCCATCTTTGAGAAGCACGGCTTCATTTGGGGAGGAAAATGGTACCACTACGACACGATGCACTTCGAGTACCGCCCGGAGCTTCTGATTGATTCAGACGAAGCCAGGGCCCGTTAGCGGACCGGAGGACGGCGCCCCCATTGCGAGGCGCGGCTCTTGGATCGTTTTCACAGCCCGGTCCGCCCCTGCGCTCGACCGGGGCCTACTTGAAGAGCCTGGGCAGGATTTTTAGCAGCGACTTGAAACCGGCCGCCCGCTGGCTCAAACAGCCTCCGTAGAGCATATCCATGGCACCCTTGAGCCCCCGGTAAACCGCTTCGCTGTAAGGCGGCCACCAGAGGTTTCTTCTGGCGGATCCGAGCCGGTCATGCACAATGACTTGTGGTTGGGTCATCTCCTGGAATCCAAGCTCCCCGTGGGCTCGGCCAATTCCCGAAGCCTTGAAGCCGCCCCAGGGCGTCTCGGGCATGCCGTGGCTCACAAGGTGGTCGTTGATTGTGATCACCCCGGCCTGAATTCGCCTTCCCATCGCCTCGGCCCTTCGGACGTTCCTCGACCATACGGACGCCGTGAGCCCATGAATGGAATCGTTGGCAAGACGAACGGCCTCCTCCATGCTCGCAACTTGCATCACACCGAGAAGCGGCCCGAAGGTCTCCTCCCGCATGACCAGCATCCGGTGGTCAACCCGAGTCAGCACGGCTGCATCCATGAAATGGCCCGACAGCCCCTCCGGCATGCGTGATCGTGCCGCAACTTCGGCCCCTTTTGCGAGTGCGTCTTCCAGATGCACTCGGACAGTTCCCAGCTGTCGCTCGGTGGTCATGGCCCCCATGTCGGTCGAAAAGTCCACATCCGGGCCGATCTTAAGGGATTCCACCCTCGCCTTGAGCCGATCGAGAAATGGCTCATAAACCGATTCGTGGACGTAGATCCTCTCAACCCCTCCGCACGACTGGCCGCAATTTTGAAGCCCGGCCCAGACCGCCCCGGACACAGCCCGTTCGATGTCCGCATCCTCACACACGAGCATCGGATCGTTTCCCCCCAGCTCAAGAGACAAGGGGGTGAGGGTTTCCGCCGCCTTCGCCATCAGCTGCTTGCCGACCGCCACCGATCCCGTGAAAAAAAGCTTGTCGATCCCGGCCCCGAGCAACGCTGGGCCTGCGAGATCACCGGGCATGTGCAATGACTTGAAGAGGTCCTCGGGGATTCCGCAATGCTGTAAGCAGCGTTTGATCTCTATCGAAATCCCACGGGTGTGGCTGGCCCCTTTGAAAACCACTGCGTTGCCGGCCAAGAGGCCCATGACGATCTCGGAAAACGGAATCGCGAACGGATAGTTCCATGGCGAGATGATCCCGATGACCCCGTAAGGAGCTCTGACGAGCCGGCTCCACTTGTTGGCGAGAAGGAAGCTGGAAGGAGGCAGCACCCGTGGTCTGAGAAACCGTTCCGCATGGCGTCCGTAGTAGCTCAGGGCCATCCGGGCGGGAATGACTTCCGTTGCCATGGCCTCGATCCGCGTCTTGCCCGTGGTGTCTGCGATGGCTTGAGCCAGCGCATCCGCATGAGTCAGAAGAAAATCCCCCGCACGGGCAAGGACCGATACCCGCACACGGACCGGCATCCGCGACCAGTCCCGAGAGGCCTCTCGAGCATCCGAAAGAAGCGATGTGAGCTCCTGGAGCGTACGAATCGGGCCCAAGCCGCTTCTCCCTTCGAGCACTTCCTCCCGGATTTCCGTCCAAGTGTCTCGACGCCTATCAAGCATTCGATTCACGATTTTCCCTCCCCCGGAGATGCGCGGCGGCCCCCTCCGTGGGCCACTTGTGCCCATCCAGGCTAGCTGACCGTCTCGCTCTGTTCACGCTTGCCGACGCGGCCCCTAAAGGACTTCATGGCCATGTTGATCCCCATGAGGTCCGCCACCAAGTCGAACACGGCCACGGGAAGGAGCCGAAGCAGCCATACGGAATAGACCATGGGAGGCATGATGAGCCGCTTCTTGCCCTTGACAATGGCCCGGATGATACGGTCGGCAACCTTGTTTTCGTCAAGGATCGGGAGGAGTGCCGCAAACCGTGTCTTTACGCCGTCAAACATACCCGTGTTGATGAAATAAGGGCAGACCACCGTGGTCTTCACAGGCCAACGGTTTTGCCGGATTTCCATACGGAGGGCTTCGTCGAAGCCGAATGCAGCCGCCTTGCTGGCGCAATAGTCCACCATCCGGGAAACCCCCACGATCCCGGCGGCCGACGCCATGGTCACGATGTGGCCGCGCCCTCGCTCGATCATCCCGGGCAAGAAGGCGCGTACGGTCCAGAAATGAGCCAGGATGTTGACGTCCATGGTCCGCTGGAGCTCCGCATCCGTGCATTCGAGAAAAGACCGTCCCGAGACCACGCCGGCATTGTTGACCAGGATGTCCACCTCCCCGAAAGCCTCCGTCACCTCACGGGCGGCACGATACACGTCCTCACGATTGGAGACATCGCACCGGCGGGCCATGACCGGCCGACCGATTGCCCCGATCTCGCGGGCCACGCGATCCAAATTGGCCTCGTTTACATCCCAGAGGATCACTCGCCCACCGAGCACCGCTGCCTTGAGAGCGATGAGTCGTCCAAGACCGCTCGCACCGCCCGTAATGAGAATGCTTCGGTCCGCAATCCGGCTCATGTTGAACCTTTCCCGGGCCCCTTCGCCTGGGGCGTCCATCTTATGGTCTTGAAGGAAAAACACACTGATCAGGTATGGCTGATCACGATACTACCATGATTCGGGAAAACGTTTAAGGCGCGAAGTCAACGCAGATGAGCCGACAGAGAATATGGCTTGGTCGATAATGAAATGGGGGAGCAGAAGCAGATGCCTGAGTTTACCCGAAGAGGCTCATTCCGGAAGAATCCCCAATCGGACGTAGATCGGCCGAACCAGAGTGCGCAGGGCCGGGAGCTGGCGGGCGAAGAGGATAGCGCCGACAAGGCAGCAGGCTCCGCCCAACAGGAGGGTGTTCTGGGGACCGAAGCGGCTGGCGAGGGATCCATGCAGGAGGTTTCCAAACGGGACGGTCCCCATGAAGGCCATCGTGTAGAGGCTCATGACCCGGCCTCGTTTTTCCTCGTCCACGATGGTCTGCAGGATGGAGTTGCTGGAAGTCAAAAGCACCATCATGCCGAATCCGGAGCAGAAGAGCATCAGGAGGGAGAACGAGAACTGGGTCGAATGGGAGAACGCCATCACGCCAAGCCCGAGGGTCGACGAGGCGATCACGATAATTCGGCCGAGGCCGAGGACGCTCGTTCGAGATGCCAGGAAAAGTGCGCCGGACAAGGCTCCCATCCCTGTAGCCCCCATGAGAAACCCGAGCGTTTGCGAAGTGCCATGAAAGATATCCTTGGCATACAGAGGCATCAGGACCACAAAGGGCATACCCATGAGGCTGGTGAACGCCAGCAGGAGGATGAGCGATCGGATAGGGGCGAACTGAAAAGCATACGAAAACCCCTCCTTGAGCGACGCGAGAACGTGCTTGTCGTGGACGATTCGCGACTTGGGGGCAATGGTCATTCGCAGGACACTGACAATGACGGCCAGGTAGCTGACCGCATTCAGAAGAAAACACACGCCCTCGCCGAACGGGGCAATCAAGAAGCCGGCGATGGGAGGGCCGATCATGCGTGCGATGTGCACCATCGACGAATTGAGGGCGATCGCGTTTCCCAGGAGCTTTCGGTCCTCGACCAGCTGCACCACGAAGGACTGCCGGTTCGGCATGTCGAAAGAATTCACCACGCCGAGAAAGAGGCTCAAAACAAGAATCCGCACTATCGTGATGTCGTGAATCAGGACCAGGAAGGCGAGCAGCGAGGCCTGCAGTGCGGCCAGGCTCTGGGTGACCACGAGCACCCGATGGCGGTTCCAGCGGTCGATCAGCACCCCAGCGAATGGAGCGACGACGAGAGACGGCACTTGGCTCACAAACCCCACCAGCCCGAGCAGAAAAGCCGAGCCGGTCAACCGATAGACCAGCCAGGCCAGGGCCGTCTGCTGCATCCACGTCCCCACCAGGGAAATGGACTGACCGATGAAAAACAGCCGGTAGTTGCGGCTGCTGAACGCACGACCGATGTTCTTGATGGAGTTGTTGCCGTTCGAAGGCCCACTGTCCAACGTTTCACCCCGTATCTGATCTCACAGAGTCGATTCCGCAATGCATCATTTTAGCATAA
>CAZIEW010000023.1:0-66657 GCA_964538515.1 uncultured Syntrophobacteraceae bacterium
TCTCGAAAGGCGCCGGAATCCTCAAGTGCGACCACGCAAACCAACGCGCAGCAGTCTGGGCACGTCACGCAATCTCTTCCTCCAACTGCAATCCAGGGCGAGAGAGCTTCCACGACTCCGTCGTCTGAGATACAGACGGCCGAGCCAACAGGACCCCAGCCGCAGCCCCAGCGAAAACTGGCTTCTCCCCTTGACGGCAGACCGACAAAGACCCCTGCGCCTGTTTCGGTATCCACTCTCGAGCCCAACCTCCCAGCAGCCAAAGCTGATCCGAGCGGCAGCACCGCGACTCAAACCGTGACCCAAAATCCCGCTCCAGCCATGCAGCCGGCTAGTTCCACTCCTCCCGCAGCCACATCGACCGGACTCGGACAACAACCCGTATCCCCGGCTGTCTCTGCCGCTCCCACCGCTCTCGAGTCCTTTGAGCGAACGCGTGAGAAGCAGACGCAGACGGAGCAGCCGAAACAATCCCCCTCATCCCAAGCAGAATCATTGATCAAAAAGCATCCGGCTCCAAAGCCCCAAAGCGCCCCAGCCAAGTCAAACGACAGCGGTTGGACCATACGATACATCCAATAGCAACCCCCAAGGACAACTCAAGAAAGGAAGGAAGGACATGATGCTAAACAAGACAGAGATGAGCATTCGCCCCGAACCTCAACGCTCCAAGAAACGGCCTTTCCTGCTGTTCGGAGCAATGATTGCGCTTTCCACCCTCCTTTGCACCAGTCCTGGATGGGCTCAAGATGCTCTGCCCGGAGGCTACGGGCTCAAAATATACCAAGTCAATTCCGCCCTGTACCCCTTTGTCCAGGCCTATTTCCGGACCTTTGACAAGAACATGATGCCCCTGGTGAATCTGAACGAGCGAAACATCGGCTTGATGGTCAAGGGGCGCGCCTATGATCCCATGAAACGGCAGTACGGTGTGCAGTCGATTCGGCAGCGCCAAGAGGCGACCCGGACGGTGATTGTGCTCGATGCCAGCAAATCGATGGCCGGCCGGCCGTTCGATGCCGCTGCACGTGCCTGTGCGCGATTCGTCGACAGCAAGCGATCCCAGGATGAAGTCTCTATCCTCGCCATTCGAGACACGAAGGAAGGCTACGAGATCGTATCCGAATTCGAGAGGGATGCTGGTGCGTTGGGTCGGCGATTGGCCGATGTGAAGCCAGATGGCCACAAGACCCGACTCTACGACACCATCGGGGCTGCCATGCAAGCCTGTGGTACCGCGTCTCAGGGCTCCGTGCTCGCCTCCTCGGCCAACTACATCACCTCCTGCTCCGTCCTTGTCATATCGGATGGACAGGACGATGGTAGCGCCGTCAACCGCGAAGAGCTCAACGCTCGCATCTCATCCCTGCGAATCCCCATTCCCATTTACTCCCTTGCTTATTCGAAAGTGAACCCGCGGTATTTCAAGAATCTCGAGGCACTGTCGAAGAACTCATTTGGGAAGTACTACCTCATCGCAGAGGCCTACGATTCGATGCAGCGAGTCGTTGAGGAGATTCAAAACATCATCTTGAGCGATTACGTCCTCACCTTTCGAACGAATCAGGGCGTTGACGGCGAGGAGCATTCCTTCAAAATCGGAGTCGAATACCCTTCCGGAAGCGGCAAGTACACCTACGACAACGCCAAGTTTGAAGCGTTACAGGCCCCTCCTCTTCCAGCCATCATCCAAAAATGGGATGAGATCGCAGCAGTGCTGCCCGAACTGCCAGCCGGCACCGAGCCCTATTATGACAAACAGGCTTCCCAGTAGTCCTCAGGAGACGAGGACGTGGCGGTTCTGCTCGCCCAAGCGACGACAGACAAACGAACATGAAAGGAAATGCTGTAATGAAACCGACCTTATCCCGTTTCCGCTCTTCATGGACTTGCGCGCTGATTGTGTGCTGCATGCTGCTTTGCAGCTGTGCCTCCACATATGAAGGCCAAATGGATCAAGTTGGAGGTACGCTTGCTGGAGCCGCGTTCGGCGCTATCATGGGCGGCTTGATCGGGGGCAACGTGGAATCCGTTCTCATTGGGGCCGCGGCCGGTGGCATGATGGGATGGAGTGCCGCAACAGTGGCTCACTATGAGACGAATCGAGTGCGATCCTCTGCCGAAGATCGCAAGATGTATGGCCTGACCACGGGAGTGAGTACTCCGACCATCAAAATCCGACAGGGAACGGTCAGCCCCGATTGCGTTAAACCAGGCCAAGAAATCACCGTGGTCACCGATTATTCGCTCTATCTTCCCGCTGGGACAACCACACAGGTGCCCGTGGAGGAGTACTATGTGCTGATGAAAGACGGCAAGGAGCTCCACAAGCTCCCCCCACAGAGCAAGACTCTGGCGGAGGGCGGATACACGGGAAAGGCTGCGATCAAAGTCCCTCGCAATATCAAGGCTGGCACGTACGTCATCGAGCACAGGACTTCGACCGGCAGCAGCTACGATGTCACGACAACAAGTTTTGTCGTTGGCTCCTGAAATGACACGGGACGGCGTCTTGAAATTATCCGCTCATAATCTATGGCGTTCGGCATTTGTGACTGTACTCTTCTTCGTGACGATGACCCCGTGCGCGTGGGGACTCTGCGAAGGGGAGTACGAGAATGCCCGGTCCTTGGTGTGGCAGATCGAGAACGAGTGGCCGCTTCGGGACCGCCGCGACAGCGTCACCCTTTACCTCCTGTCGCTCTTCGATGACGTCGTGCGCTCCTCGACACGCGGGGGCGCCGTGATATGGCGTCCTCGGGTCGTCAGGGACTATTCCGCTAATGCTTATTCGGTAGGGGCCGGATACATCTACGTGACCGAAGGGGCCATTCGACTGTGCGACACCGAGTCGGAGCTGGCAGCTATCCTGGCTCATGAGATGGGGCACGAAATCGCAGGCCACTTCTGCTCAGCGGAGCCGCCTCGGCGTGGAAGGATCTACTACCCTTTCGGCTTCCGACGGTCCGCTGACGAGCCTCGTCGGCGCGTCGCAGCCGATAAGGGGTCACTCACCCTGGATCTCGATCCGGAAAAAGAGCGGGAAGCCGATCGGCTTGCGGTGGACATCCTGCGGGCTACTCGATTTGATGCCCATGCGATCCTCGAGATTGCAAGGCGCCTGCCGATGAGCGGTTCTCATACTCCGGATCTGAGGCGTGTTGAGACCTTGAGACGGATGCTGGAGGATGTCCCCAAAAAGCATCCCATGGATTCCGAGCAGTTTATCAGAGTCAAACAGGACCTATCAGGTCAACGCCAGCCATACGAAGAGCCATGAAACCATCATTCGCGGACTCAGACCACAACAGGAAGCCTGGTGCTGGCAGCCATCGTCATTCCTTTCATTTTTCCCCGTACCGCTGCAATCGATAGCGGTCGCGCTGCTCTTCCAGCTTAGTCCATAGGGATTGCGGCACGAGCGACTTGATGGCTTCGAAGATCGCCTTCGCCCGCTCCTTCTGCCGACCCGCAGGCAATGAAGGGAGGCTGACCGTCCTCTGATTGCCCTTGACGACGACCGATTCACTGCTTCCGCCTAGAAGCGGAATCTCCGGCGGCTGCCACTGCTCCGTCCAGAGACCTTCCGCCGCCATCTTCTCACAGAGCCGCTGGAGCGCGCCCGAGTCGACCGCAAAGCCCTCCGTCCAGACAGGTGCTTTCTCGGAAGGGTAGTCCGGAACATAGATCACTTTGCCTTCCCCGGTGGCCGCGATCTCGATAGAATACTCATAGTGGTAAGGGGGAGGCATCGTGCCCGCCTTCCATTCATAAAGGACATGCAAATCCGATGGACATGGTGGGGGCGCAGATACAGCACCGCCCAAACTCGCAATCCCCAGAAGCCCCGTCATGAGAAGAACCAAGCTCAGTGCCACGCAGTTGCTCAGGCTCATTGGAAAACCTCCGTATCCTTCATTTCTTACTCCGCCGGGACGGCTCCAGCACGGTGCCGAGCTTTACCAGGCAGGCAAGGGGATCCTTAGGGGGACCGAGGAGAGGAACGTCCAGATGGTCGGTTTCGATTCGGGCGTGGTAGATGCTTCCCCGCGACAAGACGTCGGGCCATCCCTCCTTGGCATGGATGCCGCGCCTCGCGATGCGGGTCAGGAGCTCCTTCATGTTCTCCTCACAGCTTCCCATCCTGTAGAGGCTCACGAAAAAGCTCTTCCCGTGAGACGCGAGGATCCATTTCTCGAACTTGTCCACATCCTCATAGAGCGCATCCATGAGAAAAACGCCCATCACACGCTCATTCACCCCGCCCCGATCCAGAACGTATGCCAACGTCTTATAGCCTCCGCTAAAGGCCGTCAAGATGACGGGGGCCGTATCCAGCTTCTTTCCATAGCGCTGCCCCATCTTCGCACTCAGGACCCGACCCGCCTCCCTCATAAACAGCCGAAAGTGATTTTTCCTGAAGAGCTTTCCCGGGCTTGAATCCGCGGCGTTCTGCGCAAGCTGCGGCACAATCAGGATGACATTTCTCCCCGAAGCATCGATCTGACGCGTCAACTGATGGTCTCGATTGCTCTTGCTGATGTCAGTTCTCAGCCCATGAAAATAGAGCACATATGCAAAGGGTTTTGAAGGATCGAAATGCGGCGGCACATGAAAAAGAGCTCGACTGTCGCTGTAGTGATCTTTCTCCGAGAAGCGCTCGCCCAGACGGTTGGTATGGAAGCGCTCCCCACTGACCGGGTCGACGAAATCAAAAAAATCGATGGTTGTGTCTTCGTATTTGCCGGAATAGGGGTAAGGAGCATGCCTAAGGGTTTGAACAAAGGTGGATGCTCCCTCACCATCCATCGTATCTTTTCTCGCTTCTGAAGGGTCAGCTGTCTCAGACGGGATGTTCTCCCAGCGTTCGGACGCAGTCGAGCTCGGGGAGCCGACTCCACCTCCGGCGACGGTCGACTGCTTGGCTCCTTGACCGGCCCATCCAGAAGCAAGCGCCAACAGGACCAACGCTCCCGCAAGGCCGGACCATTCAACCCCCCTCCACCGTTTCACGGGACCTGTCCCGGAGATGAAGCCGACTTTGAAAATCCCAAGAAGCAGGGCCCGGCCGCCAGGTAGATCACAGCGCTCAGAAGCAGCACGGAGGACAGACCATAGAGGACCGACACGACCGGCACCAGCACTGAGCCCACGACCGAGAAAGACCCGTTGATCCCCCACGCCCACACGAAGAAATGCTCCTTGCGAAGGATCGACAGGGTTGCCATCCCCAGCGCGAAGGGAAAGCCGAGCAGAAATGCAAGCGGCGCAAGCAGAACCAGGCAGACAGTCGCCTTTGCCGCATACGACCACCCCCCGATGGCCGTCAGAATGGAGTTGAGCGAAAGAACGTATAGAACCAGGAGGACTGCGATGAGCAAGCTCACCGTCGTGATGACCCGGCGCGCAACGGGAAGCCATCTTCCGGATACGAAGCTCCCGATACCGGAGAAGAGCAGCATGCCCGTCACCAGCACGGCGAAGGACACCGTGCTGTTTCCGAGGCAGAGGAGGCACTTGCTGATGAAGGCGATCTCAATCAGGATGTATCCCAATCCCAGGCATAAAAAGTAGCCCATCACACAAAGTTTCCCTGGGTCATGGGAGAATAACGCCCGCCACCCGAAAACCACCGGCAGCACCAGGAGCAGCAGACCGAAAAACAGGGCCAGCAGCAGGGTCGCCCAAAGGAGCAGGTAGCCCCATTCATCCGAAATCGTCTCGAGCTTGTCGAGAAAGCGGGGAATATCCCGAGGCTTTACGAAGCCCGCGAAGTAAGGACGCTCGTTGCTCAAAGACCTCATGTCGAAGACGTAGCGATCCCGGATCGAGCCTGCATCGCCTCGGATCAGACGATGCGCCACGGCACGAAAGAGGCTTCCCGCCGACACATCCACATCCGACTCCCCCTCGTCTCCAGGGCCCATGTCGCTTGGTGCGAAATACACCGAACGGTAAGCCGAGAGAATCGATTCGAGATCGTCCCGGTCCTCTCCGCTGCCCGGTGCATAAACGACTTCAAAGCTCAATCGC
This sequence comes from uncultured Syntrophobacteraceae bacterium, assembly GCA_964538515.1. GTDB lineage: Bacteria > Desulfobacterota > Syntrophobacteria > Syntrophobacterales > Syntrophobacteraceae > CALBZH01. The sequence continues at coordinate 6,034 of CAZIEW010000023.1, forward strand.
CCACAGGTCTTCACAAGCGCATCCACCTCCTGCGTCGTGAAGCCCCCTTTCTTGTAAAGGATGGTGAACGTCGAGAGGTACGTTTGCGTCATGAAAAGGGAATCGGCAACATTCGCGGAGCCGTCGGACCTGGCCGCGTCGACCATCGTGCTCATGAGCTTCAGTACGGACTTGGGAGGGTCTTCTTTGTTCCAGACGGTCACCGACAGGATTCCGTCCCGGCGAAGCGCTCCGATGCTGGCTCGGAACGTTTCCACCGTATAGCCGTATTGCTCGTGAATGGAAGACCCGGCCGGCATGGAAAGGCCCGTCGAGTCGGCAAGGCTCAGATCGATGATGTCGAAATGATCCGGGAGCAACGGAACGACGATCCGCCCTTCCCTTTCGACCAGTTGAACACGCTCATCGGTGAGAATGCGCCCTGTGTAATCCGCAACAAAGGGATCATCCCGAACCGTTTGGACCACCAGAGGATTCCCTTCAGCCACGGTCACGCGCCGCGCCCCGAGCTCCAAGGCCACGTTGGTCGAAATTCCCCCACCGAACTGCATGATGAGCACATCGGGGCTGGTTTTCAGCCCGTACGGAAGCGCCATGGAAAGGTATTTCACATACTGGGACTGATTGGGCGGAAGCTGCCGCATGATCCCGACGGGGCCATCGCCGTCGATGTACATGCCAAGGAAGGCATTCTGAGGCATCTCGTCCATGTACAACGTGGCCGCATCGCTCAACCCCGGCGCGAAGTGAAAATACGAGCTCGAATACACCTCGAGATTTCCGAACGGACTGGCCTTTTGACCGACGAGACGCACATCGGGGAACTGACGCGCGTAGCTTACCCCTTTATACGGAGAAACATGAATCTGCTCAAAATGCGCGGCCCCCACGAAGGCAATCCCGGCGCACACACCCAAGAGGAGAAATGAGCTCCGGCCGTCAGTGGCCCAGAGCCAGAGCACGGCGCCCGCAAGCCAAAGAATCAGGGGGACAACCAGGAGGTTTCCCGGCAGCACGAAGTACATGGCGGCAAAGAGGATCATGCCGCCCAATCCGGAGCCTGCCATGTTGGCGAAATAGGCCTTGCCAAATTCGCTCTGTCCCATGAGGAAGAAGAGCCCGAGGAACATGGCACCCAAGAGGAACGGGATGAAGTAGATGAGGAAGTAACCCGCGAGATAGGCCTTCTGCCAGGGATCCGAGACCAGGAAGATGGGGTTGAAAGGAACCTGCTGCGCGGTCACGTTCGCCAGCATCATCATCGGACCGAGGACCAGCACCGTCCCGGCCATCCAGGCTTCAATCCGTCTTTTGAAAGCCTCCTTCCAGATGCACAAGACCGTGCTGAACACCCCGAAACCGAACATGGCAATGGCAATCACCGTCGAGCCAAAGTGCGACCATCCGCCGTTCGAGAAGACCCTCATGACGAAGAGCTCATAGGCCAGGACCGCCCCGGACACCAGAGCCAACGAAGCGCGGGCGAGGCCGGTCAGGGCCTTTTGCTCCACTGAACGAGAGCCCTCAGCGCCCTTCATTGTAGTGGGTCCCGCCGCCTTTTTTCGTAAACGGAACAAAGGCCTCCTTCTTGCGACCGTGATAGATGTCTTCCCGGGTAATCACGGGATTGCCCTGAGCGTCTTGATTCTTGGTCACCTTGAGGATCACTTGAGCCCCGGGCGGACCGACGGGAATCACCATCACGCCTCCCATCTTGAGCTGTTTGAGCAGAGGCGGTGGAATGTGGTCAATCCCGCAAGTGACGACGATCTTATCGAAAGGCGCATACTCCTCCCAACCGAAATAGCCGTCGTCGGCCTTCCTTTTGATCTTTCCATATTCGGGATAGCCCGCCGCCGTCAGCTCCGTGTAGATCGCATCCGTCTCCTTCTGCAGCGGATCGATGATTTCAATGGTGTACACGTGATCGGAGAGATAGGTCAGCATCGCGGCCTGGTACCCGGAGCCCGTGCCGATCTCGAGCACCTTGTCCTCGGGCTGAACATCGAGAGCCGCCGTCATGCGCCCCACCAGGTACGGGCCGGAGATCGTCACTCCGTGGCGGATGTCGAGAAAGGCATGGTCGTACGCCCTTCCGAGATTCCAGGGACGGCAGAACTTCTCCCTCGGCGTCAGCAGGAATGCCCTGATTTCCTTCTCTTGCGCAATGTCCTTGTTGCGGATCAACGCCATGGCCCGGTCGAACCGCTGCTCCAGGAACTTCTCATCCTCCTTGCGCTCCCGTTTCATGAGCTCGACAAACCGCTTGAGCGAATCCCTTGGAGGATTCGGAAGACTTGCGACGAGGCCCGAGGCGGCTTTGGATTCTTGTCCGACCTGATCGGCGGCTTTGCCTTCCTCAACGGCACTGCTGGAGGAGACACCACTGACAGAGCATAAGAGAAGCATGAAGACAAGGGTGCACAAGGAACGTGATGACAGCACGTGGTGCGAGATCCTGACGTTCAAAAGTCTCATGTTCGGCTCCCCACAAAAAACTGCTTCAACCCACGGCAACCGGCCAAGGAATCGGACACGTCACGATGGTGGCTCTGACTTCCCTGATCCGGATCGCCACAAAAATCCTGGTGTCCCATGAATGATTGGCTTAATCTTCAGTCGGAAGGCCTTTGCGGTTGTTACGAACAGGCGGCTGGGCTGCATGAAAAGCCCGCCCGCTGCCCTGTGCCCCCAGCGGCTCGACACCGAGACCGATCCTCCACCGACCGATTTTGCAGATACCACCAAAGGATGATCAGCGCGAATGAAAAGAAGGGACACGAGGAGCATTTATGAAAGAATTCGACTCGACGGCACTCGCGGAATTTGACGGGACCCATGGAAAACCGGTTTATGTGGCCGTGCAGGGCAAGGTCTACGATGTCACCCGAAGCAGGCTTTGGAAAGACGGCACCCACCAAAGGCGGCACCGCGCTGGGGAAGACCTGACCGATGATCTTGACGGCGCACCCCATGACCTGGACGTCCTTCTGCGTTTCCCACAGGTGGGCGTCATCAGCTCGACATAAACGGAATCGCCGGCGAAGCGGCTGGACACACTGCGCACGCGGTGAGGTCAGAGCGGTTCGAAGACCCTGGATCTCCGGTGATTCATTCTGTTCAAATGCGCAGTCCCTTCAGTGGCGCCGAAGCGTTGATGCCGGCCGGCTCGGGTCGCGAGCGTCGGCATCCGTTGGGCGTTGTCACCGTTAGAGAGTTGCCGCGGACTGGCGACTGATCTTCACGGCGCAGAGCTTACCGCACATGGTGCACGCTTCCCGGTCCTGGGCCATCTGTGCTTTTTCCCGCACCAATGGTGGGTCGATGGCTTCACGGATCATGCCCTCCCAGTCTAGGTCCCGCCGACATTCCGACATACGGCGGTCCCACTCGACGGCCCCGGGAAGCCCTTTGGCGATGTCGGCCACGTGGGCGGCTATGCGCGCGGCGATGACGCCGACATGGACGTCGTGGGCATTGGGCAGACCCAAGTGCTCCGCCGGCGTCACATAGCAGAGGAAATCGGCCCCCGCAGCGCCGGCAATGGCGCCGCCGATGGCCGAGGTCAGATGGTCGTATCCGGGGGCGATGTCCGTCGGAAGGGGTCCCAGCACATAGAAGGGCGCCCCGTCGCAGAGTCGCTTTTGCATCAGGACGTTCGCCTGGATCTGGGGCAGCGGCACATGGCCCGGTCCTTCGATCATGACCTGTACCCCTTTGGCACGTGCCCTCTTGGCGAGCTCTCCCAGAATCATCAGTTCTTCGAGCTGAGCCCCGTCGGTTGCGTCGACCACGGTCCCGGGCCTGAACCCGTCTCCAAGACTCAGCGTCACATCGAACTTGTGAGCAATGGCCAGCAGGTCGTCGTAGCATTCAAAGAGTGGATTTTCTTTCCCATTCTTGCGCATCCAGTACATGTGAATCGACCCGCCGCGACTCACACACGGCATCAGCCGCTCATAGGCGTCCAGCTTCTTCACCGAAGCCAGCGTCACCCCGCAATGGACCGTGATGTAGTCAAGCCCCTCCTCGCATTGCCGTTCGATGCTGCGCAGAAGCTTCTCGCCGTCCATGCTCTCCAGGGGCTCGTCTCGGAGGACCATTTCGGTCGCGAGCCCGTAAATGGGCACGGCGCCGACCATGACGGTGGAATGGTCCAGGAAATAGCGGCGCAGGGCGGCCAAGTCGCCCCCCGTCGACAAGTCCATGATCGAGTGGGTCTTTGCCTCGAGGGAAGCTCGGAGCTTTTCGGCCTCCAGATCCAGGCTGAAGCATTCCCCGCTGCTCCCGAGGTTCGCGTTGACCTTGGTCTTGAGGCCGGCGCCGATGGCATAAACGTTTTCGAACTGGTGATTGCGGTTTTTGGGAAGCACGGCTCGCCCGGCCGCGATGAGCTCCCTCAACGCTTCGGCACTGATCGGCTCTCCCTCAACGGCCCGCCGCATTTCTTCGGTGACGACGCCCGCCCGGGCGTGGTCCAGCTGCGTATTCATCCACTCCTCCTGCAACCATAAAAAAAGACCGATTCCGTAACGGAAACGGTCTGAAAAAACGAAGCGCCTTTTCAGCCATTTCCCTACGCTGGAACTACCCAGATCAGGTGCATAAGGGTCTCTTCTCAGCCTGTTTTACAGGCACCCCTAACGGCTGCTCAAACCAATATTAGCTGCTGCCTGTTTCGTTGTCAAACAGGGTTATCGATGCTGTTGACCGGTCAAGTCGGTTTCCTCACGCAATAAACCATCTTGGCTTGCCAGCCTTGAAACGGGCGGCGGCTATAGACCGCATAACGACAGACCCGATGGTCCCTGCAGGACGATCCATGTGGGTCCACACGCCAGTGTTGGGCTGGGGGACAAGAAATTTAGACCAACCGATTGGGCGGCCCTCTTTTGTGCTGTAGGTCTCTCGTCATGGTACCTTATTCAACTTGGACTCCGACCCGAAAAGCATCCAAAATGAAAAGAACATCATAGTTCTTGACAAGATCGATCCTTTTGCTTCTAATACAGTTGTTCGGCTTCTAATAGATCATGCCATCTCCCAATAAATCCTGACTATCTGCAACTGCAGCATTAACAAGTCTCTGTGCAAAGGTACAAAGCAATCTATGCTCCTCATTGAATAAATGAAAAGGAGACCTTATGGATATGATGCCAACTTTGCAGAGGCTAAAGCTAAAGTCTATTGCTAAAGGTCAGGTACTCATAAAGGCTGGTGAAACGGATCGCATTGCTTATTTCATTGTTGATGGAGCATTTAAGGTCATTAGAGATGTCGAGGGTTTGGCCCGGAAGGTTTACTATTGCCAACCGGGCGACTGGGTCGGGGAAATTGCATTGCTTAGAAAAAGGCCGCGAACGGCATCGGTGATCGCCATTCAGCCTTCCGTCGTCATCAGCCTCGATGAGACGATCTTGGATTCCTTATCCATCCCCAGCCAGCTCGAGATTTACAAGAAGCTCAGCGAGCTTGCTGCAGCGCGGATCGACACGATGAATGAAGAGCTGACCGAAGTCTACCGCCAGATCGACTCGGACGTGAGGGATGCAGCCAGATATTTGGAGTCCCTGTTGCCCCCTCGCATAACGGATGGAACGGTCAAGGCAGACTGGTGTTTTTTACCTTGCCTCAGACTGGGAGGAGATGCCTTTGAGTACTTCTGGCTCGATAACGACCTGTTCGCTGTCTATCTGATGGATGTCTGCGGCCATGGCGTGAAAGCCGCATTATTTTCGTCAACTATTTTTAACACCATTCACACCGGCATGTCTCGAGGCATCGACCTGTCTTCTCCAGGCCATGTCTTGACATCCCTTAGCGAGCTTTTCGGCGTGGATCCGCATGACTTCATGTATTTCAGCATTTGGTATGGAGTCTATGACCAGGGAAAACGACAGCTTCACTATGCCAGCGCGGGCCATCCCCCTGCACTCTTGTGGCATGGCGACACAAGCACAGGCTGTCAGCTTCAGCCACTCTCGACGCCAGGTGCCTGCATCGGCCTTTCCCAGAATGTCTCTTATGAGGCCTCGACCGTGGACGTTCCTCCCGCAAGCCAGCTGATCCTTTACACGGACGGGGTCTATGAGCTGATCCGAGACGACGGCAGCATGTGGACGCGCGAAGAGTTCCTTGAGGTCATGAGCAGACAGCTTGAGTCCTCGCGTTTCACTCTCGATTGGTTCCTGAACTATGCCGGCCATCTTCAGGGCCAATGGAATTTCATGGACGATTTTACCCTTCTCCAGATCCAGCTGGATTAGCCAGCCCCAGCACATGGTTGCACTTTCGAGAACCAGAGCATGGTATGTGGTGAATTGCCCCCCCGTGAGTCCCCCGGCATAGCGACGGAGATCTCACGGTTTATCTCGCCTGTCCGCTGCGGTTTGCCCACCGCCCGTTCGTCTAATCCAGGTCCGCGTGGTAGCTTTGAATGGACTTCACGGAGCTCTTTCCGCGCTGAAAGGCTTCAATGCCGCGTGCAGCGGCTACGGCCGCGGCCGTCGTGGTGATGTAAGCCACCTTGTACTTGATCGCCGCCTTCCGGATGTACGAATCGTCGTACTGGCTGAGTCGCCCCTCGGGTGTGTTGATCACCAGCTGAATCCGACCGTTTTTGATGGCGTCCACAATGTTGGGACGACCTTCGTGGAGCTTGTCGATGACTTCCGCCTCGATTCCGTTCTCGCGCAGGAACTTGTGCGTGCCTCTCGTAGCGAGAACGTCGAAGCCCAGGGCGCGGAATCGGCGTGCGATCTGGAGGGCTCCCTGCTTGTCGCGGTCGGACACGGTGAGTAGAACCGTCCCACTGCCGGGCAGGTGCTGCTGCGCCGCTTCCTGGGCTTTCCAGAATGCCATTCCAAAGGAATCGGCCAGTCCCAGCACCTCGCCCGTCGAGCGCATTTCCGGTCCCAGCACCGGATCGACCTCCGGAAACATGTTGAACGGAAAGACGGCTTCCTTGACCCCAAAATGCGGGATGGGACGTGACCTGACAATGCTCAGGTCCGCCAGGGTTTTCCCCAGCATGACCTGCGTGGCGAATCGCGCCATGGGGATGTTGCAGACCTTGGAGACGAGGGGCACGGTTCGGGAAGCACGCGGATTGGCTTCGAGCACGTAGACCGTGTCCTTGGCGATGGCATATTGAATGTTCATCAAGCCGACGACGCCGAGCTCGATCGCGATCTTCCGGGTGTACTCATAGATCGTTTCCAGATGTCTGGCCGGGATACTGATGGGCGGAATGACGCACGCCGAATCTCCGGAATGAATCCCCGCAAGCTCGATGTGCTCCATCACCGCCGGCACGAAAGCATCCTGTCCGTCGGCGATCGCATCCGCTTCGGCCTCGATCGCGTCTTCGAGGAATCGATCGATGAGAATGGGGCGATCCGGAGTCACCCCCACCGCCGTCTGGACATACTGGCGCAGCATGACTTCGTCGTAGACCACTTCCATCCCCCGGCCTCCGAGCACATAGGACGGCCGAACCATCAGCGGATACCCGATTCGCTCCGCCACGTGAAGCGCCTCGTCCAGGTTGCTCGCCATCCCCGACTCCGGCATGGGGATTCCAAGCTCTTCCATGATCTTGCGGAACCGGTCGCGGTCCTCCGCCAGATCGATGGTCTCGGGGGTCGTCCCCAGAACCTTCACGCCGGCCTCGGCAAGCTGCTTCACGATGTTGAGCGGCGTCTGCCCCCCGAACTGGACGATGATGCCTTCGGGCTTTTCCTTCTCGTAGATGGAGAGCACATCCTCCACGGTGAGAGGCTCGAAGTAGAGCTTGTCGGAAGTGTCGTAGTCCGTCGAAACCGTTTCCGGGTTGCAGTTGATCATGATGGACTCAAACCCGGCATCCCGAATAGCGAAGGCCGCGTGCACGCAGCAATAGTCGAATTCGATGCCCTGACCGATCCGGTTGGGGCCCCCCCCGAGCACCATGATCTTGCGACGGTCGCTGACCGTTACCGTGTCCGGGCCGTTATAGGTGGAGTAATAGTAGGCCGCGTTCTCCACACCGCTCACGGGCACCGCCTGGTAGCTCTGATTAAGCCCGATGGCCTTCCTGCGTGATCGAATCTCCTTTTCGGGAATGTTCAGAAGTCTTGAAAGGTAAGCATCCGCAAAACCATCCTTCTTTGCCGCAACGAGCAGCTCGTCCGGCAGCTCGCCTCCCCGGAATTTCAGAATCTGCTCTTCGCGCTCGACAAGCTCCTTCATCTGTTCGATAAACCAGGGCTTGATGTGGGTCTTTCGGTAGAGCTCGTCCACCGCTGCCCCCTTGCGCAGGGCCTCGTACAGGATGAACTGCCGCTCGCTGGTCGGCTCGGCGAGCAGCTCCATGAGCTCCGGCAGGGATTTCTCGTGGAAATCTTTGGCGAAGCCAAGGCCGGAGCGCCCCGTTTCGAGGGAGCGGATGGACTTGAGCAGCGTTTCCTTGTAGTTCTTCCCGATGCTCATGACTTCGCCCACCGCCCGCATCTGCGTGCCCAGCCTGTCAATGGATCCAGGGAATTTCTCGAAAGCCCAGCGGGCGAATTTCACCACGACGTAATCGCCCCACGGCTCGTATTGCGCCAGGTTTTCCCCCCGCCAGTAAGGGATCTCATCCATGGTGACGCCCGCAGCCAGCTTGGAGGAAATGTAAGCGATGGGAAACCCGGTGGCTTTGGACGCCAGCGCCGAGGAGCGCGACGTACGCGGATTGATCTCGATCACCACAACGCGCCCCGTTTTCGGATCATGGGCGAATTGGATGTTCGTTCCACCGATGACCTGGATGGCCTCCACAATGTCGTAGGAATACCTTTGAAGGCGCTTCTGCAGCTCGGGATCGATGGTCAGCATGGGAGCGGTGCAGTAGGAGTCGCCCGTGTGGACCCCCATGGCATCCACATTCTCGATGAAACAGACCGTGATCATCTGGTTCTTGGCGTCGCGAACCACCTCGAGCTCCAGCTCCTCCCATCCCAGCACCGACTCCTCGACCAGGATCTGGTGCACCATGCTGGCCGAAAGCCCGCGGCTTGCGATCGTCCGAAGCTCCTCGACGTTGTAAACCATTCCACCGCCGGTTCCCCCCATCGTGTAAGCCGGACGAATCACGACCGGATACCCCAGATCGGCGGCGATGGCCTCCGCCTCCTCGACCGTGAACGCCGGTTGGCTGCGCGGCATCTCGATCTTGAGACGCTCCATGGTCTCTTTGAAAGCAATGCGATCCTCGCCCCGCTCGATGGCGTCCGCCTGCACTCCGATGATCTTTACGCCGTATGTCTCCAGCACCCCCTGGCGGTACAGCTGCGAGGTGAGATTCAAGCCCGTCTGCCCCCCAAGGTTCGGTAAAATGGCGTCTGGGCGCTCCTTTTCGATGATCCTCGTGAGACTCTCCAGGGTTAAAGGCTCCACATACGTCGCGTCCGCCATCCCCGGATCGGTCATGATCGTGGCCGGATTGGAATTGACCAGGACGATTTCATACCCAAGCCCCCGGAGTGCTTTGCACGCCTGAGTTCCCGAGTAATCGAATTCACACGCCTGCCCGATGACGATGGGTCCCGAGCCGATGATCATGACTTTCTTGATGTCCTCGCGCCTTGGCATAGGTCTCACCTTTCTATGACGGAATCCCGGGGGAGCTTCCCGCGTGTCGTCAGCGACCGCTCGCTCGCCAGCATATTAGTGCGCTAAATCCAACAGAGTGCTCTATTAGCAGCAGTTAATTCCGCACACAACAGGAATCCCTTTTGCGCCCGGACCCCGTCATGATTTCGGTAAGATGGAGGATTCCGCCCGTGGACCGCCGAAAGCGGCGAGAAAAAGCGCGACACGACCCGCATCGCTCTGAGGAGTGCCCCGGCCCGCAAGCGACAGGCGGGCCGGGGATTGGGAAGGCTCTCTACAGGGAGAGAGGCTTTCAGACACCGGAGGCGAAGCCGGTGCGTGCAATTCGAGACCGCTGGTTTCAGGTTTCAGTGTTCAGGTTTCAGTCGAACGGCTTCTGGCCTCTCTCGCTGACACCCGAAACCAGACACCCGACATCTTGACTAAGGGCAATCACCAACGGTCGTGAATTGCACCCGAAGCCGGTGGAGCAGCCTGAACGGGCGCAAGCTCGCAAGGAGAGCCCGAATCGCCACTCAAGGCAGGGCGGTGTCGATCTGCTGCAGCAGGGCCTCGATTCGGCTGCGCTGCTTCAGACCGGCAAGCCACTCCTCGGGAATCGCCTTCATGCCGAGATGGGCACCGACGATCATCCCCACCGCCATGCCGCGTGCCGCCGAGTCGCCTCCAGCCATGACATTTTCAATCAGGGCGTCTCGTAGGTCATTCTGGTGCTTGCCGACCAAATGAACGACAGAAGGCAGCGCAGCCCGCGCACCACAGTTTTGCCCAAAGCCGAGGATGGCTTCCCTGGACGGGGTCCCGAGACTCTCCAGCCCATTTCGGATGGCGCCTCCGAGAACGTCCGTCAAACCGGATCCTTCGAGCTGCTGTGCAATGGCGGACGCTGGAGCGGCTCCGTTCAGCACCGCATGGACAATTCGACCCAAGAGCTCCGCACATTCCAGGATGACCGGGTTGTTGTGGGTCATCGCCGTTTGGGCTCGGCCGGCGGCCAGCAGCGCATCGAGGTCACCCCGATATCGATAGGCCAAGGGTGCTATGCGGGCGGCTGCGGAAAGGTCTCCAGACTGACTCCCGGATTCCGCCGGGGCGGCTCCATCGGCGAAATTCTTGAGAGTATCTTTGGTGGCGTGATCGTAGTACCCCGTATAGTCGGCAAAGCATTTTCGCCATTTGGCGGCGAAATGATCGAGATCGAATTTGCCGCACTCGGCAATGGATTCGAGCAGCCACAGGGCTTGGTCGCCGTAATGGGTGAAGTCCCCTGCGTCCTTGGTCGGATGGTAGGAGCCAGGGAGCGGCTTCAGCAATTTGTCGACGCGTCCGAGCGTATGCTCGATTTCATCCACGTCATAGATCCAATGGGCCCCCAATGCCAAGGAATCCCCTATGAAGGAGCCCATAACCATGCCCTTCAGTCTGTCGCTCATCGTAACCTCCCCAGCCATAGGATTCAGCGTGAGTGAACCGCCAAGAAATGAGAATCTCCCCTCCTCGAAATCAAACCGCATTTCCTTGAGCCACATGCTAAGCATGCGTATCTTGCGTTGCACGGGCTCCATCGAATAAGATCCTCGGTGGAGTGCGGAGTGGTCCCGGAAGACAGGTGAGAACAGGAGGACAATGAAGATGAACTGCGAGAAATGCCAAAAGGCCATCGATCCGGAGGAAACTTACGAGCATTCGGGGCGTACCGTCTGCGAGGATTGTTATCTGGACCTGGTCGCGATCCCCAAGACCTGTGATCCTTGGGCCGTACACAGCGCCAAGAATACTCCCAATCATGAGAAGACGCTTCTGCCGCAGCAGGAGCAGATCCTGAAGCTTCTTCGCGCCAACGGCCCCCTCACTGCCGAGCAGCTTTGCTCGGAGCTAGGGCTTTCGCAGGAGGAGTTTCGAAGCCACTTTGCTGCCCTTCGGCACATGGAGCTCGCCAGGGGCACGAAAGTGGGCGACGAGGTCCGTTATACCCTGTTCACGTCGTGATCCTCTCCAACCGCCTAACGACCAGGGGACCAACATGCCGCCACAGGGATGGGAGACCAAGCCCACAGACCGTTTTGTGCTGCGCTGGATCAAGATCAACTGCTCCGCGCGAATCACGCCGCACCTGGTCGACTTGCCTTGGCTCCATCCCTGGATGGTCACCCTAACGTCCGCTGGGATTGGGGTCCTGGGCGGTCTCCTCTTCGCCTGCGGATGGGGCTGGGGAGCGGGGCTGCTCGCTGCTTGCGCTCAGGTCCTGGACGGCGTTGACGGCCAGCTCGCCCGCATCACGGGGCTTCAGAGCCGAGGGGGAGCTTTTTGGGATTCGGTGCTCGACCGCTACGCCGACGGAGCCATGGTCATCGGACTCACGCTCTACCTGGTGCGGCAGTCATCTACCCTTCCTCTTCCACTCATTCTGGCGCTGGGGACATTCGCAATGATCGGGAGCAACCTGATCAGCTATTCTTCCGCCCGCGCGGAGGCGCTCGGGATCGATCTCGGCCCGCCGACGCTGGCGAGCAAGGGAACGCGATCCAGCATCATGATTCTCGGGGCTCTGGGATCTGCATTCCACGGTTCCTTTCCGCTGATGAGCCTCTTGCTGCTTTTTTTCATCACGAATGGAGTTGTGGTCTCACGGCTGATGAAAACCCACCGGAGCACGGATCCGCTTTGATTGGTGCTCGTACCCGCCAATGGGGGTCAAGCTGTGCAAAAGCCTGAACGGATCTCGGTGGGGGAGAGGCTCACACGCGGGGGGAAACAGAATGGTCGAAACGGGAGTGATCCACGGACGTTTCCAGATTTTCCATCATGACCATCTCCGTTATGTGCTTGCCGGCAAGATGCGGTGCCGTCATCTTGTCGTCGGCATCACCAACCCCGACCCGACGCTGACCCGCCACGACGAATCAGATCCTGACCGGAGCACGGCGGAATCCAATCCTCTCACCTATTTCGAGCGCTCCATCCTCGTGCGAACCGCCCTTCTGGAAGTGGACTGCTCGCCTCTCGAATTCTCCATCGTCCCGTTTCCCATCAATTTTCCTGAGCTGTACGTCTATTACGTGCCGATGGATGCAACGTTCTATCTCACCATTTACGATCAATGGGGCCGACGCAAGCTCGAGCAATTCCAGTCGCTGGGATTGAAAACTGAGGTCCTCTGGGAGCGGGATCTGAGCCAAAAAGGCTTGCGAGCATCCCACATCCGCAAACGGATGATCCTGGGCGAGCCATGGAAGGACTCTGTTTCGCCGGCCGTCGCCTCCGTTTTGGAACGCTGGGGAATCCCGCAGCGGCTTCGACGGCTTCACCGCGAGCTATCGAAGTGACGGATGCAGCCAGACTCCTCGTGCCGTGCAAGGCACCCGAGGACAGCCGGCCGGACGTGCGGCCGTGCTCGTCTTTGGCCCCTGCCATTCCTGAGTCCACCGTCGCATTCCCGCCCCCACCCCGCTTGGTGAACCGTCACACAATAAGATGTCCGCAATCCAAGTAGACGTCATCCCGGCAGTCTCTCAGCCGGGATCCATGCATTTTCACGATTGGTGTGGATTCCGGCTTGGCAATTTGGCGGCATGACGTTTCTCGGGGTTTGGCTCGCCCAATGAGCACGCTCTTGTGCGCCTGTGTCCTCAGACGTCCGACCGATCAATCGCTCCAGTCCACTCGATGTGAGGTCTTGAGCTCCACTTCCTTCACTCCGGGTACGCTGCGGGCGATTCGCTCGATCTGCTTGATCTCTTCGATGTTCTGCATTTGAGAGACCTTGGTGCCCAGAAGCACCCTCCCCTCCTTGCAAATGGCCTGAATGTCCGGCTTCAAATCCACAAGGGCGGCTTTCACCTCCGCCGCCAGCACCAGATCATCCATGGCCCGCTGGGATTCGAAGGTCGTCTTGAAGGTCTCCAATTGAGCCGTGAGGCAGATCACCTCCGCGGCGTCGGCCACCCTCATCTTCCCAATGTGAATCACCAGATCGTACAGACTGGGATCGGACGTATCGATGCCAAAGACGTGCTTGCTCCACCGGGTGCGATCTTCGTCGTCTTTTTTCAATCTCCGCTCGGCCTCCTCCTCGGAAACCCCCTCCCGGGCCATCGTGACCTGCACGCGATCCGGTCTGTCGGCGATGATACGAACCTTGAGCGCGTGACGAAGGTCTTTGAGGAAGAAGTGACCCGCCAAGCCATGATAGACCACATTGTCGCACTGAACGGATTTGAGAAACGCAGCTTTCAAGTAAGCAATGTACTTCTCTCTGCCGTAGGTCAGACGGTCGAAAATCGAAGGAGCATCGTGGAAGGCCTTTGCGAATTTGATCTCGGGAATGTTGAACTCCTTGGAAGCCTTGAGAATGACCTCGCGGGCAATGCACGGATACCCCAACCGCTCGGCCACGGTTTCCGCAACTTCTTTGCCCTTGCTGTAGGAGCCTCTGGAGATGGTGATGATCGGCATCAGGAATCCTTTCTCTGGCAAAAATTGTCCGTACGTCCTGGGTCACTGGACGCTCGGTGACCACCGGGCTTCCACCCTGGAGGCAACATAACGAACGTCCCCCTCTTATGCAAACGCTTTTCGGAAGCCATCCTGCGCCAATCCTCCCCTGGCTCGGGCACATCCTTCACGGTTTCAGAATCATCACCCCCACCGGACAAGGACGTTCAGCCCTCGGGTTTTCGCTTCACCAACGCCCCCCTCGACCCTGATGCAGGGTTTTTCATCCAGTAGTGGAGGCATTTCCGTGCAGCGCAACATCAAGCACCATGGCAGAGGAGGACCGCCAATGGTCCATGGGCAACAGAACAATCGGGTGTTGGCCAGTTGGTACGACTGTTGCCTAGCTTCGCCATGATGGGTGTCGGGCTCGCTTGGGGAGCCCCCTGGCACATACCGGCGATTCGCCCGAGGCACCAGCAGTGGGAGGTCTATGGACACAGGTTCAGTGTATCACGGGGATAGGAAGGGAGGCTGCAATCATCGAACACCCAGAGAGCTTGGCTACCATGTTGGCAGGTTGCCTTCGCAACTTCATCGAGATCGCACGATCGGCCGGTCAAGAAGACCTCGCCCTGGCGTGCAAGCTGATCGAGCATGACGTGCAGGAAAGCGACTGTCTTCGGGACCGTGTCCTGATGACTCATGGTCTTGTCTTCCTGGATCGTCGGGTCATGCATATGCGCGATGAAGCCATGCAACAAGATCTTGTCGAAGCTGTCTGAAGGGCATCGGACAGCAAGTAGGCCCGGAGCTCCTCACTCGGGCAAGGCTATAAGGATGAAGGTATGGATGAATCGCGTTTTCCCGGTAGCATCGCGTCCAATGGCTGGGCTGTCTGTAAAGGGGACAAGGAGGGAGCCAGGCTCGCCCCCATGGCGCGGCACGTTTACGGGTCCAAGAGGGCGGCAGAGCGAGCGCTCGAAATCCTGCGCAGCAAAAAGCCTCAATTCGCGTTTTCGGTCAGCGAGGTTACGATCCGCATTTCCTCGCAGCAATCCTAGAGTCGAACACGGCATGCGTGAACCCTATTGGGTCGAAGCAGAAGGGGGATCCACCCGATTCGGGTGAATCCCCCTCTTCTTTTCGTTCCCCCGCGCTCCCGATCGAGCCCGTGTCTGCCGAGAAGCACTATTCCGCTTCGAGCTTCGCGTCCATGAGGCGGCGCGATGCCACTTCGTCCGTGGCATAGTCGGGCAGCAGGATGGGAGCGATTATTGGGCAATCGATGCCCGCATCCGCAAGCTCCTTCTCGAACCGAGCAATGTGATCCAGGCTGAGCTTTTTCAACTGCACGCCGTTGCTGACGTACTTGGCGGCGGCCATTCCAGCGCGTCGACCGAAGGTGATGACATCCTGGAGGCTGTTGCCCATGAGACGGTTTTCGCCGTGGACGCCCCCGGTGACTTCTCCGGCGCTGTAGAGGCCCGGCACCGTGGTTTCACAGTCGGCATTGATGGCAATCCCGCCGTTCTGGTAGTGAAGGGTCGGGTAGACCAACATCGGGTCTTTGCTGATATCGATCCCGTGACGCGCAAATTGGATGAACTTGGCGGGAAGCTCGCGGCGCACCGTCCCTTCCCCGTGCAAAAGGTCGATCATGGGCGAATCCAGCCAGAGACCGTAACGACCGGTCGGGGTGATGACCGCCTTGTTTTTTTCCATGGCCTCCTTGATGAGCTCAGCGGATTCGACGTCTCGAGGCTCCAGCGGGAAGCAGAATTGCTCGCCGTCGACGTTGAGCACGTGCGCACCGAGCCCGCGGACTTTTTCGGTGATCAGAAGGCCCACGTTCTGCTCCGGATAAGCCACCCCGGTCGGGTGGTACTGGGTGGAGTGGAGGCAGGTGGTCCCAACCCCGGCGCGATAGGCCATCACCACGCCGTCCATGGTGGCGCCGTAATGATTGGTCGTCGCAAACCCCTTGATGTGGAGACGACCGTTTCCGCCCGTCGCGATGATGACGGCCTTGGCACGTGCGATAAAGAATTCGCGCGTCTCCATGTTGTACAACACCGCCCCCGCACACTTGCCGTCTTCGTCCAGGATGATCTCCACGGCGGGGCAGAATTCGAGCACGCTGATGCGATCCCTGCGATTCCGGGTCTCATCGCGCAGGACGCGCATGATCTCGGCTCCGGTCATGTCGCCCGAGGAATGCATCCGCTTGCGGCTGGACCCCCCGAAATGGCGGACGCTCAAGCGACCGTCCGGAAGTTTGTTGAACATCATGCCAAGCGCTTCCAGCCACGCGATGGACAGCGGAGCATCATGCGCCAGGGCAGCCACCAGATCGGGCTGGTTGGTGAAATGACCGCCGCCGATGGTGTCGAGGTAGTGGTAAAAAGGGGAGTCGCATTCCTGGGTCGCCGCCTGGATGCCGCCTTCGGCCATCATGGTGTTGGCGTCCCCGTGGCGCAGCTTCGTGCACATGATCACCCTGGCGCCGGTCTGGGAAGCCAGAAGAGCCGCCGAAGTCCCGGCGCCGCCCGCACCCAGGATGAGGATGTCGGTGTCGAAATCCACTTTGCCGAGATCCACCTTGTCCGGACGCACCATCGACTTGGACTCCAGCATGGTGGAGATCTCATCGGGAAAACCCTTCCCCTTGTCAGGACCGACCTTCACGGCCCTGCGCCCCTCCTTCTGATAGTCGGGGTGAAACTTCTCCAGGACAGCCGCCCGCTCATCCAGGCTCAAGGCAGGAAAATGCTCCCCGCGGCGGGCCATGGCAACCCTCTCGGGCCGCGTGGCCTCGACGCGCTTGATCAACTCTCTCATTTCAGGGGTGTAGCTCATTGCTTGCTCCTCAAAAGCTCGAAGGATTCATTCACCGCAGAGGACGCTGAGGGCGCAGAGAAAGGCCTGAGAGAAGAACCATTGGGAAGGGGGAAGCGTATGGAAATCCCCTGCCAGTCGCAAGCGCCCCGAAGGGCCAGGGGCCTAACCCACCTGCTTTTGCCCTCAAGGCTCTTCTCCGCGTCCTCTGCGGTGAATCGCATTCTTAGAGGTACTGCGTATCCTGGGGGACCCAGGTTCCAGGAGGCGCCAGGTCGGGCTCGCGCTCGCGCTCCTTGTAGAGCTTTTCCAGCTCGTCGTGGCTCATTTTCGTGAGCGCATCGAGCATCCCGTCGTATTTCCCCGACTCGATCTCCTGCACCCGTTTCTTCAGATGATCGGCACCCGGCTGGATGTACTTGCCGTAGATGCGCCGGGCCAGCTGCGCGATATGGTACTGAGGCAGCTCCCCCATGCAGCGACTGGCGCATAAGCCACATTGGATGCAGTCGAAGGAAAGCTTCGCCGCCTTGGCGATGTCGCCTTGCTTGAGGGCCGAAATGTAGTCGAGAACCTCGACACCCATGGGACAGGCCTTCGAGCAGTTGTTGCACGCAACACAGCGGAAGAGCTCCGGGTAGAGTGCATGAATGCTTTCCGCAACGGGCTTGATGGCTTCGATATCGTAGGCTGCACGGTTCGCGGGATAAAACGGGAGCTGCGCCAGATACATGTTCGGCTCAACCACCGTCTGGCAGGCCAGACCGAAATGGAGCTTGTAGTCGCCTTCCTTGCGGTAAACCGTGGGACACGCACCGCAGATTCCCCCGCGACAACCGCAGCCGCGCAGGAACTTGAAGCCCACGTACTCCATGGCCTTCATGATGGTGAGGGTCTCCGGGACTTCGTAGCGCTTGCCCATGACAAAGATGGGAATGGTCTTGGCCCCCTCGGGGAGAATGGCCCGGTCGCCCGTTGCGACCTGCTGAGGGGGTGTGCAGCGGCACTCATTCTTGATTGCTTCTGTTTGGGGCATCGGTAGTCTCTCCTCAACAACTGGATCTACACGTGGAATTCAGCCGTGAGCACTAAGCCGCCTTGCTTTTCAAAAACGCAAGCGCGCCCTTGCCGTTGAGCTCGAACCGTGTGGCCTCCTCGCCCAAGCCCAAGGCGTACGCCAGGAGCTGAGTGAAATAGAAGACCGGCACTCCTCGCGCAATCTTATCGGCCTTCAAGAGCTTATCCTGGGTCTTGCCCAGGTTGAACTCGCACAGCGGACAGCTCAGCACCATGGCCTCAGCACCGGCATGGGTCGCACCGTCCAGAATGGTCGCCGCCACATCGAGGGCCGCTTCGGGGTTGGCGAGGATCTGGTAGGATCCGCAGCACAGTGTCTTGGCGGCAAAATCCACCGGCGTCGCCCCCAGGGCCTCCAGGAATTCATTCAGCATCTGCGGATGTCCGGGCGGCTCGATTGCGACGCTCTTGGGTCGAAGCAGGGTGCAACCGTAGTAAGGAGCCACTCTCAGCCCGTTCAACGGGATCTTTACCTTGCTGCGGAGAGTCTCCCACCCGATCGTGTCACGCACGAAATTCAGGAAGTGGACGACATCGACTTCACCGTTGTATTCCTTCTCCTCGTCCATGAAGGCATTGATCGTATTGCGCTTGACCGCATCGTCCCGCATGAGCTGGTTGGCTCGAGCCAAGGTGTTGTAGCACATGGAGCAAAGGGTCACGACCTTGGTATCGCCGCGCTCCAGCACCCGGATGAGGTCCCGCACGGGAGCCACCTGATGAATCAGGTCGTCGTCCGTCAGAGAATGAACGGCACCACAGCAGTTCCAGCGCTCCAGCTCCTCGAGCTCCACACCAAGGGCCGCCATGGACGCAACCGCCGAATCCTCCAGGTTTTTAGCTTTGGTCTTGAGCGTACATCCCGGGTAGTAACTGACTTTCATGAGACTCCTTTTTCAGACCCACGGAGAAGACGAGGAGAGAGGACCGCCCATGTTGGCTCGGAAACCGGGGAGCTTCATATCTCGCTGTCCCCGCGTCTCCCCCTCTCCGTTCCACCTTGTCTCCCTGTCTTTGCCTTATTCTTCAGCTCGTGAGCTTTCTGAAGCAGCTGACCAGAGCGATCTGGGGCAGCTCTTTCACCGTCTCTTCGTCCAACTGGGAAGGCTCGACGATGTTGATGTTCTTGCGCAGGGTGATCTGCCGGATGGCCTCCATGACCTTGGCCAAGTCAATCCCTCGAGGGCAGTTGACCGTGCAGGTGTGGCAAGAGGCGCACGTCCAGTAGCCTTTTGTTTCGCAAACGTCCTCCTCGAGCCCGAGCTGAGCCATGCGCATGATGCGCCGGGGAACCGTGTCCATGTGATCGGACATGGGGCAAGCCCCGCCGCAGGTGCCGCACTGAAAGCACTTGTAGATGTTCTGACCACTCAGCCGCTGAACCTTTTCGATGAATTCGCTCTTGACCGTCTTATCGGAGATCTCGATCGGCATAATCTTCCTCAATTAGTCATATGTTCCCGATAAACAAAATGAATCTCCTAACCGAAAGTGCTCGCGAAATCATAAGCTGGCCGATTGGGTTTATCAAGAGGCGTCAAGCAGCCGGGGCGGCGATGGGAATCGCCGCCCCGGTTTTTTCGAGCAGCAGGATCAGGCGGAGAGATGTCTAACGGGCGTAGGTCTTGACGCCCTCGTCGTAAAGGTCGCCGCCCACCGTGTCATTGGCCACGATGACCGGGAAGTTCTTGACTTCCAGCCTGCGGATCGCTTCGGGACCCAGCTCGGGGTAGGCAATGACTTCAGCCGTGAGAATCGACTTGGACATGAGCGCGCCGGCACCGCCAATGGCGGCGAAATAGACGGCCTTGTAGGTCGTCATGGCGTCTTTGACGGCCTGGTTGCGAGCGCCCTTGCCGATCATCCCCTTGAGACCCAAAGAAATCAGCTTCGGCGCGTAGGCATCCATACGGTAGCTGGTGGTTGGACCAGCGGCGCCAACTGCCTGGCCCGGCTTCGGGGGAGATGGTCCCACGTAGTAGATAACCTGCCCCTCGAGCTCAAAAGGAAGCTTCTCTCCAGCCTCGATGAGTTGAATCAAACGCTTATGGGCCGCATCACGCGCCGTATAGACAATGCCGTTCAAGAGAACTTGGTCGCCGATGCGAAGTTTTTCCACGTCTTCCACTTTCAGGGGCGTGGTCAAGCGGATCGCCTCTTCCATGTCGCTTCCCCTTTCTCAAAGCTCGATTTCCTTGTGCCGTGCTGCATGGCACTGAATGTTCACACCCACCGGCAAGCTGGCAATATGACAGGGCATCATCTTGATGTGCACGGCCAGGGAGGTGGTCCGTCCCCCGAGCCCCTGCGG
Organism: uncultured Syntrophobacteraceae bacterium; assembly: GCA_964538515.1. Lineage (GTDB taxonomy): Bacteria > Desulfobacterota > Syntrophobacteria > Syntrophobacterales > Syntrophobacteraceae > CALBZH01. Next base: position 26,327 of record CAZIEW010000023.1, read on the forward strand.
GCCGATGCCCAGCCGGTTGATTTCCTCCAGCCAATCCTTCTCGAGGGCCGCCAGCTCCGGATCGGGATTGACGCTTCCGAGCTCCCGCAGGAGGGCTTTCTTGGCGAGCAGGGCCGCAACCTCGAAGGTTCCCCCGATCCCCACGCCGATGATCGTAGGAGGACACGGGTTGGATCCCATCTCTTTCACGCGCTGGATGACGTAGTCTTTGATCCCCTGGATGCCCACGGCCGGCGTCAGCATCATGACCCGGCTCATGTTCTCGCTGCCGCCGCCCTTGGGAGCCAGCGTGAGCTTGAAGACCTCACCCGGCACAAGCTCCACGTGGATGATGGCCGGCGTGTTGTCCCCCGTATTCTGTCTCGTGAACGGATGACACACGCTCTTGCGCAGGTATCCTTCCTGATAGCCTTGCCGCACACCCTCCTCGATGGCATCCTTCAGCGACCCGCCCATGATGTGGACTTCCTGGCCGAGCTCGACGAAGACCACCGCAAAGCCCGTGTCCTGGCACATGGGGATTTTCTCGTCGCGGGAAATCTGGGCGTTGACCATCAAGTGCTTCAGGATGTCGCGCCCGGTGGGGGATTCCTCCTTTTCGAGTGCTTGCTGGAAGGCGTCCAAAACGTCCTGCCCAAGCTCCGTGTTGGCACGGATGCACAGGTCCTTGACCGCTTGTGCGATCACGTCGACATGGATTTCTCTCATGATGGCTCATACTCCTTTCTATTCCGTTGATCGAGGCCGACATGCCGAGCGCGGCGCGCGGTGATGAGCGTTGCACAGGACCTCCCGTTCAGCTGCGGTCTTTACAATGTGTGAATCGGGCTGTCAAACCAATATTGGCCGTGAATGCGTGCAGGGCGCAGGCTTAAAAATCGACGATGAGGAGACGCGCAACGGGCTGGAGGGGTCACGCTTTTTGCCGTGAATCCAGCGCCTTTCGAACGGCTTTCAGCAGATCGGAAATGATGACCGGCTTGAGAAGGCAATCGTGGATGCCCGCCTCCTTCGCCTTTTCCCAGGCAGCATCCTCGGTAAAACCGGTTATCAGAAGGATCGGCATGTCCCTGCGCAGCTGCTTGATTCCGCGCGCTAGCTCGAGCCCGGTCAGATGCGGCATGGTGAGGTCGGTGACGACGAGATCGAAATGATTAGAGTGGCTGCGGAAAGCTTCCAAAGCCTCCCTGCTGCTGTTGAAAGCGGTCACACGATAGCCAAACTGCTCCAGCGCTAGGGTCGTTAAATCGGTCAGCTGTCTTTCATCATCAACCAACAGGAGCCGTTCGCTTCCCGACAGGAAGCACGTTTCTTCCGCAGCGTCCTGAGCCGCGACCGCGGCATGGCGAGGAAAGTAGACCTGAAAGGTCGTTCCCTTGCCGACGCTGCTTTCCACCCCAATCGCCCCCCCAAGGCTTTTCACGATGCCGTGTACCACCGACAGTCCCAGACCGGTCCCTTTTCCCGGCTGCTTGGTGGTGAAGAAGGGATCAAAAATGCGCTCCAGGACGGCAGGCGTCATGCCATAGCCGGTGTCGCTCACCGTTGTCCGGATGTAGCTCCCCACCTTCAGGTCGGGATGACTGTCAGCCATACGGCTGTCGATTTGGACCGACTCGACCTTGATCTCCAGGACGCCTCGTTGGCCTTCCATGGATTGATACGCATTGGTGCAGAGATTGAGCAGCACCTGATGGATTTGAACGGGATCCGCCATGACGATTGCGCCCGGGGCATCAAGGAATGATTGGATTTCGACCGTTGACGGGATACTCGCCCTCAGAAACCGGAGCACCTCCTCGATGATCATGCAAATCTCGACCGGCTTCCTCATCTGCTCGGTTTGGCGGCTGAAGGTCAAAATCTGATTCACCAACTGCTTGGCCCGTTCCCCTGCCTTGAGGATTTCGTTGAGATGGGAGAGCGTCTGCCCCTGTTGCGGCGCTTTGTGCAAATGCATGTAGACCAGCTCCGCATAGCCGATCATGGCCGAAAGGATGTTGTTGAAATCGTGCGCGATCCCCCCGGCAAGTGTGCCGATCGCTTCCATCTTAAGCGCCTGGTTCAGCTGCATCTCCAGCTTGCGGCGCATCTCCTCGCCCTGTTTGCGCTCGGTAATATCGAAGATGAATCCGCTCACATAGTCGACCTGGCCGCTGTCGCCACAAACGATGCGGCCCCTGCCCTGGACCCAGAGGATCTTCTCGTCTCGAGTCACGATGCGATATTCGCGGACGTAAGACCGGTCTCCTTTCAGCGCCCGCTGAAACGCACTGCGATAGTCCTCGATATCCTCCGGGAAAATGATGTCGGTCCACTTGAGACGGCCGGAATTGAAGTCCTCGAACGCATAGCCGGTCAGAGCCTCAATCTTGTTATCGAAGAATTCGATGACACCGTCGGCGTAGCCTTTAAACGTAATGGCGGGAATGGTTCCAACGAGGAGCCGATACTTTTCCTCGCTGACGCGAAGCGCTTCTTCGGCATTTCTTCTCTGAAGAATGCTCCACAGATCGGACATGAGCAGCGTAAGCTGCCGCACGTCGGAGTCACCATAGTCGCTTGGCTTGTTCCCCACCCCTGCGACAATAACGATACGCTCGCCATCGAAAACAGGGACGTTCATGTGTCGTTGAACACTGACATGGCCTTCGGGATAGCCCTTCTTCCACGCGCTCGCTGCACTGTAATCGTTGGTGATGATGGGTTGGCGTTGGCGCAAAGCCTCGCCCCATAGGCCGGTGCCGGCAACCGTGAAATCATGCGTCAGGCCGACAACCCCGCACTGCTCCACCGCACTCTTCGACCAGGCATGCATGGTAAGGACGCTCTCATCCGCGTTCAGGAGCGCAAAGTAGCCGACTTTGCTACCGGTCAAACGGGTCCCCTCCTCGATGGCGAGCTCGCAAATCTCATGAAGGGGTGCCTTGGTCATTTGGTTCAGACGGAGCAGCGACTTCAGCCGCATCTCGTTGAGCTTGAGCTCTTCCTCGGCGTGCTTGCGCTCGGTGATGTCCTGGATAACCGCCTGCTTCGACATACTGCCGTCGGGGTGAGCAATGGGCACATAGACCACATCGTACCAGCGATTGTCTTTGGGGCTCCGCAATTCTCTCCGAACTGTCTCCCCTCCGAACACGCGCTCGTTCTCGCACCAGGGACAGACGTTTTCCAGGTCATACAGCACTTTGTGGCATTTCTCCCCGACGGGGCTGCGCCCGATGCGCTGCACCAGCTTGTCGTTCATGAACTCAAGGCGGTAATCCTGGGAGCAGATGTAGATGAAGCCATCGAATGCGGAGACGATGGCTCGATAGCGGGACTCGCTGTCTCGAAGCGCCTGCTCGGCTTCTCTTCGGGCCGTGATGTCGAGCGCGGTGAACACAACCCCCGCGGAAGGGTCGGTGGGATCGATGGGAGAGGTGCTGAAGAAAACATCGATCAGCTCACCGTCTTTCCGCTTCCAACGGGTGACGGTGGCCCCACTCCCGGTGATGCTCAATGGGTCACAGCACTCCTTCCCAACCCGGTCATATTCCTCATCGGTGGTGTACAGCAAACGCACGGTCTGCTGCCGCAGCTCATGGTGGCCATAGCCGACCATTCGGGTGAAGTAGTCATTCGTCAGAGCAAGGACACGGTTGTAGGTAACGCCGATGCCGATGGGGGCCGACCGAAAGATGCTCTTCAGAAGCCCCTCGCTTTGCTTCAGTGCTTGCTCGGCATGCTTTTGCTCCGTGATGTCGTGAATCACGCCGCTGATATGATCGATCCGGCCCTCGGGAGATCTGAAAATCTGCCCGCGGACCTGTACCCACAGGGTCTCCCCATTGGCTTTGTACAGCCGGTATTCATCCTCGTAGGATTGCGTGGTCTTGAGGCCCTGGAGGACGACTTGCTTCATCTTTTCAAGGTCTTCCGGCACAACCAGGTCAGTCCACCTGAGAAGGCGCCGGTCAAATTGCTCCTTGGGATAACCGGTCAGCTGCTCAATTTTGCGATCGTAGAAATCCACGCTCCAATCCGAATATCCCCGGAACACCACCTCGGGAATCTGGTTCACGATGAGCCGGTACTTGGATTCACTTTCCTTGAGCGCTTCCTCGGCACGAAGTCTTTCGGACATCTGCAGAGAGATGTTTTCGATCGTCGCATTGGTAATCTTCCTGAGCAAGTCGAGAAGCTCGACCGACGACCGGCCCGCAACGCGCGCGGCAAGGTCTCCCGTCGAAACCCGGTGCAGGACATCGAAGTGCTCGGCCAGCCCGATGGCAAACTCATGGGACAGGTCGACGATCTCCCCAAGGTTTTGCGCCGTCGCATTCACCATGTGCTTGAGCTTCGAGATGATCTCAAGACTCGAGTCTTCGCCGATCCGAACGGAGGGATTCCCGGAAGCAATGGCATTCAGCGCTTCAAAGACCTCGGAGAGCCCAATGGCCATCTCCAGGGTGGTCGATTCCAACTCTCGGTCGCGCGCCTCGACGGTCTCCCTGAGCCCCTTCAACTGCGTGCTGATCTGAATGCAGGTTTCTTTCAGGGCATCCCGGTCGACATTCTCGTGAAAGTATTGGCACTCGAGACATTGCTCGAGCTTTTCCAAACCGCTCGAGGATTCCGCATCGCGGCACAGGGTCCCCGGGATCAGCCAGCACTTGTCGCGACTCCCGAAAGCAGGGCAGTCTTTTCGGGTACAGTTGAAGAGCTCAAAGCACGCGCCTCTCTCCGCCATAAACACGCAACCTCCCCTAGAACAGGATTTGAATCCGCTTGCAATCCCGACCTTCATGCCGGACCGAAAGCAAGACTTTGTGGAGGCGCTCACACCACGTTCGAATGTCCTTCTCGAACGTCGGACAGTCTCCCAGCACTTCCAGAATGTCCCCCGGTTTCATGTCAGGCGCCCTGACGGCAACTTTCAACACAGGCTGGGGACATTTCATCCCAAGGGTATCCAAAATCACCACGGCCATCGTGTATGCTCTCCTTCTCCGCCGCTGCTCAGCAGCGGATGGTCTGGATCAACCGTTTCTCGCTGTCATAGATATGGATGCTCATGCAGCTGCCCGCGTCCACGGCATGAACCGCGCAAGCCAGGCAAGGGTCATAAGCCCTAAAGGCCATTTCCACCCCATTGGTCAGTCCCTCGGCAACTTCCCCGGCTCGGATATACTTGCGGGCCGCCCGCGTAATCGAGTGCGACAGTGCGGCCAGGTTGTTTTGAGTGGCTACGAGGAGGTTCAATGCGCGGATCACCCCCCTTTCATCGCTCCAGTAATGATGAATCAGGGTTCCTCGAGGCGCTTCGCACGCCCCGACCCCTTCGGCACGGATGCCCCCGGGAAGATTTCTGACATGAGAATCCGTGAGTGCACTCCTGTCCGCGATCGCCACCATCCTCTCCCCGGCATGGAGAAGCTCGATCAACCGGGCCCAGTGATAGGCATAAAGATTGTGAGCGGGCTTTCCCCCCAGATAGTCGAACATCCGTTCCGACTCTTGTTGAGCGAGCGTGGTGGAAAGACTGTCGGCCACGTTCAATCGAGCCAGAGGGCCGACTCGGTACACAATCCTGTCCGTCCCCGAAGCTTCCTGCTGGGCTCCGGGCATTTTGAAATACATTGGCTTTCCATAGCTCTCGGGGGTGACGGTCTCCGTCAGGTGGCGTTGGTAGTCCTGGGGCGAGAATCGAACGGCTTCTGTCCCCTCCGCATCCACCACGCGAAGGTCGCCTTGGCAAAAGCTTAGCCTGCCGTGCGCATCTACTGTCCCCAGGTAATAAGTGGGATCGGAAAAAACGGGATCAAAGATGAGATCCGAAAAGCGCCGATCCCGCAGAACCTGCTCCGTGAAGAGATCCAGCGTCATCCGGGCGAGCTCCACCGCCTCCGCCGCGACGGTGCGAATCTGGTCGCGCTCCTCCCGCCTCACGGCCCGTGCCACCCCTCCCGGAAGTCCATAGACAGGAAAGAGCGAGCTCCCCCCCAGCAGGTCGTGGATACCGCGCACCCTCTTTCGGAGGGTCATGAGCCGGCGACCCTGCTCACTCCCAATCCGCTGGATCACTCCGAAGATGTTGCGTTGATCTATGGACGCCGAGTCGCGCACCAGGAAGTCAGGCCCCCCCAGGAAGTAAAAATGGAGGCAGTGGTCTTCGACGATGAACGCGCAATAGAGCAGCTCCCGAATCAGACGGGCCGCTTCCGGAGGATCAACTTGGAAGAGATCGTCCAGCGCTTTGACGGAAGCAGTATGATGGGCTGTCGGGCACACGCCGCAGATCTTCTGAATGAGCCGCGGCATCTCTTCGGCGGCGCGCCCTCGGCAGAACCGCTCGAACCCGCGCAAGTCCGGCGTCTGCAAGGTGGCTCGGTCCACCTCTCCCGCATCATCGAGCAGGATTTCGATCCGGCCGTGTCCTTCCAAGCGCGTGATCGGATCGATGGTGACTCGCCGCCCCATCAGCAGGCTCCTCTTTCTTTTCGCCTGAGCACCGAAGCGGCCAGGCCGTACTGGGAAACGAGTCCAACCAAATCGGGAACCGTGTCCACCACCTCACCCGCTTCACCGGCTTCCTCGGCATGCATCAACGCAGCCAGGAAAGCGACCGCCTTGGCGCTCTGATCGACCACACCGTCCAGGGGCCCGAAGCAACCCCGGCAAGGCATGTTGCCCCGAATGCAACGGGCGTTGCACCCGCCACGGGTGACCGGCCCCATGCAGACGAAGTGCTGTGAGAGAAAGCACCTCTCCGAATCCCACGTTTCTTCGTGCAATCGTTTGAATCGTTTGATCGCTACCCCTTCCTCCAGGGTGGGCCGACGCGGGCAGGTGTCGCAGAGCGCCTTGCTGTCGGCCAGTGTACTGCCTGGTGACGGCATGGATCCGTTCAGCAAGGTCCGGAGTGCGCGTTCTACCAATTCCGGCGTCGGGGGACAACCGGGTAAAACGTAATCGACCGGAACGAGCCGATCCAGGGGGAGAACAGGATGGTGCAGCTGCGTCAACTCCATTTCCCCCGGCAGCGGACCGGAGCTCGATCCCGGGATAAGCAGCCCAGGGTTTTCCACGGTGGGCAGCTCCACGTAGATCGTCTGCAGCAGCTCGGCGTCGCTGTGGAGATTGCCCAAGCCGACCACGCCGCCGGTGTGAGCACAACTGCCGTGAGCGATCAGGATCTTGGATTTCTTCCGGAAGAGTATTGCCAGCCGGGCCTGTTCTTCCGTCCTGATGGCACCGTTGATCAGGGTCGCGAGGAGCTCCCCGTCCTCGAGCCGGGTGATGACCTCGAATTTATGATCCAGTGCGATGGGCCAAAAGACGATGTCGATCTGATCCGCCAGATCGACAAGCGCCTCCCCCATATCGAGGACGGACTCCTCGCAGCCACCGCAGCTCGAGCACCAGTAGAAAGCGATTTTCGGTTTGGTCATGGATCCAAGTCCCCGCAGCGTGAGAGTGGTCATGGACCTGCCTACAGGGCGGCAAGCGGTCCCTTCGCCCGGACGTCTTCCACCATGCCGCAAAAGAGGCTCAAGAGCTTCTCCCCGTCTCCGGCCCCCACCCAATCCTGACGAACTCTGGTCGTGTCGATGCCCATCTCTTGCAGGAGCCTCCGCAGCAGGGCAAATCGCTTCAACGCCTGGAGGTTGCCTGACTTGTAATGGCAATTCCCCTTCGGACAACCGACAATGATCACTCCGTCGGCGCCCCGCTCCAGGGCAGCCAGGACCCACTGCGGATCGACACGGCCACTGCACGGCACGCGGACGATCTTGATCGCCGCGGGGTATGGCCGTCGCGCTCGGCCGACTTCATCGGCAGCCCGATAGGAGCACCACGTGCACAGAAAAGCGATGATCCTGGGCTCAAACGATTCGGGTGTCAAACAGGGTCCTCTCTTGTTGTTCCGAAGCCATTCATCTCCAACCACTCACCGGGATCGTTCAAGAATCGCCGAGAAGCCCCTCCATCTCCGCCGCCACCTGCTCATCGGTGTAGTGGTGAAAGTAGATTGCACCGCTGGGACACGTCACCGCGCACGACCCGCAGCCGGAGCACAGGACTGCGTTAACGACGGGAGGCGCATCCGACGCCGAAGCGCCAATGGCCGACGAGGAGCACACCGCCCGGCAAAGCCCGCAACAGGAGCATCGCTCCGGCAGGATTGCAGCGATCACCGGCTGCAGCGGCAAGGTCTCTCCAGGGATGAGCCGAGCAAGGATTTTACCGGCTGCCGCCTGGCCCTGTGCCACCGCTGTGGGAATGTCCACAGGCGCCAGAGCGCAGCCCGCAAGCAGGATTCCTTCCCGACCGGCCTCAAGCGGATCGGTCTGTGGATGCGCGGCCAAGAAAAAGCCGTCGTCGTCCCGTTCGATGTCAAAGCGGCGGGCCAGCTCGGCCCCGTCATGCCCCCCTTCCAGGGCCGTCATCAGGACCACCAGGTCCGTTTCCAGAATCCGCTCGGCGCCCTGGGCATCCCGATAGCGGATGGACGCGCCCTCATCGTGCGCATTCACCTCCAAAGCATCCGGTGCCCAAAGGCGCAAAAAGTGAGCCCGCTCATTCCGCGCCAGGCTCGCCAACAGACGCTGGGACGCTTTGCCCGGCAAGCACAAATCCGAATGGAGGATCGCAACGGAAGTTTCCGGTAAGTCTTGCAAAATCTTGGCCGCATATTTCAAAGAGAGCCGGCAGCAAATGCCGGAACAATGCTCATGAAAGGCTGGACTGCGCGACCCCACGCAGTGCACCAATGTGATCCTGCTCGGGGGCCGTCCATCGCTTCGATGGATTCTTCCGCCTGTCGGTCCGTCCAGGTCCAACAGGTGCTCCATTTCCATGGCGGTGATCACACACGGATTGCCTCCATACCCGTATTGCGGCGCCAGGCGAGGATCGAAGAGACCGCAGCCCGTTGCGAGAACCACGGTACCGACGCTGATTTCGTGCCTGCGATCGCCCCCGTCAAAACGGATCGCCCCATAAGGGCAGGCGGCCTGACACGCGTCGCAGACCTGGCCCTGGAAGCGTAAGCAACGACGTATGTCGATCACGGCCACATGGGGAAGACATCCTGGATACGGGATTGAGATGGCCGGTTGTCTTGAGAGCCCCTCCTCGGATGCCTCCGTCATTCCGACCGGGCAAGCTTCCTGACACAGCCCGCAGCCGACGCAAGCCCCCGGGTCAACACCACGATCCTCCTGCTTCAACATGACCCTGAAATTCCCCAAGTAACCGGCCACGCTCTCGACCCTGGTCAATGTGAGCAGCTGGATACGCTCATGGTGCAGCACCGCGTCAAACGTCGCGGCGAAGAGACAGGACCCACATTGAAGGTCTGGAAACATGACTTGAAACCGAGCCGCCTTCCCGCCGATGCAGGGCGACTCTTCAACCAGGAAGACCCGGCGGTCCTTCCGAGCCAGAGCAAGGGAGGCGCTGATGCCCGCAATCCCCGCCCCGACCACCAGAACGTCCGCCCGGCACGGGATTTCTCCGGCCGCCAGCGGTTCGTGGAGCCGCACTCGAGCGACCGCGGCATCCACCAGACAGGCGGCCTTCGCGGTGGCCTGTCCGACATCCCGGGTGACCCACGCACATTGCTCCCTCAGGTTGACGATCTGAAGGAGGAAGGGATTGAGACCGGCATCCGACATCATGGTGTTGAAAGTGTGCTCGTGCTCCAGGGGGGAGCATGCGGCGATGACGACTCGATCGAGGTGCTCGGCTCGGATCGCTTCCGTGATCACGGATCGGCCCTCCAGCGAGCAGCAGAAGGGGAGGATCCGGACCATCGCCACCGCCTCCAGGCTGGTGATATGACGGACCAATGCGGCGACGTCAATCTGATTCTTGATGTTCGGTCCACATTCGCAAACAAAGATTCCAACTCTGCTTTCCATCGAAGGGCAATCCCAACCTGGGGTTCTTCGCCTGAATCCGCGAGACGCTCCGGGCACCCGGCTAGTGCGTCCCTCCAAGCCGTGAACGCTTGTCCAAAGGCCGCCCGCATCTCCTCTTCTTCGACTTCTCAGAAATGCATGCCGGGATGACGATACGGGGCCTCCCAGTCTTCATAGCTCACCGATTCCAACAGGCTCCCCCTTGAGTTGACCCCAGTGGCGTCACGCCTGGGTCCGGCCCTCGGGACGCCCATCTGTCGTCTCACGCATTCCCTCCCCATTGTGTAAAAAGATCGAAGCGAAGACAACCCTCCTACGCACCTCGATTCATCGAGCTCCGCACTATTGGGGAGACCTCAAAAAGAAATCATGACTCTTCCAACGTTCCGCTGAACCATGTGGAGGGAACTGCCCTACCCCGTTCGGATGCAAAGGGGACCGGAACCCACGCCGCTTCACACCCACCGGCATCTATGTGGAAACAAAGCGCCAACGGCTTCCCGACTTATTGCTTCCTAAACGGGGAGAAACTCGCTAGTATTGCCGCAAGAAGGTCGGCTGAGAACCCCATTGCGCCCGCCCGGAGACTGTGTTGTCGAGCGGCTTGCAGCGGCCCATGGAGACAATTGCGATGCAGATCAAGGTGCTTGGCGCGTCAGGGTCGGAAGTCCCGGGGCACAATTCCCCCGCTTTCCTTATTGACGATTTTCTGCTGCTCGACGCGGGCACGGTTTCCATCTCCCTCGACAACGAAGCCCAATGCCACATCTCCCACATCTTTCTCACGCACGCGCATCTCGACCACATCAAGGGGATTCCGTTCCTCGTAGACAACATTGTGTCCATGAATCAAGTCTGTCAGCTCACGGTTCTGAGCGGCCCGGAGGTGATCGCGGACCTCAAGAACAATATTTTCAACAACCGCATCTGGCCTGATTTCACAACCATTCCATCCCCTGAGCGCCCGGTGATGCGCTACCAGGAGATTGGGACCGAGGAGCCACTCGAGCTTCACGGCTATTCGATCCTTGCGACGGAAGTGGATCACGCCGTTCCGGCTTACGGCTACATCGTCTGCAAGGGCAGTCCCGATTGTCTGGTTTACACGGGAGACACAGGCCCCACGCATCGGATCTGGAAGCGCATGGGAGGGCTTCGGGTCAAGGGGCTGATCATCGAGGTCTCTTTCCCGAACGAGATGGAGACCTTGGCTTTGGCGTCCGGCCACCTCACCCCGGCCCTCCTGGGAGCGGAAATCGCCAAAATGCCCGTGAAGCCCGACACGATTTACATCACCCATCTCAAGCCGTTTTATCGGAAGCAGATCGAGGCGCAGCTGGCACAGCTCGACGGCATCGAGGTGGCTTTGCTGAGCGACAACATGGAGCTGACCGTCTAGCGTCCCACCCCACAAGGCAGAGGGTCCATACCGAACTTCGAGAGCATCTCTCCCCATGCGCACGCACCCCCTTGACAAGCCGCTCTTGTATCACGCCACCTCCTGGGTGGCACGAAGGCTCCCCGAGCCCATTCTGCACGCCTGCACCCGGTTCGTCGGCACCCTGGTCTTCCTCCTCTCGAGCCGGGACCGATCGACCATTGAGCACAACCTCAGGACCATCCTCAACGGCACCCTGCCACCGCATGGACTCTCCAGGCTGACATGGCGCGTCTTTCAAAACTACGCCTTTTACATGGTCGATTTCTTTCGGCTGCTGACGATGTCTCGAGACGAATGCAGGGGGTTCATCCACCTGTACGAAGGTCGCGAGCATTTGGATGCCGCACTGTCTTTGGGCCGCGGCGCCATTCTGCTCACCGCGCACCTCGGACACTGGGAAATCGGGGGGCTTGGACTGAGTGCTTTGGGCTACCCGATCCATGTGGTCGCGGTGAGGCACAACAGTGTCTTCACCAACGAATTGGTCAACGACCTTCGCGAGCGTCACTCCATTCGGGTCATTGAGCTGGGAAGCTCCGTCTACGATTCCATCGAGCTCGTGCACGTCTTGAAACGGGGTGAGCTGCTTGCGGTCCTTGGCGATCGCGTGTTCAACGACCGGACACGGCAAGTGCCCCTCTTCGGCAGACCGGTGAGTCTTCCCATCGGCCCCGTTCTTCTGGCCATGGCTACCCGTGCGCCTGTCGTTCCCGCCTTTTCGGTCATGGACGCACCGGGACGCTACCGGGGCATCATCGAAGCGCCACTCGATATCCGCTGCGACAGAAATCGTGAAGAAGCCCTGAAGCACAACCTCGCGCAAGTAGCCGCGGTCTTCGAGCGTGCCATACGCCGTTACCCGGACCAGTGGTACCATGTCGAGCGGATCTGACTGAGAGGCGATGCATTGACGCACATCGACTTGATCATCCCCAAGTGGCCTGACGGGAGCCTGTGGAGCAAGGTCGTCTTCCGTTTTCCATACCTGTCGCTGACGACCCTCGCGGCACTGTGCCCCCCGGGTTGCCGGGTTCGAATCATCGACGAGAACGTCGATCCCGTCGATCTCGACGCCCGTCCCGACGTGGTCGGCATCTCCCTCATGACGCCGCTTGCCCCGCGCGGCTACGCCATTGCGGATGCTTACCGGCGTCGAGGCATTCCCGTGATTCTGGGCGGCATCCATGCGACCATGATGCCGGAAGAGGCCTCCCAGCATGCCGATGCGGTGGTACTGGGGGAAGCCGAAGGGGTGTGGCCCCACGTGATCGAGGACCGGCTCGCGAACCGACTTCAGCCGTTTTACCGTGCGAGCGACTATTCCCCATTGGCTGGCCTTCCCATTGCGCGACGGGAGCTTCTCAATCGCAAGGCCTACTTTTTTGTCAACACCCTCCAGACGACCCGGGGATGTCCCTTCGACTGCGACTTCTGCTCCGTCACCCAGTTCTACGGCAACACCTACCGGATGCGTCCTATCGAAGATGTGGTGAGGGAAATCCGGAGCCTGGAGGGTCGATTCGTCTTTTTCGTGGACGACAACATTGTCGGCAACCGGGCCTATGCCGCTGAGCTCTTCCGCCGCCTCATTCCGTATCGATTGAAGTGGGCCAGCCAAAGCGCCATCACCATCGGCAAGGACCCCGAGCTCCTCAGCCTGGCTGAGCAAAGCGGGTGCATGGGCCTTTTCATCGGATTCGAATCCCTCTCCCAGGACGCCCTCCAGGCGATGGGCAAATCGTTCAATGTGGTTCGGACTTACCGGGAAAGGATCGAGCGGATTCACGACCACGGCATCGGCATTCAGGGGTCTTTCATCTTCGGGACCGACACGGATACGGCCGACATTTTCGATGACGTCGTGCGGTTCACGGAAGACGCCCGGCTGGACGCAGCTATCTACTCGATCCTCACTCCCTTTCCCGGAACCCGCCTTTACGAGCGTATGAGGGCCGACGGTCGCATCCTGACTGAAGACTGGGCTCGGTATGACATGAACCACGTCGTCTTCCGTCCCAGGCTGATGAGCCCCGAAGCCCTGCAGCTCGGTTTCAGCCGCGCCTACGAGCGTCTCTATTCCTGGCCGTCCATCGTGAAGCGGCTCATTGGCTGGAGGCGCAACATGCAGCTTTTCGTCCCCATGAACGTCGGCTTCAGGAGAGCATGGCAGGAGGTTATGGGGAACCACAGGAGCATCCCTTGACCGGTCTCACACGGAAAACCCTTTACACCCTCGTGCTGCTTAGCCTGGCCGCGATGACTCACTCGCTCGGCAGCGCCGACAATCGACCGCCAGCCATTTCGTCCACGCTCACAACGATCGAGGTTCTCGAACGAACCCAGGTGAAAGCAGGCGAGCTCAAGACCCTGGGCGGCCGGTTCCGCCAGATCAAGCACAGCCGATTCCTCACGGAGCCCATGGAATCGACCGGGGTGTTTCAATGGAAGCCCCCGGAGCGGTTCCGGTGGGAGGTCGTGCAGCCGGTGCCCTTTCGAGCCATTGCCAACGGAAGCACGATCCTGCTTCATTATCCCGATCTCAACCGGGCAAGCCTCCTGCGCCATCCCTCGGGCGAAAGCCTCCTGGGACAGATCGCGGGGACGGCCGGGGACCTCGCCTCGTTCAAGAGCCTTTACCACGCTAGGCTCCTGCCGGTGGAGTCAGGCCAGCCCGAGGACACAATCACCCTCAGCCTGGTTCCCAAGTCGGGCCGGCAGGATCGGTTCATCAAGGAGATCCGCGTGACGATCGATCCTCCAACCTGGCTTCCCAAGCAGGTGGACATCTTCGAAACATCGGGCGACCGGACCTCCATCTGGCTCACGGATCTTGTGGCGAACGGACCGATGGAGGATGCGCTCTTCCTGGTCACCCCACCTCCGGGGGTGCAGCTGCAGCGTTTGGACGGGAGCGAGCGACGATGAGAAAAGCAGCTTTCCTCTTTCCTGGCCAGGGCGCTCAGGTGGTCGGCATGGGACGGTCCATCGCGGAGCGGTTCCCGGACTCCAAGAGATTGCTGGATCGAGCCGAATCCATTCTGGGCATGGACTTGCGGAAGGTCATGTTTGAAGGCCCGCAGGCGAGCCTGGACGACGATTTCACCGCACAGGCCGCCGTGTATGCGGCCAGCTGTCTGGTGGTGGATCTGATGGAGTCGCAAGGCATCCGAGCCGCTGCCATCGCGCCTTACAGCTCCGGACTCTATGCGGCGGCGTACGCGGCAGGGGTGGTCGATTTCGAAACCGGGCTGAACCTCATGACCGAGGCAGACCGCTGCATCCGTGAAGTGAGACAGGATGGGGCCATGGGCGTGATCCTGGGGCTCTCCGGTCCCGAAGTCGAGAAGCTGCGTGCCGGCATGGACGGCTGGGCCGAGGTGAGCATCTTGAACACCCGCCACCAAACGATTGTGTCGGGTGACTCCGCGGGTATCGACGAGATTCTGCGAAGAGCCATGCTGGCGGAAGCTTTGAAGACGGATGTGCTCAGCGCCTCCGCGCCTTACCACTGCAGCCTCTTGAAGCCAGCCGACGCAAAGCTGGCACGAACCGTCTCGAGAACTCCCTTGAAAGACCCGCACACGCCCGTCTTCTCTTACATCGATTGCCAGCCGATGACCCGATCCGAGCAGATGGCGACGATGTTCTCGAGCCAGCTCGGGAATCCGGTCAACTGGGTGGGGGTGGTGGAGGAGCTGGCTCGCCGCGAATTGACGCCCTTCGTCGAGATCGGCCCCAGCCAGATGCTCGGGCGCTCGGTTCGCTGGATTCACCGTCCCGCCACGGTTCTCTACACGGATACCGCCGATGCGCTCGAGCAGACCCTTGAAAGCCTGCTGCGCTCGTAGACCCCGATTCCCTCAGCGCCCTCTGCGCTCTCAGCGGTGAATCGGATCCTCCAGGTCAGGCGGCAGATCCAAAAGCGGATTCCGCCCATCCAGTCCAGTCGCGGGCGGCATCCCGGCAAGGTGCAGGAGAATGGGAACCACATCCAACGTCGATGCGGTTTCCTGGATGACGTGGCGTCCCGGAAGGACACGGCTCAAACCGGGTCCCGCGATCCAGAACGAGACGAGGCAGTCGTCCGGATAGAAGCTCCCGTGATGCGCTACCTTATCGTAATCGCCCTCGAAGTAGACCCCCTGACGGGTAACCAGCTTGATGTCCGGCACCGTCCGCCGGTTGTACTGCTCCCTCAGTCCCGTTGCCAGATAGTCCGCAAGCTCGAACTTTTCTCGAAGCGCGCTGAGCGGCCTTAAGCAGTTCAGGAATGAGACGCTGCTTCCGTCCCCCTTCCCGTAAGTCTCCTCATCGAGCACCCACCAGCGATCGGTTTCGTCGATGCCTTCCGATCGCTCGCCCGGATATTGGGAAACGAGGATCGCTTCGGTCGCGTCACGGACTCCTGGATGGGCCAGCAGGCGATCGATCGCCGGCTTGACGTCCGCGAGCAGCCGGGGCGGAGTCATCCAGTCGCCCGTCTGTCGGTTCTTGAGATAGACTTCCTTGGTTCCCGCACCCGGCATGATCACTGCATCGGCGTCCCGCGTGCTTCGAAGAAAACCGGGGAGTCGAAAAGTCCCCTTCAGGCTGTCGTCGACGATTCGATTGGGAGCTTGCTTGCGGATCAGGGAAAAACCCTGTTCGGAAACGAGAAGCACAATGGCCCGGTCGTACCAGCCGAGCGTCTTCAACGTGGCCACGAGCTGCCCGACGAGCGGATCCAGGACCGCCTGCGCGTAGAAGCGCTGAATGCCGGTCATCGTGAGGTCAAAGGCGTCCGGATGGGCCAGGGGATAGTGGGAATGAAGATCCGTGCCCAGCAATTGCACGACCATGAGGTCCGGAACGACCCTTTGGCGCCGGCACACCCCGGTCAGGCTCTTTTGGTAGGCGGTCACATGGCCCGTCAGGAATCCCTCCATGGTCTTCCTATCCACATAAGACGCATGAGGGATCCATCTCCCGTTCCAAATCCTTCCGGCCACGGAGGAATTCCCCCAGAAAAAGGCGCCCGATCGGATGGGCCATTCGACGCCGCTCGTCACCATGAGCATGCTCGTCATGGACCGCCTGCCGGCCTTGGCGAAACGCTCAAAGACGTTCTCGACCCCATTTTCCTTTAGAATGCGGTTGATGCGCTGCTGACCATACGAAACAAGCGTACGGACCCCGACCGACTCCCTGTCGAGCCAAATGCTGGAAACGACACCCGTCCGCCCGGGGAAGAGGCCGGTATACATGGAGGTCACGGCCGGCTGAGAAGCCGCTGGGAGGGTCGTCAGCGCTCGAGGCAAGTACACCTGGGACTGCGCGCCGTCCTGGCCGTAGAGGAGCTCTTGAAAATGCGGGAGGACATCGAGATTGTCTTCGATGACGCGCTGCTTCAGACCGTGGAATTCGAGAACGATGAGCTTGACATCGCGAGCGTTGCCGGCACCGACTGGTTGAGTCCACAGCCACAGAGCACCCAGCAAGACCGCGGCCTGGATCAGAAACCTCACCGCCCCTTGCGGATGCTGGGAAGCACTGTCCTTGGCTGATGCCCGCTTGGAGGCGTACAAAGAGCTGCGTGGATTCATGGCTGAGTCACCGGGCAGTTGGGTCGTGTGGGCTCGATGCAGGCAACGGAGGCTTGCCTATACCACGACCGTCCGCCCTCTGACAATGCCGCCAGTACGATGGCCTTCATTCGTCCTGGATTGGTCGTGACAAATGGTCCACGCCTTCCATTGACCCCTTGCCCCCGTTTTGAAATAATGCTCCCCCAGTGGCTGTGACCCTGTGGATCGACTGGAACGACTGTGACGGAACTGACCATGCTCGTGCTTTGCAGGATGTTTGTGCGGAGAACACTCCTCGATCTTTCCCTTCCCGGCGTACTGCTCGCCCTTGTCCTTTCCGGATGTGCCAAGCCTGCCGTCCCCGAGGGGCTTCGACACTTGGGCTACCAAGGATGGACCAATGAGCACCACACGACCATCGACGCCTCTCCAAAACAGATCTTTTCCATTCTGACCGACTTCGACCGATTCCCGCGTCTCGTCCCGTCGGACCGAATCCAAGTCTCCAAAGAGACCCCTGGTCCCTACGGGATCGGCACGGTCATCCGCACGCAAACCGGGTACAAGATCAAAGTGAGCTGGACCACAAAGGTGGTTGACTTAGAAGACTGCCGGCGGATCGTCCTGCAGTTTCAGGAGGGCATGTTTCGGGGCGGCTACGAAATCTGGGAGCTGCAGCCGGATGGCGAGAGAACTCGCGTCAGCCACACCATTGTGTTCAATCTCTCAAATTTCGTCTACCGGGTTCTGTGGGTGGTCAAAGACGTTGAGTCCAAGCACAACATCCTGGTCGAGGCGACCCTCCAAAATCTGAAGCGCGCTTCTGAAGCAAACACAGATACACACGGATGAACACGAGGGACGCACGGATTGACACGGATAGGCCCCAAACCTGGGGAGGAAGCCCCACTGAAGATCATGCAAACCCTGCATTGGGCGGACGGCCCGCCTGGTTCGAGACGCCTGTGATTTCGAGCAAGGAGAGAAATCACAGGATCTCTCTTGCATCGGGTCGGCCTGCCACGAGTCCAGCTACATGCCACGCGTCGACAGGGTGACGTGCGGTGCGGAGAGGAGGACGGCACACAGCTCCTGAAACCGGAAACCGGCCTTTTTCCGGGGGCATGGGATACCCAACTCCAGCTCGCCTGTTCATCGACAAGCATGAGAGACCGTCTTGCATCCTCTCCGACACAGGATTGGGAAGCGCGTGGTGGTCAGGCCGTCAAGCTCTGATCGGACAGGAGCTTTCAGGACGCTGTTTTGGCCGTCTGCTCCATGAGAGCTCGCGGATCGACGCTCACGGGAACCCCCTCGTAGGGAGTCCGTCGCTTTTGCTTCAGGGTGCGGGGATCCCTGAGCTCCTTCAGAACCTCGATGCTATCCTTATACCCCTTATGAAGCCTTGCCTTTTCCAAGGCCATGCCCGACATCGCCGCCATGGCCTGCACAAAATTCACGTCACTGAGGGTGAATTCCCAAGGCTCGCTGGTATAAAGGCGCAGGGCGCCGATCGATTGCCCTCCGGCCACGACGGGAACGGAAAGGATGGAGGCGATTCCCTCCTTTTGGGCTGCCTCCGGATACTGGAGTCTGGGATCGTCCGTCACATCATAGATTGCCACCGGCCCCTCTTCGAGGGACTGGGAAATGGAGCGCGAAGCGCTGACCGGACCCTTGCCGATGTACTCCTCGCTCAACCCATGCGAAGCGGCCAGCTCCAATTCGTCCGTCCTTCGATTGATGAGGAAAAGCGCGCAGCCTTTCGCCCCAAGCGCCGTCTTGATGCTCTCCACGGTCATCAGTACGACTTCTTCTGGGTCTTTTGAATGGGACATCGCGGCTGCAGTCTTCAGCAAAGTCTCGTAATTCAAGAGTGCTTTTTTCATCGCCGTTCCTCCAGTCTAGAGTTGTCTTCCCTTCAAGAGGGAGGCTCACCCCTTTCTTGCACGGCAAGTCGAGGTTTTGCGCGGTGAGCCTCCGCACGCCCGCGGTTGGAGTCCCAGCATGAAAGGCCCCAATGACAGTATTGCCTTTCGCTGGCCCTGGTCGGTAACAGCGTGACCGACGACCCAAATTCAGCGTAGGGACTTCATGAGGAGGGAGATTCCGTGAATGTGCTCTCGCGGACAGTCGTCAGAGCTTCAGGAAATCCTAGATCCGGAAACCACAGAGATAAATCACAAGACTATGACCTTTCCAGGTAACCATAAGTATAACCCTAACGGAACCGATTTTCCAGGGGACCGGCCGATAAAAATCGTCACCCCTCAGAACGGTCAGCTCTCTCCAGCCAGGGGTCCCGAGGCGCTGCGCTCTCCCGGCAATCGTCGAGCAGGGCGAGGCCCATGCCATCACGATTAAGGAGCCATCTGAGGGTCATCGGTCATGACGGCTTCAGCTTCCGGGGGTCAATGCCGTACTTCTTGATTCGGTGCCAAACCGTCATGCGGTTCACCCCGAGCATCCGGGCTGCCTGCGACTGATTGCCTCGACATTTTGTGAGCGCCTCGAGCAGCTCTGACTTCTCGTCGGACATCAAGGCGGGGGACGGCTCGCAGCCAATGGTCGTCTGGGCGGAGCGTGTGATCTGCATCGGCAGGTGCTCAGCCTCGATCACTCCGTCTTCCGCGATGACGAAGGCGTATTCCAGTACGCTCCTCAGCTCCCTGACATTTCCGGGCCAGTGGTAACTCGCGAAGAGCTTCATCGCATCCGGCGCCAGCCCCGAAATGCGCTTGCCGCTGCTTGCGCACAGTCGGCGGATGAAGTGATCCGTGAGCATCGGCAGATCCTCGAGCCGCTCTCGCAGCGGAGGCAGATGAATGGGGATGACGTTGATGCGAAAATAGAAATCCTGCCTGAACTTGCCTTCCGATACCAGGTCTTCGAGATTTCGATTGGTGGCCGTAATGACCCGAACATCCACCTTGAGCGGGCGATGATCGCCCACCCGCTCAATTTGCTTGGTTTCGAGAGCCCGCAGCAGCTTCACCTGAATGGAAAGGGGCACGTCGCCAATCTCGTCGAGGAAGATGTCGCCTCCGTTCGCGGCTTCGAATCGTCCCTCCCTGTGGCTGTAAGCCCCGGTGAAAGCCCCTTTCACATGCCCGAAAAGCTCGCTTTCAAGAAGCGACTCGTTCAGCGCGGCGCAGTTGAGCTGCACGTAGGGACCGTCTTTGCGCTTGCCCAGGCTGTGGATGGCGTGAGCCGCCAGCTCCTTGCCCGTTCCGGTTTCCCCGAAGATGATCACCGGGGCGTCGCTTAGAGCCACCTTGCGGATGATCTCGAAGACCTTCCGCATACCGGGCGATCTTCCCAACATGCCATGAAAGCTCGTGCTCTCATCCAGAAGCCTCGATAGCTGCTGGATCTGCTCTTCCCTCCTCTCGAGCTCCGAGATGTCGGTCAGCGTCTCCACGGCACCGAGGACTCTCCCGTCCGCATCCTTCAACAGGGAAGCGTTCTTCAAGACGTGGACATAGGAGCCGTCCTTGCGCTGCAGCATACAAGGCTGTCTTCGCGCGTGCCCCATGTCGAAAAGTCTGCACCAATGTCCCTTGCCCTCGGAACGGCACACTTCACACACATCACAGCTGAAGATGGTGCAGGACTGCCCGATGAGCTCGTCTCGATCATAGCCGGTGATCTCCCCGAGAGCCTGGTTGACCATCAGGATGATCCCGTCCGGTGAAATCAAGACCACGCCATCGTTCATGGTGTTGATGATGTCCTTCCAGTACCGGTTCATCTCCCACTCGTTCATCCCAGGACCTCCATGCCTAGCTTGCTTAATCACTGCTTAAGCAAATCAATATCACAAGCCCAGCAAGGAGACAATGCGGGTTGGGAGCACCAAACGTAACCTATGGTTATTGTTATTATCTTCGAAATTACGACCCTGCGTCCCCCTCTGGCATCGCCTTTGCCATTACGAACCGGCGAACCCCTCAGGGATCTGATGCTCATCCTAAGGGGCTCGGGAGAAGAGATCATCAGAAGTGCACGGCACGGAAAAAAGACCTGCTTCCGGGTGAAGCGGGGAAGGTCCACGAGCCGGACTTGCACGCTATCCTCACTGCGAAAGGAGATTGAACATGTCGAGCGTTGATCTGAATACACTCAAGGCCGCCGTCGTCGCCGACGCGCGCGGGAGCGCGTGCCCCGGCCCCCTTCTCGAAGCCAAGAAAGGGATCGGAAAGGTCAAGGTGGGTGAAGTCCTGGAGGTGCTTTCCAATGATCCCGGCACCAAGAACGACATCCCCGTGTGGGCCAAGAAGGTCGGACACGAGTACCTGGGCCATCTGGGTGCGGACGGCTATGAGCGGTTGTTCATTGTTCGCAGGAAGTAGACTCCGGACCGGCGGGCTCGGGACCAAACGCGCCCGCCCGCCCAAGAGAGGAACGCTCCATGACTCCAGACCGTCAGCAGGGCAAGATCTTGATCCTGGCAACGGAGAGCTGTGCCTATCCGGGTGCCAACGCCGTGGGGCAGGCGCACATGAGCTATCCGGCCAACACGTACATCCTCCGCGTCAGAGCGCCGGTGCTTTTTCCTGAGCGCTTCTACCTGGACTGCTTTGCCAAGGGGATATCGGGCATCATCATCATGTCGTGCGGCGTGGAGTGTCCCTACGAAGGGGCCTACGAAGCGCTGGCCAAGCGAATGGACAAGGTCTACGCCCTGATGAAGGAAAGGGGTCTGGACATCCGCCGGATCAGACTCACCTCCATCTGCACGGTCTGCACGCGGGCCTTCGTGAACGAAGTCCGCCAGATGAACGAGCTCATCGCGGAGCTCGGGCCTCCGGGCCGGGAACAGCTGCAACCTCCGGTCGCTCAGGCGGTTTGATGACCGGCTGAGCGCCGAAGGACATGAGGACGCGCATGGACACGAGACGATCATTAGCATTTGACGCGCTGGTACTGGGGGGAGGCATCGCAGGGCTCCAGGCGGCTTTGGATCTGGCCGACCAGGACTACAAGGTAGCCGTGCTGGAAAAGGATGCTTCCATCGGCGGCAAGATGATCCGCCTTTCGAAGGTGTTTCCCACCCTGGACTGCTCCAGCTGTATCACCACACCCAAGATGGCGGCCGCCGCTCACCATGCCAACATTACGCTTTTAACCTTTTGCGAGCTGCAATCGCTTTCGGGAAGCGGCGCTGAGGGCTTCAGCGCAGCCGTGATCCAAAAGCCTCGCTATGTCGACGCGGACAAGTGCATCGGATGCCGGCAGTGTGAGTACGCGTGTCCGGTTTATGTACCGGATGAGGAGCAGGGAGGCTTTTCAGCCCGCAAAGCGGCTTACGTCCCTTTCTCCAATGCCATTCCCCAGATCGCCCTCCTGGATGTCGAGAACTGCATCCTGTGCGGCAAGTGCGAAAAGGTGTGTCCTGCGGGAGCGGTGGATTACTTCCAGCAGCCTGAGGAATTCGTCATCGAATCGAGAACGGTCATTACGGCCACGGGCTACGAGATCACGCCGATTGAGAACAAGCAGCAGTACGGCAGCGGAGCCATCCCCAACGTCATCACGGCCCTTCAAATGGAGAGGCTCCTCGCCCCGCACGGTCCCTACAACCGAGTTCTCCGGCCTTCGGACGGCAAGGAGCCGGATTCCATTGCCTTCATTCAGTGCGCGGGATCCCGCGACAAGAGCATGGGGATACCCTATTGCTCGCGCGTGTGCTGCATGTACGCCATCAAACAGGCGATGCTCCTCTCAGGCGCTCTGCCTTTGGCGGATATCACGATCTATTACATAGACATTCGGGCCTTCGGCAAGGGCTACGAGCAGTTCTTCCAAAACGCCATGGCCATGGGAATCCAGTTCGTCAAGGCCAAGGTCGCCTCCATCCGCGAAGGGGAAGACGGCAAGACGCAGCTGCGCTATGAGCTCCAGGAAGCGGAGGGCGGTGTGACCGTTGCCGAGCACGACCTGACCGTTCTATCCCTGGGGATGATCCCCGGCTGGAGCCCGGAAAGCTCATGCCGTGTGGGCACGGCCCAGGACGGATTCATTCGCACGGTTTCGCCCAAGCTCGCTCCGACCCTCACCACCGAGGAAGGCATCTTCGTGGCCGGAGCCGCCGCCGGGCCCAAAGACATCGTCGACAGCATCATCGAAGCGGGCGCGGCAGCCATGGAAGCTTCCCGTTTCCTGCGCTCCCTGGATGAGCGGGCCGTCGCATGAGACACGAAGACGGAGAATCAGCGATGAAGGATGAAACGAAGGCGGCCGAGGCTCGGCCCGGCCGGAAAGTCGGAGTCTACATCTGCCACTGCGGGGGGAACATCTCCGACCATGTGGACGTCGCCGAAGTCTGCGAAAGAGCCAAAAGCATACCCGGCGTTGCCGTGTCCCGGGCCAACATGTTCATGTGCTCGGACCCCGGCCAGGAGCTGATCATGGAGGATATCAAGAGCGGCGCCGTGGACCGCGTGGTCGTGGCATCTTGTGCTCCGAGCCTCCATGAAGCGACCTTCCGAAGCGCGCTCACACGCGCGGGCATCAATCCCTTCCTTTACGAGCACGCAAACATCCGGGAGCAGGTGAGCTGGGTGCACCACGGACCCGAGGCAACTGAGAAGGCGACCCGGCTTGTGGCCGCAGCCGTGGCTAAGGCCGGACAAATGGAGCCGCTCGAGCCCCTACGAATGGAAGCCCGCGGACACGTGACCGTCGTGGGGGCTGGCATCGCGGGCCTGAAAGCCGCCAAGGACCTGGCTGAGCGCGGCATCGAGGTGACAGTCGTGGAAAAGTCGCCGTTCCTTGGGGGCAGGACGGCCCAGCTGGCTTCGCTCTCCCCAACGGGTGAACGTGCTTCGGACGTCATCTCGGCACTCGCCCAGGGCGTTCTCAACCATCCGCTCATCACGGTGATTCCTTGCGCCCGAGTAACCGGCTTTGAGGGCACGCTCGGAGACTTCAGGCTCCAGGTGACCCAGGCGCCGCCGGAATCCCCCGAAGATCTGGAAAAGATCGAGGCGGCAAGAAGGTTGGCAATAGGCCCTCGTGAATTCGCTCCGTTCGTGGGAGTCATGGCGGGCGAGATCCCCCTGCAGTCGAGCTCATCAACCATCCACACCGGGGTCGTGGTGCTCGCAACCGGGTTCACCCCTTACAAGCCGCGCAGCGGTGAATACGGATACGTCGAGAGCGAGGAAGTCGTCACGCTCCAGGAATTCCTGCGTCTCCTGGCGGAGGCCGAGAATGGCGGTGAGCTCCTCGAGATCAACGGCCGGAAGATTCGCAGTATCGCCATGATCCACTGCGTGGGCAGCCGCCAGATTCCCGGAGTACACGAAGAAAACGAAGACGGCTCCCTCAATGAGTACTGCTCCCGAACATGCTGCAGCGCGACCCTTCATGCGGCCAACGAAGTCCGGAAGAAATACCCGGGCACCGCCGTTGCGGAGCTCTACAGGGATATCCGGGCGTATGGGCGGGGCCAGGAAGAGCTTTACGGCGAGGCGGCGAAGAATGGAGTGCTTTTCATGCGCTTCGAGGCAGACAGTCCCCCCGAGGTCACGAAGAGCCCTCGCTCCGGAGGCTACCCGCTTCGGGTCAAAGTCAAGGATACGCTCACCTTTGGGGAAGAAATGGAGATTCCGGCCGACATGGTGGTGCTTGCCGTCGGGATGGAGCCCGCCGACGTTTCAAGGCTGGTGGAGATGATGAAAATCCCCGTGGGCTCCGATCGGTTTCTGCTCGAGGTACACCCCAAGCTGCGCCCTGTTGAGCTCTCCGTTGGGGGCATCCTCCTTGCGGGGACATGCCAGGCGCCGATGGACTCCGGGGAAGCCTCCGCCGCGGCATCGGCCGCAGCGGTCAAGGCGTCGGCCCTGCTTGCCCGCGGTTTCATCGAGCTGGATCCCTTCGTTGCCGAGGTGGACCTCGAAAAGTGCGTGGGCACGGGAGCTTGCGTCGATGCGTGTCTGAAGGAGGGGGCACTGACCCTCGTCGAGATGGAGGACGCTGAAGGACGCAAGGTGAAGAAGGCCCAGGTCGCCCCGGCCCTGTGTATGGGGTGCGGCGTCTGTGTCGCCGTTTGCCCGGAGAACGCCATCGAAGTCAAGGGCTGGACCCTCAAACAATACGAGGCCATGGTGGACATGATCGTCGCGGGCGATTTGGCGGCGTGAGGGAATGCGGTGTCTCGAGCTTGGAGTGAGGTTGTTTCATGAGCGTCACAGAAGAACAGAAACGGAGCAGGAAAGACGCCCTCAAGGCGCTCCGGGAATCCCGAAGATCCCTCATCGAGGAGGCTTCCCGAAGGATGAAGGAGCACAAGAAGGCGATGGATGCCGTTCGCAGCGCCCTGCTGGACGGTCCCGGAACGATCCCCGAGCTCGCTCAAGCCACGGGACTGGACACCAGCCGGACCCTGTGGATTGTGGCCACGATGAAAAAATACGGCGAGGTCGCCGAGGGGGAGAAGGATGGCAGCTACTTTCGATACAACCATGTGGGGACGACGGAATGAGGCGGGAGGCCCCTTCTTGGGAAAGGATTGAACATGGCCCTGGTTTACCCTCAATTTGCTGAAGAACTGAAGCGCTGTGGGGTCGAAACCACCCTCGAGTGCTTCAACTGCGGAACGTGTGCCGCCATCTGCCCGCTCATTGACGAGCACTTCCCAAGGAAGATGATCCGCTATGCCCAGGTGGGCGCGAAGGAGAGAATCCTCGCAAATGCTCAGGATCTCTGGCGCTGCCTCCACTGCGGCCTGTGCACTCAGACATGCCCCAGGGGCGCGAGCCCCGGTGAGCTCATCCTCGGACTGAGACGTTTCGCCCTCAAGCACTGGAGGAACCACTCCCATGTATGATCCCAAAGTCATCATCGACCTCATCGCGGCAAACGTGCGCAAGACACGCAACCCGTTCGGCGCCCCCAATTCGCTCCTCAACCGATGGTGGCAGAACATGCCTCTTCGGCGGGAAGGCGACGCGATGCTCTTCACCGGGCTCATGTACCAGTCCATTCCCTATATCGAGCAGACGACCAAGCGACTCGCCCGGTTAGAAGACAGCTTCTGGGCGCGCTACGTCGGGCTGGGGAAATACGTCCCGTCCTTTCTCGTCGGTCTGGGATTCAGGCTCATGGCGACGAACCGGGAAAGGATAAAATTCGACTCCATGGTCCGGGACATTCACAAGATCCTGGTCAAATCCAACGTTGACTTCTTCTATCGACCCGAGCTGGACCACTACAGCGGCATCCTGCTCCACGACCTGGGGGATGAGGAGGGCTTTGCCCGCCACGCCTCCTTCGTTGCGAAAACGCTCAAGGCGAAGGGCATCGAGAAGCTCATCACGGTGGACCCCCACACCACCTACGCCATGAAGGTGCTCTACCCCAAGGTCACGGGGGAGAGCTTTCAGGTGAAGACCTACTTCGAGCTCTCGAAAGTCACCGCAAACGATGGAAACAAAACGGTCACGCTCCACGATCCCTGCTTCTACGGGAGGTACCTCGAGCTGTCGGACGCTCCGAGGAAGGTCATCGAAAACCTCGGCATCGGCCATGCGCCGGTGAGAAGCTCGGGCGTTTTCACAAGCTGCTGCGGCGGACCGGCGGAATCGGTATCACCCAGGCTCACCGCTGAAATCCTCGAAAGAAGAGTCGAGGAGCTCAAGGCAACAGGGGCCCCCGTCGTTGCCATGTGTCCCATCTGCCTGGCAAATCTGCACCGAGCGGGGGTGCAGGCGGAGGACCTTTCAACCCTTGTGGCGCGCTATGCCTGACGGCCGCGGCCATCCAGCACCACACCCGAACATGGGGAGCATTCCCCTGAGAGGAGATCAACCAATGGCTGAACAAGAAAAAATCGTTTACATCGTGACTCACGGCGCTGAAGACCCCGAGCGAGCATCTTTTCCTTTCGTGCTGGCCACCGCGGCTCAAGCCATGGAAGTCGAAGCCGTGGTCGCCCTGCAGGGCACCTCCGTTTTTCTGGCAAAGAAGGGCTTCCTGGATCATGTGCCCGCGGTGGGCCTGCCGCCGCTCAAGAGTCTCGTCGACAATTTCGTGAGCCAGGGCGGCAAGATCCTGGTGTGCGTGCCCTGCATCCGGGAGCGCAAGATCGAGGAATCCGACCTCATAGAGGGCGCTGTTCCCACCGCCGCGGCCGCACTGACTCAAGAGATCCTGACGGCTACCTCGACTCTCGTGTATTGATTGACGTGAGCAAGCTAGACCCCCGGAAAAGCCGGCAGGCTGTTTGGCCTGCCGTGCTTCCGGCGGACACGGCCTTCTACCACGCCAGAGCACAGGCTGGAAACACACCCGCCTTGGCCCCCCTCGGATCGGCGCCCGCCTCCAGCAGCCCAATCTCCGTGCGAGAAACGCCGCAGAGGAACCCTGCCGTCCAGTCTCCATCCAGGACGGCTCGGTGTCCGCGCCTGCAGAGCTCCTCCACGACCCCGCCGCCAATTCGGCTTTCCAGCCTCACCCGCAAGGGATGCGCGTCGTGGGGCGCGAAGGTCCCCGGTATGTGATCGCACGTAATTTTAGGCGCCTCGATGGCTTCTTGAAGGCCCATGCCAAAGACGGCTCGATTCAGGAAAAACTGGCTCGCCCACTGGTCCTGTTGGTCGCCGCCCATCGTCCCGAACACCATCCAGGGGCGGCCGCCCCGGAAGGCAAGCGACGGGCTCAGCGTGGTCCGGGGCCGTTTTCCCGGAGCCAGGGCATTGGGGTGACCCGGATCCAAGAAAAACGTCTGGAGCCGCGTGGTGAGCGGAAAACCCGTGGCAGGAAGAACCTCGCTCCCGGAAATCCAGCCTCCGCTCGGCGTTGCGGCCACCATATTGCCCATGGCGTCCACGACATCCACGTGAACCGTGCCGTATCCCCAGCGTTCGAAACGGAAGACGCGATCCTCAGGCAAGAGAGCTCGGCCGGTCAGCGGATCACCCGGTCGGTGGCCGCCATTCGCCCTCTGCATGTCGATCAGCCGCCTCCTCACAGCCGCGTAGGCCGGGTCCAGCAGCTCCGTCACGGGCACCGCCACCTGTTCTGGGTCGGCATAGTATTGCTCACGGTCCGCATAGGCAAGCTTTGCCGCCTCGACCCAGGCATGGATGTAATCGGCCGAATTGTGCCCCATCGCTTTGAGGTCGAGCCCATCGAGGAGCCGAAGCAGCTGCAGGAGCACAGGCCCCTGGGACCACGGGCCGCACTTGTACACGGTAGCATCCCCAAAGGGGCACGATACGGGCTCCTCGAACCGAGTCTCAAAGCACGCCATGTCCTCCCGAGACAGGAACCCCTCTCGCTCACGGATGAACCCGTCGATCGCGCGAGCCACATCCCCCTGGTAGAACTCCCGCCGTGCCGCCTGGAGCCCCTCCTTTGGGCTCGGAGCCCGCCTGGCCACGTCTGCCATCGTCTGGAGAAGGTCTGATAAGGGCGCATTGATCAAGCGGTCACCGACAGGGGGCAGCGAGCCGTCCGGGTGCAGGTAGACCTCACCGGATCCTTTCCAGTCCTCCCGGAATTTTCGGCGATTGTCCGACACGCCAAACCCCGGCATGAAAAGAATGCCCTCGTGAAGCGGGAAACCCTCCCTGGCCAGGATGAGGGCCGGCTCGAGAACGATCTCCAACGGCAACGATCCGTAGCGCGACAGCACATCCACCAACGCGGCAAAGGATGCGGGGGGCCCGGCAGCGAGAGCCCCTTCGGACGGAACCTCCGCAATCCCCCGTTTGATGTACGCCTCGCGTGTGGCGCGCAACGGGGCCAGGGTGTTGCCGTTCACGCACACAACACGGCGCTCACTCGCCACGTACAGGAGCATGGGGCACTCTCCCCCGAGCGTCACCATATGCGGGTTCACCAGCTGCTCGACAAACACCGCGGCCGCAGCCGCATCGAAAGCATTGCCGCCCAGTTTGAGCATGTCCATCCCAGCTTGAGCCGATAGCGTGTGCTCGGATGCGACCGCTCCCCGAAAACCCAGAATTCTGCCTCCAAACGGTCGAGGGGCACCGGCGTCGGAGCCAAAACTGCGCATGGCGTACCTCCTGATGCATTTGTTTCAGAAACGAACCTCTCCCTGCAATTGTTCCTGGCGGTGTCCTTTGTATTAGGGTAAAAGTCCCATGAGATCACTAGTATGGCACAATGGAGGGTCACCACAAACCATAAGTCTGACGTTTCTCGATCACAGAAAGGAGGGGGGTTCACACGATGAAAAGGGGCGCCGGTTTCTTGGTCTTAGCGTGTGTCTTGCTCATGGTCGTCGGCTGCACGGCCTCGCGAGGATTCATCACCCTTTCGACGGTTCCTTCGGGGGCTGAAGTTTATGTCGACGGAGTGAGCAAAGGTTTCACACCCCTCACGTTTGACTTCGACATTGAAAGACGCTCCGTCCTCAAGATAGAGAAAGAGGGGTACTTCACCGAGGTCGAAGACCTTAATCTCGGCTGGGTGCGCAACGAGGGTCACAAGGGCAATTTCGACAAGGAATACGACAGCGATCGAGGTGGTCGTATCTGGATGGTCAAGACCACGCGCGCCCTGAAATCGAAATTCTAGTGCGACGCGGCAAGGGTCTTGCACCTGCAAGAGATCGATGCTTGGTGCCGGATTCCGGATGCTGGATGGAACGAGTGCGCAGCCGTAAGGGCCTTTATCCGGCATCCGGCATCACGTTCGCATGACGGACGACCTTCGCCGTGCTGTAGCGGCCGCATGCCCCCTGATTGCAGCTTCCATACGAGCGCTCGGCTTAATCCGGCCTACATGGTCAACTCGACCACGGTTACCTCTGGGGGCGCATTCAGCCGCACCGGGGTAAAGGTGGTGCCAATTCCGGCGCTCACGTAGAGGTAGGATGCGGCAATGCGATGGAGCCCCTCGACATAGGTCGTGCGGAAATGGGCGAGACTGATCGCCCCACCCGGGAGGGGCAGCTTGATTTGGCCTCCGTGGTAGTGCCCGGCCAAGGTCAACCGAACGCCACGGGATGCCGCTTCCGGAAAGATTTCCGGGCGGTGAGAGAGGAGAAGGACCGGCGTGGCGCTGTCCAGGTTTTTCAGGGCGGCTCCCAAGTCGGGGAAGCCCGATCGCAGGTCGTCGATCCCGGCCACCGCAAAGGGACCCTGGTCGGTTTCAATCACCCGGTGCCGGTTCACGAGAAGCGGGATCCGGTGCCGTTTGAAGGTCTTCCGCAGTGATATAGCCTTCCCGTACCACAGGTCGTGGTTTCCCAGGATGGCGCATGTCCCGTATCGGGCGCGGACGCGCCCCATTTCCTCCAGGCAGCCTGGCAGGAAGTCGATCGAGCTCGAGACATAATCCCCCGTCAGCACAAAAAGATCCGGCTGGAGCTCCCTAACCTGGTCCACATAACGTCTCATATCCCGTCGCGTCATATAAATGCCGGCGTGAATGTCCGTCAGCTGGACCACCCGCAGCTTTCTGCCGAAGGGTACATGGATTTCCCTCACCTCATAGGCACGCGCCGCGTACAACGTCCCGTAGCCGGACAGCACAAAAGGGGCCGTCGCCAGCGTTCCCACGCTGACCTGCAGAAACCGCCGACGATCCGGGTCGGGCGGCTCACTGAATTCCATCTGCCCCCAAAAGGTACGCTGGAGTCGCGTGGCCACCCCGCCAATTCCAGCGATCAATGGAAACAAGAGCAGGACAAGGGCGGCGAAGATGGATCCGGAGCTCCAGATCGCAGGGAGGTAGAATAGCAGCCAACGGATGGGCGGAGGTGGGTCGATCCGGGGAGCGGGCCAAACCAGAAGGACGACATTCATGAAAAGAAGAAACCCAAGCAGTGTCCCGACCACAATGCACTGCCAGAGCTTCGTGCGAGCGGAGCTCCCCCAAGAACGGACAGCCTTCAGACAACGAACGAGCAGGTACACCTGGGCGATCAGGGTCAGGGCAATCACATTGATGCGAAAAGCTTGATAGTACATTCCGCTCGGCATCCAATGGTACAGAGGCAAACTAGGGCTCCAGGATCGCAGGAAAGAATGGTAACATAAGCCGCGAATTGAGCAACCGCCCTTTTTCCGTCTTTGGTTGAGAGCGCTCGTGCCATCCGGGTGATTCCCGCGGCATCTCCCGGTGGTGCCACTGAAAGCGATATCATGTTGTCCCCCCGGAACCTCACAACATGCGAGGTTGACTTCACATGCTCAAACCGCTCGTTTCTCCCATTCGAGGGGCTCTCTCGCTCGCCTTTGTCGCCCTGAACACGATCTTGTGGTGCATACCCCTGTTTGCGGTTTCTGTGCTCAAGCTGCTTGTTCCCGTAGCTGATTGGCGCAAGGGCTGCGGGCGGATCCTGGTCGCACTGGCGCAACGGTGGGTGTGGCTGAACAGCCTCGGACTGGACCTCACCAAGTCCATCCGATGGGACGTCCAGGGCTTGGATGGCTTGAGCCCCGACGCCTGGTACATCTTGATCGCCAACCATCAAACCATGGTAGACATCGTCGTCCTGCAAAAAGTCTTTCACGGCAAGATCCCGATGCTCAAGTTCTTCATCAAAAAAGAGCTGATGTGGGTCCCGCTGCTTGGGTTGGCATGGTGGGCCCTGGACTTCCCCTTCATGAAGCGGACGGGCTCCACCGAGCATGACATGGCCGCAGCGCGGAAGGCCTGCGAGAAATTCCGCCAGTCTCCGGTCACCGTGATGAATTTCGTGGAAGGAACCCGATTCACGGAGAAGAAAAGGAAGGAACGACACTCCCCCCATCGTCATCTGCTACGTCCGAAGGCAGGGGGCATTGCCGTCGTCCTGGGCTGCATGGGTCGCCAGGTCCGCTCGATTTTGGATGTCACGATTGTCTACCCCCAGGGAGCACCAGGGTTGTGGACTTTCCTATGCAGTAAAAGCATCCCCATCATGGTGCGCGTGAAGCAGCATCCCGTGAGCGAGCCATTGCTTGAAAACGCGATCGAAGACGGCGAAGCCCGGCTCAGGCTCAACGGCTGGCTCAATACCCTCTGGCAGGAAAAGGATGTTGAAGTCGATCGTCTTAGGCGCCATCAGAGTCCAGCCCCCTCTTTGAACACGTAAAAGCCTTCCAGGGTCGGCTGATTGTCCGCCTTCATGCGCTCGTAGAAGCTTGCATTCTGGAGCGCCAAGGCGCCAAATTGCGCCAAGCACTGGGCAAACCCGATTTGAGAATCCAAAAACTTGCGGGACGTGGAGCAATAGAGCCTAAGAACACCGACGACCGTGTCCCTCAGGAACATCGGGACCGACAGGATGGCGGCGATGCCTTCCCGTTTGGCCCACTCGGGATACTGAACCCGTGGATCCGCGGCTGCATTCTCGATCCAGACCACCTCGCCCTTCGCGCTGCCCGCGATGCTCCGATCCATTTCAATGGGACCTTTCTGCAGATACTCAAGGCTCAAGCCCTGCGACTGCGCAAGCTCCAACTGTTTGGTGTGAGGATTGAGGAGTCCCAGGGAGCACCCTTTCACCCCGAGGACCTGGATGGCTCTTTTCACGATGAGATCCAGGATCTGCGGGACTTCCAACGTGGACCCAACGGCGCGTGACACTTCGGTGATAGCCCTCAGGTACTGGAGCTCCTGGCATTTTTGCTCATAGAGCCGTGCATTTTCAATTGCCAGGCCCCCCTGCTCCGCAAGGGAGGATGCAAATTCGATCTCTTCCGCCGAGAAATCCCGCTCTTCGGTCGCGTGGAGCTTCAGCACCCCTTTGACCTCCCCCCTCACCTTGATGGGCAGAGCCAGGATCGAGACAATCCCCTCCCTTTCCACGGCCTCCGGGTACTGGATTCGCGGATCATGCCGGGCATCCTTGATGAACGTGACCTGTCCGAGCATGGCATCGGAAACGCTCTTTTCCGGCAGCACATCACCCTTTTCAAAATATTGGTCGCTCAACCCGCAGGAAGCTGCGAGCACGAGGGTTTTACACTCCTCATCGAGAAGGCGGATGGTACTCCCCTTGATCCCAAGCGCCAAGACCATTCCCTGGGCCATGACTTTGAGCCGCTGCTCGACGGAAAGGGTCGTGTTGAGCGCTTTGCCGATCTGCCGAAAGGCATGCAAATATCTCGCTTCTCTTCCCATGGAACACTCCTCTCTCTGTTCAGGCAACGCCAAGATGCCGACTGCATCAGGGATCAACGCAGCTCCAAGATCCATCGCGATTTTCTAACAAACTCGCCCCTGAATACCAAAAGATTTTTCCGGTTCTTCACCGTTCCAAACATCGAGACTTCATATTATAGATCCTCTCAATGATGCGGGCGGAGTATCTTCCTCGCCCTGACGTCTTATCTTGACGAAAAGGCAATCTTCGCGTGCCTCTCGCGTTCTAGTAGGATAGGAGGTCGAGGATGGGCGACAAGTATGATTTCGATATCGGTATTCTAGGTGGCGCCGCTGCTGGGCTGACGGTTGCGGCGGGGGGCGTGACGGGGGCCTACCAGTTCACCCAGCGGCGGGCTACGAAGGCAGTATCCTGGTCAGCAACGCCGTGCTTCATCTTCCACGGAAGGCCAACTACACCTTCTTCCCCTGGTGCACGTATAACAGCCTCGAGCTGGCGAGTATCAGCATGAACGAGAAACGAGCCAGGGAGGCGGGCATCGCCTATTCGGTCTTGACGGAGGAGATGGCGGGCAATGACCGGAGCCTTGCGGAAGGTCACGAATTAAGCCGGATCAAGATGCTTCCTGATGAGCGGGAGCGCCGTCTGGGAGTCCAGATCCTGGGGCCGCACGGGGGAGACCTCATCAGCGAGTGGGTTGCGGCTCTCAATGGGAAAGTGAAGCCGGCTGTCTTGAGGGCGGCCGTTCATCCGTATCCGACCCTGGCTGAAATCAGCAAGCGCGTGGTCGGCAAGCTGTATTCGACGAAAATCTTCTCTGAGAAGGTGCGAAAGACCCTCAAATTCCTGATCAGCCCCAAGGGCCGCGCGTGCGAGCTTCCCGTGCAGCAGCCTCTCGCGGGAAAAGTCGTTTCACATGAAGGTTTCTCGGGCTGTGACGTGCGATGGAGGTGAGGTGGAGGTGAGATCGAAGTTGATGATGGGTGGCAGCACGGGATGGCCCCGGGTACTTCCGTGCGGCGAAACGGCCGTCAGCGTTGAGATCGGGAACGAAATTGACCAGGCCGTCAACGACCGGGTCCACGCGTTGTTCAAAACCCTGAAGACGTTGAGCCCGCCTGGGATTGTGAATATGACTCCCACTTATCGCTCCCTTCTCATCCAGTACGACCCTTGGGATTGCTCGTTCGAGCAGCTGCTAATCCTCATCGAGCGGCAGTTCGGCTCCACGGCGACCGCGGCGTCGACAGAGCCAGAAACGATTACAATCCCGGTGTGTTACGGAGGGGATTTGGGGCCGGACCTGGAGGATGTGGCCACGCTCCATGGTCTGACGACAGACCAGGTTGTGGCGTTCCACAGCGCACCTGCTTACCACGTTTACATGATCGGATTCGCACCCGGATTCCCCTATCTGGGAGGTCTCGACGAGCGTCTCCACACGCCGAGACTCCCTGAGCCGCGACAGAAGGTGCCGGCGGGCAGCGTGGGTATCGCGGATCGGCAAACGGGGATCTATCCCGTTGAAAGCCCAGGGGGATGGCGGTTGATCGGGCGAACGCCCCTCAGACTGTTTGACCCGACCCGCAGCGACCCCTTCCTCATCAGCCCGGGCGTTCATCTGAGGTTCCTTCCCATCACGAGGGATGCGTTTGAAAGCCATCAGAATCCTTGACGCGGGACCGCTCTCAACCGTTCAGGATCTGGGCCGCTACGGCTACCAGGACCGTGGCGTTCCCGTATCCGGCGCCATGGACCGATTCGCTCTGAGGATCGGAAACCTCCTCGTGGGCAACCCCGAAAACGCCGCCGCCATCGAAGTCACACTCGGCGGTCTCAAGGCCGAATTCCTTAGCAGCACCCTTTTCGCGCTCACCGGCGCGGACTTGGGGGCCCATTTGAACGGGGCACCTCTTGCCAACTGGACCCGGCACGCGGCCGAGTCCGGCGACCTTCTCACCTTGGATTTTTCGCGCCTCGGATGCCGCGCTTACGTTGCTCTCGCGGGCGGCGTGGATGTTCCCGTGGTCATGGGAAGCCGGTCGACGTACCTGAGGGGCGGTTTCGGAGGCTACGAAGGACGGTCCTTGCGACGTGGCGATGTCCTGCAACGCATCCCAACGCAAGGAATCCCGATCGATCGAATCCCGAGCCGACTCATTCCGGTCTACAC
This sequence comes from uncultured Syntrophobacteraceae bacterium, assembly GCA_964538515.1. Classification (GTDB taxonomy): domain Bacteria; phylum Desulfobacterota; class Syntrophobacteria; order Syntrophobacterales; family Syntrophobacteraceae; genus CALBZH01. The sequence goes on from CAZIEW010000023.1 coordinate 61,482, forward strand.
AGCGGAGCCGATCCTCAGGGTCGTTCTTGGTCCCCAGGACGATCGGATCACCGAGGAGGGAATGGCTTCCTTCTTGACGCGCCCCTATGGAGTCACGCAACGCTGCGACCGCATGGGATGCGTGCTGAACGGTCCTGAAATCCGTCACCGCGACGCGGCCGACATCATTTCCGATGGCGTCGTGGCCGGCGCGATCCAGGTGCCGGGCAACCGTCAGCCGATCATCCTGATGGCCGACGCCCAAACCACCGGAGGGTATGTGAAGATCGGAACCGTGGCGTCGTTCGACCTGCCGTTGGCGGCACAGCTGCTGCCGGGCAACCGGGTCCGGTTCGAAGCCATCGACCTTCTGGAGGCCAGAGCGATTTATCTGAAGCACGAGTACCGCTTCCGAAGACTGCGGGAGCAAGCGACATCGCCGGTTTGACGAATGCCTTCGCTTCGAGGAGAGTCCATGAGCGCCATGGAAACCGTCCGAGCCATCTCCCTGGCGGTCGTCCGGCGTAACGTAGCCTTTATCGAGGACTGTGCCATGAAAACGATCGATCTCAATTGCGACATGGGCGAGAGCTATGGCGTTTACACCCTCGGAAGGGACTCGGAGGTCATCCGCTTCGTCACCTCCGCAAACATCGCCTGCGGGTTTCATGCGGGCGACCCGCGGGTCATGAGCCGCACGGTCGAGCTGGCGACGGCTCATGGGGTATCCGTAGGCGCGCACCCCGGTTTTCCAGACCGGCTTGGGTTCGGCCGAAGGCAGATGGATTGCAGCCCGGACGAAATCCGAGACGATGTGATCTACCAAGTCGGCGCACTCCGTGCCTTCTGCGACGTACACGGGGTCAAGCTGCAGCACGTGAAGCCCCACGGGAGCCTCTACACCGTGGCGGCCGCCGACGAATCCCTGCTGCGCACCCTTGCACAGGCGATCGCAGCGGTCGATCCGAAGCTGCTTTTGGTGACTCTGGCGGCAGGCAACAGGGAGTACCTGGCCCAAATCGGGCGCGAGGAGGGCATCCAAATCGTGTTCGAAGCGTTCCCCGACAGGGCGTACACCGCCGACGGCGCGCTGGTGTCGAGAAAGCTTCCCGGCGCGGTCATTCACGACCCGAGGGAGGCTGCGGAGCGGGCTGTACGAATGGTCAAGGAAGGCAGGGTCATCGCCATCGACGGATCGAGCATTCCCATGGACGCTCAAACCCTGTGTATCCATGGGGACACGCCGACGTCCCTGGAGCTCGCTCGCCTCGTCCGAGAATCGCTCGAGCGGGAAGGAGTCATCGTCGAGCCCATGGGCGTCACTCTTTCTTGCGCTCGGGTCGAACCTGGGCTCGGTTCGTCCCGAGCGGATGTGAGGGATCTTTCGGGCTAATGTTCTGTTATGGTGGTATCGTGTGCAACACCCCCCTTTGGGTTTCCCCTTCAAGCGGGGTTGGGGGGTGTTGCGCGGCACCATCTGTGTCACGGAGCACTAAAACGACTCCAAGGTCTCATCCGGAAAAGGTTTACCCGAATTCCCACCGCTCAGAAGCCTTGTTTGCGGCAAGGCGGTCTCCTGCTTCGCGGACTGCGCCATCGTGCTCTGACGAGCAGGTCGCTTCGTAACTGCTCGAAGATCCGGATTGGGAGGGCCTGCTGGAGCGATCTGAGCCCGATCGCCTGTGATCAGACCCATGAGGCCATTGACCACCGATTTCATGTGAACAGCCTGGGCACTCATTTCTTCGGATGCGCTGGCAGATTCCTCGGCATTGGCCGCCACGCTCTGCACCACCTTGTCCATCTCGCCGACCGCCCGGTTGATCTGCTCGATTCCCTGAGCCTGCTCGGATGAGGCCGCCGCGATCTCCTCGACCAGCTCGCCGACCCGCTGGGAGATGGTCAGGTTGCTCCGGAAGGCGTCGCGCGTTGCCTCGGTTAGGTCGCTGCCCCGTTTGACTGCGCGGACGGTGGTTTCGATAAGCGAAGACGTGTTCTTGGCGGCTTCGGCGGCTCGCATCGCCAGGTTTCGGACTTCGTCGGCAACGACGGCAAACCCGGCCCCTGCCTCACCCGCCCGGGCCGCCTCCACTGCTGCGTTCAGGGCCAGCAGATTGGTCTGAAACGCGATCTCGTCAATGGTCTTGATGATCTTGCTGGTTTCCTCGCTGGAGAGCCTGATCTCCTCAATCGCCTTCACCATCTCGTCCATTTTGCGATTCACTTCGTCGAGCTGTGCCTTGGCTTCTCCGGTCATCGTGCGCGCCTCGCCCGCGTTCTCCGCGTTCTGGCGTGTCATCGAGGACATCTCCTCGAGAGAAGACGATGTCTCCTCGATGGATGCGGCCTGTTCCGAGGCGCCTTCAGCCAGCTGCTGGCTGGAGTTGGATACCTGCTCGGAGCCCACGGCGACCTGGCTTGCCGCTTCGGTCAGTTCCTCAACCATCCTGCTGATCGGATTGACGGTGGCCCGAACGAGCATCAGAATCACCAGGATCGTCACCAAGACCATCGTCGCGCCCACGGCAAGGTTGAGGTTTCTGAGCTGGATGGCGGGCGCCAGCAGGTCCGTCTGGCTGGCAGTGAACGCAAGCGTCCACCCGGTGACCGTCAGCTTCTTGAAGGCCATGGTCATTGCGCTGCCTTTGTCCCTGTAGTCCATCATCCCTTCCTGCCCCTCGATCAGCTTGGCACCGAAGTCGCGCTCTCGGAGATTCGTCTTCAGGATCATGGCATGGTCCGGATGGGCAAGCAGCATTCCATCCTGATCGATCAGGAAGCCGTATCCACTCTTCCCAATCTTGACGCCGCTGATGAATTTATCACTCACGAAGGCAAGATCGACGATCCCGAACAAGATGCCCGCGATCGCTTCCTTTTCTTTGATGGGGGCCGAAATGGCGACCACCGGGTTGCCCGTCGCCTTGCTCTGGAAGGGACCCGAAATGAACGTCTTTCCTGACATCGCCTCCTTGAAATACTGCCGGTCCGAAACCTTGATCTTGCCGATGATCTTCTCATCGGCTGACGCAATGATGTCGCCGGCCGAGTTGGCCACACACATGTTCTCGTAGAAGGGGTAGTCCTTTTGCAGGTTGACCAGATACTCACTGGCCGATTTCCTGGCCGACATGGCCACAAAGGAGTCCCCCGTGGCCTGCTGCAGGATCTTCTGACCGGACCAGTTGTTGACGTCAATTTTCCGGTCGCTCATCCACGTATTCAATGTGATCTGCGTTGAGTTGGTGAGCTGGACGATCTGGTCGCGGATCGCATCCTCGAGGGCGGTGCTGGCTTTCCAGTAGCTGATGATCCCCGATGCCGCCATCCCGATCAAGACGAGGAGGACGGTCGGAGCGAGAAAACGCGTTCTAAGGCTGAGCTTCATGGGTTGACCTCTCATGGGGGGACTACTCGATCACCTGGGCTGCTGACTGGATCAGCTCATAAGACATATCTGCATTGAGAGACTTTGCGATCCGTGCATTGATGATCAGCTTCCCTTCCTTGTTCTTGGCGATGGGAATGGACGACGGCTCCGCACCGCCGAGGATCTTGAGGGCGGCGTCCGCTGCCCAGGCCCCTTGCTCCTCGGCGATCTTGGCGAACCCAATGAGCGCGACTGGAGCCATGAAATCGTAGGCCGTGCCGCTCGGGATCTTCGTGCTCGCTTCCGCGAATGCCTTCATGTCGGCCGACTTGTCCTTGTAGAGACCACCGTCGGACTCGATCAGGAGCATATCGGCTGTGCCCTGAAGCGCTTCAAAGCCCTTTTTCCAGTCGTCGTAATCTTTCGCGAAATGCTCAACCAGCTGCATCCCGAAAACCTTCTTGTAGGCTTCCGCTTCTTTCCTGGCCGTTTCGTTGTCCGGCCCGAGGAAGCCAATACGGCTGCCCTTGGCAAACGGCTTCAACTGCTCAATGAGCTGCGGGATTGGAGAAACCTCGACCATGCCGGTCACGTTCTTCCAGGGAAACCCATAGATGGCAGCATCCCAGTTGACACCGCAAAACACGAAGGGCAACGAGCTGTCCTTGAAATACTGAACGATCACGTACTTGGAGGCGTTGTCATCGGCGGCGATGACGATGTCCGGCTTGTACTCGTCGATGGCCGCCTTTGCCTTCTCACCAGCCTGCTTTTTGAACTCTTCGTCCGGATTGCGCTTGGTGTCCATGCGGACGATTTTCAGATCGATGCCCTTGCCGTCCAGCACTTGCTTGACACCATTGGTGATGCCGTCGCTCCATTCATAGCCCTCATGGTAGGAATCGATGAACAGGACTTTCTTGCCTTTGACGTCAGCTGCCAACGTAAAGGTCGCAAAGGTGAGGACGAGCGAGAGAGTGAGCATGGAGATCAACAATCGTTTCATACAAGGTTCCTTTCATGTGTGAATTCGGTTTGGATCCAAGGTGTGCTGACGCCTTGCCGGTCCAGTCAGATCAGGGGCCGGGAGCCGATCCCGCTAGTGCGGAGCGGCTGGAATCATCACTCATCGGGTCGAGGTGCCAGATTGCAGATGAAGACAACGCGCGATCAAGCATCCCCACGCTCGCGCTCCGCTGCCTCGCCGTTTGGTTTAGCAAAATCCATGCGCAGGATTCTTTCATTACTCAGCCTGACGAGCAGCTGCTTCCATGGAACAGCGGTGTCAAAGTCCTGATGAGGACCGCGATGAGAGTGCAGCAGGCGGTGGGTTGCAGAGGCTGTCGCATCGCTTGAGGATTTCGCGCGTCCGTGACTTTACCGACGGGATGCGACACGTAAGGGTCCTCAACTGCATCACTGAACCATCACGTGAGCCCCTTGACTGCCGCAGGGATCTTCCTTGACACGCTCCGGGAGAGATGTTAGAAGGACTCCGCTTGTCGGGACGTGGCGCAGACTGGTTAGCGCGCTTGCTTGGGGTGCAAGAGGACGGAGGTTCAAATCCTCTCGTCCCGACCAGCTCAATCGAAAGTAGTGAAAGGTGAGCCGACTCGAACGAGTCGGCTTTTTTTTATGCGATGCGCAGAAGAAGTGAACCGGAGCCTGGTGCTCTGTCAACTTTGTTTCGCAAGGGACGCTCCCCTTTGATTTCCCCCTCGAGGGGGTTAGGGGGGTGTTCTCTTGCCCGGTAAACCCTCTTTGGCGGAGCACTAGTACTACAACGAGACTTCCTTTTCGCCTTGAGGCTCAAGCTTGGCCAAGTGC
>CAZIEW010000024.1:0-64844 GCA_964538515.1 uncultured Syntrophobacteraceae bacterium
TTTCCAAAGAACAACTTCCGCTTCCCGCGTTGGGAATTGAGCTTGTATCTCAGACAAGGACACTCTGTCAAGCTCTTTTTTTGTCGCCGCCTCGCAGGGCCATCTGTTTTGGTGGGCATCTGCATCAGCAGCAACGGAAAACTTTAATATACTAACCGACCCATACCCGTCAACAAAAAAATCGACTGCCTTTCAAACGGCTCTTTGGCGGTCCCGGTCTACGGACAGGCGCCCTCAATTCCCCATTCCCGGCCCTTCTTCTCATCCCGAGACCTGGATTCGGTGCTTATGCTTTTTCCCTGCCCTCAAGAGAATGTGCCCCGAATCTGCGTCCTTCAGCGTCACAAGGACATCAGAACTGGTGAGTCGGACCTCGTTGACGTAGGCTCCACCTTGGTCGATGAGTCTCCTTGCCGCACTCTTCGAGCCACAGAGTCCCGCTTCCACGAATAATACATAAGCGGGCACTCCTTCAGCCATGCGACTGGACTCGACGCGAGTCGTGGGAATGGAGTCCCCTTGACCCCCTGATCCTCTCGGAATGGTGCTCGACGGGAGCACCTCCTCCGGTAGCGCCCGTCTCCCGAACAACTTGGACGCAGCCTCGTGCGCCGAGAGGGCTTGCTCACGACCGTGCGCCAGAGCAGTCACCTCGAAAGCCAGGATCGTCTTGCAGACATTCAGGTCTTGCCCCTCCAGGCTGCTAGTCGCCTCAATTTCGGCGAGCGGGAGGAGCGTGTACAACTTCAGGAAGCGCTCCACGTCCCGGTCATCGGTATTGACCCAGAATTGATAGAAATCGTAGGGAGACGTCCTTTCTGCACTCAGCCAGACAGCCCCGGCAGCGGTTTTCCCCATCTTCTGACCGGAGGCGGTGGTCAAGAGCGGGAAAGTGATGGCATAAGCTTCTTTACCCACTTTGCGCCGAATCAGGTCGATTCCCGCAACGATGTTACCCCACTGATCACTTCCCCCCATCTGGAGCGAACAGTCGTGATGCTGCTGAAGGTAGAGGAAGTCGTATGCCTGGAGAAGCATATAGTTAAATTCGATAAAGTTGAGGCCCGACTCTAGCCGCATGCGATAGCTTTCAGCGGCAAGCATGCGATTGACGCTAAAGTGCCGTCCGATGTCTCTCAAGAATCCGATGTAAGTGAGTCCGACGAGCCAATCCGCGTTATTGAGCATCAACGCTCGTTCTTCTCTAAAATCAAGATAATGAGACAGCTGCACCTTCAAGGCCGCTGCATTGGCCTGGATCTGCTCGACTGTCAGCAGTTGCCGCATTTCCGTCTTGCCGCTTGGATCACCGACCAGCCCAGTCCCACCCCCGATCAGCACGATCGGGCGATGGCCATGGCGCTGCATATGCACCAGAGCCATGATGGGCACGAGGCTACCGATATGTAGGCTGTCTGCGGTAGGATCGAAGCCAATGTAACACGTGACTGAAGAGGCGAGGCGATCCCGGGTTTCGTTCCTATCGGTAGACTGAGCGATGAACCCGCGCTCCTCCAGAACATCGAAGACGTTACGATCGTGAGCCAAAAGTCTCCTCCTCCATAGCAGCTCCAGCCTCCGCCTCCCAGAAGGGCAGGCTCCCCCTGGCCAGACAGCATCAAACCGGACAATATGAGCCTGCGTAGGCCTAAAAATCCCTACTTTGCATAATCCACCGCTCGAGTCTCCCGGATGACGGTGACCTTGATCTGCCCCGGATAGGTCAGATCGCTTTCGATCTTGCGCGCGATATCCCGGCTCAAGAGAACGACGTCGGCATCGCTCACCATTCCGCTTTCAACGATAATGCGAAGCTCTCTCCCCGCCTGAATTGCATAAGCTTTCCCAACGCCGTCGAAAGAGGTTGCAATGCGCTCCAGGTCTTCCAACCGCTTGACGTAAGTTTCCAGAAGCTCTTTTCGAGCGCCGGGTCGAGCGCCGGAGAGTGCGTCCGCAGCCTGAACGAGAACCGAAAGCACGTCGTCGGCTTGCACATCTTCGTGGTGGGCCGCAATCGCCTGAACGACCGTTTGCGATTCACCATACCGACGCGCCAGATCCGCCCCTATGAGAGCGTGCGTCCCCTCCAGCTCATGATCGACGGCCTTGCCGATGTCATGCAACAGTCCGGCGCGTTTAGCCTGCTTTTCATTTAACCCCAATTCTGCGGCCATGATGCCGCACAAGAATGCCACCTCGCGGGAATGCTGAAGCACGTTCTGAGCGTAGCTCGTCCGATACTTCAGCTTGCCGATGAGCTTAACCAGCTCGGGATGGATTCCGTGGACGCCAACATCGAACGCCACCTGCTCCCCGGATTCCCGGATCGTCGTTTCAATTTCAGCGTTGACCTTTTCGACAATCTCTTCGATGCGCGCCGGATGAATACGCCCGTCAGAGATCAAGCGCTCCAAAGACACACGGGCAACTTCTCGTCGCACCGGGTTGAATCCGGATAAGATGACGGCTTCGGGCGTGTCGTCGATAATGAGATCCACCCCCGTGATGGCCTCAATGGCGCGAATGTTGCGCCCCTCGCGACCGATGATTCTGCCCTTCATCTCTTCGTTGGGCAGCGTTACAACGGACACTGTCTTTTCGGCCACATAATCCCCCGCATACCGTTGTACGGCGAGGGAAATAATGTCCTTCGCTTTTTTGTCGGCAACCTCGCGGGCTTCTGTCTCGATCTTCTTCACAAGATGAGCAGCATCGTGGCGCGCTTCGTTTTCGATCGTACGGATCAACAACTCTTTGGCTTCTTGCGACGAGATGCCCGATAGACTCTCCAGTTTCCTCCTCTGCTCCTCCAAGAGACCCTGCAGGTCCTTATCCCGGTCGAGCAATTCCTTTTCCTGTTGCAGAATTAATTTTTCTCTCTTTGCAATGGTGCCTTCCCGTTTATCAAGAGAGTCCGACTTCTTATCCAGATTCTCTTCCTTCTGCAGGATACGCCGCTCAAGTGCTTGGAGCTCTTTGCGAGTTTCCTTGGTCTCCCTTTCAAACTCGGCCTTCATCTGAAAGAGGGTGTCCTTTGCCTGCAAGATGGCCTCTTTCTTGATGGTCTCAGCCTCTTTGGCGGCATCTGAGATGATGCTCTTGGCCTGATCCTGAAGCTGTTTATTCCGTCGGTCCAGCCAGTACTGACGGCCCAAGTACCCGCAACCGCCGCCAACCAGAAGCCCGACGAAAAATAGCACAACCGATGGAACGTTGCCCATGACGTCTCTTCCTTTCAAATCGCAGTATTGCCACTACATCCAAGGCCGGATGCTCCCCCAAAACATGTTTTAGTGGCTTGATGGGGACTTTTCGATGAAGGGGCGCGTCATGTTCAGACTGATCGGTTGAGGGCCATACTCCATCGGGAAGGATGGCGGCGGACCGAATTGAAGTCACAAGAAGGGCGAAAGAAAGGAAAGGAAAATAGACCGGGAATGCCGAAGTTGATTGGAGCCCCCGCGCTGTGTCGTGTCAGCAGTCGGCTATGAACCGCTTCGTTTTAAGTGGGCACCCCATTGGCCCTTCAGGCAATTCAGAAATCTGACTTGCACACAGAGCCAAGAGGGGGCTCCCGTTCGTTCTGTGTTGGCTCAGGAACGTTCCACCAATCACGAACACGGCAGGGGAATCAACCAAAGGTTTTCGGCGACCGCCCATAGGGTCGTGCGTTTCGCCGAAGGCTCATTAACCTATCGGAATATACACCGCAAGGATCAAACAGAACTTCCCGGCCATTCGGCCAGCCTATCCCTGCGGTGACCCAGAGTGCCATCGCGCGAGTGCATAGGAATTGTCTGGAGAATGGCGCAGAATGAACCCGCTTATGAGGTCCCGCTTGTGCCGCGCGAATAAAGCGCTGCCAGGCCGCATCGGCCCTTTCTCGGCCGATCCCTACAGCAACTGCCACGGTCTTCACTTCCTCTACGTCGATCGCCGCATGAATATCATGACTGAGCATCTGACGCGCTACCTTGATCAACAACACGTTGAATTCGGACCCATTCCTTCTCCAAAATCCTGTGGCCTCGAGCATTGGGGAACAGCCCAGCGATGCTGGCATGGATTAGGCATCCCGATTCAATGGCATTTTAGTCAAGGGCGAAATCATGAGTCAAGCGCAAACTCGGGGCAACCTCGGCTCATCAAAGGATCACTCCACCGTCACACTCTTGGCAAGATTTCGCGGCTGATCAACGTCTGTCCCTCTAAGAACGGCAACGTAGTAAGCCAGCAGCTGTAGCGGTACCGTAAACAAAATCGGCGCAAGCCATGGTGAGCTGCTCGGAATCACGAGCTGATTAGTTACAGCCCCAAGCTTGTCGTCAGGAGATCCTTCGATCAAGGCGAGAATCTGCCCACGGCGCGCTTTTACCTCCTGAACATTACTCAGCATTTTTTCATAGATCGCCCCGCGCTGCATAAGAACGACCACGGGAAGCCGTTCGTCGATCAACGCGATCGGTCCATGCTTCATTTCTCCAGCTGCGTAACCCTCAGCATGGATGTAGGATATCTCCTTGAGCTTCAGCGCTCCCTCCAGCGCGATCGGATACAGGGTCCCACGTGCCAAGTACAGGAAGTCTTGAGCGTCACGATATCGCTCGGCCCATTCCTTTATTACTTCACCGTTTGCCAGGATCTCTTCGATTTTCCCAGGCAGCTCAAGGAGTTGCTGGATGTGCACTGAAAGCTCTGTGCTCGTCAACCGATCCAAAGTGCGGGCGCAGTGGAGGGCGAACAGATAGAGCGCCAGCAATTGCGCTGTGAAGGCTTTCGTCGATGCCACCCCGATTTCAGGACCGGCATGCGTATAGATGACTCCCCGAGCCATGCGCGCAAGGCTGCTTCCCACAACGTTCACGATAGCGTGACAAAGCGCCCCCTTGCCCATAGCCTCCTGAAGGGCGGCCTTTGTATCGGCCGTTTCACCGGACTGACTGATCACCATCATCAGACACGATTCGTCCATGATTGGGTCCCGATACCGGAATTCAGAGGCAAGATCGACCTCAACCGGGATTCGGCTCAGCTTCTCAAGCAGATATTTCCCGACCAGGCAGGCATGGTACGAGGTGCCACAAGCGACTAAGTAGATCCTCTTCAGCCCCTTAATCTCGGCCTCTGAAAGGTTGAGGTCCGGGAGACTGATTCTCTGGTGCTTCAGCTCAACCGCGCCCCTGAGCGTGTCGATCAGAGCATGTGGCTGCTCATGGATTTCTTTGAGCATAAAGTGCTTATAGCCGGCCTTCTCCGCCATAATGGGATTCCAGTCGATGTAATGCTTCTCCCTGTTCAGAGGGACTCCCTCGATCGTCTCAATTCGGAAGCCATCGGTAGTCAAGCTCACCAGATCGCCATCCTCCAAGTAAATCACCTCGCGGGTATAGGGAAGGATTGCCGGTACATCGGAGGCAAGGTAGAAGGCGCCCTCGCCTATTCCCAAGATCAGAGGGCTCTCCTTGCGTGCCGCAATGATTTCGCCAGGCTCTTTCTCGTTCAGAAAAACCAGCGCGTAACTTCCCCGCAATTGTTTCAGGGTTGAGAGGATGGCTTCCTTCGTCGTCCTTCCCGACCGCCACTCCTTCTCAGCTAGCTTAACCACAACCTCGGTGTCCGTCTCCGACGAAAATTGGAAGCCATCGGCTTCTAATTGCGCCTTAATTTCGGCATAGTTTTCAATAATGCCATTATGCACCACCACGAAGGGTCCCGATCGATGCGGGTGCGCGTTTTCGTCGGATGGACGTCCGTGGGTCGCCCACCGCGTGTGCGCAATCCCGACGCACCCAGACAACGGTCGAGAGCCCAAGAGCTCTTCCAAGTTAGCGATCTTTCCCTGACTTCGACGAATTTGAACCGATCTCGTTTGGTCGATTACAGCAATGCCAGCGCTGTCATATCCTCGGTATTCCAACCGTTTGATGCCATCTATCAGAACTTTCACGCCGTCGCTGTATCCCACATATCCGACGATCCCACACATGGCCGCTCTCCTGCTCCCCAAAGAGGACTGATCAGTGCCCAGAGATCCACGCCCTATTTCCTGCCGCTTTCCAGGACGTCACGGTCGCTATAATCGATCAACAACCTGTTCCTGTAAAGAAAAACGAAATGCCCTCCACTGGGGTTTTCCCCAATGAAGGGCATTTCATTTCACTCAACGACCGAAAACGCTTCGGATCTATTTTCGCTCGGCGATGCGCAGCCTTGCCATCGCGCGTTGCAACGCAGCTTGAGCCCGGGCGAACTCAAAGCGGTCCTTCGCTTCCTTGAGCCTGCGCTCAGCGCGCTCGCGCGCCGCCTTAGCGCGGATCACGTCGATCTGCGTGGCCTCTTCCGCCGCCGTCGCCAAAACCGTGACATGATCAGGGAGAACCTCAGCAAACCCGCCCATGATGGCGACAAAGCGCGTATTGTTGCCGACCCGGAAACGAAGCTCCCCGACCTTCAACTTTGTAAGGAAGGGAATGTGATTCGGGAGAACACCGAACTCACCTTCTTCTCCAGGGGCCACAACGATGTCCACCATCTCGCTGAGCACCGTCTTCTCAGGCGTAACAACTTCTAAAAAGATTTTATCTGCCATAAGCTCACCATTCCCTGCGTCTAGGCAGCAGCCATCTGTTTGGCCTTCTCAACAGCTTCCTCAATACCGCCGACCATATAGAACGCCTGCTCGGGGATCTCATCATGCTTGCCTTCACAGATTTCCTTAAACCCGCGAATGGTGTCTTCCATCTTCACGTACTTACCAGGAAATCCGGTGAAGGTTTCAGCGACGTGGAACGGCTGCGACAGGAAGCGCTGAATCTTTCTCGCCCTGGCAACAGTCAGCTTGTCTTCGTCCGAAAGCTCGTCCATGCCAAGGATGGCAATGATATCCTGCAGGTCTTTGTATTTCTGCAGAATCTGCTGAACCTCACGAGCCGTCCGGTAATGCTCTTCCCCGAGCACATTCGGGTCGAGGATGCGCGACGTCGAATCCAACGGGTCCACCGCAGGGTAAATACCAAGCTCCGCGATCGGGCGGGAGAGAACGACCGTGCCGTCGAGGTGCGCAAACGTCGTCGCCGGCGCAGGGTCGGTCAAGTCGTCTGCGGGAACATACACGCACTGAACAGACGTGATCGATCCCTTGGTCGTGGACGTAATGCGCTCCTGCAGAGCACCAAGGTCGGTTCCCAGGGTAGGCTGGTAACCAACGGCTGAGGGCATACGACCGAGAAGTGCGGATACTTCGGCGCCCGCCTGGGTGAAACGGAAGATGTTGTCAACGAACAAGAGCACATCCTGACCTTCCACATCACGGAAGTATTCCGCAACGGTGAGGGCGGAAAGGGCAACGCGTGCACGGGCTCCCGGAGGCTCCGTCATCTGGCCGTAAACGAGGCCAGCGCGCGGAAGAACGCCTGAGTCCTTCATCTCGTGGTAGAGGTCGTTCCCTTCACGGGTCCGCTCACCCACACCCGCGAACACGGAGATACCGCCGTGCTGCATGGCGATGTTGTGGATCATTTCCATCATAACGACCGTCTTGCCCACGCCGGCGCCCCCGAACATACCCATTTTCCCCCCGCGAGGGAACGGAACGAGCAGGTCGATAACCTTAACGCCCGTTTCGAGAACCTTAACCGATGTGTCCTGCTCCGTAAATGCAGGCGCCGGCCTGTGAATCGGCATACGCTTGTCTGTCACAACCGGGCCCAGACCGTCCACCGTACGACCGACAACGTTGAGAACGCGACCCAGAACCGCAGGGCCGACGGGCATGCTGATGGGTGCACCGGTATCCTTGCACTTCATCCCGCGAACAAGACCGTCCGTCAGATCCATGCCGATCGTTCGCACGACGTTGTCTCCAAGGTGCTGTGCAACCTCGAGAACCAGGTTATCTTCATCGGGTCCAAGACCAGGGTTGCTGACCAAAAGAGCGGTCATGAGGGGGGGGAGCTTCCCTTCGTCGAACTCGACGTCCACGACGTTTCCAATGACCTGTACGATTTTTCCCACGTTCATGGGGGTATTACCTCCTTAGGTTAAAAACCGAGGAAAAAGGCTTCTACTTGAGGGCCTCCGCACCGCCGACGATGTCCATGAGCTCCTTGGTGATGCCTGCCTGGCGGGCCTTGTTGTAAATCAGGGTCAGAGACCGAACAAGTTCTTTGCAATTGCTGGTGGCGTTCTCCATGGCAGCCATGCGAGCCGCATGCTCGCCAACACACATCTGGTAGAAATACTCCAGGATCTGGATGTAAACAAAATTCGGCAGCAAGTCGGTCAGCAGCGCCTCATGTGACGGCTCGAAGAGGTATTCGAAATACCCGGTGGGCTCCTCCGCCTTCTCGGGAATGATCGGCAGGAGCTTGACCGTTGTGGGGATCTGCTTCACCATGCTGAGAAACTGACTGTAGATGACATAAACCTCATCGAGCTCACCGGTCTCAAAGGATTCGATCAGCTCACGACCCAGCTCATTCGCATCGGCATAGCTCGGGTTATTGAGAAGGCCGGTCAATCGCTTCTTCAGATTGACAGGACGCCGACGGAAATAATCACCCGCCTTGCGTCCCGCTGCAATCAGGGTCACCTCATATCCCTCGGCGGTCTTTTCCCTGATGAACTTTTCAGCCCGAACGATGAGGTTGTTGTTGAAGCTGCCGCACAGACCCCTGTCGGCAGTCAAAAGCACCAGCCCGATCTTCTTGACCTCCTCGCGCGGAGTGATCAAGGCGTAGGAGCTGGCGTCTTCCACACCACTGGCAAGCCGCCGAATGACCTCGTTGAACTTCTCAGCATATGGATGGAATTTCTCCATATTCGCCTGCGCACCACGCAGCTTGGCAGCCGCGACCATGTTCATGGCCTTGGTGATCTGAGAGGTCTTTTTGACGGCCTCGATTTTACGCTTGATGTCCCTTAGGGTCGCCATCCTACGTGCTCCGTTGTCGACTGTTTACAATGGACGCCCATTATGCCTGGAAGATGCCGGCGAACTCCTCAAGGGCCGCCTTCATCTTGCCGTCGAGCTCATCACTGATGACCTTCTTCTCCTTGATCTCAGCAAGAATCTCTGGGTACTTCCGCTCAACGAAAGCAAGCATCTGGGTTTCGTATTCGGAGACACGCTCGACAGGGACGTTGTCCAGATACCCGCGGGTACCTGAATACAAGCTCATGACCTCTCTTTCACCGGACATCGGCACATACTGCGGCTGCTTCAGCAGCTCGACCAAGCGCATACCGCGATTCAGCTGTTGCTGCGTGGCCTTGTCGAGATCGCTCCCGAACTTGGCGAATGCTTCGAGCTCACGGTACTGAGCGAGATCGAGTCGCAGACGGCCTGCAACCTGTTTCATCGCCTTGGTCTGGGCGGCGCCACCGACGCGCGAAACCGAGAGGCCGACGTTAATGGCCGGACGGACACCCGCGAAGAACAGGTTCGGCTCCAGGTAGATCTGACCGTCCGTGATCGAAATGACGTTGGTCGGAATGTACGCGGACACGTCGCCTGCTTGAGTCTCGATAACGGGTAGGGCAGTCAGCGATCCGGCGCCCAGTTCGTCATTGAGCTTCGCAGAGCGCTCAAGCAAGCGGGAGTGGTTGTAGAAAATATCACCCGGGTAGGCTTCGCGTGCCGGAGGACGGCGGAGAAGCAGGGAAACCTGGCGGTAAGCCGTGGCCTGTTTGGAGAGATCATCATAGATAATGAGAGCGTGCTTGCCGCGGTCGCGATAATATTCGCCCATGGCGGTTCCTGCAAAAGGAGCAAGGAACTGGAGGGGTGCCGGGTCGCTGGCGCTTGCGGCAACGACGATGGTGTACTCCATGGCGCCGTGCTTGCGGAGCACCTCAACGACCTGCGCCACCGTAGACTTCTTCTGACCGATGGCGACGTAAATGCAAATGATCCCGCTCTCTTTTTGGTTAATGATGGCGTCAACGGCGATGGCGCTCTTCCCGATCTGGCGGTCACCGATGATCAGCTCGCGCTGGCCACGCCCAACGGGAGTCATGGCGTCGATGGCCTTGAGTCCAGTGTACATGGGCTCGTTAACGGACTGGCGGGCGATAACGCCGGGGGCGATGACTTCGATACGACCGAACTCTTTCGCATCAATGGGACCCTTGCCATCAATGGGATTACCGACGGGGTCGATGACACGCCCAAGAACGGCATCGCCGACGGGAACTTCCGCGATACGACCGGTCCGGCGGACTTCGGCTCCTTCCTTGATGAGCGTGTCGTCACCCATGATGGCGACGCCGACGTTATCCTCTTCCAAGTTCAAGGCGAGACCGTAGATGACTCCCTTTGCGGTAGGGAACTCAAGCAGCTCCATGGACATGCACTTCTCGACGCCGTACACACGGGCAATACCGTCACCGACGGAGATGACGCGTCCAGTTTCGCTGAGTTCAACCTTCTTCTCGTAGTCCTTGATCTGCTCACGAATGATTTGGCTGATTTCTTCGGCTCTGATTTCCATTAGCCCAACGCACCCCTCTTCAAAGTTTCCCTAAAGTTGAGTAACTGGCGCTTCACACTGCCATCCAAAACCAAATCGCCGATTTGAGCCACAACACCTCCGATGAGGGAGGCGTCCTGCTTGAACTCAACGACGACCTTCTTCCCTGTCATCTTTTCCAGCGTCTTGGCGATGTCCTGGATGGCGGCATCATCCAGTGCGGTCGCCGCGCTGAGCTTGGCTCGAGCAATGTTCGCATGCTCGTCCATCAACTTGTGGTAGTACTCCGCGATTTCAGGAAGGTGCTGCAAACGGCCTTTTTCGAGCAGGAGACTGAAATAACTGCGCATGATAGGGGTAAAGCCGGCGCTGTCCGCCACCTTGCCAAAAATCGACTTGCGGGCGGCTTCGGGGTAGAGGGGATTTTGGATGGCGTCCGCCACGCTCGGCACCTGCTTGAGGAGCCCCGCGAAGCCGTCCAGCTCTTGACAGTATTGCTCAACCTGCCCCCCCTCCAGAGCGAGGTTGAACAAAGCCTTGGCGTACCGTTTGGCAATCACTAGATTCTTCACTTCGCCTCCACAACCCTCTTCATGAAGTCCTTCACCAACCGATCTTGGTCGTCAGCCTTCATGCTTTTGCGAATGAGCTTCTCGGCAGCGGCCACGGATAGCTCCGCGATCTCTTCCTGGAGCTTTTCCCGTGCGGCCTTGATCTCCTGCTGAACAGCGATTTCCGCCTGCTGCTTGATGTAGGCGGCCTGTCGCTCCGCAGCCTGAATGATCTTCAGCTTTTCAGCTTCGCCCTCAGACAGCAATTCGGCAACGATCTTCTTGGTCTCTTCGTCGAGCATTGCCAACTTGGCTTTGTACTCGGCGCTGACCGCAGCGGCCTCCTTCTGCTTTTCCTGAAGCTCGGCCAGCAGCTTTTGAATGTCTTCGCGCCTCGAAACCAGGAAGTTCCCGATGGGCTTCTTCAACAGCTTGACCAGAATGGCCACAAGAATAACGAAGTTGGCCGTTCGTAGCGTGAAATCCCACCAGTTCAAATGGTGTGCTGCCGCAGCGTGCTCGGCGGTTGCGTGTGCTGCCGCAGCGCCTTCGGCCCCTCCCCCCGAGCACCAAGCGGCGCCCTGCAGGGCAATGACCAGCCCTGCGCCGAGGAGAAGAGAGAGTGATTTGAGCCTCATTACAGTCCCCCTCATCATGGCGTGAAAATTAGAGTTTTCTGCCCAATATCTTCTGCGCCAGGTCTTTGGAAAACGCATCCACCTGGGCCTTAAGCTGCTTGGTGGCACCGGCGACATCCTTCTGGATCTTGGCCCGCGTGGCCTGAAGCTGCGAGGCCGCCTCTTCCGCCGCCTTCTGCATCAGCTCCTTCTCCTGCTCATAGGCACCCGATTTGAGCTCTTGAATGCGCTGCCGCCCGAGCTTCCTTGCATCCTGGATCCTGGAATTGAATTCCTGAATCGCCGCTTCCCGACCCGCCTCCGCCTGCTCGATGGCCTGCTGCTGCTCCTCAACGAGCTGCTGCCTCTGGGCGACAATGCGGCGAATGGGGCGGTAGAGAACCAGGTTCATCAAGAACACAAAGATGAGAAAGCTCACCATCTGAATTAAGAGTGTGACATTTACTTCAATCATGTTCCCTTTCCCTCGCTCCTACAATTAAAGGCCAATACACCATCTCCCGGACGCAGCACAGAGAACCGCTCCGACAGCGATTGCCTGGATTTGGTGCCGCCGCTTCACCCGAGCGCCGTCGTTCGCTCCGCGGAGACACCGGTAGGGTTGTCAAGCATGGGCGAGTCTGTTAGCACAGCTTCGAAGGATTGGCAAGGAAAAACGTAATAAAAATCACAATGAGACTGGGGGCCGGTCGAAGGCTGGCTCAACCGATGGGAGCCCGTCAGCGGGCCCGAAAGAGGAAGCGCCGCATGCTCACATTCTCGATCAGTCCGATGGCCAGACATAGTGAAATAATGGACGAGCCTCCGTAGCTCACAAAGGGGAGCGTGATCCCCACCACCGGCAGCACGCCGATCACCATTCCGATGTTGATGAGGGCTTGCCAGAGGATGAGGGAGGTCATTCCAATCACGATGAGCGTCCCGAAACGATCCTTCGAACGGCGTGCGACCCGAAAGGAAAACGCGATGAGCGCACTGAGGAGGACGAGGAGAACCATGCAGCCGACAAAACCCCATTCCTCGGCCCACACGGAAAAGATGAAATCGGTGTGCTTTTCCGGAAGAAAATGAAGCTTGCTCTGGGTACCGTTAAGAAAACCCTTGCCTGTGAACATGCCCGACCCGATGGCGATTTTCGACTGCCTGATGTGGTATCCGGCACCGAGCGGATCTAGATCGGGGCGGACGAGAATCAGAATCCGCTTCTTCTGGTAAGGTTTGAGCACACGCTCCCAAATCGGCCAGATGAGCGGAAGGGTGACGGCGGCAACCATGGCCAGATATCGCCATCGAATGCCCATGAAAAAAATGATCGTCAACGAGGTGGCCAGCAGGGTAATGGCCGTTCCGAGGTCGGGCTCGGCCAGAATCAGAAGCAGCGGAATGGCAACCATGACCCCAGGAATGATAAGCCTCACGAAGCTGGGGTAGGGTGGGATATCCTGGGACGAAAAGTAGCTCGCCAATGAAATGACGATCACGATCTTCATGAATTCGGACGGCTGGAACTGAAACCCGAGAAGCTCCAGCCAGCGCTTTGACCCATTGACTTCTCGCCCGACGACCAGAACCACGGCCAAGGCAATCACCACGGCCACATACAGCCAGATGCTCGCCACCCGCAGTTTCTGATAATCCACCATGAGGCTGCACGTCATAATGCAGAAGCCCATAGCCAGCCACACCAGCTGCTTGATGAACAAGTTGTGGGCCGGGTTGGCCTTGATTTGCTGAAAAAGGGCACTGTAGATGCTGAGGAGTCCTATGGCGATGATGCCTAGAAGCACCCAGATGATCGACCAGTCAAAATTTTCGATGAGGCGCCTGTCCATCATGGGCGGAACCGCTCCGAGCTTGGGTTTCCCCTATTGCTTTGCCTGCTTCATTTGGAGGTAGGCGAGAATGACTTTCTGCACCAGCGGAGCAGCGACGGACGATCCATGCCCTCCATGCTCAATCAACGCTCCCACGACGATCTGGGGATCGTTGGCCGGCGCATACCCCACAAACCAGGCGTGATCACGATCTTTAAGCTTCGCCACTTTCTCAAGAAGCTTCCGGTTGGCGTTTTCGGCCAGATGGACGACCTGCGCGGTTCCCGTCTTCCCGGCCATCAGCACCGATTTGTCCTTGATCGCGTGGGCCGTCCCGCGCGCATCCTCAACAACCCCCGTCAAACCGCGCTGAACAAGCTGAAAGTAACGCGCGTCGATCGGGATTTTCCGCTTAACCTTGGCTTTGATCTCATCGTCTTCCTTTGAGGTGTTCCCTTCAATCCGGCCAACCACGTGCGGCTGCCACAGTGTTCCCCCGTTTGCGATAGCCGCGTACGCTAAAGTCATTTGTAGTGGCGATGCCAGATCATAGCCCTGGCCAATGGCAATGGAAAGGGTCTCTCCCTTCTGCCAGGGAACGCGAAGGGCCTGCTTCTTCCACCACGAGGTGGGGATCAAGCCCGGATTTTCCCCATGCAGCCCGATGCCCGGTCTTTCCCCGAGCCCGAAATAGTTCGCATACTGGGCGATGCGGTCCACACCCAGCCGCATGCCGGTCTGGTAGAAAAAGACATCACACGACTGAACAAGCGCCCGCTCAAGATCCACCGTTCCATGACCATGGTCGCGCCAGCACCGATACTTGCGATTTCCGAACGGGAAGTAGCCCGGGCAGTTGAACGTTGTCTCAGGCGTGATGACCCCCTCTTTCAGTCCCGCCAACGCGACGATCGCCTTATACGTCGATCCGGGAGGGTATGCCGCTCCAATCGCACGGTTCAAAAGCGGGTGCCGGGGGTCCTTGCTCAAAAGTTGCCATTCGTCCTTTTTTAAGCCGCGGATGAACTTTTCCTGGTCGAACACGGGACTGTTGGCCATCGCCAGTACTGAGCCGCTGCCGGGATCGATCGCTACGATCGATCCAACCTTTCCTTCCAGGCAGGACTCCGCGATCCTCTGCAGCTCGATGTCGACGGTAAGCCAGAGGCTGCGCCCCGGAATTGGCAGGACCTCGTCCAGGAGCCTTCTACGACGGCCAATGGCATCGACTTCAACCTGCCGTCCTCCCCGCTTGCCGTGTAAGTACTTTTCAAACCCGCTCTCAACGCCAAATTTCCCGACGTCCTCACCGATGACATAGCCCTCGTAATGCTCACTCTTGAGCTCACTTTCCGTAATCTCGCTCAAATAACCAATGAGGTGGGCAGCCGTTCCGTTGCAAAGGTATTCCCGCTTGGGCTCGAGCTGAATCGTCACTCCCGGCAGCCGGACCCGATTGCCCTCGATGCGCGCCAGACAATCGCGATCCAAATCAGCCACCAATCTCAGCGGCACGAACTTGGGAACCTGTTTGTGAGAGTCCAAAACCTCCTGCAATTCTTGAGGATTCTTGCCAGTCAGCTTTGCCACCTCGCGAAGGGTGTACTCCATGTCGGCAACGTCCTCCCGGATGATCTGCAAGTGATAGGCAGGACGGTTCTCAACCAGAGGCGTACCATTGCGATCGAAAATGATACCGCGCTGGGCGGGAATGTCTTCCAGCCTCAGCCGATTGTTTTCAGACTGATAGCGATATCTGGCCCCCTGCAGGACCTGAAGGTGCCAGAGCCGCACCGAATAGATGAAAACCACCGCGAAGACGATCGCCAGCATCAGCATCACCTGCCTCTGGAAAATGACATTCTCGATCGCTTCCCAGTTGGTCAGGTTAAGGCCTTCCGATTTGGACTTTTTTCCCTTGACACTCATAGGTCCCCCCTTGGTCCGGGACGGTCCGCTCCCCGGGGATCTCTCGACTGAAACCCATCCAAACCGCCCCCGATCCCCCCGTCAGACGTGAATTCTGCCAAAGCCCACAAGGGGAAAGATGACAAAAGGGGTCACGAGCGTCATGAAGATGGTGCGGAGGAAAAGATTTTGCCACGCACTCAAGGTAAGCGACGAGCCGGCGGGGTCCAGAATGAGAAAAAGCCCCAGCACCAGGGCCTGACCGACGGCGCAGCCTCCCACCAAGCCCATCTGGTACAACGGGTTATCGAGCTCGAACCGGTCGGCAGAAACGTTGACCAGGCAAACCGCCACGACGTAGGAGAGAACGTGAAACCCGAGGAGCTTACCAGAGAGCGTGTCAGCGATGTACCCCCACACGCAGGCCCATAGCAGGCCTGGCAAGAACGGCCAATCCAGCGCAACTCCGAAGGTAACCGGCAAGAGCAGATCCACCCGCATGCCGAGATACGGCAGCCTGCAGATCCACTGGGCCTGGATGAGAAATAGGATCACGGTATACAGGACGGGCCAGCCGACTCGGGTCCAATAGCTGGAGCTCCTGGCCTGCTTGAAGCCCATCGGAGGCTTAGGAGGTGACGATCGGTGTGACCTGAAAGAAAAGACGTCCATGCTTCAGTTGCCGAGCATTGTTTCCGGTAAGGACGCACCGCTCCGCAGAATGAGCAGCTCCTCGAGCGCGCTCAGACGGACGAGCGGCCTCACTTCAATCTTTTGGAACAAGTCCACCGGATCCTTGATGATTCCCTGCACGACCCCAAGCCGCAGCCCTTTCGGGTACACCCCGTCTTTTCCCGAGGAAAGCAACAGGTCTCCCACTTGCACATCAAGGTTTCCCCGGACATATTTCAGCACACACGCGTTGGCATCGCGCCCGGTTAGAATGCCTCGGACGCGATTCCGCTGGATGATGGCGTCCACCCCGCTCGAAGGGTCCGTGATGAGCAGCACACGCGCGTAATGGTCAGACACATCCAGGATTCTACCGACAAGCCCTTCGTCGTTGACGACGGCCATATCGGGCCCGATTTTGTCGCGAAAGCCCTTGTCCACAATCAAGGTCTGAAACCAGCCCGTCATGTCATGCATGACGACCTGAGCCGCGATCGCCTCCCCCTGCACCGTTGTCCTGAAATCGAGAAGACGGCGAAGGCGAAGGTTCTCGATGTAGGCTTCCCGGTATTCCGTGACCTTCTGCTCCAGACTGGCGACCTGGTGCTTCAGCACTTCGTTTTCGTCCCGCACATTCCTCAGCCACACATACTCGCTGACCGTCCCTTCGACCAAGCCACTGATATTGCCGAGCGATTTGATTAGCGGCCCCACGGTCTCGACGAAAAAGCGCTGTATGAGGTCCATCGTGGCTGGAGGTCGGAAATTCAACGAGAAGATGTAGAAGAAGACGCTCAGGAACACGAAGAGCAAGAACGCCCCGCGCAGTCGGCGTATCCACCCCATCATAAGCTTGCAACCCTGTTTCGAAGACCTTGCGGCGGCACACGACTGCCGTGGCTACGTGAGCACGCCCTTGAGAACCTCGATTTCTTCAAGGGCTTTACCCGATCCCAGAACAACAGTCGATAACGGGTCCTCTGTCAACGTGATGGGAAGCCCCGTTTCAAGCCGTAGCAGATGATCAAGGTTTTTCAGAAGAGCGCCGCCCCCCGTGAGCACGATCCCTCGATCCACAATGTCCGCTGCCAGCTCAGGCGGGGTTTGCTCCAGCGCGATCTTAACCGTCTCGACAATCGAGTCGATCTGCTCCTGAATGGATTCGCGGATCTCGTCCGAATTCACCTCAACGGTCTTGGGGATGCCGCTGACCAGGTCCCGCCCCTTGATCGTCATGGTTTCGGTCTTGTCCAAAGGATAGGCGTTTCCGATGGTCGTCTTGATGAGCTCAGCGGTCCGCTCACCAATCAGAAGATTGTATTTGCGCTTGATATGCTGGAGGATGGCAAGGTCCATTTTATCCCCGCCGACTCTCACGCTCCGGCTGTAAACGATCCCCGCGAGAGAAATGACGGCGACCTCCGTGGTCCCTCCTCCGATGTCCACCACCATGTTGCAGATCGGCTCGGTAATGGGCAGCCCAGCCCCAATGGCAGCAGCCATGGGCTCCTCGATGAGATACACTTCTCGAGCCCCGGCGGATTCGGCGGATTCTCGAACGGCACGGCGCTCGACCTGCGTCACACCCGAAGGGATGCACACAATAATCCGAGGTCTCACAAGCCGATGGCGGTTATGGACCTTCCGAATGAAGTGACGAAGCATAGCCTCGGCGGCGGTGAAGTCGGCTATCACGCCATCCTTCATGGGGCGAATCGCAGCGATGTTTCCGGGGGTCTTCCCCAGCATCAGCTTGGCGTCCTTTCCCACAGCCCAGACAGAAGCCTCCCCCTTCTCGTCCCGCCTCACGGCCACAATGGACGGCTCGCACAGTACGATCCCCTTGCCGCGAACGTAAACGAGAGTGTTGGCTGTACCGAGATCGATGGCGAGATCGTTGGAAAACCATCCCAGGATTCGATTCCATACCATCAATTGTTGTTCTCCTTTCGCTCTGAGCTTTCCTGCCTTTCGAGAAGAATCAACTTCATAGCACGGGCACATCCGTTCTTCAATCACTAAGACGGCGCAGTCCGTTTTCTCGAACGTCCGGCACCTCGCCGGCGCACGAGAAAGCCATGACGAGTTGCTAGGGGCACGGACCTGAGCTCAGCCAACAAAACGGAGGTCTGCAGGACTTCCCGAGGACCGTTCCCTGTCTCTCACGGGAAAATGAGGCTTGACACTCTTTCTTTAATTCGCTTATGTGTGTGGGTTCGCACCAAGCGGAGAGTCGCGATTGGCGATTGCCGCAAGCCGGCGATTCGTCCAACACCATCTTTAATAGAGAATAGAGTAAGGAAACGAAAGATGAGCAAACGTACTTTTCAGCCCAGCAACATCAAGCGCAAGCGTACCCATGGCTTTCTTGAGCGCATGTCCACCCGTGCGGGTCGCGATGTCATCCGGCGCAGACGAGCCAAGGGGCGCAAGCGCCTAGCCGTCTAAATGACAGAGCAATCTGCGCGGCACAGCGTACAGCAGGGTGGCGCTTCGGGAGAAGAATGCCGGTTTCGCGCGAAAGAGCGGCTCCATTGCTCCGAGGACTACCAGAGAGTAAAGAGAACCGCTAGACGATTTCGCACGACACATTTCGGCGTCAATGTGGCGTTCAACGATGTGGGATACCATCGGCTGGGACTCGTGGTCCAGAAACGCTTTTTTGACGCCGTTCGCAGAAACCGGATCAAGCGCTGCCTGAGGGAATGGTTCAGATGCCACAAGCAGGAGATCCCTCCGCCGGGCAGAGATATCGTGATCATCGCCCGCTCCGGAGCCGAACGCCTCAAAACCGCTGAAATCGCTCTTGAGCTTTTTGACGCCGTGATCTCTCGATTGGGTACCGACCGAAATGGTTAAATCGAGCCTACTCTTTCTCATCCGGTTCTACCGGAATTATCTCTCGCCGCTCAAAGGACCGACCTGCCGGTTCTATCCCTCATGCTCTCAGTACGCGTACGACGCCCTCGTGGTCCATGGGACGGTGAAAGGGCTTTGCTATGCACTCTGGCGCCTCTTGAAATGCCATCCATTGCACCCCGGCGGCTACGATCCCGTCATCAAACCGGGCCCCCGCAGCTCGCGTTGAATCCACTTTACATGGAGTCCAGCTGAATGGAAAAAAGGGCTATCGTTGCACTCGTCTTATCACTGCTCGTGCTGGTTTTCTGGGAGTACTACTTCGGCATCATGAAGCCTGCACCGCCTCCGCCACAGCAGCAGACAAGCCAGGAGAAGGAACCCGCTCCAACGGCACCAAGCCCGCAGCCCCAACTGGCGCCCCTCATTGAGTCTCTCAATCCCGCCACGGTTTCGGAAGATCGCCTCAAACAGATGAGCCAGCAGTTCCCCCATTGGACACTCGACACCCCCCTCTACACCGCACAGATACTTGCTTCGGGTGCCCGCTTCGGCTCCGTGCGGTTGAAGCACTTCCGGCAGGAGATTGCACCGGACTCCCCGCCCATGCAGCTCATTTCGGCGCTGAGGAGCGGCTATCTTCCCGGAGCAGTGGATCTCCTGCATCACCCCGACTACCAGCTCTCCACCATTCCCTTCAGCTCCGATAGTCCGGCAGAGGTCACGGTCGATCCTGCGGGCGGCACCAAGGCGGTGACCTTCGCAGGAGAAGTGCCGGGCCGATTGCGGGTAACCAAAACCCTCAGTCTGAATGGGGATTCGTATGCCAGCGATCTCGAAATTCGTGTCAAGAACCTTGGCATCGACAAGATCACCGATCAGCTGGGTCTGAGCTTTTACTTTGAGCCTTATGCGTCCGCCGAGCACGAAAGCTCGTACAACCAATCCATCCTGTCGAGCTTCGAAAAGGGCGGGCTGACGACCCACGCCTTCAAGGACCTGGCCAAGAAGGATCTCCAGCTTAAGGCCCCGATCGACTGGATCGGTTATGAGAACAACTACTTCATTCAGGCTCTCATTCCCCTCGAGGATAAGGGGTACCAGCTCGTTGCCCGGGTGATGGACCCCAACAGGCAATTGATCCGAGTCGTTTACCTCACCGACCCGTTTGAAGTGGACTCGAGCCAGGAAGTCGTCTTCAAGCTGCGGCTTTATTTTGGACCCAAAGAACTGGGGCCCCTCGCGAAGGCCGAGCACAACCTCGCCAAAGCCGTCGACTACGGCTGGTTCACGTTCATTGCCAAGCCGCTCCTTCACGTCCTGAATTTCTTCTACCGCTATACGCACAATTACGGCTGGGCGATCATCATCGTGACGCTGCTCATCAAGATCATCTTCTGGCCGTTGACGCAGAAGAGCTTCGAATCCATGCAGCGAATGAAGAAGCTCCAGCCCAGGATCGCCGAGCTTCGCGAGCGCTTCAAGGACGACAAGGAGAAGCTCAACACGGAGCTGATGGCGCTCTACAAGAGCTACAAGGTCAATCCCTTGGGCGGGTGCCTGCCCATGGTGCTGCAGATTCCAGTGTTTTTCGCCTTTTATCGGATGCTCAACGGGGCCGTTGAGCTGCGACACCAGCCGTTCATGCTCTGGGTGAATGACCTAACGGCCCCCGACCGGTTGTGGATCGGTTTCAACATTCCCTATCTTGGCCCTGGTCTTCCCGTACTGACCCTGCTCATGGGCGCGACCATGTTTTTGCAGCAGAAAATGACACCGTCTGCGGGCGATCCAAGGCAAGACCAGATCATGCTGTTGATGCCGGTTGTCTTCACCGTCATGTTTATCAACTTCCCATCAGGTCTTGTGCTATACTGGCTCATCAACAACATCCTGTCCATTGCGCAGCAGTACCTGATCAATCGGCGAGCCGCTTGACTTCGTCCTTAATCACGCTGGGCGGCGGAGAGCCGCCTTGTCGGACTCGCCACGGAGGAAACATGTCTACCCTCGAAATCGAAGGAAAATCCGTCGAGGAGGCCATCGCGGTGGCCTGCGAGAAGTTGAAGCTCTCCCGGGAGCAGTTGGACGTTGAGGTCGTTTCCAAGGGGTCCTCCGGGATTTTTGGCATTGTGGGCGCCAAGAAGGCGAAAATCCGGGTTACGGCCAAAGTGGCCCCTGTCGAAGCGGGCGCAGAGAGTGCCAAGCGAATCCTGACGGAAATCCTGAAGCATGTGGATATCCCGACGGTTGTCGAAGCTGAGGTGCGGGAAGGCATCGTCTATCTCAACATCATCAGCAACGGATCCGGACTCCTCATTGGAAAGCGCGGCAAGACCCTCAACTCGCTCCAGTACCTGGTGGGCAAGATTCTCCAGCGGGATTTTTCCGAAGGCCTTGCCGTCGTCGTGGATACCGAAGACTACCGATCCAAACGCGAGTCCAGCCTTGTGGAGCTTGCCCAGGAGCTGGCCGACAAGGTCAAGAAATCTGGACGCCCACTCACCACCGGGCCCATGAATGCGCAGGACCGGCGTGTGATTCACCTCGCGCTCAAAGAGACGTCCGACATTCGGACCAAGAGCAAAGGCGAAGGGAACCTCCGCAGAGTGGTCATCTACCCGGTGAAGCGTGCCAAACGGCCCCGCAAAGATGACAGTGCTGCGGAAAAGCAGGAGTAAACGGAGAACCCCTTCCTCTCGCAGCCCATGGCTCATTATCTCCACACCCATGACACCATTTGCGCCATTGCCACTCCCGTTGGCGAAGGCGGGATCGGAATCATCAAGATCAGCGGCCCGGACGCCTTCTCCGTGGCCGCTGATCTTTTCCGGCGGTCCCATGGCGCTCGGCCTGTTCTCGAGCCATTTCGCCTCCACCATGGCTGGATCCGCGACCCTCTTAGCGACGAGACCGTAGACGAGGTTCTCCTTGCGGCCATGCCCGGCCCTCGAAGCTACACGGGCGAGGACGTCGTCGAGATCAACTGTCACAGCGGCTTCGCGGTTCTGGATCGCATCCTGGAGCTCGTGCTCGCTCGAGGACTCAGGATGGCCGAGCCCGGCGAGTTCACCCGCAGGGCCTTCCTCAACGGACGCATCGACCTCACCCGCGCCGAGGCGGTCATCGACCTCATTCACTCCAGGACCCGCAGGAGTCTCGACTGTGCCGCCCAACAGCTGAGCGGCGGGATAGGGAAGGCGGTCGAAGCATTTCACGACCGGGTGATTGCCATCGAAGCCGCGCTCGAAGCGACCATCGATTTTGCCGATGACCTCGATGAGGAAGCCGTCGAGGAGGGCAAGTCCCTTTCCAGCCGCATCCAAGACGAGCTGATCCTTCCCCTCAGGGAATGGATTCGTCGCGCAGACGAAGGCAGGCTCCTTCGGGAAGGATTGAAGATCGTCCTCGTTGGAAGGCCCAACGTCGGGAAATCTTCCCTGCTCAACGGTCTCGTGGGCCGTGACCGGGCCATCGTCACCCCCATCCCCGGGACAACCCGCGACGTCGTCGAAGATTCCTTCACCGTGTCCGGCACCCTGGTGCGTGTTCTGGACACGGCCGGCCTGCGCCGGGAGCCTGACCCCATCGAGGCCCTCGGCATGGAGCGAGCCAGAACATCCCTGGAAGAGGCTGATTTGATCCTCTGGGTCCTCGATCAGAGCGAGCCCCTGTCGGCTGAAGACGAAGCGGCCCGCGAGCTCATTGGAGCCCGGCCCCATTTGATCGTGCTAAACAAGGCCGACCGTCCGCCCGTCCTTCATGCGGACGACGTGGCCGCTCGGTTTACGGATTCAAGCCCCAGCATTTCGCTTTCAGCGCTCGCGCCGGCCGACATCGAGCGGCTTAAGGCCACCCTGGAAGCTCTCCTCCTGCGTCGGCCGATCGAAACGCTTGGATCTGCGGTTGTTCCGAACCTGCGCCACAAACGGTTGATGCAGGCTGCGGTGGCTTCCCTAGAGCGTGCGGTCGAGACCCTGGCGACCGGGAGCAGCCCCGATCTGACGGCTTTGGAAGTGCGCGCTGCCCGGCTGGAGCTTGAAGCCATCCTGGGGCTGGACGGGAGCGATGAGGTCCTGGACCAGATCTTCTCTCAGTTTTGCATCGGGAAATGAGCCGAGGCGAGGTCGCTATGCAGGAGGAGGAATTCACTGCCGCGCTGATTCAGCACGCGCTCGACCAAGGGATGACCTTGCCTCCCCAATCGGTTCGGCTATGCCTGCAGCACGTATCACTCATGCTGGAATGGAACCGCCGCACCAACCTCACGCGCGTCACGGATCTCGAAGACATTCTTGCCCGCCACATTCTGGATTCCCTGCTTCCTTCCCGGTGGCTCCCGTCGGCAGGCGTGGGCGCCGACATCGGAAGCGGGGCGGGGTTTCCAGGCGTCGTGATCGCCATCACCCGTCCCAACCTCGCCATGACCCTGATCGAGAGCAACCGCAAGAAGGCGAGCTTCCTCACCGTCCTGAAAACGCAGCTCCGCCTTTCCAACTTGAGCGTGTTTCATGGAGCGTGGGAGGACTGGCTGAGGACAACAACGGGGCAGGGGCACCCCCCGGTGGATTGTATGACGATGCGCGCCGTCAGGCTGGAACGGGAGCACCTCTCCGACCTTGCCGCAAACGGCCTTCGGCCCGGAGGAATCTTCGCCTACTGGGCCGGCCCCGCGGAGCGGGAAGCCGATGGACGGATCCAGGAAGCGTGGTCCGAGTCGCGAGTCGTTCAGATGCTGGAGCCCATCCCCTACACCTTGCCTCACGGCAAAGGCGAGCATCGGCTCTTCCGCTGGATTCGCAAACCGATCAGCGCCTCCTGAATGCTTCGAGCCAACCCGTTCAGACCAGCTCGACCGCCGCAACCCTCTTCTCCGTCGCCTCCTCCAGAGCCCGAAGCCCCGGCCCGATCGCGACCGGATACGGGGACGTCTTGTGGATCGACCGGTAGCACCGGGGAAGCGCCTTCCTCTCCGCCTCGAGCCGGGACCGTATCGTCTCCAGCGACTCCGCCCCACGGACGACGCGCCCGCCCTCGATCACCGTCTCGAGGAGGCCCTCTCCCCCGGGGGCGGGCTCAGACAGGAGGCACAGCTCATCATGATCCAAGGTGCCGTCTGGTCTTCTGAAGCGGTAAACCTGCTTCTTCCCCACCCAGGTCTTCTTGCCCGTACTGAGCTTGAGCAGCGGCCGGGCGCCATATTCGACCAGCTTGTAGGCGATGTCGAAATAGGGGGCATCGGCGGAGACCCCCATGCGGGTGCCCACCGCAAACAGGTCTATGGCAGCCCCCGCATCGATCAGGTCAGCGATCCGGAATTCATCAAGATTGCCACTAGCGAGGATTCGCACTCCCGCAAAGCCGGCCTCATCCAGGATTCGGCGGACCTCGAGGCTCAGCGCCGCCAGATCACCGCTGTCCAGCCGCACCCCCGCCAGGGACCTGCCGCGATCGGCGAGGGATCGGGCGATCTCCACGGCTTTTCTCGCCCCGGAAACCGTATCGTAGGTGTCGATGAGGAGCACCGTGTTGTCCGGAAAAGCTTCGGCATAGGCTCGAAAGGCATCCATCTCCGTCGGGAAGCTCGTCACGTAGGAATGCGCCATGGTGCCGAAGACGGGAATCGAATAGAGCTTGCCGGCCAGCACGTTGCTGCTTCCCCAAAAACCGGCCAGGTAGCTGGCACGGGCCGCTTTGAGGCCGGCGTCGATTCCGTGCGTTCGCCGAAGCCCGAAATCGATGATCCCACGGCCTTGCGCCGCCTCGACGCACCGGACCGCCTTGCTCGCAATCAGGGTCTCCAACTGGATGACGTTGATGAGGAGGGTCTCGAGGAGCTGCCCTTCAATGATCGGTGCGCTCACCTCGAGGATCGGCTCGTTGGCGAAAAAAATGCGGCCTTCGGGAATCGCCCGGACGGTCCCCGTGAACCGAAACCCTTGCAGGTAATCGAGGAACGCAGGTGAAAACCGCCCCATCGCTTTCAGGTAGGCGAGCGAATCCCTCCGAAAGCGATACTGCGGGATGATCTCCAGGAGGTGCTCGAGACCGGACGAAACAAAATAGGACCGACACTCGGGATAGCCTCGGATAAAGAGGCTGAAGGTCGCCTCCTGGTCCATGGATTCACGAAAGTAGCTGGCGGCCATGGTGAGCTCGTAGAGATCCGTCAGCAGCTCCGGGGCAAGATGCTCCCATGGGTTCATGACGACTCCTTCCTCGAGACACGGATGAGCAGGGATAAGAAAACAAGACACGGATGGACACGGATGCTCCCGACGGAGCAATCGGGGTCCTGCTCCGAAGAGTCCCCCGCATCCCTCCCGTAGAACTTCTCATCAAAGGCAATCCGTGTCCACCTCGTTTTCCAGCGCCTCCACCCTTAAATCCCGTCCAAACCATCAACCCCTTCCATCTGGCCCCTTAGCCGTGTCCTTCCGTGTCCATCCGTGTCTCTCGTGCGGGCTTTCCGTCCCAGCACCGCGTCCGCACCATCCGGGCACCGTAGACGCGCTCCATGCGCTTCAAGGCAAAACCATGGGCTTCCGCGTCGAAGTCCGCCACGGCATCAACGGGAACGACGGGGGTGTATTCGCGATTGCGCAGGTCGCCGACGGTGTCCATCACACAAATGGAAGTGACCACGCCCGTGACCCAGACTTCTTCGGGGGCCGTTTCCGCGAGGAGACGGTCGAGGATTGTCCCGTAGAAGGCGGAGAAGCGCGTTTTCTCAAACACATGGCTTCCCGGGGGCGGTGTCAGGGCCGGCAGGATCTCAGCGCCCCAGGAGCCCCGCACGGCATGAGGCCTAAAGAGCTGAAATTCTTTGTCGTTTGCGCAATGCGCGTCGCATGCGAAGAGAACGGAATGCCCGTCCGCGTGGAAGACATCGAGGAGGGACCGGATGACCGGGATGATGCGACGGGCATCGTCGCCGCAGTAGAGCGCGCCCCTCGGATCCATAAAATCATTAAGCATATCAATAACTAATAGAGCCTTCCGCATCATAGATCTCTCCAGGTTCTCCCTCCAAGGCCATCCCGATGGAGACCGGAGGATAGCCTTTCCGGATGGTGGGGTGCGCATGCGTCTTTGGACACAAGCCGAAAGGGCGCACGTGCCGCGGGTCCCAGCCTTGTCGGTTGCGTCCCACCCCTCAAACGGGGTATAGTCTTTGCCGGTATCATAGCTTTATTGTAGGTAGTGTGGCGCTCGATGAAAAGCGGCTTCGGCCTTGGGTGCTTCATGTGTGGGAGCGGCGCGATGCGTTATGAGCCCATCGAGGTCGAGACTCGAGATGGCTACCGCACCTCCCAGGAGCCGGCGTCCTTCGTCTGGCGGGGGAAGGTTTACGTGGTTTCGGAGGTCCTCGACCGATGGTACGAAGGGTACGTCGGTCCCCGACGGGTACCGATGCGCGTTTTCAGGGTGAGCGTCGGCAAGGATGGGGTATTCATCCTGCGATACCATGAGCTCTTTGCATCTTGGAGCATCCTGGTTAGAGAGACAGGGAAAGGGGAGGGCGTTTCGATGTGAGGTGTTCCACGTGGAACATTTCACCGCCTGACCCTCCTTCCCCTTGCGAGAAAGGGATTATGGCCAAAGTCATTGCGATTGCGAATCAAAAAGGCGGCGTCGGCAAGACCACCACCGCGGTCAATCTCGCCGCATCCCTCAGCCAGAAGGGCCAGCGTGTGCTCCTCGTCGACTGCGACCCCCAAGGGAATGCATCCAGCGGTCTGGGGGTTCGCCTGCAGCCCAATACCCCCTCCTTTCTTTCCTTCCTCCTCGGCGAAAACGGCCCCACCGGAATCCGAAGGCCCCTTGCACCGCGATTGGATCTCGACCTCCTCCCCTCGGATTCCGCCCTCGCCGCAGCGGAGCTCCGCCTCCTCTCCTACGATCAGGGAGAGCTTCTGCTTCGCAACCGGCTGAACAGCCTGCGTGACGCCTACGACCTCATCTTTCTCGACTGCCCGCCTTCTTTGGGCCTTCTCACCGTGAACAGTCTCTGCGCCTGCGACTCCGTGCTCATCCCCCTTCAATGTGAGTATTACGCGCTCGAGGGATTGACCCTCCTTCTCGAAACCATCCGCAGGATCAAGCTTCGCCTGAACCCGCACCTCACAATCGAAGGCATCCTCCTCACCATGTTCGACCGCCGAAACAACCTGTCCCACCAGGTCGTCAAGGAAATCCGAGGACACCTCAACTTCCGCGTTTTTAACGCGATCATTCCACGCAACGTGCGCTTGAGCGAATCCCCCAGCCATGGGCTGCCCGCTCTGTTGTATGATCCCAATTGTGTCGGGTCGCGCACCTACAGTGAACTGGCCGACGAAATCCTCGCCAATCGAAAGGCTTGATCCATGGACAAGAAACGCGGCCTCGGACGCGGCCTCGAAGAGCTCCTTGCCACCAGTGACTGGCTCAAACGAGACGACATTCAGCTCTTCTACTGCCCCGTCGACCGGCTCATCCCCAACCCGTACCAGCCGAGACAGTCCCCTGAAACGGCCGATCTCGACGAGCTCGTTCAATCCATCAAGGAGAAGGGGGTCTTGCAGCCCATCCTCGTCACCCGAACCGATCTCCCCGACCAATATCAGATCCTCGCCGGCGAACGGCGCTGGCAGGCCTCCAAGCTCGCCGGTCTTGCCGATGTCCCCGTTATCGTGCGGGAGGCTTCCTCAGCCGAAGCCCTTGAGCTTGCCCTCATCGAAAACGTTCAACGTCGCGATCTGAACTGCATCGAGGAGGCCATCGCCTACCAGCGCCTCCAGAACGAATTCTCTCTGACTCAGGATCAGATTGCCCAGCGCGTCGGCAAGAACCGCGCGACCGTTGCCAACACCTTGCGCTTGCTCCATCTGCCGGCCGATCTCCAGGCGGACGTCCTCAATGGACGGCTCACCATGGGCCACGCCCGGGCGCTTCTCTCCGTCGAGGACCCCGCCCGGCAGCAGAGGATCCGCGATGCCATCCTCGCCCGCCACCTCTCCGTTCGCCAGACCGAGCAGCTCGTAGCCAGGGACTCCGCTGCGCCGTCCCCACCACGCCCCGCGGACCCACGCTATGAGGAGCTCGAAAAGAGCCTCGGCACCCATTTTGAGGCACCAGTTCGCATTCGGGGTCGCGGCAATCGCGGCAGCATCACCATCGCCTTCGAATCCAGGGACCACCTTGATCAGCTCATTTCTCGGCTCGGGCTCAGCCGTTGAGCCCACGAATTCCCATGAAGGACTTCATCATGCGCATTGCGGTCATTGACGGACAAGGCGGCGGGATCGGCACCTCCATCATCCGAAAGATCAAGGAGGCTTTTGCCGAAGCCTTCGAGGTTTGGGGCCTTGGAACCAACGCCATCGCGACGGCCCAAATGTTGAAAGCCGGAGCGAACAAGGGGGCCACGGGCGAAAACGCCATCCGTCACTGCGTCGGCCAGGTTGACGTCATCGCCGGCCCGATCTCCATCCTGGTGACCCATTCCATGATGGGAGAGGTAACGCCCGCCATCGCCAATGCCGTCGGGTCCTGCTCCGCCGTCAAGCTTCTTCTCCCCCTCACCCAGGATCCCGTGACGGTCATTGGCACCGTTCGAGAGCCACTCCCCCATCTCGTCGAGAAGCTGATTCACCATCTCACGGACCTGCTCAAAGCTCAGGAGACCCCGTGAGTCCGCGTCCTCCCGCCAGCCTCACACCCCACTTGATTCTGGGCGGAGCCCGAAGCGGCAAGAGCACGTACGCCGAATCCCTCCTGCTCAATCATCCTCCCACTTACGTCTACGTCGCTACGGCGACCGTCCTCGACGCCGAGATGGAGGCCCGTGTGCGCACGCACCGGGACCGCCGAGGTCCCCACTGGCAAACCCTCGAGTGCCCCCTTGACCTCACACGGTGTCTCGATTCGTTACGAGGATCCTCGAGCCCCGTTCTCGTGGACTGCCTCACTCTCTGGCTCAGCAATCTGATGCACGATCCGCGCGCGAACGATCTGGCCCCCTTTCTGGACGCCTTCTGCCGCACCGTCGCCTCCGTCGACTATCCTCTCTATCTCGTCTCCAATGAGGTCGGCGCAGGCATTGTCCCCGAAAATGAGCTGGCACGGCGGTTCCGCGACTGGGCAGGATGGACAAACCAGCGCGTGGCTGCCGTCTGCCCGTCCGTAACCCTGGTGGTCGCAGGGCTTCCCCTGGCCCTCAAGCGCCCCGGCACCCCTTCCTGATCGCACACCTCCACCCAAAGGACTGATCCGTGGACGCTCCCCAAGCTTCAGAAACCAGGACCGCAAGCCCCTTTGCCATTCTTGCCTTGGCCTTCTCCTTCCTCACCCTTCTTCCTGTTCCCCAACGATGGCTCGCCTCCGTGACGACCCCAGACCTGGCTCGGAGCTTTGCCGTTTTCCCCCTTGTCGGATTCACCGTTGGCGTCATCCTCATGGCTCCGCCTTGGCTCCTGGCAGGAACCGGATCCTCCCTGCTCCACGCGACGCTGGTGGCCTCGCTGCTCTGCCTTTTCACCCGTGCTCTTCACCTGGACGGCCTGGCGGACGTGGCCGATGGCTTCGGTGGCGCCTACACCCCCGAAAGACGCCTCGAAATCATGAAGGACAGTCGCACGGGAGCCTTCGGCGTTGCCGCCATCGTCTTTCTCGTCGCCGTTAAGATTGCCGCCCTGGATGTTTTGATCTCGCGCCACTGCTGGGCCTTCATTGCCTTGGCACCCCTTCTCGGACGGTTTGCGATGGTCGCGTCCGCCTATGGAAGCCGCTACGCGCGCAATGAAGGCGGCCTTGGCCAATCCTTCATCGAGCATATCGCAGCAATTCATCTTGTCACGGCGTCCATCGCCACAGCCATCCTCTCGCTCTTGCTCGCCGGCATCGCTTCGCTCCCGCCGCTTGCAGCCGTCCTCTGCTTTGTCGCGCTCGCACGATGGACCAGTCACCGCATGATCGGGGGACTCACAGGAGACGTCCTCGGGGCCATCAACGAAATCGCCGAGGCGCTGGCCTGGACTGCTCTCGCCTTGCTGCCACAGGCTCCCTGACCGCATTACTCCCTCAGTCTCCCAGTCCCCCCAATGCGCTCCCTTGCATACGGAGATCCCCACTATGACGCATTCCACCACACCAGCCGGTCTCATTCTCGAACGTCTCAAGGCGAAGCCCGATCGCTATGTCTCCGGATCCCTTCTCGCGGAAGAGCTCTCCATCACGCGGACCGCCATATGGAAGCATATTCAGGCCCTTACCGAGCGAGGCTACACCATAGAGCGTCAGCCAAGCCGTGGGTATCGCCTGATTGCCGCCCCCGACCGCCTTTTCCCCGAGGAGATCCTGCCTTCCTTACACACCCAGTGGCTTGGCCGCCACTTTGTGCATCATCTGGAAACCGCTTCCACCAATCAGGACGCCCTCCTGCTCGCCACCCAAGGCGCCCCGCATGGCACCGTTGTGGTTGCCGAGCACCAAACCGCTGGACGAGGCCGCCTGCGCCGGACATGGAATTCACCTAAAGAATCGGGCATTTACGCGTCTCTCCTCTTTAACCGTCCCCTTCCAGCTCATCAAGCCCCCCAGGCCCCGCTCGTCATCGCACTCGCTCTCACTCGGGTCCTGCGCTGTCAATTCGGACTCGACGCCACCATCAAGTGGCCGAATGATGTCTTGATTCACGGCAGAAAGGTTTCCGGGATTCTAGCCGAGATGCAGCTCGACCAGGATGAGCTCCGTCATTTGGTGGTCGGTGTTGGAATCAATGTCAATCAGACTGAAGACCAGTTTTTGGGCGACTTCCGTTACCCCCCCACCTCCCTGGCCATGGAGCTCCATCGGACGGTCAGCCGCAAAGCGGTCCTTGTCGCCTTTCTTGAAGAAACCGAGCTGATTTACAGCGGATACGAACAAGACGGCTTCGGCCACTACCTCGAAGAATTCGAAAGTGTTTCCGCAGTGTTAGGCAAGAAGGTCCTTGTTCAGACCGGGGATCGATCGATGGTCGGAGTCGTACGGGGATTCACAACGGAGGGAGCCCTGAGGCTCCTCCCGGAAAACGGCCAACCTGAAATGACTATTTGGGCGGGTGATGTGTCGCGGCTTTCGGGAGATTTCACGCACGGATGAGGTTCATGCGGCCGCAGCTCAAGGCCAAAGAGACCCTGGCCAACCGGGGGCCATGCGCCACTAGCGGATCAGCTCCCCCTGACCTTCTCGGCATGAGCCCGATCGATCGCGCCGCTCTCAAGCGGGCAGAAACTGCTTCGTCACGCCGAGCAGCCTGGCCGCCCCTCGCAGGAGGCTCCTCCCGCCGCAGGAGCACAACGCGCTCCCAGGGTATCAACTCCCCCGGGCTTTCTCGCTTGCCTCCTGCTTCCGCTTGCAGTCGATGCACAGCGTCGTCACCGGCCGAGCTTTGAGCCGCTCGATGCCGATATCATCGCCACAGCTCTCGCACACGCCGAATTCCCCATCCTCGATTCGTTGAAGTGCCTCTCGGATCTTGCTAATGAGCTTCCGTTCCCGATCACGGATTCGGAGCATGAAGTTGCGATCCGACTCCAGAGTTGCCCTGTCCGTAGGGTCCGGAAACGTTTCTTCAGTATCCGTCATACCGGCGACAGTCTTTTCAGCCTCCTCGAACAGCTCGGAGAGACGCCTCTGCAGCAGCTCTTTGAAAAATGCTTGTGTGTTAGCATCCATATCAGCAACCTCCAGATGGTCAGTCCAGAATCGAGATTGCTTAGCATAGTGACTCACAAACGTAAAGGCAAATCGAAGACTACTTGCGGGTATACGTTCCGCTCTTCCCCCCGCTCTTATAGGTAAGCTGCACCTGCTCAAGGCGCATCCCCCGATCAATGGCTTTGCACATGTCGTAAATCGTCAATGCCGCATGAGTCACCGCGACCAAGGCCTCCATTTCCACACCGGTGCGATCGGCTGTCCGAACGGTGGATTCAATGTGAATTCGATCCCCCTCTTGCCCCACCTCAAAGCTCACGTCCACGGACGTCAACTGAATGGGGTGGCAAAGCGGAATGAGCTCCCATGTGCGCTTGGCGGCCATGATTCCGGCCAACCGTGCGGCTTCGAAGACGTTCCCTTTCGCAATCGCCCCCTCGCTGATCTTCCGCACCGTCTGCGGCAAGAGCACGACCATTCCTGACGCCCGCGCTTCGCGCAGGGTCACGTCCTTATGCGATACATCCACCATCCGCAGCCGACCCTGCTGATCCAAGTGGGTCAACTCCGTTGCCTGCCCGTCACCCTCCCCAGGCGGTCTCCCCATTGTCCCCTTTCCCCTTTTTGACGCGCCTTGGCTCGGCAAAGGTTTTGCTCGCACGTCTTCAGATCCCTTCCACCACTTGCACGTACACAACCAGATCCCCGACGGGACTCCCATAAGCCGACCAGTCTCCCGCGCCAGCCACACGCAGGCAGGCACCGTCCCCGCAGCCGGCCGGGACCGTGATCCTCACGGTCGTGCGCTCTTCCGTCTGCCCGCAGCCCCCGCAGGCTGCACAGGCTGTCTTCCCATTCGTGGCGCCACGTCCGAAGCACCCAGCGCAGACGACCTCCCGCACATACTCCAACTGATGCGTGGATGCTGTCCCCACCTGGCTGCGCCCCACCTGCAAATCGAAGCGCAGATCAGGGCTTCCCCGCGACCCCACGCGCTCGGCCGGTTTGACTCCAAAATACTCTTCAAAGATCTCCCCGAAGGAGGATGACTTCACTTGGCCGCGATCCGCGTCAAACTCATCCGAGGTCTTCCGCGCCCGTGTCTTCGAATACCCACGGCGCCGGTCATACTTCTTGCGCCGTCCCGGATCGACAAGCGTCTCGTAGGCTTCCAAAGCCTGTCGGAACCGCTCCACGGCCTCGGGATTGTCCGGATTTCGATCCGGGTGAAATCGGAAGGCAAGCAACCGGAACGACCGCCTGATCTCATCCGCCGTCGCGCGAGCCGATAAACCGAGAATCCTGTAATAGCATTTAACCATGACGCGAACGCATTCAAAGCACCGCAAACACCGTGTCCCCCTGGGACATTCCCTGGGGAGATCCCGTTTTCACGAATCGAGATCTAATACTAAAGCCATTCTATGCCCAAAACAAGGATCAACGCCGAGATCACCGATTGATCTGGTCAGATGCCACAAAACGTGTAAACTGAGCCCCAGGCGCGTTGTCCAGCGTGACCGCGCCCTTGGATTGTCGTGGAAGCCCCATCCTTTTCCTGAGCTCCGAGGCATGTATCGATGTTCAAATTCATCCACGCGGCGGACCTTCACCTCGACAGCCCCCTCATTGGTCTCGAACGCTATGAGGGCGCACCCGTTGCGCGGCTTCGCGGGGCAACCCGCGAAGCGTTGAAAAACCTCGTGTCCCTCGCCCTTTCGGAAGCCGTTGCCTTCGTACTCATCGCCGGCGACATCTTTGACGGCGACTGGAAAGACTATAATACGGGCCTCTTTTTCGTCGACCAGATGCGGCGTCTCCGCGACGCCTCGATCCCTGTCTTCCTGGTCTCCGGCAATCACGACGCGGCCAGCCAGGTTTCCAAATCCCTCAAAATGCCCGAAAACGTGCACGGCTTTTCCGTCAAGCGCGCCGAGACCTTCCCGTTGGACCCTCCCGGCGTCGCCATCCATGGCCAGGGATTCGCCAAAGCCGCCGTCACAAGCGACCTCGCCGCCGAATTCCCCAAAGCGCTCCCCGGATGCTTCAACATTGGTCTCCTACACACCAGCGCCACCGGGCGGCCCGGCCACGAGCCCTACGCGCCCTGCACCCTCGAAGGCCTCATTGCCAAGGGCTACGACTACTGGGCCCTCGGCCATGTCCACACACGTGAGATTCTCTCCCCAGAGCCTCTCATTCTCTTTTCCGGAAACACGCAGGGACGCCACATCCGAGAGACTGGCCCCAAAGGCTGCACCCTCGTGACGGTTCAGGACGGAAAAGTCCTGTCGGCCGACGCCGTCGATCTGGATGTTTTGCGCTGGGTCCTCCTGGAAATCCCCCTTTCCGGCGCCCGAGACCCCGATGACATCCTCGAGCGCGTCGCCGCTACCGTACACACTGAACGGAATCTCCACTCCGACCGTCTGCTCGCCATGCGATTCCTATTCACGGGATCCTGCAGCCCTTCCACGGCCCTCACGCTGCACTCGGAGCAGTTCCTCAACGAGGCTCGCTCCGTCGCCACCGACGTGGGCCGAGGCGACGTGTGGGTCGAAAAAGTCTCCGTCCATCCCCGGCTCACCGCTGACCTTGAAACCCTCATCGGTAGGGACGATCCTTTAGGCGGACTCCTTCGCTCGATCCGCGATTTAAGCCCAAGCGGCGCTGCCTTTGAGACGCTTCTCTCCGATTTCACCGAGCTCAAGAAACGCATCCCCCCGGAGATTCTCCATGGCAGCGAGCCCCTCGACATCGACCTTGAGGAGCGACGCCCGGAAATCCTCGAAGACGTGAAGCAGCTCCTTGTCGCCAGGCTCATTACGAGGGCCCCCTGATGCGCTTCCTCTCCCTGCACCTTACCGCCTTCGGCCCCTTCACGGATCTCCACCTGGACCTCTCAGCGGGCCACCACGGGCTCCATATCATCCACGGCCCCAACGAAGCTGGAAAGAGTGCCTCCCTCCGCGCCCTGGCCGCCCTTCTTTTCGGGATACCCGCCTCGACGACCGACAACTTCATCCACGATTACCGCGCCCTCAGAGTCGGTGCCAGCCTGCTCCACTCTGACGGATCGCGCATCGACCTGGTTCGTCGCAAAGGCCTGAAGGATACCCTCCTGTCCCCCTCCGGCAGCCCACTCCCCGAAGGCGCCCTCGGCAAATTCCTGGGAGGTGTTGATGAGAATCTGTTTTCCCTCATGTTTGGACTCAACCACGCCGGATTGCTTCGGGGCGGTGAGGAGATTCTTCGGGGCGGCGGCGCGCTCGGCGAAGCCATCTTCACTGCCGGCCTGGGGGCCACGCACCTTCGCGAAGTCCTTCGCGGGCTCGCAGAAGAGGCCGAACGTCTCTTCAAACCCAAGGGGTCCCTGCAGACCATTGCCCAGTCCATCACCGCTTATAAGGAGGCCAAAGCCAAGCTCCAGGCGGCAACGCTCCCTCCCAGAGACTGGCTTGCCGAAGAGGAGGCTCTCCACCAAGCCACCGAAAGGAAGCGGTCCCTCGACAAGGAGCTGCGAGACCTGAGCACCGAGAAGTCTAGAATCGAGCGTTTCCAGAAAGCCCTTCCGCTGCTCGCCGAGCGCCGAGAGCTCCTCGCCCGTCGTCAGGCGTTGGGCACCGTTCGCCTGCTCACCCCCGACTTCGCCAAAACGAGACGCGACCTCACGCTCCAGCGGGCCAAGCTCGCCGAGCAGGAGCAAGCCGCCGCTCGACATGTCGCCGAGCTCGAAGAGAAGATCCATCTGCTGCAGGTGGATTCCCGCGTGCTTGATCAGGAGCTCCCCATCGTGGAGCTCCACGAGCGCCTTGGGGGCTACCGAAAAGGAGCCCGCGACATCATGCGGCTCCAGGCCGAACGTTCCCAGCTTCACCGGGATGCGGCAGCCATGCTGCGTGAGATCCGTCCCGACCTGGACATGGGCCATGTCGAAGTCCTGCGGCTGACGACAGCGAAGCGGTCTCGAGTGCGCCACCTTGCCGCTCAGAGCCAAGCACTCGATGAGCGGCTCGCCCGCGCCAGGGAAGATGTCCGGCGGCTCACCGAGCGACTCCAAGACACCCACGCCGGACTCTCCCAGATGGATTGCCCGAAAGACCCCGCTCCCCTCCGAAGTCTCCTGGCCGAATTCCGCAAGCTGGGTAATCCCGAAGACGAGCTCAACCGCCTCCTCGCCAAGCTGCAGGGACAATCGGAGCAGACCTCCATCGAGCTCGCCCGCCTGGGGCTCTGGCAGGGAGAGCTGCTTGATCTTGAGAAGCTCCCCGTGCCGTCCCTGGAAACCGTGGACCGCTATGATACGGCGTTTCAACAAGCCCACCACGCGGCGGCTCAGGCAAACGATCGCGCCCGGGAGCTGGACCGTGCCCTATCGGATGCAGACAGGCAAATCGAAGCCCTGCAGCTCGGCCTTCCCGTGCCCACCGAGGCAGACCTGGAGAACGCCAGGAACCGCAGAGCACTTGGCTGGACCCTCGTGCGCCGCTCTTGGCTGGAAGGGGTAACCGATAGTGAAGCCACGAGGGAGTTCGATCCGGAGCGCCCCCTGCCCGAAGCCTATGAAACCAGTGTCAGCGACGCCGATGCCGTCTCCGACAGGCTTCGCAGGGAGGCCAACCGAGTGGCGGAGCTGGCGAGCCTCCTTGCCCAAAAGAAACAATTGGTCGAGCTCTCCAATCGAAGCCGCACCGAGCTCCAGAAGACCGAGGGCCGGCTGGCCGCACTCCAAGACGAATGGTGCGCCACGTGGGAGCCTTGCGGGATCTCCCCCCTCACCCCAAAGGAAATGCGCGGCTGGATTGCCAAAAGGGACAAGCTTGTCTCCGCAGCAGAGGCGCTGCGCCTTGATGGCGACCGTGCGGCAGCGCTCCGGCTGCGCATCGACGGCTGCGTGGCGACGCTCATCCCCCTGTTGCAGGATCTGGCGCCGGACACCCCCATCGAGCACCATGGCCTCGAGCATCTCCTCGAACAGGGCGCGGCCGCAGTCGCGCGTATCGAGCTCCTACTCAAGACCCGACAGGACCTCATCCAGGCAGCGGAAGAGCTCAAAGAAGATTTGCATGAGGCCACTCGAGCGGCAGAACGTGCCTCGCACGACCTCTCCCAATGGCGGCAGGCCTGGACCGATGCCATGGACGGCCTCGGACTTCCCCCCAGCACGCTTCCCATCGAAGCGAGCACCGTCATCGAGCGCATCGACGAGCTTTTCAAGCAGCTCGACAAAGCCGAAAGCCTCGCCACGCGCATCGAGGCCGCACTCAACGAGCGAGAGCGATTCGAAGCCGATGCTCGTGCCCTCGCGACCCGGCTGGCACCCGAGGCCGCCGATCTGCCTGCCGACCACATCACGGCCGAGCTTCATGCGCGCTATCAGAAGGCCGCCAAAGATGCGGCAGCCCGATCCGAGCTTGAATTACAGCGCACCCACCATCTGGAGATCGGTCATACGGCCCGAGGCGGCCTCGCTGAGATCGCCGCGCAGCTGCAAGAGCTTTGTCTTCAGGCCGGCTGCCGCGACCCTGAAGACCTCGACGCAGCCGAGGAGAGGTCCCAGCAGGCCCTGATGCTCCAGAGGGAGCTTGAATCCATCGAAAAGCAGCTCTTGGAGCATAGCGCCGGAGCCACACTCGACACCCTTGCCCACGAGGCCTCTCTCCTTGATCCGGACCTCCTGCCGCAGCGGCTCCGGGAGATCACCGAACGACTCGAGACCCTGGAGACGGAGCGAGCGGATGCCCTGGCGGCAGCCGTTCGCGCCGAGCACAGCCTCGAGCGCATGGACGGACGGGCCGATGCCGCGGATGCCGCCGAACGCGCCCAAAGCGCCCTCGCCCGCATCCGGGAGGATGCCAATGCTTACGTGCGCCTGAGGCTTGCACACGCCATCCTTGTCCGCGAAATCGAACGGTATCGCGCCGAAAATCAGGACCCTCTGGTCCAACGAGCCGGGGAGATCTTTCGGCGCCTCACCCTCGGGTCCTTTGCGTCCCTCCGCGCCGATTACAACGAGCACGACGAGCCCATCCTGGTGGGCGTACGCCCAAACGGCAGACATGTGCTGGTTTCCGGCATGAGCGAAGGAACCCGAGACCAACTGTACCTTTGCCTCCGGTTGGCCAGCCTTGAGCGCCACGCGTCTCGAAACGAGCCCATTCCGTTCGTGGTCGACGACATCCTCGTGAATTTCGACGACCGCAGGGCCAAGGCCGCCCTCCAAGTTCTCGGAGAGCTCTCCCGTTCAACCCAGGTCATCTTGTACACCCACCACGATCACCTGGTCGATCTCGCCCGCCAAGCCCTTTCCGAAGAAGCCCTCTTTGTGCACCCGCTCAACCCCGTATGAGTGAGTTGGAAGCCTGAAAGGCCCGAAGGATCTCAAGGGCGCAACTCGAGCTCACGTGAAGCGCCGCGCTGAGCAAGCCCGAATCGTCGGACGCACACTGGATTCCTCGGTTTCGATCAGCGTTTCCGAGGCTGGGCCAAGCACCGCGGGGGAAGTTCAAGATCAGTTCAGCGAGAGCTCGCGCGGATGGAGGACTTGTTCATGCAAGAGCAAACCGGTTCAGGGCTCTCGGATCCATTTCAGCCATCCACCACCCTTTCAGCACCGCAAAGGCTGCTCACGAACGCCCTCTTGTAGGGCGTTCGCTCCGTATCACGCCTCATGACCAGGGCAATGTGATCCGGTCGGAAATAGTGGTCGAGAGGCAAGAATTCCAGCTTTCGGCCTTTGAGCGCCGGCAGCTCCCGAACGACCATGGCAAGGGAGACGCCCAGACCCATTTCCACGTAAAGCGACGTCAGCTCCACGTTGGACGATTCCATGGCAATCCTGCAGGTGAGGCCAAGCTCCTCGACCTGCTTCTCAAGCCTGATCCGTCCCTCGTACCTGAGCTCCCGAGGCGGCAGAATGAGAGGGTATCTCGCCATCTGCTTCCACGTGACCCGCCGCAGCCGGGTCAATGGATGTTCCTCGGGCACCATGAGCACCGTCTCGACCCGCTTCCAGCGAATGGCCGCCAAATCCTTCGGGACGGTCGACTCCAG
The DNA here is from genome assembly GCA_964538515.1 of uncultured Syntrophobacteraceae bacterium. Taxonomy (GTDB): domain Bacteria; phylum Desulfobacterota; class Syntrophobacteria; order Syntrophobacterales; family Syntrophobacteraceae; genus CALBZH01. Next base: position 38,649 of record CAZIEW010000024.1, read on the forward strand.
CACGAGCCCGAAATCGACCTCCCCATCCCGCACCAACCGCGCGACGCCCCCCTGCGGGCGGTCCAGCAAAGTCGGCTCAACGTGAGGAAACCGAGCCAGGTAGTCTTTCAGCGGTTCAGGGATGAGGTGGTATAGCGTCGTGAAAGGGGCAGCAATCTTGAGCGACCCTTTAAGAGCCCCCTTGAGCTCGCTCAGATCTTCCGCGACCTGGTCATAGCACTTCAGCACCGACTCGCAGAACTCCAGGAACCGCTCCCCCGATGGGGTGAGCCTGATCTTGCGGGCTCCCACCCTTTCGAAGAACCTGCACCCAAACTCATCCTCCAAGGCTTTGACCTGCTGACTCAGAGCCGACTGCGTCCGCAGCGTGGCCTCCCCGGCCCGAGTGAAGCTTCCAAGCCTTGCGACATGATAGAAGCCGACGATCTGCTGCCATTCCATGATTCATAAGCCGGTCTAATAGCGTTGATAAAGGCAATTAATTGGACATTTCCACAACTTATATCAGAATTCCCGAGCAAGGCAACTTCAAGAGCGAGGCCCCCCTTCCGGCATTCACCCAGCGAGAAGGGAGGCACTCACCTATCCATTCGGACGCGCGACGCAAGGAGGCCGTCATGAAAGACACCTTAAGACCTGGATTAACCTTCGAATTCAACTACACTGTCCCGGAAAGCAAGACGGTTCCATACCTTTACCCGGAATCGCCCGAGTTTCAGGTCATGCCGAAAGTCTTTGCTACGGGCTACATGGTGGGCCTTTTCGAGTGGGCCTGCATTCGGGCGGTAAACCCGCACATCGACTGGCCGCAGGAGCAGACGGTCGGAATCGATGTCAAGCTGAGCCATCTTGCGGCAACGCCGCCCGGGCTGACGGTCACGGTCCGGGGAGCATTGGAGCAGGTCGAGGGGCGCAAGCTCCTGTTCTCGCTTTCGGCTCACGACGGCATCGACACAATCTCGGAAGGAGTACACGAGCGATTCGTGATCGTCGCGGACAAATTCAACCGAAAGGCTGCCGCCAAAGCCGCCCCTGCCGCCCCGTAAAGGCTCTCGCAACCGCCGCGATGCGCTCGCGGCGAGGAGCCCCGGAGGCTTTCCCGACTGCAAGGCGTTCGGATGCTGGTTGAGGAAGACAATGAGGTCAATCAATTCGTTGCGAGGGCCATCCTGGAAAGCGCCGGCTTGCTCGTCTCCCTGGTGGGCATGAACGACCACGTGGTGAAGCCGATCGATCCGACCACCCTTTTCGGCACTCTCCTCCAATGGGTCGGTTGCCGGAGCGATCGCCCGCCCAAGGGTTAACATCAGCATCAGCTTCCAGAGGGACGATACCGCAATGACAGAAGGGATCCAGGCTTCATGACCCGCTAATGAGGCTTGGGGCTCCCTCGCCCTCAAGGGGAGGGGACATCCGCAGATCCGCATGGAGCCAGGAAGTCCCCTTCTTGTGTAGTACCCGACCTTCCATGGCTCTGCAGAAGCTCACACGCTGCGCTCGCCGAGCTGCCCCCGTCTCCCCGTCTCGCCGTTAGGCCCCCTTCAGCTGGTAGAACACGGAGCGCAGGTAGCGCTTGGGCTCAAACTCGGGGCAGAGGCCGGTGATGGTCTCCGTCGAGCCGATGATGAGGTAGCCGTCGGGTGCCATGACCCTTGAGATGGCCTTGAAGAGACGGGCCTTATCCGGCTCTGAGAAATAGATGGCCACGTTGCGGCACAGAACAATGTCGAACTTCTGGGGAAATGTGAAGGGCTCCAGGAGATTCATCATCTTGAAAGTCGCCAGGGCGCGGATTTCGTCCCTAACCTTCCAAACCTGGCCCTCCGAGACAAAATACTTCGCCACCTTGGCGGGAGCCATGCCCCGATCGAGCTCCAGCTTGCTGTACTTGGCGTAGCTTGCCTGGGCCACCGCCTTGTCGGAAATGTCGGTTCCCAGAATCCGGATGTCATAGCGGGTCAGATCGACCAGAAGCTCTTTCAAGACAATCGCGATCGTGTAGACTTCCTGACCCGTCGAGCAGGCCGCGCTCCAGATGCGTATGGGGAGAGCTCGTCCCCCGCCCGGGGCCTTGGACCGCTTGTCGATCAAATCCGGAATGATTTTGTGCTGCAGCAGCTCGAACGGGGACGTGTCCCGAAAGAAGGACGTTTCGTTCGTGGTAATGGAGTCGATGATCTTCTTCTTCAGCCCGTTCGAACCGTCTGACTTGGCCTTGTGGTAGAGCTCGGTGAACGAGGAGCAGCCGGTCTCACGCATCAGGGGACCCAGGCGGGTTTCGACCAGGTACCCTTTGGATGCGTCTATTTGAAGGCCGCAGAGCGAGTAGATGTAACGCGACCAGAGGGTCAATTCGTCGGGCTTCAGAACACTCATGAGTAGATTCCTCGAACAGAAGAAACGATGCGGGCGGCAATCGATTCCAAGGGGAGCACCGCGTCCACGACACCCGCATCGATCGCGGCCTTCGGCATTCCGAAGACCACGCAGCTGGACTCATCCTGGGCGATGGAGTAGCAGCCGTTGCGCTTGAGCAGCCGGAGGCCCAAGGTTCCGTCGTTTCCCATACCCGTCAGGATCACGGCCATGGCACGGCCGGGGAATCGATTGGCAACGGAGCGAAACAGGTAGTCGACGGCCGGCTTGCAGTTGTTCTCTGGGGGGTCGTCGGTGATCTCGACCACCTTGACCCCGCCGGGTGCGACCGCCACCCGCATCTGCTTGCCCCCCGGCGCAATGTAAACCGTGTTCGGGTCGATGCGCTCCTGGTGGGACGCCTCCCTCACCTTCAGGCTGCACTTGGTCGCGAGGCTCTCCGCGAGCGACTGCGTGAATACCGGCGGCATGTGCTGCACGACCAGGACGGGAACGCCAAGGGTGGCAGGAATCGCCGGCAGAACCTGAGCCAACGCATTGGGACCGCCGGTGGAGACTCCAATCAAGACCATCTCGGGCTTGCTCAGAGGTGTGGCCCGCCCCCGCGCGTCCGCGAACCGAGCAATCTCATCGACGGCGGGAGCCGCGGCCGAGGCGGTCGTCCGGCCATAAGATGGCGGCGTCTGCGGCGAAGTCTTCAGGATCGATCGAATGGCTCTCCGGTGCGCAAGGGCTTTAACGCGGGGAGCAAGCTCCCTCGCGATGGCCGCGCGGCTTTCCTCGGCCCCTGTTGAATCCGGCTTGGTGATGAAGTCGAGGGCGCCTTTTTCCAGGGCTTTCACAGTCAATCGCCCCCCCCGTTGCGTCAGGGCGCTCACCACGACCACCATCGTGTCCGACTTGGCTTGACGCAGCGCATCCAGGACCGCGATGCCGTCCATTTCCGGCATTTCGATATCCAGCGTGAGCAAGTCCGGCTTCAGCTCCTTCACCTTCTGCACGGCCATTTTGCCGTTCGGCGCCGAGCCCACGACTTCCACGTCCGGAAGCGACTTCAGCACGTCCGTCATCACACGGCGAAACAGCACCGAATCGTCAGCGACCAAGACCTTGATCGGCATCTATTCGCTCCTCGCGGAACCGGATTCCGTCCCGCCCTCGACGTCCAGCACCGCAGCCATGTCCAGCAGGGCAACCAACCGCCCCTCGACGGAGCAGACCCCTTTGAACTGGTGCCCTTGCAAACTGCGCACATTCTCAGGGGGCGGCTTGAGATCGGTTCGGTCGATCGCGATCGCATCCGCGACGCGGTCCACCAGCAGCCCAATCTGCTCTCCCTCCCACTCCACGATGAAAATCCGACTGTCCGGCCCGATCTCCGTTCGGGCGAGGTCGAGCTTGATGCCCAGGTCGATCACCGTCGCGATGCGGCCGCGCAGGTTCATGACCCCCAGCACGTACTGCGGCGCGTGATGAACCGAAGTGAGGTCACCCACCCGCACGACCTCCTGAACCTGCTCGGTATCGATTCCGAAAGCAGCATCGCCGAGGAAGAACGTCGAAACGAGCATCTGTTGCTCGTCGATCGTTCCACTGTGATCTGCCATGCGTGACTCCTTTCTCCTTGAATCCTGAAGCGCCCGCCCCTCTGGCTCAGCTGCTCCGCAAGACCCGATGGCTCTCCAGCCTTGGCTGCATCCCGGGTCACAACCAATGGTTCCTCTGGTGCACCGGCACCCTCATGCCCGCCGCCACGAAAGTCGGCGCTGCCGTTCTCTCAAGCAGGAGTGCGGATTCTCGTCATGGAGGTTGGATCATCTTCGCTCTCGCTCCCGATGCGGGAGCGAGAGCGCCATGACGCTTGCCGGCCGCTTCCTTAGACCCTGAAACGGGCCACCTGCTCTTTGAGCTGCTCGGCAAGCCTTGAGAGCTCGCCGGCACTGATCTGCACCTGCTCGCCGCCACGGTGGACGTCCGACAGCGCGGCGTTGACCTGGGCGATGTCCTCGGCGATGGATTGGGAGACTCCCGCCGTCTGGGACACGCGCTCGTTGGACTCCCGCACCCCGTTCGAGGCCTGCGCGATGTTCGAGGCGACGTCCCGGGTCACCACCGACTGCTCTTCGATGGCGGCTGCGATGGTGGCCACGATCTCACCGACTTCCCGGATAACGTGGGAGATCTTTTCGATGTCGCCAATCGCCCCGCCCGTCGAGGCCTGAATGCCCGAAATCCTGGCTTTGATATCTTCCGTCGCGGATGCGGTCTGTTGGGCGAGCTCCTTGATCTCGTTGGCCACGACGGCAAATCCTTTGCCCGCCGCACCGGCGCGTGCCGCCTCGATGGTGGCGTTCAGAGCCAGCAGGTTCGTCTGGGCCGAAATGCTGGTGATCGTTTCGGTCACCTGGCCAATTTCCTGGGCCGCGCGGCCGAGCTCTTTCATCATCGCCGACACGGCTTCCGCCTGATGGGTTGCATCCGAGCTGATAGCCCGTGCCTTTTCCGAGTTCGATGCGATCTCCCCGACGGTGGCGCTCATCTGCTCGGTCGCCCCTGCAACCGAGGTCAGATTGGCCGTCATCTGCTCCATGCTTGCGGCAACCGAAGTCGTGTTGGCGCTCGATTCCTCCGCCGCCGCGGCAACCGTCCCCGCCTTTTCCGACATGGAGCGCACGCTTGAGGCCATGTGACCGGAAATGGACGACAGCTCCGTAGAGGAGGAAGCCAGTGTTTGGACGCCTCCGCTCACGTCGGCGATCATTCGGCGCATGCTCGCGCCCATGTCGTTGAGCGCCTTCGCCAGCTCCCCGATCTCGTCGTTCTGAGAGATCGCCAGCGTCTTGGTCATGTCTCCCCCCGCCATCGCCGCGGCGAAATCGACCCCTTCCCGAACCGGTCGAACGATGCCGCGCGTGAGGATCACCCCGAAGAGAACGGCCAGCACGACCGCCAGTCCGCCTCCGACGATGAGCACCCAGCGGATGGTGGTCTCGAGGGCATTGGCTTGGGCATTAAGCTCTTTCAATCGCTCTTGTCGCCAATCGAGAATCTCCCGGGCGACCCCATACACCTTCTCCATGAGCTTGCTGCTCTGATCGGAGTAGATCTTCTTGCCCTCGGAATCCTTCCCTGCCAAGGCGAGCTCAACCGATTTGTTGTTGGCATCTCGGGCATCCCCAATGGTTTTCTCCAACTTGTCAATGAGCGCTTTCCCGGTTGGCGTTGTTTCCATCGCCTTCAGCTCATCGACACGCTTCTTGTAGCTCTCCCGGACGGCCCCGAGCGCCTTCTGAAGCTGCTCCCGTTCCTCCCTCTCATCGTGCATGAACATCAGGGCGATCTTGAGGCCGATATCGCGAACATCTTCGCTGACGCCCGCCGCAAGCATCGAGATCTTGCCTTCGGCCAGGATGGCATCCGTGGCGCGCCCCTGGGAGGCCCCACCCCACAAGGCGGCGCCCGTCATGCCGAGCAACAGCAGCACCAGGATCCCAAACCCGATGCCAAGCCTTTTCCCAATCTTCATGTTTTGCAGCATGCTCATGTTTAGACCTTCCTTCTTCTTCCGTTGAGTCTTGGTTTCGTTGCGCAGCGAGGGGCTGCTTGGCCCTCTGGAACGTTAGTGCACGTAGGGACCGTACTTCTTATCCATCTTTTGAATGTGGCCGATGAGCCAGTCCCGCACCGTGGTCAGGGCCTCGAACACAACCGATTCATCCCCACCGGCATAGCGACTCTGAAACTCGGCGACTTTTGCCTCGAAGCGGCGGTGCGCCTCCTCCTGATACGCCAGCTCCGGGAAATTGTGCTTGCGCATGAGGGTCTCCTCTTCCCGGAAGTGATATTGTGTGTACTGGGTGAGGTCTTTGAGAATCCCACCAATGACCATCGTCCCTTTGCCCTGCTTCATCGCCTGATGCAGCTCGTTGAGGATGGCCAGGAAGCGCTTGTGCTGCTCGTCCATGCCGAGAACGGCCACCGAAAGCTGATCACTCCATTCGATGAACGGCTTGCGCTCGTTTTCGGTACAGGCGGCAACGCCCGCGTTGGCACAATCCCCGTCCAGCGTGAATCGCTTGACGATGTCTCTCAGGCGATCGGCCAGGCCGGCCAGCTCGAAAGCCCTCGATTGGACCTGCTGCCCCCCCGAGCTCAGCTCGCCGATGGTCGCGCTCACCTGGGCGATGTCCTTGGCGATGGACTGGGAGGCGGATGCCGCTTGGGCCACCCGTTCGTTGGAGTCCGTCACGCCCATGGAGGCCTGCGCGATGTTGGAGGCGACGTCCCGGGTCACCACGGACTGCTCCTCGATGGCCGCCGCGATCGTGTTCACGATTTGCCCGACCTCGGTGATGACCCCGGTGATCTGCTCGATGTCCATGATGGCACTGCCCGTCGAGGTCTGGATGCCGGCGATCTTGCCTTTGATGTCATCCGTTGCGGCTGCGGTCTGCTGGGCAAGCTCCTTGATTTCGTTGGCCACGACGGCAAACCCCTTTCCCGCCGCGCCGGCCCGGGCCGCTTCGATCGTCGCGTTCAGTGCCAGGAGATTCGTCTGGGACGAGATGCTCGTGATGGTCTCGGTGACCTTGCCGATATCCTGGGCCGCGCGCCCCAGGTCCTTCATGGCGGCGGAGACCGCCTCGGCCTGCTGGACCGCCTCATCGCTGATCGCCCGGGAGCGCTCGGCATTGGACGCAATCTCGCCGATGGTCGCGCTCATTTCCTCGGTTGCGGCGGCAACCGCGGTCAAGTTGGCTGCCGCGTCCTCGATCTTGACCGCCATCGACAGCGCATTGGCGCTCGAGTCTTCCGCCTCGCCGACCACTGAGCTGGACTTTTCGGCGATGTCCCTGGTACCGGACGCCATCTTCCCGGAAATGCCGGACAGCTCAGAAGAGGAGGCCGCCAGAGTCTCGATCCCCAAGGAGATGTCTCGGATGATTTGATGCATATTCTGGTTGAGGGTCTCCGCCGAGCGTGCCAGGTCGCCGAGCTCATCGCCCCGCGCGACGTCTTCGGGCGAAGCGTGCTTGGTGAAATCGCCGTTGGCCATCTGGCGCAGCCGGTCCGAAGCTCGACCCAGGGGGAGGGAGATGCTGCGGCTCAGCCAGATGCCCACGCCGCCCGTCAAAAGAAACATGACGAGCATGATGGGGGCTCCCATCCATTTCGCTTTCTGGAAGCTTGCGGTGAGCCGTTCGAGCGATTCGAGCAGCTCGTCCTCGTACGCGCCGGCCCCGATCACCCAGTCCCAGGGCTCGTAATAGGTCACGGCAGCGACTTTCACGCGGGCGTCCTTGTCACCCGCGTTCTTCCAGGGGTAATAGACGAAGTCGCAGCCTCCGTCTTTCTTGGCCATCGCCTTGTTGACAATGTCCTGGATGAAGAACCGCCCGTTGCTGTCCTTGGCCTGCCAGATGTTCTCACCGTCCCGCTTGCCGTTTTGCGAAATGATGTATTTTCCCTGCTGAGCGCCGCTGCCGCCGATGACATACACGTACCCGGTCTTTCCCACGGGTGTCTTCATGATGGCTTCCCGCTGGGCAAAGGAATCCATGGGCACACCGACATAGAGCATGCCGATGATGTCTCCCCCGGCGCTTCGAATGGGCTCGTAGGCCGCGATGTACCAAGCGTTCGCCACGAATGCCCGGCCTGTGTACGTCTCCCCTTTCAACACCGAACCGATGACGGGATCCGGGGTGCCATCGGCATGCGTGGCGGGGATGAACGTGCCGATGGCCCGTTCTCCGCTCTCGAGCATCACGTTGGTACTGATGCGCAGCATGTCCCCTTGAGGATTCATGCGCTGAAAGATGGTGCACGTTCCCCCGACGAGCGATCGAACCTTGTCGACTACGGGAGATTCGACATCCTTCTGCCGGTTCTGCCTCAGCGCGATGTTCCCCGCCATCATCAGGGGGAGCGTCAATTCGGTTTCCTTGCGGCTGAACTGGTTGACAGCCTTCCAGGCAACGGTCTCCTCCGCGAGACTCATCGTTCCTTCACGAGCGAGCAGGTCTCGCGCCACGGCCAGGTCTCCCTCCAGCTTGACCCGCAGCAGCTTGTCCTGGGTCTTGACCATGTTGACCACATCGAGGGCGATACGTGCCGTCGACTCCTCCATCTGGGCGCGCAAGGATCTTTCCGATTCCTGCAAAACCCAGCGCTGCGCCACCAGGGTCACGACAACCACGATGACGGACAGCAGAACAACGCCCCAAAGGCCCATGGCCACGAGCTTCTTCTTGATGGAAAGGTTCATGAGCGCTTTCATAGTTTTCCCCTTAATCATGCCTTCATGGAGACCCGTTTGAACCTTCATGCCGGCAACAGTTCATGAAGCGCGTCGAGCAGCTTGTCTCGATCGAGCTTGATTTGGTAATCCGTTATTCCAGCGGCCTTGCCTCTTGCGATATCCTCGTCCGCGGCCAGCGACGTCAACCCAATGATCGGCAGCCCCGCAACACAAGGCTCAGAGCGGATTTTCTGGGTGAGTCCAAGCCCGGTCAGGCGGGGCATCTCGATGTCGGTCACGACCCCGCGGACCTGGTCGACATTCTTGAGCAGCAGCTCCCAAGCCGCCTGGCCGTCCGGAGCATCCAGCACGCTGTATCCGCCGTCCTCCAGAAAACGCTTGACGGTCGCCCGGAAGAAATCGGAATCCTCGGCGAGCAGAACGGTCGTGGGACCCTGGTCACTTTCGACGACCCGTTCCCGTGCGGCCCCCCATTCGGGGTACAGCGCCTCGACGAGCTCGTACACATCCGTGAGCAGAACGGTCTTGTCCCGGAGGATGGTCGAGCCGGCGATTCCCGGCTGTCGATGCGTCACCTGGTCGATATCGGCGTGCGTTTCAACCACGTCGACCGGCATGGCCCCCAGGAGCCCCACCTCCCGGCCGTGCACGCTGGACACGATGACGGCGAGATCCTGGTCCTCTTCAATGGGCATGACACCGGCCACATCGGAAAGGGTCACGAGGGGAAGGGAAGCACCCCGGTACTGCATGGTGCGCCGTCCGCCCACCGTTTCGACCTGCTGTCGCGAGACCCGCTCCACGCGGAGCACCGTATCCAGGGGAGTGGCGCACAGCTCGCCGGGAGCGTTGTAGAAGAGCAGCAGGGACTGCACGTCCTGAAGCCTTTCGCGCTCCGCCTCCTCGGCAAGCTCAACGGCACGGCTGGAGCCGGAGAGAGCCGTGAGGTCCCGTTTGGCGGCTAGACCGTTCACATCGAGGATCAAAGCCACTTTTCCATCCCCCATGATGGTCGCCCCGGCATATTCCTGAAGCCCCTTGATGTGGCGGCCCAGCGGTTTGACCACGATCTCTTCCGTGTTCTGGAAAGAATCGACCACGAGCCCGTACTGCATGGTGCCGGTGGTGACAACGACGATTTCGATATCGCTCGAGGCGGTCATTCGCCTTCCGTCCGTCTGCCGTCGTTCGTCCCGAGCGTTATAGATACCCGACTGCTCGGCCGATTCACTCGCTTCGTCCTGCAGGGCGTGGTGCGGCGATCGTCTGTCGGCGATTCGAGAGCGCCGGCAGATTTCGCGCTTCCCCGTGCTCGGGTCCAGGTACGTGGGCACAATGCCGAGAAAGTCCGAAAACCGAACGAGGGGCACGATCTGCTCGCGCAAGATCAGGACTTCGGCGTCGCCCACCACTTCGATGCGCTTCTTGACGAGCTCGGCCCGGATGTGAAGCAGCTCGACCACGTTGATTTGGGGAATCGCAAATCGCTCTCCCTCGACCGTCACGATGAGGGACGGGATGATCGCCAGGGTCAAGGGCAGCTTGATGCGAAAAAGGGTCCCCTTGCCAGGCTCGGACTCGATCTCGACCTTGCCGCCGAGCCGGTCCAGGTTGGTTTTGACCACATCCATGCCGACCCCGCGCCCCGAAACGTCGGTCACCGTTTCGGCCGTGGAAAGCCCCGGAAGGAAAACAAGCCCGACCTTGTCCTTATCGGACATGGCCTGGAGCTTTTCCTGGGTGATGAGCCCCTTCTTGAGCGCACTGGCGGATATTTTATGCGGGTCGATGCCCTTGCCGTCATCGGCGATCTCGACCACCACCTGTCCGGCCTCGTGACGCGCCTCGAGGCGGATGGTGCCCTGCGCCTTCTTTCCGGCCCGCCGCCGCTCGTCGGGGGTTTCAACGCCGTGGTCCGCGGCGTTTCGAACCATGTGGGTCAGGGGATCTGAAAGGCCTTCGATGAGGCTCTTGTCAAGCTCGACTTCCTTGCCCCGGATGTCGATCTGAATGTCCTTGCCCATGAGCTGGGCGATGTCGCGGACAACCCGGGGGAACTTGCCGAAAACATTCCCGATGGGCTGCATCCGCGTCTGCATGATGGCGTCCTGCAGCTCGGACGTAACCAGGTTGATGCGCTGCGAGGAAGCGGTCAGAGCCCTCCGGTCGTTTTGGGCCACGGCCTCCCGAAGCTGATTGCGGCTGAGAACGAGCTCCCCCGCGAGATTCATCAGGGTTTCGAGGAGGCTCACGTCGACACGAAGCGTGCTTTCGCCCGAGCGGGAGGAGCCTTTGGCCCTGGCGTCCCCATCCTGTTTTTCGGAGTCGGCTTTGGGGGTGCGGGAAGAGGCTGATGCTCCCTCACCCCAGCTCTCTCCCTGAGGGAGAGGGAGATCCGATCCACCGGCTTGTGGGGGATGGAAGCCTTTTCCATTTCCCTGCGAAACGGAGGAGGGGATGGGGTCGGTGTGCACGGCAAAGGGCGGCGCTCCAGACACAACGGGCTCGGCCTCCACGTAGGACGCTTCGGGCTGTGGAGAGACCGGCTCGGCTGTCGTCTTCGCGGAAGTGTCCGCCGGGCGCTCCCCCGGCTGGTTGGGGTCGAACAGCAGCTCGATCTTCTCGTCCGCCACGTCGAAAAGGACGCCGATGACGTCCGGCTCGATGATCGAGGCAAACGTCATGCGCAGCGGAATCTGGTTGGAGATCGGATCGTCGAGGGTGCCGACCGCATCAAAGTCCGGCGCGCAGTCCAGGATTTCGCCGGACACGAGCAGGTCCTTGAACACCTGGAGGACGTTCTTGCCCTTCCGTTCGATGTCGTGAATCAGGTCGTACAGGATGAGGTAGATATACTGCCCCATGCGACGGGCCCGGTCGAAATCGATTTGGGGGACCGCCACCGGCTGAGCGTCCTCGCTGGGCTGCAGGATGGCCACCTGCGTGAGGGACTCTTTCCGGTTTTCGGGCAGGTACGAGGACGCAAGCTGGGTCAGGCTCGCGACATGCTCGAAGATGTCGACGTCTTCGCTTTCGTCCACGTTGTTGATCATGTCCCGCAGCCGATCGAACGCAGCCAGGAGGATGTTCGTGATCTCGGGGTTCGGCACCATCTGGCGCGATCGGATCATGTCCAGGACGGTTTCCGCCTTGTGTGCCAGCTCCTTGATTTTCGTCAGCCCGAAGAAGCTGCTGCCGCCTTTGATCGAGTGCGCCGCCCGGAACACCTTGTTGACGAGCTCCTCGTCGATGTCGGCCCCCCCTTCTTCGATCGTGAGCAGGTCCATTTCGATGTCCCCGAGGTGCTCGCGTGCTTCGGCGACGAAATCCCTAAGCAGGTCGTCCTGCATGCTCATCCTGTCTTCCTCCATGTCTAGCGGGTCGCTACGCTGAGCCGCTTTTCAAGCCGCATGCTCTGAAGCAGGCGAAAGATGTCGTTGGACGCCTGAACGATGCGAACGGTCCCGGTTTTCTTTTGAAGGCTGTTGTAGGCGGCAATCAGAAATCCGATGCCGCTGGAGTCGATGACGACGGTTTTGTCAAAATCGAACTCGACCTCCGTCCCCCCCTCCTCCAGCGCACTCAAGAGCGCGGGTTTGAGGACCGGCACCACGGAGGCGGTCAGGTCGCCCAGGAGGATGACTTCAAGCTTGTCTCCATCGCGTCTAATCTCAAATTCACTCACGATTGCTCCTCTCCTTATCCCGGATCACGGACCGCCACAGACAGACGTGGTTGCCTTTCCCGTTGAAAAACACCCGATTTGCGTAAAGCGTGTAGATGAACAGCCCTCTCCCGCAGGTGGCCTCGACGTCTGGAGCCCGCTTGCGGGGCGCGCTGCAGTCGAATCCCAGCCCCTCGTCCCGCACGCTGAGCAGGATGCATTTCGCTCCGACCCGCACCTTGGCCCAAATCCACTTCGCCCCGTCGTTGCCATTGCCGTGGATCATGGCGTTGTTCAGACTCTCGCGGAGCAGCAGCTCCACGGGAAAGATCTCTTCGGGGTACCCCGCCGAGCCGATCAAATCTCGCGCCTCGCGGCAGAGCTCATCGACCTCCGATGCGACGGAACGGATCGCACGACACAGAACGCCTGGTCTGTTTGCGCCCTGTGGGCTCACATCTCCACCCCCAGCAAGACGATATCGTCCGAGGCGTCGATGCTTGTCAGCACGTCACCCGTCGCCGCATCCACGACCTCAGAGAGAGGGAGATCCCGGTACGACTGAAAAAGACCGCCAAGGGCGGCGATGCCACTGCTCCGGCCGCCCCCGTTGTTTTCCACGAGTCCATCCGTGTACAGAAAGAACCGATCCCCCCTGCCCAGCTGGATGTCCGTCGTCTCGAAAACGGCGTCCGCAAAGGCGCCGATGACGTCCCCCGTCTGGTCGATCACGGCAAACGGATCTCCCTTTCGGAGGCAGATTGCGGGAGGATGGCCGCCATTCACGAGGGTCAGCAGGCCGCTTTGCCTATTCAGCCGGGCATAGAGGACCGTGAAGAAGAGGCCATCCGGCATGACCCGGCACAGAGACCGGTTGACGGCCTTGAGGATTCCCGTGGGATCGAACATGGACCGGGCGTGCTCATGCAAGAGGGTCTTCATGGCCGTGGTCCAGAGAGACGTCTCGAGCTCATGACCGCTCGCATCGGCCACGATGTAATCCACGAGGCCTTCCCCTACGGGAATGACGTCGTAAAAATCCCCTCCGGCGCCGTGAATCTGCTTCAGAGCCACCGCAAACCGGGCATCCGGCATGAGGTCGGGAGTCGGGAGAATCATCTTCTGAGTGGCGGCCAGCCGTTCCACCCGCTCGGCCTGTAACCGCTCCAGCGTTTCATAGGCATGCTTGAGCCGAAGGTGGGTCCTCACCCGTGCGATCACTTCCACGCCCGCCAGGGGCTTGGTGATGTAGTCCACCCCGCCGGCGTCGAAGCCCTGTGCCTTGACCAACGTGTCTTCGGTGGCGGAAATAAAGAGAATGGGCGTATCCGAAGTGGCGGAATTGGAGCGTATGCGGTTGCAAACGGTGAATCCGTCCATATCCGGCAGATGAACGTCCAACAGAACCAGATCCGGCCTCAGCGCAAGGGACTGAGTGATCGCCTCGCTACCGCTGCCGGCGCTTGCCGTGCCGAACCCGGCATTTCCCAGAATCCCGCCCAGCATCATGACGGTGACCGGATCATCGTCCACTATGAGTACGAGGGAGCTTCCCGCACCGATCGGCCTGGAAAGGCTGTCCGTTTCAGCATATTTCCCCTCCTCACGGGCAACCACCACCCGGTTGCGCCCCTGGGTCTTGGCCCGCATGAGAGCGCTGTCCGCCCGTTTCAAGAAACTTTCACTCGTGTCCCCCTCGACCAGCCCGGCCACTCCAAAGCTTGCCGTCAAAGGAAGACTCACCCCGTTGCACCGCGTCTGCTCGAAGGCGGATCGAATGCGCTCGGCAACCATCGCCCCTCCGGCGGCATCGGTATGGGACAGCAGGATGGCGAATTCCTCTCCTCCCCACCGGGCAGGCTGATCCTCCCGTCGCACCGCCTGGAGCAGAAGGCCCGCAAAGGCTTCGATGACACGGTCCCCGGCATCGTGGCCGAAGGAATCGTTGACGTTTTTGAAGTGATCCAGATCCGCAATGATCAATGCCAGGGAATATCCGTGGCGACCGGCTGCGCTAAGCTCCCTCGCAAGCCGTTCATTGAACGAGCGGCGGTTCGCCAGCTGAGTCAGCTCATCCGTGCAGGCGAGCTGCGCGATGGTTGCGTTCGCCTCGTGAAGCTCCCTCACGCGTGCGGCCAGTGATGCCTGAAGCCCCGTCACCCGGATTCCGACCCCGATGCGCGCCAGCAGCTCGTCGGTGTTGAAGGGCTTGGTGATATAGTCGTCGGCCCCCGCGTTCAGCGCTTCGGCGAGGTCCTTCTTCTGGTCTCTGGAAGTCAGCATGATGACGTAACGGGGATCGGTGGTTTCCTGCGCCCTCAGCTTGCGAACGACTTCCAGCCCATCCATGCCCGGCATGATCCAGTCCAGGATGGCAATCCGAGGAGCATCCGGCCGGCTCAGTGCCTGCCAGGCCTCGTTGCCGTCGTGGACGGGGTCCACTGCAAATCCCCATTTCGTCAGCATGGCCTGAAGGATTTGACGGGAAGTGAAATCATCATCGGCAAGCAGCAGTCGCATGGGCCATCTCATCCCGCGAGCCCGAGAGTGGGCAGCTGCCGGTGAAGCTGGGCTTTCCTGGTCACATCGTCTTCTACCACCAATGATTTCATCCAGAGGTCGCTCCTATCACAGGATATTTCGATTCCGTCTCAGAGTCCCTTCAAGCTGGGCATACCGACCACGAAGCTCTGGAAGCCCTTGCCGCAGCGACTCGACTTGCCCGGCTTCCGCCGCTCTTTCCATCTCCTGGGCAGCTTTCTTGAACAGGGGAGCCCCGATGTTCGCGGCCGCTCCCTTGATCGTGTGTGCCAGCCGCTGAGCCTCCGAGCAATTCTCGGCTTCGACCGAGCGATTCAGGGATTCGATCTGAATCGTCATGTCTTCCAGAAAGCCTTCAATGATGGTCGAGGCCAGCTCAGAATCCCCCATGAGCCGATCCAGCAGGTCCGCTTCACTGAACACATCGGGGTCCGCTTCACCGTAAGCAACCGTCGGTGTCGCTTCTCCTTCGGAAGCAGGGGCCGTCTGGTTTTCCCGGAGTGTCTTGGGAAGCCAGCGATCGAGCATCTCCAGCACGGCCTTGTGCCGAATTGGCTTGGCAAGGTAGTCACTCATGCCGGCCCGGATGCACTTCTCCCTGTCATCGGAGGAGGCATTTGCCGTCAAAGCGATGACCGGTATTTCGTGGCTGCGAACCCGGGACTTGGGATTGCGGATGACTCGGGTCGCCCGATAACCATCCATTTCGGGCATCTGGCAGTCCATGAAGACCAGGTCATAGTCCTTGCGCTCCAGGGCTCTCAGCGCCTCCAACCCATTCGATACCACGTCCGCCTCGTACCCGAGCTTCGATAGGATTGCTTGAGCGACCTGTTGATTGGTGAACTGATCTTCGGCAAGCAGAAGGCGTGCACGATTTATGGATCCCGCGGAGGGTTGGCTCAACCGAGCCATCGGCGGATCGCTCTCGTCCATCGCGCCATCCGACTGACTTATTGAGCCACCAAGGCTTTTCAAGAGCTGTGCCTGCCGCACGGGCTTGGAGATTGAAGCCATAAAGCCGTTCTGATGGGCCGCCGTACTCTCCCTCTGCCCAAGGGGTGTCATGGCGATGATTCGTGTTCCTCCCAGCAGCGCCATCTCCTTCAGTGCATCGCCGAGCTTCGATCCGTTCGGTCCGGGCATCAACAAGTCCACAAGGGCGATCTGAAACGGATCCCCGTCGACCACCGCTTCACTTAGTCGTCTCAGAGCGGCGGCCCCGCTTTCGACCTCCTCGATCCGGCATCCCCACGACTCCAAGCTCATCCGAAGCCGCTCTCGGCTCGAAGGACTGTCATCCGCAACAAGCACCCGAAGGTCGCGAAGCTCGCTGAGAGAATCTTGGGTCGAGTTTTCCACAGCAGGCTGTTTTTCCAGTTTCACCGTGAACCAGAACCTGGAGCCTTCCCCGATGGTGCTCTCCACCCCGATTTCACCACCCATGAGCTCCGCCAGTTGTTTCGAGATCGCCAGACCCAGGCCGGTTCCACCGAATTTGCGCGTGGTGGACTCGTCTGCCTGCGTGAACGGTTGGAAGAGGAGGCTCACCCGATCCACCGGAATGCCGATCCCTGTATCCGTGACGGCGCAGCTCAGCCGCACGGAGCCTTCATCCTCCTCAAGGAGATCGACACGAACAACGACTTCTCCCTCTTTGGTGAACTTGATGGCATTCCCCGCCAGGTTGACAAGGATCTGGCGCAGCCGACCGGGGTCGCCCCGCAGCAGGGACGGAACTTCGGGAGCCACGATGCAGACCAGCTCGAGGCCTTTTTCGCCTGCGCGGACGGCGAGCATGTCCATGGTTTCTTCCATGCTCGACCGCAGATCAAAATCCAAACTCTCCAACGTCAGCTTGCCGGCTTCGATCTTCGAGAAGTCCAGAATGTCGTTGATCAGGTGCAGCAGGCTTTCCGCGCCCGTTCTCGCCAGCTCGGTGTACTTGCGCTGCTCGGGATCCAGCTCCGTCTCCAGGAGCAGCTCCGTCATTCCAATGACACCGTTCATGGGGGTTCGGATCTCATGACTCATCTTCGCCAGAAACTGAGACTTGGCAACGTTGGCAAGCTCGGCCTGAACGGCCATTTGATTGGCGCGGGCGATGGCCTGCTCCAATTGCTCGTTGATCTGCTCGAGCTCCAGCTTCGAGCGTTTCAGGTCGTCTTCGATCCGCTTGGCATCGGTGATGTCCCGAAGCGTGGCATGAAAGACGGGATTGCCATGAAGCGTGATGGGCGTCAGCATGACCGATGCGGGGAATTCGCTGCCGTCAGCCCTGCGGCATTGCCACTCGAAGCAGAGATGGCCTTCCGTCATGGCCCGAAGAAGCATCTCATTGCTTTTGTGCCGTGACGCTTCGCCGTCCGGTTGGACGGGGGGTGAGAGCTCCCAGAAGCCACGAGATCGCAACTCCTCCTTCTGCGCGTAGCCGAACAGCAATAGCGTTGCGGGGTTGCAGTCGATCATGCGATCTTCATCCAAGATGACAATGGGATCGGCTGATTCCTCGAACAGGTGCCGGAATGAACGCTCGCTCTCTCGCAAAGCCTTCTCCGACCGCTTGATCTCCGTGACGTCCATCGCCGCGAAGATGCTGCCGGAATGCTGCCCGTCGGCATCAAAGAGGGGCGTGTAGGTGACGAGGAGGTGGCTGTCGAGCGAAGCCTCATAGAGCTCGATCGGCGAGGGGTACTTTCCGCTAAGCCCTTCATAATGCGGACAGATCGCCTCCAGTGCCTCGCAGTGGATCACGTCGTAGCAGAGCTTGCCTTTGCATGCGCTCCGAGTAAGCCCGTAGCGGTCCGCCATGGCCCGGTTGACGCGAAGGAGCGTCTTGTCGCGGCTGATGACTGCCACCAGGTCGGGCAGGGCGTCGAAGGTACGCTCCCACTCGCCTTTGGACACCTCGAGAGCCGTCACGGCCCGCTTGAGCTTCAAGCTCGTGCGCAGGGTCAGCATCAGGAGAAGGACCATGCCAACGGCGGCTGCCAAAGCGACTCTAAGGTAGAGGTTGTATTGGCCCGGCATCTGGGGGGAGAAGACCTTGCCGTGGTCCTCCGGGGAGGGCCCCGGCTTGACGGCCTTCAAAGACTCTCTGACGGCTGAATAGGCACTCAGGAGGTCCAGAGACGGGGTCGTCACAAGAAAATCGACCGAGTGTGCTTCGACCGCCGCTTCGATTTCGGTCGGGGACAAGGGAACGATCTCGAACCGTGTGGGCGCAAGCCGGCTACTCAAATGCTCCGCCTTCGGGGTCCACTCGGCGAGACAGGCTTCGCGCCCACGGGTGGCCGGGACCCCGATGCGAACAACACCCCGAGAGTCCTCCGATGCGCTTCCGGCCATAAACCTTTGCGGGCTGCCGCTCTCATCGAGGGCTCCCCGCGCTCCTGTTGACTCGGCGCCCGTACACCAACCTTGCCAGAGAGCCAGCAAGCAGAAGGCGACGGCCAGGCGACCCAGCCGGCCGGCCGGCCATCTCAGCCGTTTGCTTTGTGCGGGGTAATCGGGACCGCTCATATCTCTCCATGTCGCTCCGGGACTGCATCACCCCAGGCTCACCTAACCGGCCTTCCTCCATGGGGATCGTGTCACTCTTCCGCAATGGCAATGCTCGGCAAGACAACGGATACCGGCTGCTCCCCGCAACCCCTGTGAGGTTCCGTGACAAGCCTCGCGCAGAAAGGGATCCGGAGCCCGAACAGTCGTCACGACTTGCGGCGCAATGACTGATCAGGTGATTCCTCTCTCTGCCGGGCCATGATGTGAGGCGTGGACCTTGGGAATCCGTTGATGTGCTCTTCAAGGCCTAGCAATTGACATACCAAGTCGCCTTGACACAGACGGGGACAACTCAGAAAATATCGAGTGCGATTGGTGGGTTGGGGAGGATCGCAAACGGGTGGCCCAAAGGGGACGGGTAGCCATTTTGCGGAGGCAAAGGCGGACGGAAGACGACAGCGGAAGCGGCCCTTCCGATCAGACACTCGTTTTCACTCGGGAGGGAATGAGGGGATTGGCCGCAAGCTCAGTCGACCGAGTCCTCTCGCGCCCCATCGAGACGAGCCTGAAAACTGTAGCCGTGCTTTTCGAGTCCGATTCTTTCGTAGAAGGCATGCGCCTGCGACCGCTTGAGGTTCGACGACAGCGACAGCTTGTAGCACCCCTTGGCGCGGCACTCCGTTAGGGCGTAATGGACCAGCTCCCGGCCGATTCCCCTGCCATGAAGGGTCGGGTCGACCACGACATCCTCGAGGATGGCCGAAGGAGTGCCCAGATGGCCAAGGTTGTCCATGATGAGCAGCGCAAAGGTCCCGACAACACGGCCTTCCAGCTCGGCCACGAACAGCCGATAGTCCGGGTAAGATTGCATGCGATCGAAGATCGCCTCCGCCCGGTCAAGGGGCAGAACTTCCCCGTCGTCGAACCCGGGCTGAGCATACAGTCGCAGCACATCAGGAAGATCGGCCTTTGATGCCGTTCGAACCGTCAACGTCATTCGGGCCGTCTCCGAGGCTATTCGATGCGGGTCATTTTGGTCGGAGCGTCGTTTTTCCACTGGTACCACACCTCGTTCTCCTTGACGAAGATGCTGATCAGGGGAGGGGCCGAGATTTCGTAGCCTCGAAGGTACCAGTCGCGCCAGCCACGGTACACCTTCTCCTTGCTCGGCTTACGCCGAAAGAAGTACAGGGCGTACTTCCCATCGACCTTGAGAAGCCAGTATTCGACGGACTCCTGGGTTTTGTCGCCCGACTTGGTGAGGGTCGTGTGGGTGCAGCCCCAGTGGCCGAGGAGCAAGGGATTGGGCTCCTGAGTGACCTTCATGAATACGTCCGGCTTGGTAGCAACGTCGGTGGAGGTGATCTCGGCGCATTGGCCGGTCGACAGCGCGTGGACATACACCAAGCAGAGCACGGTGGCAGCAGCGACAAGTCTTTTCATGGATGCTCCTTGTTGGACAGGGGAGGGGCCCTCACGGTGACAACCGCACCGGCACCTCACACGGTTGAGCACGACTAGAAGCGGACAAAAGGGGACGGATGCGAGTCGTCGGTCCACATTGTTCCCGGGTGATCGACATCCCCCTCCTCCCCCTCGGGGGAATCGAAGGGGGGTGCGCCCTGCAGATCAACGCTGACGGAGTGCGAGCCGACGCCTTCCGCCCCGAGCGTGACTCTCAGATGAAGCGCACATGAGTGCTGAGCCATACCACGCCCATGATGCAGAACATTTTTATTTTAAGGCTTCCCTCTCCTTGGCGCACCACTCCGTCTCCGACTCCCCGCGCCTATTCCTTCCCATGCGGGCCAATCCGCTGCTTCTCCCGCCACTGGTCGGTTCCGTTCGGCACGACTTGGTCGTACGTTCCGTCCTTCTTCCAAATCACCTTGTAGGGGTGGGCACGGAGATCCACACTGAGCGCTTCCAGGTGACGGGAGGTTTCCTTGAGGTACTTGACGAGGGCTGCCAGATCCTGTTCGTTCGAGGTCACAACCGACCGCGCGTCCTTGACCAGCCCTCCGGCCTCCGAGAAGCCTTTTTCCGCCTGCACGAGTGTTTTGTTGAGCTGCGCTTGGATGCCGTCGATCTTCTTCTGGAGGTCGTGATTCGTCTGCCGCAAGTCCTTGAGAAACGCGGTCAGCTCTCTGCCCCCCTCATCGGTGGTCTGCTTCAGGCTGCTTCCAGCACTCTGGAGAGAGTCCGCGAAGGCGCTGACTTTTTCGATCACCGGTTTGAGATCGCGGCCCACCTCCCGAAATTCCACGAGGAGCGCATTGCTGTTTTGAATCGCCTCTTTAAGGGAGGATTCCGAGCGCACTTCATGAACGAGCCCCTGGGTCTCCTGAATGAGGCTGACCAGGCGGCCGGCAACCTGCTGCCCGGTTTCCAGGATCTGAGACAGGGAGGCCGGGGCTTGCCCTTCCAGGATTTCTCCCGGCTTGAGGTCGGCGCCTTCGGCGGAGCCTGGAGAGATCTCGACATATTTGGCCCCCATCATGCCCAGGCTCCGGATTTCAACGCGAGAATCCTTGCGCACTCGGGCTTTCGGGTCCACCTTCACCGTGACGGCAATCCGGTCCGGAGCGTTTTCGGCGATGCGAATGCTCGTGACCTCCCCCACTTCCAGCCCGGCATACCAGACGGGAGATCCTTTGGTGATCCCGTCCGCGTAAGGAAAATGCAGCGTGATGGCTCGACGGTGATCGAACAGCGTCTTGACGTCGCTGGCAATGATAATCCCGGCTCCGAGCAGCACCGCGGCGATGAGCATCAACAAACCGACTTTGATTTCCGAACGAAAGACGTCCATAAATCCTTTTCCCAACTTCAAGCGCGCACTAATCAAAACACAGTACCGGCCAGATAACCGCTCGCTGCCTTTATTCCATGTCGAGCAAATCTTCGAGGTAGTCGCGGCTCGACTGACGCAGCGGGATCGGTCCGTCAGCCCGCCCATGAATGAACTGCTGCACCAGGGGATCTTCTGAATCGCGGATGGCCTCTGGAGGCCCGATCGCGACCACTTTCCCCCGGTAGAGAACCACGATCTGGTGAGCGATTTTGAAGGCACTTTCAACGTGGTGGGTGACCACCACCGAGGTGATTCGCATGCGTGCGGTCAAATCCATGATCAATTGGTCGATGACGCCACTCACGATGGGATCAAGCCCCGAGTTGGGCTCGTCATAGAAGACGATCTCCGGGTCCAGGGCCACGGCGCGCGCCAGAGCCACCCGCTTTTGCATGCCCCCGCTCAGCTGCGAGGGCTTCAAACGCTCGAAGTCACGGAGTCCCACCAGCTCGAGCTTCATCTTGACCATGAGGTCGATGATCTTCTCGTCGAGCTCCGTGTGCTCCCGCAAGGGCAGGGCAATGTTGTCGTGAACCGTGAGCGAGTTGAGCAGGGCGCCCCCTTGGAAGAGCATGCCGAACCGCTTGCGGTAGCCTTCCATTTCGCTCTCGTCAAAGCGGGTGATGTCCAGGCCGTTCACGAGGATCCTGCCGGAGTCCGGACGGATGACGCCGATCAGGTGCCGCAGCAGGGTGCTCTTCCCGCACCCGCTTCCACCCATGATGGCAGTCACCCGGGCCTTGGGGATGTTGAAATGAATCCCGTCGAGGACGGTTCGGCCGTCGAAGCGTTTAACGAGGCTCTGGATCTCGATGATCGGCTCGGCTTCAGGCATGGTATCCCTGGTCGGGTGTTGGGTTTCGCAGGTCACAGGAACAGGTAAAAGACCGTCGTGAAGAAACAGTCCGCCAGGATGATGCAGATGAGGGAGGTCACGACGGAAACCATGGTCGCTTTGCCAACCCCTTCGGCACCGCCTCGAACCACGAACGCCATGTAGCAGCCGACCATGGCGATGATCCCGGCGAAGACAAAGCTTTTGAAGAGCCCGGTGAGGATGTCCTTGGTGAGCAGCGAGTCCAGGGTGTTCTGGATGTACAGCGAGGACCGGATCCCAACCGCCGTCGTCCCCACCACGTATCCCCCGATCATCCCCGTCACGTCGGCGACGACGGTGAGGCAGGGGAGCATGATGAGCATCGCCAGCAATCGCGGGACGACGAGGTAGGCGATGGGAGCGATGGCCATGACTTCAAGGGCCAGGATTTCCTCGGTCACCATCATGGTTCCCAGCTCGGCCGTGAACGCGGCGCTCACACGCCCCGCCACCACGATCGCCGTCAGCAGCGGCCCCATCTCCCGCGTCATGGCCACACCCGCCAAACTCGCCGCATAGGTGACGGCTCCGAACTTCGCCAGCTGGTAGGCCGTCTGGAGCACAAGAATAATGCCGATCACAAACGAAACCAGGAGCACGATCGGGAGCGACTTGACGCCGACCTCCTCCATCTGAGCAATCGCGGCTTTCACCCGCAGCGGTTTGCCCTGGAACGGCTTGACGAGCATCCAGCGCAGGCTTTCGACAAAAAAACACGTGATGCTCGTCAGATGGCGCAGAAAGACAACGGCCCGGCTCACGACCGGGGACCGGGCTGCATGACGGCTCACGCCGGCAATCCTCCCCCAAGCGCCTCCTCCACGGAAACGGCCACTTCGAACACCTGCTTGAGATAGGCCAGCTCAAAGACCGACTCCACGGCTGGGCGCATGGCCGCCAGGGTCAACCGTGCGTTGGACTGGCGGGAAAGCCGGAGCGCCTCCACCAGCGTTGCGATTCCCGAGCTGTCCATGTAGGGAACCGCGCTCAGGTCCACCACCACGTGCCCCGTTTCCTGCTCGAAAACGGAAAGCACCGCATCGCGCAGACGCGGTGAGGAGCTCAAATCCACATCGCCCTCGGTCCTGATGACGAACGTCCGAGGACCCTTTTCAACGACTTCTACTTTCAATTCTGGTCAACCTCCAATTCCACATCACCCTTCCCGATCAACAAGACCTCGACGGGACCGACGACATCCGCTCGCGTCGCCTTCCACGGCGGCGCTACCGGCTTGGCTCGCCCTCAGCCTCCACACTCCGCTGCCGGCGCTTGAGCAGCCGGAGCAGCGTTCCCCCGTCGGCCGGGTGCTCGTAGCGTGCCTCATCCATGGCAGATCGGATGAAGTGCATGCCGAGACCTCCCGGACGAACCTCCAAGAGATCCCGGGACTGAAACGCTTCCGGGTCCTTTTGCTCGCCAAAGTCGCGAATAGTAACCTCAAACGTTTCGCTTTTCACCACAAACGTGACGATCAAGCGTCCATCCACCCGGCCGCCGTAGGCGTGACGAATGACGTTGGCACAGGCCTCGTCCACGGCCAGCACCATCCGCTCCGCTTCCCGCCGCTCGAAGCCGAGCCTCTCCGCGAGCCGATCCACGAGAGCACGCACGAGGAAGAGAACCCCGGGATCGGACGGCAGCTCCAGGGTTACGGGTCCGGAAAAGGTGACGGGGCTCATGGGCGTGCTTCGCACCCCATGACCACAACCGTGAGGTCATCCGACTGAGCGTTGCTCCCGACAAACCTCTCAACAGCGCGCAAAATGGCCTCCCGAGCCTCGCCGCAGGATGGTCCGGCTTCCTTGAGAGATTTTTCCAGGCGCTCCATGCCGAACCGCTCACCCGAATGGCTCATGGCTTCCGTCAGTCCGTCAGTTGTCAGCAGCAATCGATCGCCCGGCTCAAGGCGCTCTCGACCAAGCTCGTAGCGCATCCCGGGGAGAATGCCCGTCGGAGGGCCACCCCCCTGACGCAGCAAGCGCACGGTCCGATCGGGATCATGCGCATTCCATCGGAAGGGCGGTATGTGACCGGCGTTGATATAGCTGAGGGAGCTGTCGGAAACATCGAGAACAAGGTAGCACAGCGTCACGAACATCCCGTGGCTGCTCCGCTCGCAAAGGACGTCGTTGACGCGGGCCACGAGATCGGCGGGGTCCTTGTGGCGGATGGCCAGAAGGCGGAAATCCGAGGTCAGCCTCGCCATGTAGAGGGCCGACGACACGCCCTTTCCGGAGACATCGCCGATGAGTATCCCCAGCCGATTGTCGTCCAGGGCGATGAAATCATAGAAGTCGCCCCCCACTTCCAGCGCGGCCTGGTAATGCGCTTCAAAACAAAACCCCGGTAAAACCGGGCTCTCTTGGGGCAGAAAGCTCAGCTGAATGCTCCGTGCAAAGGCAAGGTCGCTTTCCATCCGCTGTCGTTGCAGGAGTGCCTGGTGCATGCGCGCGTTCTCGATGGCAACGGCGGCATGACTGCAGAGCAGCAGAAGCGTTTCAAGGTCTTCGCGCGTGAAAGGAAGGCCGTCCTGGCGGTTGATCACCTGGGACACACCAATGATGCGATCCTTCGCCTGGATGGGAACGCACAGCATGGAGCGCGTCCTGTAGCCGGTCCTGCGATCGAAGCCGGGGTGGAATCGCGGGTCCTGGTACACGTCCTCGATGAGCAGCGGCTCTCCGGTTTCGAAGACATAGCCGGCGATCCCGCTCCCTTTCCTGACCCGGTAGGAGTCCCGCAGTTGGTCGGCCACCGGTCCTTGTGCCACCGTAAAGACAAGCTCATCCGTTGCCGGGTCCGCGAGCAAGAGGCTGCAGGCCTCCGCCCTCAGCACCGCCCGCGAGGCGGACATGATGAGCTCCAGCACCTCGTCCAGCTCCAGGGACGAATTGATCAACCCTGCGATCTTGAAGCACTCCTTCAAGTGCTCCATGTGCGCCCGGCAGCGGAGCGCCTCCTCGGACGAGCCATCACACGGGCAGAAAATCTCTGGGTGCTTTGGATGCATGGGCTACGAGCACGATCCTTGGAAAGGGAAACGACGCAAGAAGATAAGGACTTTCGAGCCTATCACAACGCAAGCCCGCCGACGACGTACGAGGCCATCAAGATCACACGTCCCCCAAGTTGTCAAGGGGCAGACCGACTGGATGCGAGGCAGAAATGGTAAAGAATACACGGACAAGCACGGAGGAAAAACACGCCGACTATCTGTTCACCGTCAAAGACAATCAACCCACCCTCAAGGCAGACCTCGAAGCCTTGAGCCTGACCGCTTTTCTTCCCTCAGCACCAAACCATCGATAAGGCGCACGGCCGCCTCGAAATCCGCCGGATCCGGACCAGCGACGCGCTCACTGGAGTATAGAAAATCGCCTTCATTGGGTCAGGGACGTCTCCTTCGATGAAGACCGTTCACAGATAAGAGCCCGCAACGCCCCGCGGGTCATGGCTTCTCTCAGGAATTTCGCGATCAGCCTCTTCCGATATCTCGGCAGGTCCAATATCGCGAAATCCCTTCGGCGGATGAGCGCAAAACCTCACTTGGCCCCGACAATGCTCGGTTTCTGGACCGCTCTCGCTACCCCCGAATCGACCTTTCACCCTTCGATTGCGCTGCAGCCTTGTCGAAAATCTCTTGCTCGGCGCATACCACTCCTCGATGTGTCCCCCACCTTCAGCCGCCCGCCGCATGGCTCGCCCGCTCATCGGTCGTTGGCTCGTCTTGAGCTCACGGCACCACGCGCTCCTAGCTCTGACTTTGACGTGACCCCGCCCTATGTATCAACAATGTTGAAACGTTTCGGTCTGTATGGTAAAAAAAATTAAAACCAAGACACAATAGGGAGGTCGGCATGCGTGTAACCATCAAGAAGTGGGGCCATAGCGCATCGGTGCGTATTCCAGCCGCCATCATGAAAGCTGTCAACCTAAGCCTGGACGAAACCGTGGACGTGCGTGAGGAAGGCGGGCGCATCGTCATTGAACCGGTGCGCAATAAGAAAGAATATGACCTTGAGCAACTGTTGGCTGGCATTACTCCTGAAAACCTGCACTCCGAAGTTGACTTCGGACCGGCGGTCGGCAAGGAGGCGTTTTAATGGTTCGGCCCT
>CAZIEW010000025.1:0-64059 GCA_964538515.1 uncultured Syntrophobacteraceae bacterium
TCAGCCGCACGAGCTCGGTCCAGTCTCAAGGCACAGCCCGACGGATCCCTTGACAAGATAAAAGAGCGATTATTAGTCATGTGATAACGTCTCTGTGCAACAGAGTAATTGAACAGAACGTCCTGATACAGCAGTGCTTTGTTGGGACATAACACGTCCCAAAGGAGATAACGATGAGCGAAGTGCAGAGTTACTGTGACAACCTGGTGACCGAGCTTGGTAGCTGGAAGGCCAAGGTCCAGGATGTATTGAGCCGAATCGACAGAGTCTCATCCGGTGACAAGGAGAAGATCATCGACCAGGTCCGGGACTTGCACATGTTCCTGGGAGAGTTGGAGAACAGGATCGAGGGACTGAAGGTCGAATGCCCGACCAGCTGGGAGCCAGGATTCATTGAGATGGAGGCAAAGCTGAGCGAAAAGTATATTTACTAAAAAGCTCCAGGAGCGCCGTAAGGTGGGAGCTTTCCTTAGGCTCATCCACGGATGAGCCGAGCCCCAAGTTCTTGAGGCAGGGGAGGAAGAACGGTTTCCTTCCCTGCCTGTCGTTGAGGGGCAACCGTCATCCCATGGTCCCGAAACCGGGCTCAACCCCGTCCGCGCGCGCCTCATGCCACGACGCCATCTGTCACGATGACGGTGACATTCCACCCGTTCTTGGGCGTGATGTCGTTCCACATGCGAAGAAGCTCCCTACGCCTGATGACGATGCATCCATTCGACCAAGCCGCATTCCTGCCTTCATGGATGAAGATTCCCTCAAATCCGGGTACGCATGGGATGTAAATGCCGGGGCGCTTTTCTCCTGTCACTGAATCGCGCTTGGTCTTCATGCGGGTTGCATAGCAGTAAGGATAGGTTCCGGGAGGGATCTTCTTTTTCAGGTCCCACCAGCACGTTGTTGACACTCGGAGCGGTCCATTGGCATAAACGAGCATTCCCCGGCTTGGACCTCTCAGAACCCGAATGGTGTACTCATCCATGCTTCGCTCCTTCCCTCTCGGGAGCCGCAGCCTCTACGGCAGGACTCCCATGATCACGTTTTTTCCAGCGATTCGGCCAGCACAATAACGGGATGCACCGCCCGGCGGCCCGTGCCGTGGGCGATGTGGTGTCGGCAGGAGAATCCCGCCGCTGCAACAATGGCATCGGGGGGAGCATTCCGGACCGCGGGGAAGAGGCGATCCTCGCCCATGGCCATCGAAAGGTCGTAGTGCTCGCGCTCAAAACCGAAAGACCCCGCCATACCGCAGCATCCACTGGGGATTTCTTCAACCAATGCGTTCGGGATGAGGCGCAGCATCCGCAAAAGCGGCTCGGTCCCCGACAGGGCTTTCTGGTGGCAGTGTCCGTGGACCAGAACCGGACGCGGTAATGGAAATCCTTTCAAGGGAAGGTTCAGACGGCCGTCCTCTGCAAGCTGCACAAGGAGCTCTTCGACCATCAGAGCCTGTTGTGAGACTCGCCGAGCGTCGGCAGTGCGAAGAAGATCGGGGTATTCATCCCGAAAAGCGGCGATGGCGCTCGGCTCGACACCCACAATGGGGATGGAGCGGGCGGCGAACGGAGCGAGCAAGGTGACGTTGTGGCGAGCGTCGCGGCGGGCTTCCTCCAGGAGCCCTTTGGAGATCAGGGGGCGTCCTTCGCAGCGCCTGCCGTTGACCAGCAGCACGTCAAAACCCGCCGCTTCCAGGACTCGGACGGCGGCTTGTCCGACTTCGGGCTCGTTGTACGAAAGCGTGAGGTCATCCCAAAGCACAAGGGGACTGCGCGGCTCTGTTCGCTCCGTCCCATCGCTCGAAGGTTTCCGCGTATGAAACCACGCCTGAAACGTCTGCGCCGCGAAAGAGGGAAAAGGGCGTCGGCGATCGATCCGGAGGGTATGCTCCAGCAGGAGCCGTACCTTCGGATTGGAAAGCACCCAATTGGCAAGCACAGGGAAACGGGCTCCCAGGCGGCTGAGTGTGGCGATGTGCCCAAAAAAACGATCTCGCGGCGTGATCCCATGGGCTGCATGGTAGTGGGCCAGGAATTCCGACTTCAGCTTGGCCATGTCCACACCGGAGGGGCACTCCCCACGACAAGCCTTGCATTGCACGCACAGGTCCAGGACATCGAAGAGCTCGCGACTCGTCAGCCCCCCCGTGTCGAGCTGTCCGGTCATGGCGGCCCGCAGAGCGTTGGCGCGCCCCCTCGTCGAATGAGCCTCTTCGTGGGTGACCATGTAGGATGGGCACATCACACCACTTTCGCGCTTGCGACAGAGCCCCTGGCCGTTGCACATCTCGACGGCGCCGGCGAAGCCTCCATCGGCCGAAAAATCGTAGAACGTCTCGCTTGGGGCAAGCGGCGTGCCGTAGCCCGGATGAAAGCGCAGAAGCCGGATATCCCATGGCTCTGGAGCATCCACGATCTTGCCCGGATTCATGAGACCAAACGGATCAAAAAGGGTCTTCAACTCCTTGAAGGCACGATGGAGGACTGGCCCGTAGAGCTCTTCGTTGTAATGACTGCGCGCAAACCCCTCACCATGCTCGCCCGTCGTCGTGCCTCCCAACCGGATGGCGAGTCTGGCAATCCCTTGGGAGATGGTGCGCATTTGCTCGAGTCCCCTCGGGGACTTGAGATTCACAAGGGGCATGATGTGCAGGCACCCCGCGGAGGCATGAGCGGAAAAACTGGGCTCCGTCCCGGCTTCCCGGCAGATCCGCTCGGCTTCCAAGGCGAATGCGGGGAGCTGCTGAATCGGCACCACGGCATCGTCGGCAAAGGCGAGCGGCTTGGCATCCCCTCGCTGGCTCAGGAGCAGCCCGAAGCTAGCCTTCCGAGCAATCCAGACGTTTTCCATCTCGGAGGGCAGGGTTTGGTGGACGATGGCACCGTGATGCCCCTCCCGTCTGAGGGCGGCCTCCATTCCGGCGGCGCGATCAGCCAACGCACGATCGTCCATCCCTGCGAATTCAACGATCAGGATGATCCGAGGGTCTCCCACGACAAAATGCAGGCGGGGGCCGAATTCCGGGCTGCGGCGAGTGAGCTGGATGAAAAACCGATCCATGAGCTCGATCGAAGCCGGCTGGCTTTCGAGAATCCCGGGTACGGCGTCGAGGGATTCGCGGAGGCTTTCGAAGTGGACGACGGCCAGTCGCGAGCAGCATGGACGGTCCACCAGACCCACCGTGACGTCCGTCACGGTAGCGAGTGTCCCCTCGGAGCCGACCACAAGAGGCGTCAAATTGAACGGCCGCCCGGCGTCCAAGTCCTGGAGCATCCGCTTCAGATTGTAGCCGGCCACATTTCGCCACACCGGTGGATACCCGGTCGCGATCGCCTCGCGATATCGACTCAGCAGATCCGGTACCTGGTGGTACAACCTTCCTTCCAGGGAGGGAAGCCCGGCCAGGGCCTTCATGGAGCCCTCCGAACAAGGCGAAAAACGTGCGCGGCCGCCGTCAGCCAGGACAACGCCCACTTCCCGGACGTGATCCACCATCATTCCGTAGACGATGGAGTGGGCACCGGTGGAGTTGTTTCCCGTCATTCCGCCGAGGGTGGCGGAAGGACTGGATGAGGGATCGGGTCCGATCATCAGCCCGTGCGGGCGAAGCGCTCCGTTGACCTGGTCCAGGACCGCCCCGGCCTCGACCCGCACCCAGCGCTCCTCGGAATTGATTTCCAGAATACCGTTCAAGTGGCGCGACAGATCCAGCACGAGGGCCGTGCCCACCGTCTGGCCCGACAGGCTTGTACCGCCCCCTCGCGGGATGATGGGGACTTTATGAGCGGCCGCCACGCTGACGGCCGCAGCAACGTCGTCTGCGTCAACCGGCAGGACCACGCCGATGGGCATGACCTGATAGCTGGACGCGTCGGTGCTGTAGAGCAGGCGGCTCATGCGGTCGAAGCGCACCGGACCGCGCACGACGCGCCGGACCGCATCCAGAAGGTCATTGGATGAACGATTGATGGCTCGCTTCCCCTTTGATTCGGTTGTACCGAAAAAAGCACGGCCGGCAGAGGAGCCCGGCCATGCGAACGATCATTGTGTCTATTAACACATCAGCCGGACGGACAACAACCAGCCGGTTGCCTGCTCCTCGAGGCTTCGTGCTCTCGGTCAGTAGATCAAATACTGCTCTCTCAGCCGGCAGAAAGCAGCAAGATCCTTCTGCCATGCTCGTCTGATCTCCACGGGCGACACGCCCGCCTTGATGGCCTGCAGAACCGCCCTCGATCCCAGCATCCCGATTGTCTTGTCAACCTCGAAGTGCTTGGGATAAAGCTGATACAGGGCGGCTGAAAGCTCGATCCCAAGAAGGGGTGAATCCAGCACGACTCGGTCAGTCAGTCGGATCTTCACACCGCTGCACGTCTTTCCTTTAAAGCGATCGGACTTCGGGGTGAGCACAACCGGCTCGAATGCAACACCCGCGATTGACCGCCCGCTCAGATACCGGGCCAGCTCCTCGCCCAAAATCCAGGGCGCCCCGACGACTTCAAACGGCGTGTCCGTACCCCGGCCAACGCTCACATTTGCCGATTCCAGAAGGGCCACGCCCGGGTACAGGATGGCTTGGCTCAGGGAGCGGAGGTTGGGGGACGGATTGACCCATGGAAGTCCGGTTTCGTCGAGCCAGGCATCCCGGTGGTAGCCTTCGAGCTTCACCACGTGGAGCTTTGCACCGATCCCGTTTTCCCGGTTGAAAAGCTGAGCCAGCTCACCTGGGGTCATGCCGTAGCGTGTGGGCAACGGATAGTAACCGGTAAACGAGCGGAATGCAGGGTCCATGACAGGGCCCTGGACCGATGAGGCCGTGATGGGATCGGGGCGGTCCAGCACATAAAAATCCAGGCCTGCCGCCGCCGCGGCTTCCATCGCGTATGCCATGGTTGTGATGTAGGTGTAGAATCGGGCTCCCACGTCCTGAATGTCGTAGACGAGCGCATCCAGGCCCTGGAGCATGTCCGGCGTTGGGCGCTTGACTTCCCCGTAAAGGCTGTGGACGGGCAGTCCCGTAGCGGGGTCCTTCCCGGAAGCGAACTTGGCGTCGACATTACCGAACAGGCCGTGCTCCGGGCTGAAAATCGCCTTCAGATTCACACCCGGCGCATGGAGCAGCACCTGAAGCGTCGACCGGCCGGCTCCGTCGATTCCAGTCTGGTTGGTGATGAGGCCGATGCTGCGACCCCTGAGGGCAGCAAACCCGTTTGAGGCAAGGACATCGATCCCTGGGCGGACGGTTTGGGCTGAGTCACTCTGGCCATGCTCACTATCCACAGGCACGGCCGCCGATGCCGCCGAGGAGCCAGGCTCCGCAGAAGGCCCCAGCCGAAAGGCTCCGGCGACGATGGATGCAACCGCGGCCCGCAGATTCTTCACCTGGCCTTTGCCGTCCGGATGCAACCGATTGGCGCAAATGATGAGAAACGTCCTGGAGTGGGGGTCGATCCACAGGGAGGATCCCGTGTAGCCCGTGTGGCCGAAAGAGCCTTCGGGGAAAGCCGCGGTGTGCTCCTTGCTGTAAGGCGAGCGCATATCCCACCCAAGACCGCGAAGCGTCGGCGCACCGGTGCCCTGGATTGGAGTCGCCCGGGTCATGGCGGCGACCGAATCGGGCGCGAGGACGCGGTGTTTGCCGCTCACACCTCCATCCAGAAGCATTTGAGCGAACCGCGCAAGATCGTCGGCGGTTGAAAAGAGCCCCGCGTTCCCGGCCACCCCCCCCATGCGAAAGGCTGTTGGGTCCTGAACCTCGCCCCACCTCAGCGCCCCTCTCTCCACGTCGGACGGCGCAATGCGCATCCGCTGCGTTTTCGGGGGCTTGAATCCAGTACCGCTCATGCCGAGCGGGGTGAAGATTTCCCGGGAGCAGTAGACGTCGAGCGGGACACCTGAAACCCTTCGGACGATCTCACCCAGAAGGATGAAATTGACGTCGCTGTAACGGAACTCCTTTCCCGGAGGACCCAGAGGGGGATCCGAGACGATGGTTGAGAGTGCCCCGTCGTAGCCCGCCCACGACGCCCGCGGATTCAAACCGACCCGCAGGCCGGAGGTGTGCGTCAGCAACTGGCGGAGCGTGATGGTACCCTTGCCGTTGGCCGCAAATTCGGGCCAATAGGTGGCGACAGGGTCGTCCAGCCGCAGCCGGCCGCGCTCGGAGAGCTGCATGATGGCTGGGGTCGTGGCAATAACCTTGGTGAGCGACGCAATGTCGAAGACCGTGTCCACCAGCATCGGCTCGGGACGCGGCTCAAAGGCGCGGTGGCCGAACGCCTTGCGGTAGACCAGCTTGCCGTTGTGCCCAACCAGGATGACGGCACCCGGGATATGCCGGTCCCGAATTTCCTGGTCCACGACGCCGTCTATCCCCGAAAGCGGTCCCGTACCGACGCCCGGAGCGGCAGGAACGGGCTGCTGCTGGACCTGCCGGGGCTTCGGCGGGGCAGCCGTCGGGGCCTGAGGCGAAAGGGTGGTCGGACCGCAGGCGGTCAGACAAAGAAGGAGAAGCAGGAGCCACACCGTCTGCTCTGGAAGATGTCGCGCCTGTTCGATGCCCAACCCTTCATGGACACCCGCTAGCACGGTCGGACTGGACCGAGGCATCCCGAAACGCGCACAAGGGGCTGCGCTCCGTCGCCGTGTCAGACCGGTTGAAAGCCTGTGAGAGCAATTCATGACTAAGGAAGACCCCTCGCGAAAGTGGGTTCGGGGGCTCGGGCTTTGGGCGACGCCGCTGAGATCCCGAGAAGCAGGCAGGCTGAAACCGGAGCACTGACACCGTACAGCCCGTCATGCGGCAAGCGGTTCAGTCGAGGAACTTCTTGGGGTAGACGTTGCGCGGGTTCCAGAACATCCAGCCCCAGGCGCCGAAGTCCTCCGCCGCCTTGACCTGAGTCTTCATCTCTTGCTCGTTGAAGGCCTTGCCTCCGAACGCGTAATCCCGAAACGCCTGAAGCCAGGGCCGGAAGCGATTGGGCGTTGTGCTCGTGCGCTCCCTGGCGTGCTTCAAGCTCAGGAGAACGACCTCGTAAGGGTGCTGGACGGGGTTGCGATACTTGGGAATGCCGTCTTGGAATCCAGACGGGTAGAGCATCGGTGCCACGACGTCCACGGCTTCCATGATCGGCTCGATCTTCTGCCCGATATCCGTGTCGTTGGTGTTCCAGAGCACGTACCCGAAGATGTCGGCGGCAACCACGACGTTGTAAGGAACAAGGGCCTTGTGGGCCGCCTGGAGGAATCCGGTGATGGTCCGCGTGCGGCTCTCTTCAGTTGCGGGCTGGGAGAACACCGTTCCCTTGTTGTCGGGAAAGCGCACGTAGTCGAACTGGATCTCGTCAAACCCGGCTTCGGCGGCGGCCTTGGCGATGGCGATGTTGTAGTCCCAGACTTCCTTCCGGAAGGGATCCATCCAGCGCAGCTTCTCGCGGTCCCGAAAAGGGCCGCCCCGCTTCATGGATACCGCCCATTCGGGCTTCGCTCCGGCGAGGGGATCGTCCTTAAACACGACGATGCGCGCGATGAGATAGATGCCTTGCTCCCTGAGCTTCGACAGCAGCGCCGGCATGTCCTTGACCGTGATCACCTTCTGGGCTCCGACCTGAGCAGCCAAGGGGATGTCCACCTTGAAGGGGATCAATCCCCGGTCGCCTTTCACATCGATCACCAAGCTGTTCATCCTGTTCGCCTTCAGGGACTCGATCGCTCCATCCCGGAGCTTGGCGTCGCCGATGCCGAAAACGGACAGGTAGAGTGCGTTGACCTGAAAGGGCGCCAGTGTAAGCTCCGGCGGGTCCTGGTCCAGCGACGATGCCGCAAAATCCTGCCGCTTGTAACCGGGGGCACGCACTCGGATCAGGTCTCCCGCGGCGTCAATGGTAAAGCGGCCGTCCTTGTCCGTGCGAGCCACCTGGTCGGC
The DNA here is from genome assembly GCA_964538515.1 of uncultured Syntrophobacteraceae bacterium. Taxonomy (GTDB): domain Bacteria; phylum Desulfobacterota; class Syntrophobacteria; order Syntrophobacterales; family Syntrophobacteraceae; genus CALBZH01. The sequence goes on from CAZIEW010000025.1 coordinate 7,922, forward strand.
CACGGTCACGGAGGCCCCATGGAGAGGCTGCTTCGTTTTCGCGTCAACGACCTTTCCCTCAAAGGCGTGCGTCGAAGCGGCAACAAGTACCGTGGCTCCCAGCACGAACGCTCGCAAGAACACGGTCGGCATGGATCGTTTCCTGTGATCATGAGGATTCAGCAATCGCTTCGACCTATCGAGCATATCCGGTTGGCGTCTTCCCCGCGCCTCGGCCCGAAACGATGCTCTGCAACGCTTTGGGTCCGACCCCGTTGCCAATGACATAGCGCGGTATCGCCATCAAGGGGTCGGATGGAGTAGCGTGGCGCCCCTCGATGCTGAACGCCGCCACATAGCCTGCCTGAGCGGCATCCCGCTCGAGGGCTTCGTCGTAGATCCCGAAGGGCCATGCGAGAAGGTCCACGGGGGATCCCGACTTCTCTTCCAAAACTGTCCTGGATCTCTTGAGCTGGTCTTCCACCAGCTTTTGGTATTCAGCCGAAGGGAGCCTCTTCTTTTCCCGCTTGAAATCCGGATGCCAGTAGGAGTGGGACTGGATGTCGAACAAGCCGGTTTGCTTCAGCTCTTTCAACTGATCCCAGGTCATCGCGTACGAAGCATGGGAAATAGCGGACGGATAGATGAACAGGGTCACCGGAATGGCGTATTGACGCACCACGGACAGCATCTCGGTGTAGACGGACCGATGACCGTCATCCACAGTGATGACGACGGACTGCGGCGGTGGAGGAGGTCCCTGACCTCGAAGCCAGTCGACCGCCGTCCGCAATGGGATCACCGTGTAATGATTGTCCGAAAGCCATTTAACCTGGGATTCAAAGACTGCCGTCGTAATCGTTGTGCTGTCCGCGACCACAGGCCCGAACCGGTGGTAGCAAAAAACCGGCACGCCCGTCGGTGCCTCGGCCGCGGCAGACCTCGGGCAGAGGATCAGGCAGAGCAGGGTCATTGCGATTGCCAATCGCCAGATGCGAGTCATGGTCTTCCGTTTCGTGCTGAGGGTCACCGTTTCAGAAAGTCCACGGCGGTATCGTAGACCGCATCGGGGTCGAGGGGCTTTTGCAGCTGCTGATTCACTCCCGCGTCTTCCGCCTGCCCGGTCTCGTAATCCTGACCCTGGGAGGTCAGCAAAACGATATGCGTGTCCTGCAGCCCGAGCTGATTCCGGGCTGCCTTGCAGACTTCCAGTCCGTTCATCTTCGGCATCAGAACGTCCATGAAGACAAGCTCGGGGCGATGCTGGCGAAGAGCCTCCAGGGCCTCCATTCCGTTGCCGGCCGTGATCAGCTCAACCCCCTCGTCAGCGAGCTCTTCCAAGGTCTGCTCCAGCATTTCGCGGACCTGAGGCTCGTCGTCGGCAATCAAGATCTTGGGCATGCTCCCCCCTGACTTCTTTCGGGTTATCGATTGGCTGCGCCCCTCCCATGGAAATGGAAGCATTATACCGAAGGAGCCTTCGATGTCACAGCGATTCTCGATGAAAGGCCAAGGATCCGCCACTGAAAGGGTATTGAGGCTTCTCATCACGCCGCAATGCATCTTCCGTCGAGGAGCAGAAGAGCTCCGGGGGAGGACACGTTTCCTTTCCAGAGGTTTTGCACCCGTCCCCAACGCCGAGGCTTCTTGATGCCAAAATGACACAAGCATGACATCGAATGGTCACTGTTCGCCGGCATGCTGCCATCACTCTGCTTTTCGGAAATGCGGGGCAGGGGCGGCTCGGTAGGGCCTGAACAGGCACACGTATTTCCATGGTTGCTTCCAATCACACGTAGGAGGAAAGAAGAATGAATGGTCAGCAGTTGAAGAAATCTTTGAAGCCATACGCGAAGGTTGTGGTCGCGACAGCCGCGTTCTCGCTGTTCTGCGGCGGACCGAGTCCGGCGTCGGCCAATCATTGTCGGAAGCCTGTTGAGAAATGGCTGGCAGGCGATTTTCATCAGCATACGCTCTATACTGACGGCAGCACCAGCTTTGACTTCGTCATGGAAAAAGACAATGAGTTTGGCCTCGACTGGTGGGCAAACTCAGAGCATGGCGGAAGCCGGAACCGAGACGGCGAGGGTGTCCGATGGCTCGACACCACAAAGTACCCAGTCAACCCTATCCTGGGTGATAATGCGGCATCCGGCAACATGTGGCGGTGGCAAAGTCTGAGGGACTTCGTTTTTCCCGACATTCTGGATGCTCGGGCGCGCTATCCTGAACAGAAGATCTTCTCCGGCCTCGAGTGGAATGTTCCCGGCCACGAGCATTGCAGCACGGCCATCGTCGCCGAGGACGCCGGCGCGATCAGTGCTTTCGAATATCAGTTCGACAAGAGCGATACGGACAAGAGCCGCACCGGCGAGGTCACCCCATATGGGACCTTGGCCAAGCAGAATGGACGAGACCCCAACACGCAGGCCACAAAGCCCCTTGGCTCCGAGCGTCACGCAGACGCCGTTGCAGCCTGTAGATGGATGGAGGACCAGTACAAGGCCCGAACGATTGACAATGGATGGATCATTTTCGCCCATATCGAACGGGCGGGTGCATTCAAGACCGGCTCAAGCGACGGCGGCTATAACATCGAGCATTTTCGCGATTTCAACAACGCCGCTCCCGACGTTTGCTTCGGCTTCGAAGGCGCACCGGGGCATCAGGTCAACGATTTCCGCGGTCTCGGAAATAAGGTTGCCTGCGTAAACGGCGTATGCACCTCCAGTGATTTCGGCGGCACTTACGGCGGCGTTGGGTACTACACGGCCAAGGTGGGCGGCCTGTGGGATGCCCTGCTGGGAGAAGGACGGCACTGGTTCAACTTCGCAAACTCCGACTATCACACCCATTGGACGGCAGGCGGGGATGATTTCTATCCCGGCGAATATCAGAAGACCTATGTTCACGTCATTGACAGAAATCGAAACGGCGAGCACGACCTCGACGAGATCGCCGATGGCCTGCGGTCGGGTAACGCTTATTTCGTGCATGGCGATTTGATCGACCACCTCGAATTCAGCGCCCAGAGTCGCATGGAGATGGCCTCCATGGGCGGCACCCTGCGCATCAAAGACCGGCGCTGGTCCAGAGAGCCTCTGGTTCTCACCATCAAATTCAAAAGCCCCTCGACCAACAACTGCGTCGCTGACGGCACTTCCGTTACGTCTTGTCCGGCCCCGGTGGTGGATCACATCGACCTCATCGCCGGCAAAATCACCGGTAAAGTCGATCCGTCAAGTCCGGACTACACAAAAGCCACCAATGAGACAACCAAGGTCATCGCCACCTTCACGCCCGACGACTGGCGCACCGACCGCAAAGGCTACAACGTGATCACTTATCGGATCAAAGACCTTGACGACAGCATGTACTTCCGCCTTCGCGGAACAAACATGCCGGCGAATACTCCCGATGAAACCGATGAGGCCGGCAACCCCCTGCCGGACGCGCTGGTCACGTTGAATACGGACACGAACGGACTCCGCAAAATCTCCGCTGCTCAAGAAGCATGGAACGACCTCTGGTTCTACTCCAATCCGATTTTCGTCTATGTGAAATGATGCCGTCTCGAAGCATAGACTCGTGCTGAGACACCTGGAGGGGACCGTTGTGTCCCCTCTCACCGTTTTGCCCACCACCTGGAGCCGTTTCTTCCATGGAGATCAAGCTTTAGATCCTCTTTTGCATCCTTCTCCTCTCAGGCGTCGTGGAGCCCGGTTACAGGATGGTCCGGACCCGAAAGCTCTCCGTTGGCATCGGTCAGGAGTTCGCATGGATGCCCCCGAAAGGCTCCCTTGGTCGCCTCATATCGGAAACGTCGGGTGAGGGGCGACGGCTGAAGAGGCATCCGTGCTCAGCAAGTGCCAGGTGAACAATAGCGGTTCCGATCTCCATAGCCTGCAATATATTTGCAGGGCAAAATCCCCTGCCACGTGTTTCCGAGTCAGGGGTGCCCGATGCTTCAGTTCGTGGCAATGGAACATGGAATGGACTCAAAGATGGCCGTAAGGAGCGCTTCGCAACTGTGAACGATGCGGGAGCATGCGCACTCGATCATGGCGTTGACCACGCTGCCTTCGGCTTCCCCTGCCCTTCGGAAGTCGGTCCGCACACCAATGATTTTCTCCGCCCCCGACCGGCGGGCGTAGAAATAACCGATCTCCCAGGCTGTTCCGTCGTCCACCTGGGGTCCGTCCAGCAGCGCGACCACGAGGTCGGCTTCCGACAGGCTTTCCCGACATCGCCTGAAGATTTCCTCCTTTGCGCGTGGCCCTAGGGCCTCGATCTCCGATTGCGTGATGAGCTCGAAGGGCCAAACCACGGTAACGTCGTAGCGGCGCTCCCGCGCGAGCGTCTCGATCTTTTCCCTGGTGGACCTGAGCCATGCTCGTTCGGCCTCGGAAAAAAGTGGCCCGGCGAGATAAATCTTCATAAGCGTTCAATCCTTCTTGGGGACGCCCCCAGAATCCTTTTGCGAACACGATGCCGCTGCATCCGAACCGATCATAATCTCAAGGTGACAATGACCACGCCCGGGTCGTCCCGGTCGCGCCGGGACGTGAACCCCAGCTTCTCGCAGACCCGCAGCATGGGGATGTTGTCGCTCAGCACCTGGCCGGAAATCTCGCGAATGCCTCGACTGCGGGCGTAGTCGATGATACGCCGCATCAACATTTTTCCAAGCCCCTTCCCGCCCATGTCGCTCCGTACCAGAATCGCGTACTCGGCGTGCTCGTTTTCTGAGTCAGCAATGATGCGCACACTTCCGTAGAGCTCCTGCTCGCCCGTGTCCGATCGATCCGGAGAGGCCAGAACCAGGGCCATTTCACGATCGTAGTCGATCTGGGTGAGGCGGGCCGCCTCATGGTGCGGCATCTCCTGAACCGGGTGCAGAAACCGCATGCGCCGTTCTTCGAGGGTGAGACTCTCGACCATTCGCAAATACCCGGGCTCGTCCTCGGGGCGAATCGGTCGAATCTGCGCCAACTGCCCGTCTCGAAGCCGGACCAGATCTTCGAGCTCTTTGGGGTACGGCCGGATGGCCAGCCTCTCCGATGCCGCAACCTGGCTGGGCGCGACCCTGATGCGGGCTCCAAACGCCCTGATCCCCGAGGCGTCCGCTGTGAGCGGGTTGATTTCCAGCTCGACGATTTCCGCGATGTCGCAAATGAGCTGGGACACCTTCACAAGGGTCAAGGCAACCCCGTCGATGATAGAGGATCCTGGCGACGCGCTGTTTCCCTTCAACAGACCGTTGACCCGGGTTCGCGACATGACCTCCTTGGCGAGATGGAGGTTGAGCGGCGGAAGGGCGACGGCGGTATCCTGGATTTCCTCCGTGAATTCGCCTCCATGGCCAAATACGAGGACGGGACCAAAATGCTGGTCGGTCACGGCTTTGATCATCAGCTGATGGCTTCGGGATGGATCCGGGGAGCAAATCCTCCACTTGCTCCAGTCCACGAGGTCACCCGGAGATGGAGCGGGCACCGCTACGGCTGCTTGTGGATTCGGGCCCACCCCGAGGGTCGGAGGGGTCGCGATGGAATAGGCGCGGAGAACGGCCTGGGCTTCCGATTCGGTAAGCCATCCCCGTTCCTCGGCCAGTGCGCCCTCGATCACGTTCAGCGTCGACGCCACATCAGGCGAGAACTCCTCCGACATGCTGGGCGGCGTCTCCATGAGCATTTCCTGGTTCTTCTGGTAGCGGACCATGTGCATGAACGCGCGGACCGCGTCATTCGGGGTCTTGTAGCTCGGAATCCGGTGCTCGGAGAAGACGCGTCGGGCCCCCGCCGCGGTCCCTTCCCCCAGCCAGCTTGTCAGAAGAACGGGAGTCTTCGGCCGGTCCAAGGACTTCCGGTAGGTTTCCGCAACGGCAATGGCCGCATCCGTTCCGGAAACGACGGCGACGGGGCAGTTCAAGACCAGGAGGGCGTCGACCTGCTCGTCGTCCAGGATCGCTTCCACGGCGAGCGCATAGCGCTGGGCGGAGCCGTCGCTCATGATGTCGACCGGATTGCCCCGCGACCACGTGGAGGGAAGGACGGAGTCCAGCCGCATCATCGTCAAGGGCGAAAGCTCGGCGAGGCGGCCGTCGCGCTCGATCACCACATCCGTGGCCATGACGCCGACACCGCCCCCGTTGGTCAGGATGGCGAGCCGATCTCCCGTGATCCGATGGGGCATCATGGCCAGCGTCTCGACCGCGTCGAAGAGGGCCTGCATTTCGTGGACGCGCAGCATTCCCGCCCTGCGGAAGGCGGCATCGTAGACGGCATCGTTTCCCGCAACGGCACCCGTGTGGCGTGCCGCGGCCAGGGCTCCCTCCCGCGTGCGGCCGGCCTTGACCACGATGACCGGCTTGACGCGGGCCGCAGCACGAGCCGCCGACATGAACTTGCGGCATTCCGTAACCGTTTCCATGTACAAGAGGATAGAGCGGGTCTTGAAATCCTCGGCAAGGTAGTCGAGCATGTCCCCGAAGTCGACGTCCGCCATGTCGCCGAGAGAGATGAAGCAGGAGAATCCGATGCCGCGCGTAGCGGCCCAGTCCAGCACCGCGGTTTGGACGGCCCCGGATTGGGCGACCAGCGCGATCGACCCCGCGGCAGGGCGCACGATGTGGCCCATGCTCGCGTTGAGCGACCACCAGGGAGCCATGATGCCCAGGCAATTGGGACCGATGATGCGGAGCAGATAAGGCCTGGCCGCATCGAGCATCCTGGCGCAGGTGCGCTTTCCCTCTTCATCGCCGCCTTCCCCGAATCCTGCGGTGATCACCACGGCCGCTTTGGCCCCCCGCTTCCCGAGGTCGTCGATCAAGCCAGGCACGCTCTCTCGCGGCGTTGCGATCACGGCAAGATCGGGCACAACCGGCAGACTGGCGACGTCAGGATAGCATCTTTGGTCCCCAATGCTGGTGTAGCTCGGATTGACCAGATGCACCTCACCCGCATACCCGCAGCTCAGCAGATTTCGGGTCAGGACCTGTCCGACGGTTCCCTCCCTTCCGCTTGCTCCGATCAGAGCAACGCTCGACGGGCGGGTGAAATAGGACAGATTACGGATGCTCATTGCTGAACCTCCCCCGGGGCCTTGGGGTCACGTGAATCCGATGTTTCCGATCAATCCAAGAGCAATTCGGGATCAAGACGACGGGAGACGGGAGGTTCCGGTGAACTGGGCTCAGCCTGGACGGAGAGATCAAGGGGCGTCAGTAAGCACGGATCAGTGTCGGCATCGTCGGTGGGGCGTGAGCCGGGAACGCCAACGATGGCGCACTGAACGAGCCTCACCATAGCAGTCTGCCTGGAAATCTCAACGAAAAGTTGCGACGGCCTACCGACTCAGCCCCGTTAAATAGCGCTCCACACACTCGATGATGACCACGTCGGGCTTCTCCTGCTCGATGAGGTCGGGCAGCCAGTCAAAGGTCCAGACGAGCACCACGCTTTGGAAGCTTTCGGCCAGGAACGGAATCAGAGCCGCGGAGAAGGAATCCCTGAAGACAAGCGCCTTCGGAAGGGTGGGGTCGCCGGTTTCTTTCACCACCATGTCGCGTCCCGGATACAGGGCGGGATCGACGGGATCCGGATAGGGTCGCACGGCGTCGACCGCCCTGGAGGCGAACTTCGGCACCAGAGCGATTCGCTCCTCATGAATCACATCCTTCAGGGACAGGAGCCCCGCAAGGTCCCCTCCGTCTCCGACGGTCGTCGTGACCGTGTAATCCTCCAGCCCATGAGCCGGAACCGAAGGAAAACGCTGGGCCAACCGCTCCATGAGCAAGCGATAGGCAAAGAAGGCCCCCAGGTCGTTCCAGTGGGAATCGGTCCTGTGGTACAGGCGGCCGACCGACTTCGCCTTCAGCAGGGCGTCTCGGGAATCAATGAAGGTGATCTCGGGATGGTCCTTGAGCTCACGCGCCAGCTGATCCAGGCGTGATTCGCTCCCGAGCTTGCCGATACGGGGGGGCAGGTATTCGCCGTAAATGGTGTGCTTCTCCGGCACGGCCAATATCACCAGTTCGATTCCGCGCGCCGCCAGCCAGGATCGCCGTTTTTCGATGCCCCGCATGATGGCGTCCATCTCCTCGGACTTGAGCGGCATGACGTTTTCATAGTCCTCCAGGACCCATTCACCCGAATAGAAAAGCCACCCGTCCCTGCCCACACGCGTCGCGGGAACAGCCGACTCGTTGAAAATCACCAGACGAAGCCGATTGTTCCACCAAATCAAGCTGTTTCGAAGCCCGAAGGCATCGTTGTAAAAGCGTTCAAACTGCTTCGTATATTGCGAGAACGAGGACAGAAAGAGACTTCGATCGGGCATCCTGGCCAGCCCACGCTTTTCACTGGATGGTCCACTCGAAGCCCTCTTCGAAAGCTCGTCGACATGCGGAACCGCCAAGAGGGTGAAAAACACGACAACGATGACGAGCTGAGCTCGTCTTCCGTGCTGAAGCATGAGGCGCAATCCTTGGAGAGTGTTTGGAGCGTCAAAGGCCGTTGTCAGAACCGTGCATAGATGAACGGCGAATAGGTGTTGGCGGCCAGAGCCATCAAGGAGGCAATCAGCACGATCAGAAAGAAAGCGACGGACCCGATCGTGCAGTTGAAATCGAAAAAGCTCAGCAACCGGATATCACCAATCTCCTCGAGGCGCTCCCGCATGGCTCCGAAAAGGCCCGGGATGGGCATCGAGCCTACAACGCCGGCCACCACGACCGCCCATACCTGTTTATTCAGGAAAGCCATTGCAATGTAATCATAGGTGGCCGTCGAAAACGTAAACATGGCTCGACAGTATTGGATGGCCTGAGTGAGGGTGTCCGCTCGAAAGAAGACCCAGCCGACCATGATCACGACCATGGCGTAAAGGTGGCGAACCGGCCTGCCCACGCGGTTGAGGAGTCGATCCAGCCCTGCTCTCTCCGCAGCCAGAAAGCAGCCGTGGTATGTGCCCCAGACAACGAAGCTCCAGCTCGCTCCATGCCACAGGCCGCACAGCACAAAGACGAGCACCAGGTTCACGTAGGTCCTGGCCTTCGAGATGCGGTTGCCGCCCAACGGGATGTAGAGGTAATCGCGGAACCACGTCGAAAGGGACATATGCCAGCGGCGCCAAAATTCCTGAATGGACTGAGAAATGTACGGATAGTTGAAGTTTTCCGGGAAGTTGAACCCAACCATTCGGCCGACCCCGATGGCCATGTCCGAATAGCCCGAAAAGTCAAAGTAAATCTGGATCGTGTAACAGAGAAGCCCCAGCCATGCGGTCGGCATGTCGAGCTCGGCCGCCCTGCTAAACACCTCATCGGCAAAGGCTGCCGCCGGATTCGCCACCAAAGCCTTCTTCCCGAGACCCAGCACGAAGCGCATCGCGCCTTCGGAAAAATCCTGAAGCGTGACACGCCTCGTCCGGAACCTGCCCCGGGAATCTCGGAACCGAACGATCGGGCCGGCGATGATTTTCCCGAAGTGCGCCAGATAGACGGCAAAGGTGACGGGGTTTTTCTCAGCATGACAATTTTCTCTGTAAATATCGACCTGGTATGCGATCGCGGAAAACGTAAAGAAGGAAATCCCCAAAGGGAGATGCCAGTCAGCGAAATCAAAATGGATTGAAGCGGTGAGACCAAGCCTGCTGATATTCTCGATGGCGAACTTTAGATATTTATAATAGACAAGCAAACTGATATTAGCCCCGACAGCAAGAGCCAACGTAATTTTTCTTGACCTTCCAGGCTCGGTATTCTCGATAACTAGGCCAAAGCCATAGTTGAAGACAATCGATCCCAGGAGTACCCATAAGGAATAGGTATCCCCCCAGGCACAGAAGATCAGGCTCAATCCCAGCAGCAAAGGACTCCGTCCGCGCTCCGGCATGGCGTGAAAAAGCACAAGGGCCGTCGGTAGAAAGAGAAAAAGAAAGACCGGCGAGTCAAGACCCATGGCGAGCCACTCCTCTGTTCAACGGCGTTACAGCCCCTTTCGCGCTTCCATGCGGGCCTTGAGCTTCGGAAACCGGTCGATGTCCGTGTGAGGCAGGAACAGGGCCGCCACGTAGTGATCCATGTACGAAGGGGTTTCCGACAGCTCAAAGCTGGTCATTTTCTTGGTGACTTCAACCACGTCTCTCCTGAGACGGTTGGTGAGCGAGCTCATGCGGCAGCCCATGAGGGATCCGTTGCCGATGTAGGTGATCTTGTCCGGATTCGTTTCGGGCAGGAGGCCAATCACCATGGCTTTTTCGAGGTCGATGTAGCTCCCGAAGCCGCCTGCCAGCACGATCTTGTCCACGTCGTCCAGAGTCAGCCCGACTTCCTCCAGGAGGGTTTGGTATCCGCTGAAGATGGCCCCCTTGGCTCGAATCAGGTTGTCAATGTCGTTCTCGCTCAGCGTGATGTCTCGGTCGATCTGGGTTTCCTCCGCCCAGGCAAGCACATACTCGTGGACGCCATCCGTTTCCCGGATCCGTGGCGTGCCGCGGTCGGTGTGGAACTTCCCCCGGCCGTCGATGATCCCCATCTCCAGGAGCGTGGCCACGATGGTGATGAGCCCCGAGCCGCAGATGCCCTTGGGGCGGGCGTTTCCGATGGTCATGATCATGGGCTCCAGGGTGATGGGATCCATCGAGAAATCCTCGATGGCACCCTTGGATGCTCGCATGCCAAACTGGATGCCTCCGCCTTCGAAGGCCGGCCCCGCCGAGCAGGCGGCACAGGCGAACCAGTCCTTGTTGCCGACCACGATTTCGGCATTGGTGCCGATGTCCAGGTAGAGCGTCACCTCTTCGGACCGATAGAGCCCTGCCCCCATCACGCCCGCGACGATGTCTCCGCCCACGTAGCTCGAAATGGCTGGATAGACCAAAGCCGTCACATGGTCCCCCACTTCCAGGCCCAGGTTTACCGCGGTAATGGGGGGAAAGAGGGTTGCCGCCGGGACGTAGGGCGCGAACCGGATATAACGCGGGGTGATCTTGAGCAGCAACTGGGTCATGGTGGTGTTGCCCGCCAGCGTGATGCTGGAGACTTCATCTTGGTTGACCTTCCCCTCCTTGAGGATCTTTCGGATGATGGTGTTGATGGTCGCGACGACGACCTGGTGCAGTTTTTCCAGCCCCCCCGGTTTGTCCGCGAACACAATCCGGCTCAGCACATCCTCCCCGTAGCTGATCTGACCGTTGAACTCCCCGTGCTGGGCAATGACTTCCCCGGAGCTGACGTCGATCAATTGACCGTAGACGGTTGTGGTGCCGATGTCCACGGCAATGGCAAAATTGCGGGATGTGGTGTCGCAAGGCTCGATGTTGATGATGTGCGTTTTGCGTCCCGGCTGGACCGGACGGGCGAGCGTCGCGGTCACCTTGAAGTTGCAGGCCCGCATGAGCTCGGGAATCTTGCGAATGACGGGCAGCCTCGCCACCAGGCGATGCTCGTTGTGCTTGGCCTTAAGAAAGCTGATGAGCCGGGTGACGTCCGGCAGTCGGTCCTGGTCGCTTGGCGGAGGAAGCTCCAAGTACCGCTTTTCGACCGGAGGGATAAAGAGACCCTGCTCCTTCAACTCCTCGAAATCGACTTGGTGCACCCGCGCGGTCCTGCGAGGAGTGGCCAGCTTGTTCAGGACGGATGCGTCGACTTCGGATTCAACGGGGATGCGCACGACCAGGTCACTCCGGACCTGACTCTGACAAGCCAGGCGGTACCCCTTGGCAACATCTTCGGCACTGAGCCTTTCCGTAATACCGCCCTCGACGCTTCCACTCTCGATCAGTACCCTGCATTTGCCGCAGACACCCGCGCCGCCGCAGGAGGCGTTGATATGGACTCCGGCTTCCATGGCGGTGCGAATGAGGTTCTCACCATCCCCCACGATCATCTTGCGGTTATAAGGTTGAAAGACGACTTGGTGCTCATGCTTGTTCATCAAGCATATCCTTTCAGATGGGGTTTCCAATGATGACGGCTCGGTTATGAGTACCACCTTAAGGCATTCCACGAATTCATCAAGTCCGTTATAATGCGCCGCATCAGCTCGTGAGCGGAAATGCTCGCCGCTCGTCTTCATTTCCTTCACCATGCACCATGGGCAAGAATCTTGCGGGATCGCACCCGAGCGGTCTACCGAAAAACCACACCTACCCAGGAGGGCAGCCATGAAGGCAGACGACCCAGGCGCCAAGCCACACGCGCCCAATCAGGGAATGACTCGGAGGGGGTTCATGTTGAGCGTGGGAACGGGGGCGGCGGCCGTAGCGGCCTCGGGATCACTCTTTCCTGAAAACCCTGCGGAAGCTGCCACTCTTGACTCCGGGCAGACGCATCCGATTGTGCTGAAAGTCAACGGCATTTCGCACAGACTCCTCGTTGAGCCCCGCTGGACGCTCCTGTTCGTGCTCCGGGAAAAACTGGGCCTCACCGGCTCCAAGATGGGGTGCGAACGGGGGGAGTGCGGGTCCTGCACGGTCCTCATCGATGGTCTTCCTCGATACGGATGTTTGACGCTGGCGGTCGAGGCTCAAGGGCACGCGATCACAACCGTCGAAGGGTTGATGGACGGTGAAGAGCTTGGTCCCGTTCAGAAGGCCTTTCTCGATCACGATGCGTTCCAGTGCGGCTACTGCACCCCCGGACAGATCATGGCGGCCGAAGGGCTCCTTCGCTCCAACCCAAAGCCCAGCCTCGAGGAAATCCGGAGGGGCATGAGCGGAAACCTGTGCCGCTGCGGTGCGTACGCTCATATTTTTCAGGCCGTCGAGCATGCCGGAAAGGTCCGGGAAGGGAAGTGAGGTGAGCCATGCCCAAAGAATCGGATAAGCTCTACTACACCCACGGGATGCCTGTTCCGGAGACGCCGAAAGCGGGAGACCCGCTCAAGCCCTGGACGAAAACCAATGTCGTGGGACAAAGGCTTCCCCGCGTGGATGGTTATGAGCGGGTCAGTGGCACCGCCGTCTATCCCTCGGACCTGACACTGCCTCGGATGCTGTACGGCGCCATTCTCAGGTGTCCCCATCCCCGTGCCCGCGTCAAATCGGTCAATCTGGAAGCCGCAAAGAAGATGGAAGGGGTCCATGCGGTGATCAGCGGTTCCGACCCGGTGACGAATCCCGAATGGGTCTATTCGAGCTTCTCGAAGATCGACTTTGCGTCGAAGCTCTTCGATGCGACCTGCCGCTTCGAGGGTGAGCCTGTCGCGGCGGTGGCGGCCGAATCCCCTTACCTCGCGCAGGACGCTCTTCGCGCCATCGGCGTGGAATACGAAGTCCTGCCTTACCTGGTCGATGAACGGAAGGCGCTGGATCCGTGGGCACCCAAAGTCCATGAGAAGGGGAACCTCGTGGGAGAGGTGCAGCATTACGAGCGGGGGGACGTGACAAAAGGCTTTGCCGAAGCGGATTCCGTCCTGGAGATGACGTTCAGCACGGCCTGCGAGCTGCACACCCCCTTGGAGCTTCACGGCTGTGTGGCCGCATGGGACGGAGATCGACTGACCATCTGGGAATCCACCCAGGGGGTCTACGGGGTACAGGCCGGCGTAGCCAAAGTGCTTGGGCTTCCGCTCTCCAAGGTCCGGGTGATCGGCAGCTACATGGGCGGCGGATTCGGGAGCAAGCTCCGTGCGAGCAAATACACCATCATCGCGGCCATCCTTGCGCGGGTCAGTGCCCGGCCCGTCAAGCTGTTCCTCTCGCGGGAGGAAACCTTTCTTGCGACAGGCAACCGGCCGCCCAGCCACATGAAGCTCAAAGCCGGCGTCAAAAAGGACGGAACCCTGACGGCCCTGGACTTTTCCTGCGTGGGAACCGGAGGCGCCTACCCCGCGGACGGGACGTCGCTCGTCGACTGGGTCGTCCGGGATCTCTATGCGTGCCCCAACGTCCGCAGCGAGATGACGGATGTGTACATCAATGCGGGCCCCGCGCGGCCCATGCGGGCTCCCGGACACCCACAGGGTGCGTGGGCCCTGGAGCAGATGCTCGATGCGCTGGCCGAGACCATCGGGATGGACCCCGTCGCCCTGCGGCTCATGAATGTTCCCGCCGCGAGTCAGGCCCGCCCGGGCAATCCCCTCTACACGACAACGGGACTCAAGCAATGTCTGGAGGCGGGCGCCAAGGCGTTCGGGTGGGACGAGGCCCGACAAGAGCTCGCCGGACAGGACAAAGACCCTCTCGTGCGACGAGGCGTGGGTATGGCCGCCGGCCTCTGGTTTGCGGGGGGAGGAGGACCTCCGTCGACAATCGTGGTCAAGCTCTTTTCCGATGGCAGTGTGAATTTGAACATGGGGGCGAGCGACCTCGGAACCGGCACGAAAACCGTCATGGCCATGGTGGTCTCCGAGGAGCTCGGGATCAAGCCTGAGCTGATTCAGATCGAAAGCGCGGACACGGGAACCACGCAGTACGCCACGCCGAGCGGGGGCAGCAAGACCGTGCCGACGGAAGCGCCCGCTGTCCGTGCTGCCGCAGTTGACGTCAAACGGCAGCTCCTGGAGCTGGCCGCGGTGGAATTGCAGGCGGCTCCGGCTTCCCTTTCTTTGGACGGAGGTGAGATCACCGTGCGGGAGAACCCCTCCCAGAAACTCGCGATCAAGGATGTCCAGGCTTTGAAGAAGCGGGGCGTGATCGTCGGGGTTGGAGTGCGCGGCCCCAACCCCGAGAATAAGGTGGTGAATCCGTTTGCCGCTCAATTCTGCGAGGTCGAGGTGAACATGGGAACGGGGGAGGTCCGGATCCTGAGATTTCTGGGGGCCCACGACAGCGGCCGGGTGATGAACCGGCTCACCTACGACAGTCAAGTCATCGGCGGCATCACCATGGGGATCGGGCTCGCCATGACCGAGGCCCGCGTCCTGGATCAGGCCCACACGGGAAAGCTCCTGAACCGGAACTGGCACGACTACAAGCTCCCAACGGCCCTGGACGTACCGGCCGAGATCGTATCCTTGCCCATCGATCTGGAGGACACCGAAGCCAATTCCACCGGAGCCAAAGGATTGGGGGAGCCGGTGACCATCCCGACTGCGGCGGCCATTGCAAACGCCGTCTATCATGCCACGGGGGTGCGCGTCACCGAAAGCCCCATGACTCCGGCTCGCTTGTGTGGACTGCTCCAAGGTCGAAAGAAGGAGGGATGATGCCATGATGAAGCCGTTTTCATACGTTCGGGTCGATTCCATCGGGGCGGCCATCAAACAGCTGGCATCCAATGGGGCACTGATCCATGCGGGAGGAACGGATCTCCTCGGGTGCCTCCGGGATGGTGTGTTGTCGGCAGGTACGGTGGTGAGTCTGGGCGGTCTTTCCAACCTACGGGGGATCGAGAAAAACGGAGGGGGCGGACTCAAGATCGGCGCGCTCACAACCCTTTCCGAGGTGGCGCAGCATCCCCGAATCATAGAGAGCTATGGAGCGCTGGCGAGGGCCGCATCCGAAGTGGCCAGTCCACAGCTTCGCAATCAGGGAACCCTGGGGGGAAACCTTTGTCAAAAGCCTCGATGCTGGTATTACCGGGGGGATTTTCACTGCCTGCGCAAGGGCGGCCTTCAGTGCTTCGCCGTGGGCGGCGAGAACGCATACCATTGTATCCTGGGCGGCGAAAACTGTTATATTGTTCACCCGTCCGATACGGCGCCGGCACTGGCGGCTCTGGAAGCAAAGGTCCATGTGGAGGGCCCCAAGGGGAAGCGCGTCGTCGCCGTCGATGCCTTCTTCGTTCTCCCGGAGAAGGATTTCACGCACGAGACCGTTCTCGGACCCGGTGAACTGGTGACCCACATCGAGCTTCCAGCCCCCGTTCAGGGTCTCAGGAGCGCGTATCGGAAGGTGCGTGGTCGGCGGTCCTGGGATTTCGCGCTGGCGGGCGTGGCCTTGGCTCTCGTGCTCGATGGAGGGCACGTTAGGAAAGCACGCATTTTCCTGAGCGGGGCCGCCCCGATCCCATGGCGAGCCCGCGAGGCCGAAGACGTCATCACGGGCAAAAAGCTGGAGCCCGGCCTCATCCCAAAGGCAGCCGATGCAGCGATGGCCAAGGCGCGGCCGATGGAGCAAAATGGCTACAAGGTTCCGCTCTTCAAAGCGGTGCTGCAAGAGGAGCTGCAGGCCATCACATCGTGAACGGTTGGAGCACCCTCGAACGTGACACATCAGATGCATTACGAATTGCGTTTGGCGAAGACGAGCTCCGGAGTGGGCTATTTTGCCTGCACCCCTGCGCTGCAATCCTCTTTTGACGGTTATCTCGATTACTTGCGCAGGTGCCCCCTGGACGACTTCATGCACAAGCACCTGCTCGACATGGTCTGCGGCCTGGAGGAAGACACGCTGAAGTCGATCTGGAGCGTGGCAGAGGACCGCGACCCCATCATGGTGGCGCTCCTCTGCGAGGCCTGTCTCGCCATGGATAAATTCGCCTCCCTTCGGGATCTTTTCAGTCGCGAGGTGACATCGAGACTGCTGCCCTACAGCCCTCTGATCAACATGAAGTCGAGCCTTCTCGACGACCAGGAGCTGCATCGGAAGTGGGCCGCCCTGTTTGGAGCCAATCTGGGCGGTCATCGGGAGGTGGTTGGTCCGGACTCCGTGGCGCTGCCGTTCCCGTATTCCGAAGCCTGTCTTGCGGCTGACTTGGGTGGCGGAGTGCCGATCCGGACTATCTGGGAGACCCATGCCGTCCGCCCGACCCCAAACGATGTCCCCCTGCCATCGCCCGAGGAAACCGCCGGCCGCGCATTGGAAAGGCTTCAAACCATCGGAGCCTTTGCCGGGAGCGAAATGCGGCACGTCTCCTCCCTCAGCCCATACGGCTTCTACCGGAAATGGCACCTCAAGATCGAGGTCAAAAACGGCAGGCACGACTACACCGTCAAGGGAATCCAGACGAGCTACGGCAAAGGCCTCACGGAAGCATGCGCCAGGGCTTCCTATTCTATGGAGATGGTCGAACGGGTCTCGTCCTTCGCCTCGTTCGGACCCGACGGAGCGCTCGGGTATGAGCGGGACTACCCCCTGACTTACGGCTCTTTTTCGGACCTCGCCAGGGGTGGGCGGCGCCTATTGGACCCAAACAGCTTGAGACTTGAAGTCCCTTACGAGGACGAGCCGCTCTACTGGCTTGAAGCCAGTGAGCGGACAAAGGATGGGCTCCTCCCGATCCTGGTCCCTGCGCAGTCGATCTTTTTGTTCTGCAACCTGGATGAAATCAGCCTCTTCAGCGGGCTTGGGTCGACTGGGCTCGCCTCGGGAAACACCATGGAGCAGGCCAAGGTCAGTGGACTGCTCGAAGTGCTGGAGCGGGATTGCGAGGCGACGACCCTCTACGACCCATCCCGTTCCTTTCGTGTTGAAGGGGACAATCCCGTGGTCGGCCCGCTGCTCGCCGATTTCGCAGCAAAAGGACTGCACATCCGGTTTCAGGACCTCACCAACGGATTGGGCGTACCCTGTTACAAGTGCAGCGTCGTCAACAGCCAGGGAGAAATCGTCAAGGGCACGGGAGCCCACTTGGATGGACGAAAGGCGCTGATCTCCGCACTGACGGAGGTTCCCTTCGCCTTTCATGGGGTCGTTCCGCCCGCCTGCCGGAAAGCGGACGATGTGGCCGTCATGCGCTTCGAAGACCTGCCACGCTTCAGTACGGGCCATCCCGCCGCCGACCTCGGCATCCTCGAGGACCTGCTGCTCGCGAATGGATTCCGTATCCTGTATGTGGACCTCACCCGCAAAGACCTGTCCATTCCCGTCGTGAAGGCCATCGTGCCGGGAATGGAATTCATGGCGGATTTCGACGCCTATTCACGCCTCAGCCCCAGGCTGTTCGCTGACTACCTGAGGCTGTTCGGCCGCAAATGATGTCTATTGGGAGTGTGGGGGTACAATCCCGCCAGATCGAGCTACCTTCCCCCCCTGCCACCTCCTCCACCTCCGCGCATCGAGAATCCCCCGCCTCCGCGGCCTGAAAATCCGCCACCGCCGGAGCTGAACGAGCGAAAAGAGTTTCCCCCACCGAAGGACCCGGAAGACCGGAACGATCGGAAGGATCCGCCACCACCTCCACCAGAGGAGCTGAAGGATCGAAACGAGCCACCCTCCCCGCCCCCAGGAGTACGGAAGGTACTGAATCCACTGCCCGCACTTCCTCGGAAAACCCTCTCCCCTCGATGCACATCCCCGTTGCCACCGCCGACGGAGCCCATTCTGAGCGCATCGGACCGGGGATTGCCCAAGGTCTCCGTAGAGGATCTCACGTTATTTCGGAAACCAAGGCTCCCATCGTTGCCTCGTTCCCTGAAGCTATTCTGGACGGACGGTCGCCTTCCAAAACCCGCCGACTGACCGGACACGCTCGAAAGGTCCGTTCGCGCAACCTCTCGCCTGGTGAGCAAGTCTCTCCGGCCATTCCCGAAACCCTGCCCCGTCAATCCCCGGACGCCCGCCATGGAGCTTCCTCCAGCGCCGCCGTTCAGCCCCCTGGCGGTGCCAAGACTGCTACGGGACAAATCCGTAAAGGCGACCGCGGGCCGTACTCGGGCCGTTCGCCCCTGCACCGAGTCGAAACGGTGATTGCTCAGAAACCGGCTTTTGAAACGATCACCACGGACGAATCCTCTCGCGAGGAATCGGTCGTTCCATCGGCAATGCCGGTGAAAGTCGCGCAAAACGAAAAAGCCCGAAAAATGGACACCCGTGAAGTAGAAGGGCCAGGGCACCCAATCATACAGGCTGTAGTACGCATACGGAGGGGCGTAATAGGTGTAGATCGGCGGGCCATCCGTATAATAGGCGTCGTAGTACGCCGGGTATTCGCTGACGGACGTCACAGGAGGCGGCGGTTGAGCATCGTCAGCCCCACCCGATGCATAGGTGTCTCCAGCGGTCTGATCCGGAGCCATTCCCAACTCCATCGCCAGCGAATCAAAAGCAGCCGAAGCACTGGCCCCGTCCATGGGGAGACTTCCACTTGCCGAAGCAGTCAGAACCGCTTCTCTCAGTTCCCCCAACACGGCGGGCGTTACCGGATAATCGGCAATCCAGCCATTCCCCGGGGCAATTCCTTTGGAAGTCAGGAGGCTTTCCGCTTCAACCTCATCTCTGGCGGCCCCCAGTCCCAGCGTTTGCAGCAGCCGCACCGCGAAGTCTCCTTCGCGGGCAATTGGCGGAGTGACCGGCGAGAGCTGCGGATCGGTTCGCTCCTGCGGCCATGCGAAGGGTACAGCCAGGAAAATCGCCGCACCCAGCACCATTATCGTCAAAAGCAGTTTGGACATCGTCTGCTCCTTCTTTCCCTCGTCGCTTTCCCTGTCGGGGCGGGACCGTGGGAAGAAAGCCGCGTCCCATGCGAAAGGCGTATCTGTCGTCTGATCGGTGTACTGGCTGCCAAGGCACATGAAACAGGGCGCGATGCGCCGCCGTCACCGATCGAAGACAAGAGAATTCTCTGGTCTCAACAACGCTATACTAAGAATTTATTTGGTAATTACAAGATATTGAAAAAGATTTAAGAATGGGGCACAGAACCGTCCGGCAGGCTTCGACGCGCGCGCTGCGCCGTCACAGAAAACGGAGTCAGTGGGCAATTTCGTCTCTCACCTCCGAATTCCATTTCCAGATCTCGAAAATGGGCGGGTAAACAAGCAGCTCGAGGAGAAAAGAGGTGAGGATTCCTCCGACCATGGGTGCCGCGATGTGCTTCATCACATCGGAGCCCACCCCCAGGGACCACATGATCGGAGCCAGTCCCAAGAACGTCGTGGCAACGGTCATGAACTTCGGGCGAATTCGCTTGACGGCTCCCTCTACGATGGCGTTTCGGAGCTCTTCCCGACTCCTGAGATGACCGTCCTGCCTGGCCTTCTTGTAAGCCAGATCGAGGTAAAGAAGCATAAAGACGCCGGTCTCCGCGTCGACTCCCAGCAGCGCGATGAGTCCCACCCACACCCCGATGCTCATGTTGTAACCGAGCAGATAGAGAAGCCAGACGGCCCCGATGGCTGAGAACGGTACGGCCAGCAGGACGATGAGGGTTTTGGCGATCGAGCGTGTGTTCAGATAGAGCAGCATCAGGATCAGGAACAGTGTCAGCGGCACGACCACCGTCAGGCGCTCTTTCACTCTCCTCATCGCTTCGTACTGGCCGCTCCAGGTAAAGGCATAGCCCGGCGGGAGCTTCACCTTTTCCCTGAGAAGACGCCCCGCCTCCTGCATATAGCTTTCGGGGTCGCGCTCCTCGGTGTCCACGTAAACGTACCCGGTTAGAAGCCCATCCTCATTGCGGATCATGGATGGTCCGCTGACCGCTTTGATGTCGGCGAGCTGGGCAAGCGGGATCTGTCGCTGCCCTCCGGCAGCGGGCACCAGGACCTGACCGAGGGCGGCGATGTCCGACCGGAAATCACGCATGTATCGGACATTCACCGGATAGCGCTCTCGCCCCTCCACCGTGGTGGTCACGTTCTCGCCTCCGATGGCGTTCTGCACGGCAGTCTGGGCGTCCTCCACATTCAGGCCGTAAAGGCCGAGCGCTTCCCGGTTCCACTGAAAGTCCAAGAAATACCCGCTGCCCGTCCGCTCCGCAAAAACGCTGCGGGTTCCCCGAACAGAGGGCAGGACCGACTCGATCTGTATCCCGATTTCTTCGATCTTCTGCAGATCGGCGCCGGAGATCTTGAGCCCGATGGGCGTTCGAATCCCGGTCGTCAGCATGTCGATCCGGCCCTTGATGGGCATGGTCCACCCGTTGGCGAGACCGGGAAGCGTGAGGGCCTTGTTCAGCTCACTGACCAGCTCTTCCCGGGAAATGTGGTCCGGGGTGATGTGACGCAGGACGGCCGTGGCCCAACTTGGGGCCCAGGACGAATACCAGGTGTCCGCCCGTCGCCATTCAGACTTGGGCTTCAAAATGATGACCGTCTCCAGCATGGAAAGGGGAGCCGGGTCCGTGGCGGTTTCGGCGCGCCCCGCCTTGCCGAGGACACGATCGACTTCCGGGAACTGCTTGATGATGCGGTCCGTAACCTGCAGCACCTTCTGGGCCTCGGTGATCGAGATACCGGGCATGGTGGAGGGCATGTACAAGAGGGAGCCCTCATCCAGCGGGGGCATGAACTCCGAGCCCAGCCTGACAAAGACGGGGACCGTAACCAGAATCATGGCCAACGCCCCGCCGATGACGGACCACCTCCAGCGCAGCGCCCACCTCGCAACCGGTTCGTAGAGGCGGATCAAGAAGCGGCTGATGGGGTGCTTGTCCTCCGAATGGATGGTCCCAACAAGGAGGGCGTTCACAGCCTTGCAGAGCCAGCGGGGCTTGAACGAGTAGCGCTCCAGGTGCATGAAGATCAGACGGAGGGTCGGATCCAGCGTGATCGCAAGGATGGCGGCGATGATCATGGAGAGGTTCTTGGTGTAAGCCAATGGCTTGAAGAGCCGGCCTTCCTGTGCTTCGAGGGTCAGGACCGGAATGAACGACACCGCGATGACCAGGAGCGCAAAAAAGCTTGGACCCGCCACCTGCTTCACGGCATCGACCACGATCTCGCGATAGTCCCCCTGGCGGCCCCCGCGCTCCCATTCCTCGAGCCGCTTGTGGCTCTGCTCCACCACCACGATGGAGGCATCGACCAAAGCGCCGATGGCAATGGCGATCCCCCCTAGAGACATGATGTTCGCGGTGACTCCCAGGAGCTTCAAGGGGATGAATGACAGAAGAACCGCAACTGGAATGGTGATGATGGGAATGACGGCGCTGGGAAAGTGCCTGAGAAACACGAGAATCACGATGGAGACCGTGAGGATGACTTCGACCAGAGTGGACTTGAGGTTTCCGATGGCGCGAAGGATGAGATCCGAACGGTCGTAGATCGGGACTATCCTGACGCCTTCAGGCAATCCGGGCTCGATTTCCTTGATCTTGGCCTTGACCCGGTCGATGACGTCCAGGGCATTCTGGCCCTGCCGCATCACGATGATGCCCGAAACCACCTCCCCAGTGCCGTCCAGGTCGGAGACTCCCCTGCGGAGGTCGGGTCCCAGGACGACCTGCCCGATATCCTTGACGCGGATCGGAGTCCCGCTGTCGCTCACGGAGAGCACCACGTTTTCGAAGTCTGAGACCGACTGGGCGTATCCTCGCCCCCGAATCATGTACTCAGTGCCGCCAAACTCGATGAGGCGGCCTCCCGCCTCACTGTTCCCACTCCTGACAGCCTCCGCCACCCGTTTGATGGGAATTCCGTATTCCCGAAGGCGGTTCGGGTCCACATTCACCTGGTACTGTTTCCCGAATCCCCCGATGGGAGCCACCTCGGCCACCCCTGGAACCGACTTCAAATAGTAGCGCAACACCCAGTCCTGATAAGAGCGAAGCTCCGCCAGGCTGTGCTTCCCGGAATCATCGATCAAGGCGTACTGAAAGACCCACCCCAGCCCCGTGGCATCGGGTCCGATCTCCGTGCTGACACCTTCCGGGAGGCGGGGCAGCACCCCGGAAAGGTACTCCAGGGTACGCGATCGAGCCCAATAGATGTCCGTCCCCTCCTCGAAGATGACGTAGACGTAGGAATACCCGAAATCGGAAAAGCCCCGAACCGACCTGACCCGTGGCGCTCCGAGCATCGCCGTCACAATGGGGTAGGTGACCTGGTCTTCCACGATGTCAGGACTACGGTCCCATCGGGAGTATACAATCACCTGCGTATCGCTCAAGTCCGGGATCGCATCGAGGGTGATGTGCTTCATGGACCACCAACCGAGGAGACAGCCGGCCCCGACCAGGATGAGGACAATGAGCTTGTTGTTGACGCAATAGTCGACGATGCGGTTGATCATGATCTCTTCCTGAGATGGCTGCGAGGCTCGATACGTCCCGACAGCATTCGCGTCATTTCCCGGCGTGGCGCGATGGATTCCTGTCAAACGCCTTCATCCGGCACTGCGGAGAGCAAAAATAGTAGACCTTGCCTTGATACTCCCGAAACAGTTGCTCAGCCCTCGACTTGGTTTCCTGGGTGTCCATCCGACAGACCGGCTCCTTGGCAATACCCGCCGGGGGTCGCCCCCTGGATTGAACGGAGGACGTGCCATGCCCCGCATGCTCCCCAGGCTGGGTCATCTGGGAAGGATGCTCCTTCTCAAACCGCGCCTTGCACGTCGGTGATCAAAGCTAATAGGTGTTCCCTTCGAGCTCGCTTGTCAAGCCCGTGGCCGTCTCCTTTTCGGGGTAGACGTCAGCGCCACCGGCCGGGTCGACTTCCGGAATCCCGTACAGCCCCATGGCTGCAAGCTTGATCCGGCTCTCGGAATCGATCAGAAAGGTGCCCGATGTCACAACCCGCTCCCCAGCCGCAAGCCCTTTGACGATCTCAATCTGGTCGTCGAAGTGCCAGCCCGTTTCGACCATGCGGGCTCAAAACGGCCCTCGTTGAGGGCGATGAAGACGGTCTTCCTTCGCCCGGAGTCCAGAACGGCGTCCGCAGGAACAGCGACGGCAGGAGAAAAGAAGAGGAGAAGCTCGACGCCCACGACCACCCAGACACGACTCAGATCGGCGATCCGCAACCATTCAACGCCCCGCTCGAACGTGCATCCGCAGCTACATTGGAGCGAAGGAGATCAAGCGCTCGATGCGTCGTTTCCCAGGGCTACAGGCCAAGCAAACAGCATGCCGCAAATGAATCAGATCGCACAGTGTTTATACTTATTAGTCTCGGATAATTACGGTGAGACCACTAAGGAATCTAGCACCAGAGGGAACGATGATGAGGACGGAGAATATGCCAAAATGGGAGGACTTAAGAATATAAACCGTTATGTTCATGTCGCATTTAGCGGCAAGCGTTCCGATTTGGAATGGTCTGTCTCCCCCTGTCGCCGTTTGATTTGTTGTCCTTGCGGATTGGTGGGGTGGGGAAATCCGGCAACAAAGCGATGACCCCTGAATCCGGCTTCAGGATTCAACCTCTCGCGCATTTCCCTGATCCGTCAAAATAACGCGGAAGGTACTGCCTTGACCGGGAGTGCTGTCCACTTCGATTTGGCCTCCCAAGTTCTGCAGAAGGCTGTAGCAGATATAGAGACCGAGCCCCGTGCCGGACACCGATCCTTTCGTCGTAAAAAAAGGGTCGAAAATCCGTCTCTTGACGGCGTCGTCCATTCCCTTTCCGTTGTCCCGCACTTCAACAAAAAGACTCCTCTCGTCGAGCGCCAGCCTGCCGACCCGCAAAGTGACCTCGGAGTCGGGCTTATCGCAAGCCTGTGCCGCGTTGATCAGCAGGTTGAGAACCACCTGCTGAACGGCTTCAGGGTCGGTGGTGATCTCCGGAAGTCCCTCCGGCACGATGACATGGAAGGATTTGACCTTCTTCCGGATCTCCGGCTGCGAAATGGATACAATCTGCTCGATGAGGCTGCTGATATCCGTCCGTTGCAGCTCGGATCCTTCCCGCTTCCTCAGAAAGTTTTTGAGGCTGGAGACAATTCCTGTGATCCGGCTGGTCCCGTGCTCCATGTTGTCGAGCAGCTTGAACAGATCCGCCCGGAAACGAGGGTATGGCATGTAGAAGAGCCGCAAGTCGGGGTGCCGGCTGGCGTACTCGTCGAATATGGGCATCAAGGCCGACAGGTAATCCCGCAATATGGGAAGATTGAAGGATATGAAGGTGTTCGGGTTGTTGATCTCATGGGTGATTCCCGAAACCAGCAGACCGAGAGACGCCAGCTTCTCTCGATGCAAAAGCTGCTTTTGGAGCGCCGGGCGCTCCGCGATATCGGTGATCCTCGCCGAAACACGTCTCTGGTCGGTCACATCGACCCCAACGGCAAGCACCCCGTCCGGTTTGCCTTCGGGGGTCAGCATGGTCCTGTTGGTCCAGACGACCCGGCCGCGATCCCCATCTCTCCGCAGCACTTCAGTCTCAAGACGCGTGTGACTCTCCGGATGCACCAGGACTTCTCGAAGGAGAGGCGCCAGGTCGCGCCCCTCGGAATCGACGGGAGGAATAAGGGTCCCCAGAACATTGCGCCCCAGAAGCTCGTGGGAGGGGTAGCCAAAGAGCACTTCGGCGAATTCGTTAATGAACGCGATCCTGCCATCGGAGTCCAAGCGCATGATGACGCTGCTCGCCTTTTCGACAAGCTCCCGATACTTCTCCTCATTTTTCCGGAGAGCCTCCATGGCGCTGTGACGCGTAAGGGCATGTTGAATGGAGCGCTCAAGCAAGGGGCCATTGAGGTCCTTCTTGACCAGGAAATCGGCCGCTCCGGCCCGCATGGCCTCCTGGTCGACCTCGTGATCCGCCTCCGCGGAGAGATAGAGGACAGGGACCTTGCACCGACGAATGGTCATTTCCGAAAGCAGCTGGAGTCCATTGCCCTCCGCCTGTTGAGAGTCGAGCACACAAATGTCGCACAACTCTTCCGCCAAGGACTCCAGTGCCTTGGCGCAATCCCTCGCCCAATACACGCCGTAGGACCCGCTCGCGGGATTGCCGAGCAGATCCCGCAGCAGCTCAAAGTCGCTCTCATCGGAACCAACCAGAAGGACTCTCACGGGCAGGTTCGGCATAGGGGCTCAGTGGTAGGCGTAGGCAAGTGAAACGTTCGAGTCATCGGACTCCTCATCGCTCTCGTGCCACTTGCCTTCCTTACACGTCATATCGCGGAGATAACCGTGAAAACGATATCCATCCGGATACACGTGGCTTCCATAAACACAAGCATGCTTCAGCGAGCTTTTCATCGTTTTCACCTCGCTTTTCTAATAGTCATCAAATAGTTATCACGCAAATCACTGCGTTGACGGCCCGGTCCGTCCTATTCCGAAGCACCGTCGAGCTCTTCGACAATCGATGCTTCCACGACAATCCGGCCATTTCGCTCCCGCACAAGCTTCCCCTCGATGCGGAGCTCACGACCGACGTATGAAGCCATGCCGCGGGCGCCATCCTCGGACTCCCCCTGCTCCGCGCGTGGAGCGCCCTCATCCGGAGCCCATGACCGAACTTCGAAGCTCTCCCCCGAGCTCAGCTTCATGGAATAGAGGATCTGATCAACTCCCTGCATTCGGTACAGGGTACCCTGGAGGATCAACCTGCAGCCGACATACAATTCCGGGTCCTCGCTGATTTGCGCAACGGCCCTCTGCGAGTCTTCATCGGGACATCCCTGCCCAGGAAGCTCGGAAGCACCTGCACATGCGGATCGCGGACTCTGCAGGGTGGCCAAGGCCATCGCGGCCAGGAGGAGTGCAACCATGGATCCGGGGAACTTCAACACAATGGGCGGTCTCATGGCTGCCGGCTCTCAGTTCTGGTTGCTTCGCTTGTCGATGAACCAGTCAACGATTCCAGAAGGGTCGGAAGGGCTTCGCCCCTCTTGCGGCTTGTCCTTACGGGTCGTTCCCCGTTGAGACGATTGGGATGCCTTGGATACGTTACTCTTGCCGGACTCTGCCGACGCGGGGGAAGCGCCTCGCGGTCGGTCTTGGGGCTGTCTGATGGTTGACGCTGAAGGCGGGGACTTCGAGACTCTCTGCTCGGGTTGCCCGCGGGCGGCGGACGGGACAACTGAAGGGGCTGTTGTCCGAACACCCGTCCCTTTCTTGTCCGATCGCGCGGAGGGGGGAGGTGCCCCACCAGGGGGAGCAACGACCAAATTGTCATTGGGGGGCTTCATGCCGTCGGAGCTCGATGGCAGAGGTCTTGGGGGGTGAGCGATGGGGACCGGCGAGGGATTCCCGCCTGACTGAGGGTCTCTGGGCAGGAATGAGTCAGACTGCTTGTCGAGACTCCGGGACCCGACGGCTCGTTGGGTGACTTCGGTCGGCACCGGCATCGCGGGCTCTTGTGCGGGAGGAGGAATCGGTACGGGCATGGGGACAGCGTGCAGCTTCTCGCCTTCCGGTAGAGTCTGCTGGGCTTCAATGACCGATGAGGCCGTGTCGTCCGTCGAGCGGAGGTAGGGGATAAACGCCGCGAGGAGCAGCAATGCAGCCGGGGCAAGGGTCCACTTGAGCCACGACGGCCTCGGCGAGCCCCCCTCAAGATCGGCCAGAGCCCGGGCAACCACTGTCGGTGGGATAGGCCTCGTCCCCAAACCACTTCCTGCAGCCAGCGCGCCACGGCAAACGATGTTGATCTGGCTGGGTACCCCTCGACAATGCCTGACGATTGCTTCGATAGACGCCTGAGAAAACGGCATCTCGAAGCCACTACCCAGGGCGCAATGGACCCGGTGCTTGATATACTGGATGGATTCGCCGGTGGTCAGCCGCACGAGGGTTGCCCGGTAGGCGATCCGTTGCTTCAATTGCCTGAGATCAAAGGCTTCGAATCGACGTTCGAGATCCGGGTGCCGACCCGACAGGATGATCTGAGCGAGCTTGTCTCTGCCGTCCTCCATGTCCGACAGCAATCGCAAGCTCTCCAGCGTGTCGGCGGGCACATCCTGGGCGTCGTCGATGAAAAGGGCGACGTTACGTCCACGCCGGCGCTCGTCGGCGAAAACCTGCTGCAACTGCCGGACAAGCTCAAACTGCTCTTCGCCCTCGGGATAGTCAAGGTCGAGCTGCGAAAAAATCACCCGTAACAGCTCACCATATGAAAGCCGTGGGCTGAGGACCACGACCGACCTCACGCTACAGGAGGCGAGAAGCTGGGTAGCCGACCGAATAACCGTGGTCTTTCCAAGGCCATCAGCGCCCGTGATCATCACCAGCCCCGCCCGATTCTCAACGCCCCGACGAATGACATCCAACGCTTTCCTGTGGCTGGAGCCGAGAAAAAGAAACGCCGGGTCGGGCGCCATCTGAAAAGGCTCTCTGGAAAAACCATAATAGCTCAGGTACATGGCAGCCGCCGCTGTCGAGTGGGCCATGAGCCCTATCGGAGCATCTGTCTCATGGCGTCCCACAACGGATTGAACATTGCGGGATCCATACGCTTACGCTGAGCAGTGTATTTGCGAACGCAATCGTATTGCTCCCACCCTTTCAAGGGATACTCCAGGTCGACCTGCTTCCATTTCGGATGTCCGTTTTGCCGGAGCCAGTCCAGGTTCTCCATGAGGATCCGGGCAAACTGGCCAACATGGTCGCACTGCTCGGTGCGAAAGTCGAACGAAATGAGCACCGCTTTCACGCCGATGGTCTTCACGGGGCCGGGCTGCCAACTGTAGGTGCCCGAGGGGATGGTCATTGCAGGGTAGAATTGGAGGATGTTCTTGTTGGTGACCGGGATGAGGTGGAGGTTGTCGGCCTCCGTGACCAACTCCTCGAAGAGCTTGACCGGAATACCGGCATTGAAAATCATCGCGTCGATCGAGCCTGCCTTGAGTCGGGCAAGAGCCTTCTCGGTTCCGATCTCGACCATCTCCTTTGGCATGACCTTGGAGACTTCGAACAGGAGCTTGGACGTCATGTACGTCCCGCTGGCCTCGTCTCCGATTGCCACACGCTTGCCGGTCAAGTCTTCGAAGCTCGCAATGTCCTTGCGGCCCAGGATGTGAACCTCGCTGTCATACAAGGGGAAGACCATGCGGATCTTCCTCGCCACCGACCGCAAGAGGGCGTTGTTCTGCATTTTGGTGACGAACGCCAGGACGTCCGCCTGAACGATGCCCAGGGGGACGCCGGGGCGTTTGTAGACGGCATAGGCGTTCTCGATGGACCCGTTCGATGAAAAAACGTTGAGCTGCACATCATGCTGCTGCATGAGCTGCTGCAGGTTCATGCCGATTTCGTAGTAGGTTCCTTTTTCCTTGCCGGTAATGATCCCCAGCTCAATTGCCAGACAGGCACGAGCAAAACCCGCCCCCAATAGGCAAACGAACAGCAGCGTAACGAGCTTTTTCATTCTCTCCCCCCCAGACGGATACAGGTTCATTCTCTACCACAGATGCTCCGTTATCACAAACGAATGAAGGTGCTCGGGCACAACCATGCCCCCCTTCAGCCTCGTGAGCGTGTACGGGGATGTAGGGACAGAGGAGGTACTGCAGGCTCGCCGGACAAGGCTGTCTACCGCGAAGCGGCCATTCCATGTGGCAAGTCCCTTCCAGACCGATTTCCAGTCGACCGGGTAGAGGCATTTTCGCGTGGCAACCTCTTCTGGCCACACCAGCTCGAGCTTCCCATCGATCCATTGGGCCACATAGGTGGAGAGCACATTCTGGTTGGTCATGGCCAGGTAGTCCACGAACTTCACTGGACCGAAAGCGGTCTTGAGATCGGTCGCGAGGAGGGCCTGCCGTAGATCACTTCCGGCTAGAGACTTGGCGCGCTTGAGAACGTCCGCGATCACCTGAACGGTCGCATAGGCTTCAACCCCGTGGTACTCCGTCTCCTGCCCGAATTGCCTCCGATAGCTCTCGAAGTACTCTTTGGCCCCAGGGTGGGGCAACGTCTGGTGCCAAAGGGCTGTCGTCATGAGCCGCTCGGAAGCCTTTCCCGCGTTCAAGCGGAATTCAGGCATCGTGAAACCCGCACCGCCCCCCAGGAAGGCTTTCGGGGTAATATCGAGCTCCATGCATTGGCTCATGAGGCGGGGGGCATCCTCGACCAGCGAGACCATGTAGACAACGTCGGGGTTGGCTTGCTTCACGCGGCTCAACAGGGGGCGGTAGTCCAGGTCCTTTTCGGGATACGCCTCCTTAAGCAGGATCTTGATATCGAGCAGCTCGCAAGTCCTCTCGAAGCTCCTGGCGCTGCTGCTTCCGAAACGACCGTCCGCATACAGGATGACCGCCGTTTGCGGCTGCAAGACCTCCAGGAGAAATGACTCGAGCCCATTGACGTAGTCGCTGGCCGGAGGGTTGAGACGAAACACCCAATCCCAGCCTTGCTGCGTCAGCTCATCGGCGGCAGCCGTGCTGATGAGGAACGGGATGCTGTTTCTCTGAGCAAGCTCTGCGGCCTCGTACGTTTCGTCGCTGCTGTAGCCGCCGCACAGCATGACCACCTTGTCGGCATTGACAAGCTGCGATGCCGAAGCGCGCGCGACTTGAGGATTTCCGGCCTCGTCCCCGAACAGGAGCTCCAGCTTCCTGCCGTTGATTCCACCGGCCGCGTTGATTTCGTTCTGAGCCATCTCGAACGATCTCTTCTCAATCACCCCGAAGCCCGTATGGGGGCCTGTCAAGGGCAGGATAACACCGACTTTGATCGTTTCCTGAGCCCACACGTGATGGAAGGTGAGCGCACAGACGATCACAGCGGCAACCATCGCGATCCTGAATACCCTGGCCATTCCTCGACTCCTGAACTTGGGTGTTGCGGTGAGCAGGCAGCTCTCGGCGACGCGAGGAGGGAGCCCATGCCGGCCTGAAGGGGGCACCGCTCGAAGGCATGCGGCTGACTTCCGGTGATCGTTCCCGCTCTGAAGACGTGTCATTCTGCACTGAATGCGGCGGCTCCGCGGGAAACCACTCCAAGGACGTCCCAAGAGGATGTGGTTGGAATCGGCGCGGATCTTACTCGGTCGATCCACTCCCAAGCAAGGAAAAAGCGGAAGGGGCCTCACACATGCAATACATCCAACCGTTCGACGCCGCGGCCAGCAGACCGTCGGTCGACGATTTCCTCCCCGAAGCATGTCCGGGATGAGAAAAGGATTCGACGACATCCCAGCCATCTGGGGCTTCCACCCATCAAAATGAGCCGCTCACTTCATGGAATCTGCGCGCGCTGAGGATCATAGTAAGCAGAAAGGCTGAGGTAAAGGCATTCCGTGACTCATGCATTGAAGGAGGAGTACCATGGTCGACGTGGGTGAGCTCAAGAGAATCGAAATGATGAGCGTGTTCTCCGAGAAACAGTTGAACGAGATCGCAGGTATCACAGAGAAAAAGGCCTTCAAGGCCAAGGATCAGATCTACGCGCACGGGGACCGAGCCAAGTACATGTTCATCGTGACCAAGGGACTGGTTTCCTTAAGAGAGCTCATGCCTGGAGACGAAGTGGGGATCGTGTTCGAAATGAGGGAGCGGGGAGAGTTCTTTGGCGCGGCCTGCTTGATGAAACCGCAGCAGTATACCTTGAATGCCGTCTGCATGGAAGATACGGAGCTCCTTGCGGTCGATGCCGATAAGCTCTTCGATCTGTGTGAGAGCGACCCTGAGCTCGGCTATAAATTCGTGAGGAAGATCGCGCAGCTCTACTTCGAGCGATACAAGGTCTGCAAACGGCAGCTGTACGAAATGGTGAAGGCACCGACGATGATCGCCGCACTGCCGGGTTAATGATGGAACGACTCGGGCACGAGCAGCCGAATCCCCGAGGGACCGGGCCGGGGATTCGGTGACCGCGTCGAAGCGTGTCAACGTACAGCCATCCCGGCTCGCCCGAATCCACCGAGGGCGAGCCGTTCTTTCGCGGAGACAGCATCAGGGGGATCCAGAAAACCTTGTCAAGGCCCAACGACAGCCATGCCGGAAAAGCGCATTCCTTCCGCATCAACGCAGCCTTCGGAATCTCCTGAGCCAAAGGCCACAAAGGACGAGGCCGAATGCCAATCAGGCGATGACCGGAGCGCAGCCGCACGGCAGGCGATCGAAGAGCAGCGTGTGGTAAAGGAATGGCACGTGAGAGAGGACCGCCTGGATTTCACCGAGCTGGTCCGGTCCATCCAGCGCACGGAAGGCAATGAGGACTGCTTCAAAAAGAGGCGCGTGTGCCAGGAAATGGGATGCTCTTGGCGACCCTACTGCCTGAGCGCCCCTTCCACCGACGTCCCGTGACACAAGAGACTGACCCAGACCGTCGGCTCCAGGTGACAGCGGACCAAGCGCAGCCCAAAGGCTTTCGCTTATGCCGTCAGCTCGCCTGACATCCGACCGGATCCCTCCTTTTCGCGTCGCCTGATCGACGCCCTTTGAATGTATTTGACATCCCCTTTGCATGATTTTACAAATCAGATCGTGCCACCGGTCAAAACCCCTCAAGAGCACTCACTCGTCCAAGTCGGCAGGTCCAGCCGTGCCCATTGCCATTCTCAAGAAGCTCCTCCCGACCGCCGGATTCCTTCTGCTGGCCGGAATCACGATGGCACTCTGGTACACCCAGAACGAGAGTCAGAACCAGCTGCTCGTGCATCATATGGAGAATTTCGCCGAGCAATTCCGAATACGAATCATCGGCATGATGAGCGCACGCGTGGCCTCCCTTGAGATGATCCGCAGCCGATGGCTCGAAAGACAGCCCTCGGATTTCAGCCGCGAGCGTTTCCTCGGCCTGGCAGGAGCCACGCTCAATCACTTTCCGGGGATCTCCGGAATCTACTGGGTCAACCCGGATGGAGCCATTCGTTGGGTCTGCCCGCCGGAAGAACATTCGCAGGCGTTGGGAAAGAACGTGCTGGTCTATCCCGACGTGGCCGCTCGGGAGGTGATCGCTGCGGCAGTCCGGACCTCCACGGATCTCGTCACCCCCTGCACCGCTCTGTACGCAGGAGGGCTTGGGTTCTACGCGATCCTGCCCGCGGGCCAGCTTGGCAGCATTCTCGGCGTCTTCAAGGCCAAGCAAGTGATGGAAATGAGCTTTTCACCGGCGATGCTCGATGACTACGAGGTGAGCATCGAGGAGGGAAATCAGCGCATTTACAGGAATGGGGTCGCCGACGACGGACGACAAGCCTTCACACGGCTGACCGTCTCCCGGGACATTGACTTTGCGGGCAAGACCTGGCGGCTGCGCCTCAAGCCCAACAAACGGCTGCTCCACCAACGGTTGCCGGGACATTTTGCTCTCCTGACGTTCGGCTTTGCCCTTTCGGCAATGCTGGCTCTCAGTCTTTATTTTCTCCTTCAACGTATGGAGATGGCTCAGGACAGCCGGGATGCAGCTCTCCGGGAGGTCCGGGAGCGTCAGAAGGCGGAGGCGGCACTCCGGCAGAATGAGGCGAAGCTGCAGCACTTGCTCAACGAGCTTGCGGCCAAGAATGCGGAGCTGGAGTCTTTGGCCTACGCAGTCTCGCATGACCTCAAGGCTCCTGTCACGACTATCGAGGGCTTCGTCCGGGCATTGAGGGAGGACTTCGGGAGCAGGCTCACCGCCCAGGCCGACACCTATTTGACCTACATGAGCGACGCAGCCCGCAAGATGGCCCTTCTCATCAGCGACCTCCTTGAGCTTTCCCGAATCGACCGGGTCAGGGAGCAAGGGACGGAGCTTTCCCTCGCGGAGCTCGCCTTTGAAGCGCTGGCCTCGCTCAAGCCCAGGATCGAAGCCAGCGGGATCACGGTCCGCGTCCAGCAGGACTTTCCCAAGGTGTGGGGCGAGCGGAATCGTCTGGTCCAGGTGATGGACAATCTCCTCACCAACGCCGTGAACTACATCGGCATAGACAATCCGTCTCCTCTGGTCGAAGTCGGCTGGGAGGAGCGGCAGGGAGACACGGTCTTCTTCGTGCGGGACAACGGGATGGGCATCGACGCCGCGGATTTCGACCGAGTCTTCCGCGCGTTCGAGCGATTGCCCAGCGGACGGAAAGCCAGCGAGGGAACCGGAATGGGGCTAGCCATCGTCAAGCGGATCATCGAAGCCCACGGTGGTCGGCTCTGGATCGAGTCCGAGTCAGGGAGGGGATCGACGTTTTTTTTCACGTTGTCGAGCAAAGACGGACACGAACGGAAAGGAGCCCGGCTTGGACCCGTTGACTCTGATCATCGTCGATGATGAGGCGGCCCACTTCGAGCTCATGAAACGGGCGACTCTCAAGGAGTATCCCGCAGCCACCATTCACCACTTCACGGATGCGATCTCTTGCCTGAAGGGGATCCGCGACATCAACCCCGATGTGGTCATTGCCGACTATCGCTTGCCGGACATGACCGGAATCGAGCTGCTGCAAACCTTGAAAGATCGGCACGAATCGGTCCCGGTCATCCTGATCACGGGCCAGGGTGACGAGAGTATCGCGGCTCAGGCCATCAAGCAGGGCGCTCAGGATTACTTGGTCAAGTCCACCGATTCTTTCCTTCTCATTCCCGGCATCCTGGCAAAAGCTGTCACCGAGAGGCGACTCCGAGCGTCTCTGGAAACGACGGAGCGGTGCTTCCAGGACCTGGCGGAGAGCACACTCACGTGGATCTGGGAGATCGATCCCCACGGCAGGTACACGTACTCCAACGCCGTCGTGCAAGCAATTCTCGGCTATCGATCCGAGGAGGTCCTCGGAAGACACTGCAGCGAATTCTTCCCAGACAACGAGCGAGCGGATCTCTGGCTTGCCCTTTCCCGGATCATGGAAGCGCGGGGTCCGCTATCGGGTCTGGTAAGGCGTCTTGTCCACAAACAGGGACACGAAGTGATCATGGAGAGCAATGGGATTCCGCTCCTCGACAAACGCGGACGGCTTTTGGGCTACCGTGGCATGGACCGGGATATCACGCAGCGCAGGCAGGCCGAAGAGCATATCCGCTTGCTCACCCGCCAGTTGATGCGAGCCCAGGAAAGCGAGCGGCAAAAGCTCTCGCGCGAACTGCACGACACGATCGCCCAGGATCTTTCCAGTCTGAAGATCGGAATCGAGACGCTCCTGGACGATCTTCCCCACCCTGATCCCCGAGCGCGCGCGAAGATCTCACGGCTGTCCGAAACCCTGCAAAAGACCATCGCAGCGGTTCGGGATCTTTCCTACGATCTGCGTCCCATTACCCTTGACCAGCTTGGCCTGGTTCAGACCATCGAGCAGTACTCAGAGGAGTTCTCCGAGAGAAACGGCATCGAGGTGGATTTCCTGGCAGCGGGGATGGATGACTTGGAGCTCGGCTACGAAATGCGGATCACGCTGTTCCGACTGGTCCAAGAGGGGCTGAACAATGTCAGAAAGCATGCTGAGGCTCGCCGCATCGCTCTCCGACTCGTTGCTTCGTACCCGAAGATCATCCTGCAAATCGAAGACAATGGAAAGGGCTTCCATGTCCAGGAGCGCATGACGTCGGCGATCAAAGAGCGACGCATGGGACTTCGGAGCATGGAAGAGCGGGTCGCTTTGCTGGGCGGGACCATGAGACTGGACTCCCGCCCATTGCTGGGGACGAGGATACGCATTGAGGTCCCATTCAGGGAGACGCGGTGTGGGAAAGAAGAGAACCATTCTGATCATTGATGACCATCCGCTCTTCAGAGAAGGCCTGAAGTCGCTCATCGCCCGCAATCCGATGTTCGAAGTGATCGGAGAGGCTGGGAAAGCGAGCGAGGCCCTGCGCCGGGCAAAAGAGCTTGTGCCTGACCTTGCCATTGTAGACATCTCCTTGCCCGACCGAAGCGGTATCGAGCTGACCCGGGAGTTGAGCGCCACATTGCCCCGGATGCGCGTCTTGATCGTGAGCATGCACGCCAGGATCGACACCATTACCGAAGCATTCCGTGCCGGCGCGGCAGGGTACGTCGTCAAGGATTCGGCCAGTGAGAAGGTCGTTCAGGGCCTCGAAACGGTCTCTCGGGGGGAATATTTCCTCGACAGCGCCCTTTCGCACAGTGTGGTCGAGCGGCTGGTGGCGCTTCCCGAAAAGGAAGCCCGAATCACGGACAAAAGCTACAACACGCTGACGTCTCGTGAGCAGGAGATCATGCGCCTCCTGGCCGAAGGGCTCTCTCCGAGAGAAATCGGCGCACGGCTTTTCATCAGCTCCAAAACCGTTGAAAATCACCGGTTTAGCATCATGAGCAAGCTCGATTTGCACAGCTCCATGGAGCTGGTCCGGTACGCCGCCAAGCTGGGACTGATCGACGTGGATCGGTGGAAGGACTGAAAGCCTGGCCGGGCATGCCGGATCCTCGTGAGAAGCTGTGTCCCCTCCTTGTCATTCCCGCGTGACTTTGGGGCGGCAGCGAAGGCTTCGGTCTTGATCTCCCATTGAGGTGGCGCTGGATTCCGACCTGCCCGTCGCAGCGCCCCAAGCGGGGACTCCCTTCGTTCTTCGACGTCCCTTCCTGCGTCATCGTGAAATCAATTCTATAATGGTTAAAAATGCGGTATATTAATACATTTGGTTGCTATGGCACCGGTCGGGCCTGCCCCGGCCTTTTCAAAGGCTTATATCACACGGGAATGCCCCCCGCAGCGATGGGGGATGCCTTAAGAACAAAGGTGGAACACGGTATGACAAATGGGAGCAACGACGTCATCGGAGCTCAAGACCAGTATACGGCCCAGCAGATCACGGTCCTGGAGGGGCTCAGTGCCGTACGGATGCGGCCATCCATGTACATTGGCAACGTATCGACGGAGGGGTTGCACCATCTGGTCTACGAGGTCGTGGACAACAGTATCGACGAGGCCTTGGCCGGATACTGCGACCAGGTCAAGATTCAAATTCATCTGGACGGCAGCATCACGGTCGAGGACAACGGACGCGGCATCCCCGTGGATCTTCATGAGAAGGAGAACCTGCCGGCCGTGGAAGTCGTCATGACGAAGCTCCACGCGGGTGGAAAATTCGACGACCAGTCCTACAAGGTTTCGGGGGGGCTCCACGGCGTTGGCGTCTCCGTGGTGAACGCGCTGAGCGAATACCTCGAAGTCGAGATCCGGCGAGACGGAAAGCTTTACTGGCAGCGCTTCGAGCGGGGCGAGACTCGCTCGGCACTGCAGGTGAAAGGGGAGACGCAACGCCGCGGAACCCGCATCACGTTCAAGCCGGACGCGCAGATCTTCACCGAAACCGAGATGAGCTTCGATGTTTTGGCGCAGCGGCTTCGGGAGCTCGCCTTCCTGAACCGCGGGGTGCGCATTGAGCTGGTGGACGAGAGAATCTCCCGGTCACGAGAGTTTCACTACGACGGGGGGCTCCTGTCCTTTGTCGAGTACCTGAACAAGAACAAGGAGCCGCTCCATCCGGAGATCATCTACTTTTCCGGCGAGCGTCAGAACGTCGTGACCGAAGTGGCCATCCAGTACAACCAGACTTACAACGAGAAGATCTTCACCTTCGCAAACAACATCAACACCAAGGAAGGCGGGGCTCACCTCGCGGGCTTCAAAGCCGGCCTCACGCGATCCATCAAGCAGTACGCGGTGCAGGCCAAGCTTCCCAAAACGGATCTGGACAAGCTGATCGGAGACGATGTTCGCGAGGGACTCACGGCCATCATCAGCGTAAAGCTCTCCCAGCCTCAGTTCGAGGGTCAGACCAAAACCAAGCTCGGAAACAGCGAAGTGAAAGGCCTGGTTGAAAATCTGACCTACGAAAAACTTTCCATTTTCTTCGAAGAAAACCCCAAGGTGATCAAGACCATCCTGGACAAGGTCCTGGAGGCGGCGCGGGCTCGTGAAGCCGCAAGGCGGGCCAAGGAGCTGACGCGGCGCAAGGGGATTCTCAGCGACCACTCCCTCCCCGGCAAGCTGGCCGATTGCCAGGAACGGGATCCGGCGAGCAGCGAAATCTTCATCGTCGAGGGCGATTCGGCTGGAGGCTCCGCCAAACAGGGGCGCGACCGACGCTTTCAGGCCATCCTGCCTCTCCGGGGCAAGATCCTGAACGTCGAAAAGTCTCGTTTCGACAAGATGCTCGAAAACCAGGAGATCCGCACCATGATCTCGGCCCTCGGGACGGGCATCGGCAAGGACGAGTACAATCCGGAAAAGCTCCGATACCACAAGACGATCATCATGACCGATGCGGACGTGGATGGGGCGCACATTCGAACGCTGCTCCTCACGTTCTTCTTCCGGATGATGCCCGAGCTCATCGAGCGCGGCAACCTGTACATCGCCCAGCCTCCCTTGTACCGGGTGGTGATCGGGAAGCAGGAGCGGTTCCTCAAAGACGACGAGAGCATGAACGCCTTCCTCCTCACACGCGCCGCGGAAAAACGGTCTGTCCTGCTCCCGGATCGCGGAGAGCCCCTGGCTCCCGAGCAGCTGATCAGTCTGCTCAAGATCTTCACGCGCTACGATGAATGGCTGGAGCGGCAGAGTCAGAAAGGGATGAAGAAGGGCCTGGTCGAGGAAGTCATCCGGATTTTCGGTGCCCGCGACTTGGACCCGGCCGATGAGGAGACCATTTCGATCCTCAAGGTGGAGCTGGAAAAAGCGGGTTACGAAGTGGCCTCCATCGAGCTCGACGAAGAGGAGCGCGGCTTTGACCTCGAACTGTGGCAGTCCACCAACGGCCAGGAACGGTACCTGCTGCGTTACGAGTTTCTGCAGTCCGTGGAGTTTCGGAAGCTGCTGGAGCTTTACCATCAGCTCGGTCCCCTCCAAAAGACACCCTACATCGTGAAAGATGCGCAGAGCGAGCGGTCGTTCGACCACCCGAGATTCTTGTTTCAGCACCTCATGGACGAAGCTCGTAAAGGGGCCACCATTCAGCGCTACAAAGGCCTCGGCGAAATGAACCCGGAGCAGCTCTGGGAAACGACGATGAATCCCGAGAAGCGAACGTTGCTGCAGGTGCGCATCGAAGACCAGTATCTGGCCGACGAGCTGTTCACTACGCTCATGGGAGATCGCGTCGAGCCCCGCCGCGATTTTATCCAGGTCAACGCCTTGGATTTTCGCGAGCTTGATATTTAGACTTTGCTGCAAGGAATCGCTTCATGGATCTGAAGACCATCAACATCGAAGACGAGATCAAACTCTCGTATCTCGACTATGCGATGAGCGTCATCATCGGGCGGGCCATCCCGGACGTGCGGGACGGGCTCAAGCCTGTTCACCGGCGCATCTTGTATGCCATGCACGAGCTGGGCAACGACTACAACAAGCCCTACAAGAAGTCGGCCCGCATCGTCGGTGATGTCATCGGTAAGTTTCACCCGCACGGCGACCAGGCGGTCTACGATGCACTGGTCCGCATGGCCCAGGACTTTTCCATGCGCTACCTGGTCGTCGACGGTCAGGGGAACTTCGGATCGGTGGACGGGGATCCTCCGGCGGCCATGCGATACACCGAAGTCCGGATGCACCGGTTGGCGAACGAGTTCCTGCGCGACATCGAGAAGGATACCGTCGCCTTTCAGCCCAACTACGACAACTCGCTCCTCGAGCCGACCGTGCTGCCCACGCGGGTCCCCAACCTGCTGCTCAACGGCTCGTCGGGGATCGCCGTGGGCATGGCCACGAACATCCCCCCGCACAACATCCGCGAGCTTTGCCAGGGACTCCTGGCCGTGCTCGACAATCCGGACCTTCCGCTCAGTGAGCTGATGCGCTTCATTCCGGGACCGGATTTCCCCACGGGCGGGTTCATCTACGGCCGAGAGGGCATTCGGGAAGCTTATGAGACGGGCCGCGGCACCATTAAGATGCGGGCACGAATCGACGTGGAAGAATCGGGCAAGCGGACACATCTCATCGTCACCGAGCTGCCCTACCAGGTCAACAAGGCCCGGCTGCTCGAGCGGATCGCCGAGCTGGTCAAGCAGAAGAAGATCGAAGGCATCGTGGACATCCGTGACGAGTCGGACCGGGAAGGGATGCGCATGGTGCTCACGCTCCGCCAGGGGGATGAGCCCAAGGTCGTCGAAAATCAGCTCTTCAAGCACACGGCCCTGGAGAGCTCCTTCGGCGTGATCAACCTCGCGGTCGTCGACAACAAGCCGGAGATTCTGCCGCTCAAAGATCTCCTGCTGAATTTCCTCAATTTCCGCCGTCAGGTGATCATCAAGCGGACTCAGTACGAGCTGGCCCAGGCGGAGAAACGGGCGCACATCTTGGAGGGACTGAAACGCGCCCTCGATCACTTGGACGAGGTCATTCACCTGATCCGTACGGCCGCAAGCCCGTCTGAAGCCAAATCGAGGCTGATCGAGCGGTTTGAATTCAGCGAGGCCCAGGCTCAGGCCATTCTGGAAATGCGGCTGCAGCGGTTGACGGGCCTCGAGCGGGACAAGATCGTCGACGAGTACAACCAGATCTTGAAGGAGATCGAGCGGCTGAAGCAGATCCTGGCTTCTCCGGCCATGGTGAATCTGGTCATCAAGGAGGAGATCGAGGAACTGCTCAACCAGTTCGGCGACCTGCGGCGGACGGAGATCGTCGCCGACGCCGGCGAGATCTGCATCGAGGATCTCATCGCCGTGGAAGAAATGGTCGTGACGGTGTCCAAGGGCGGCTACATCAAGCGAACCCCGTTGTCGGTTTACCGCTCCCAGAGGCGCGGCGGGCGGGGACGCACCGGGATGACCACGAGGGGCGAGGATGTGGTGAACTTCCTCTTCACGGCTTCCACGCACGACTATCTCCTGATCATCACGAACCGGGGGCAGATCTTCTGGCTCAAGGTCTATGAAATCCCGGAAGTGGGGCCGGCGGCGATCGGGAAAGCCATCGTGAACCTGCTCCCGCTGCAAAAAGACGAGCGCGTTCAGGCGGTGCTGCCCGTCAAGGAGTTCAAGGAAGACCACTACATGGTCATGGCCACGCGAAACGGCATTGTGAAGAAAACCGGCCTCGCCGCCTACTCGAACCCAAGGTCCACGGGCATCCGAGCCATTGTGCTCGATGAAGATGACGAGGTCATTTCCGCCCTCATCACAGACGGCAAGCGGCAGCTTTTCCTCATGTCCCGGGCCGGCAAGTGCATTCGGGTGGAAGAAACCGAGTTTCGGCCCCTCGGGCGGGTGAGCCGGGGCATCCGGGGAATGAACCTGGATGGGAGCGAGCTGGTGGGCATGGATGTGATCGACGAAGGGAAAAGCATCCTGGTCATCACCGAGAAAGGGTTTGGCAAGCGCACTCCCGCGGAGGAATACCGCTGCCAAAACCGTGGAGGAAAAGGGGTCCTGAACATCCGGGTGACGGAGCGCAACGGCAACGTCGTGGGTTTTCGCCAGGTGGCCGAGGACGAGGAAATCCTCATGATCACCGACAGCGGCAGGATCATTCGGACTCCCGTGGCCCAGATCAGCAAGATAGGGCGTGTGACGCAGGGCGTTAAACTGATGGGCCTCGATGAAGGCGAGAGCATCGTCGATTTGGCTGTTTTGGCAGAATCGGATGAGCCCAGGGAGGATATGGACGATTGATGGACAAGACGGGTTCCATTGGAGTGATTGGGGCGGGGAGCTGGGGCACAACACTGGCTCAGCTGCTGGCCGAAAAGGGCTACGCGGTCGATTTGTGGGTCTTCGAAGAGGACCTTTGCGACACGATACGTAAGACCCGTGAGAACACTTTCTACCTTCCCGGGTTCAGGCTTCACGAAAACATCACTGCGCATCACGATCTCG
This sequence comes from uncultured Syntrophobacteraceae bacterium, assembly GCA_964538515.1. Taxonomy (GTDB): domain Bacteria; phylum Desulfobacterota; class Syntrophobacteria; order Syntrophobacterales; family Syntrophobacteraceae; genus CALBZH01. The sequence continues at coordinate 49,080 of CAZIEW010000025.1, forward strand.
AGCGGGTGGTGGCCAACCACGGTTTGCTGGTCATGGTGGTTCCATCGCACGTTTACCGGGTCGTGGCGCGCCAGATGCTCGCGCATCTGGTGCCCGGTGTCGCCATCGTGAGCGCCACCAAGGGAATCGAAAATGAGACCCTGCTCACCATGTCCGGTATCTGGAAGGACATCGTGCCCGAAGGGGCCGACATCGAGGTCCTGAGCCTTTCTGGACCGTCTTTTGCCAAGGAGGTTGTTCAGCAGATCCCGACCGCCGTTACGGTGGCCGGAGATCGGATGGAAACGGCAAAGCAAGTCCAGCAAGTGTTTTCGACGGGTGCCTTTCGCGTCTATACGAGTCTGGACAAACTGGGCGTTGAGCTCGCGGGGGCGCTGAAGAATGTCATCGCCGTTGCCGCGGGGGCCTGCGACGGGTTCGGGTTCGGTCACAACACGCGAGCCGCGTTGATCACGCGAGGTCTGGCGGAAATCACGAGACTGGGAGTCAAGATGGGGGCCCACCCGCTGACCTTTGCCGGTCTTTCGGGCATCGGGGACCTCCTCCTCACCTGCACCGGCGACTTGAGCCGGAACCGGACCGTAGGGATGCAGCTGGGGCAGGGTCGAAAGATTCAGGCCATTCTAGCTGAAATGCGCATGGTCGCCGAAGGGGTCAAGACGGCTCGCTCGGTCCACTTCTTGGCCGAGCGCATGCAGGTGGACATGCCGATCTCCGAGCAGGTCTACCAGGTTCTTTACGAAGATAAGGATCCACAGAAAGCGGTTCGCGAGCTGATGGACAGAGACCTCAAGCACGAAATGGACCTGGATTACCCGTATCAGGTCTCGTGATCAACGGTTACAGACAGGGGTGACTATGCTGCAGGAGGTTGCGGCAAACATCTTCCAGAGAGTAAGACAGAAGAAAGAAAGCTACAGGCTTTATAATCTTGAGCGCATGCAGGAAGAGGCCTTTGCAACTTTTTTTGATCTTGCCCAAGAATACACCAACATCGATTATCTGTACCTCATTTGTGTTGCCGTTCCAAAAGAATTTTTTGATGTCGATAGTCGCATTTATGTAATTGACAGAAAGAATTCACAGCTCCAGAAGGTTTGCACAAGTAATACTGGGTTAGTACCAGAAGATGAACGGCATTTGTTTAACTTATGCGTCATCAAAGGCCCTTATGAAACAGATGAGAGCTGGATTTTCCCAATCCGAGGCAACCAAGCTCTCTCTCAATGGATATCGTTTCTCGGTCAAACTGAAATTCTTGGAATGTTCGAGATCTTTCCAAAGGAAAGAGTTGATGCCAGCAGTCACTTCTTCTTCGAGAAGTTCACCAATCGCATCGGATATAACTTACACCAGAAATTGCTCTTACAGCAGAATATCGACCACATTAAATTCATCAACCAGCTTGTTTCAGATATCGAGCACAATGTCATATCGCCGAATCTCTATTACAAATTGTTCCTGCTGCAATTAAAGAAAAATCTCGTCCAATACAAAAAGGTTCGGGAGCAGTTGAGGCAGCTCATTTTCTCGGTCGAAGAGAACGCAGACCATTCGATTTCCGAGCGACTTCATGAAATTGCTGCCTTGCTGGCCACAAACAATCGGAGTCTCGAGGCGGAATGGAAGGCCGTTTCTAAGCATTACGAGCATACGAGCCTCTTTTTGGAGACCCTTTTTCGCAGGGACCATTTCGAGAAAGGGACGTATGTGCTGAAGAGACAGTCCTGCAACTTCAGAACAGAAATCATCCAGCCCTTGTTGGAGCGCTACATCCCGCTGTTCGAGAAGCGGGGCATCACCGTGGAGAATCGGTTCGAAGGCGTCCCGGACGAACAGATCACGCTGGTGGTCGACAAGGGTTTGATCTCGCAGGTGTTCGACAACCTCCTTTCCAACGCCTTGAAATACTCTCGAGAGGTCGAGGATCAGCTCGGCAATACGATCAAACTGGTTTCCTACAATCGGCAGATCCACTCTGATTACTTCGGAACCGGAATCGACGGGGTGAGATTCAACTTTTTCACGACCGGAATCCCTTTGAAGGAGGAGGAAGCCGCCCGAATCTTCGATGAAGGCTATCGAGGGCTCGGAGCGTCCCAGGAGAGAGGGAGAGGGCACGGACTGCATTTCGTGCGGAACGTCATCGAGATCCACGGAGGCAAAGTCGGTTGCGAGCCGCAGCGATACGGCAACCTGTTCTATTTTATCCTCCCCCTCAAGCATGAGCGCCCCGTACAACTGTGAATGGTCACTGAGAACGTAACCCAAAAAGGAGGAGACATGAACAACATGCCGGGAATGGAAGCTCAGGTTCAGGATGTGCTGACCTCTGCGGTCTCCACAACCTTGAAAGTCATCACGGATCCCGTGGGGTTCTATCGGACCATGCGAAAAACGGGCGGGATCGTGGAGCCCCTCATCTACATGATTGTGCTGGGAGTAGCAGCCGGGCTGCTTCGCTGTCTTCTGGGACTGTTCGGCATGGGCATGGTGGGAACGGCCTTCATGGCCCTGGGCATGATCCTGATCTACCCCATCATGGCGGCAATCTTCGGATTCATCATGGGCGGGATTCTCTTCGCGATCTGGAAAATCCTTGGCTCCGAAGAGCCTTACGAAACAGCATATCGCTGCGGAGCTTACATGGCTGCCATCGCGCCGATCACCACGCTCTTCTCGGTGATTCCTTACTTGGGGGCACTGATCAGTCTTGGCTGGACGACCTATCTCCTCGTCGTCGCCAGCACGGAAGTTCATCGGGTGGAAGCCAAGAAGGCGTGGTTGGTCTTCGGAATCATCGGAGGCATCCTGGCTCTAACATCCATTTCGTCGGAAATGGCCTCCAAACGAATCCGCGAACAGTCAAACCGGCTCCAGAAACAGATGGAAGGCATGGAGGATCTGAGTCCGGAAGAGGCCGGCAGAAAAGTCGGGGAATTCCTGAAAGGACTCGAGAAAGGCTCCGGAAAAGCAGCTCCGTGATCGCGGCGACGGCTGCCGATCCCAGGCCAGCCTTAACCCCAGCAACGTACCGTTCTCATCGCTCAATAGACTCCGTGCACTCGACAACCGCAGTCAAATTCATGACTTTTCCAGCTCCGGCCCAGGGTGGGGCCGGCACTCCGTCAAAGAAGTCGTGCCGGGCAAGACCACACCCCCCAACCCCCTCGAGGGGGGAATCAAAGGGGGGTGTACCCTGCAGAACAAAGCTGACAGAGGGCCAGCCCGCCCCGCCCCACCGTCATTTCCCGGTATCCCTCAGGTCCTTCTGCACATAGAGATACAGCTCGTGTGCTTTATCTGTCGGCAGCTTCTCCTCGGAAAAGCTTGGCATGACCGTGTTGCTCCCATCGCGAGCTTTGGGGCTCCGGAGGTAGCCGATGAAGGCGCCCTCGGTTTCGAGCTGGGGGGCCTTGCGAAGGGGCAGATTCGCCTTTAGAACGTTCCCTCCATTGGGATGACAGGTGGCGCAGTGCACCCTGAATAGCTCCTCCCCTCGCTTCAACGTCAATGAACCGACGCTTCTTTGCGGTGTCAATTGTTTGAACACCAGGTCGCCCCCGAAATACCCGAGTCCGCCAACGAGAAGCACCGTAACCGAGAGCATGAGAATTTGAAAAGCTGGACGGCCCGGCTCTTTCCCCAAAAGGACCAACGATGCAGCCAGAAACACGATCAACAGGCTCGCCAGCACCAGCTTCGCTTCGATCTGGAACAGCCGGGCACCGGCGTAGTAGTGCTGCCAATCCATGTAACCCAAGACGATGGTTGGGATGGCGGCAACAAGAGCCAGCGCGGTGCAATGACGAGCGGAAGCGAGAAAAGCAGCCTTGCCGAAAGCTCTGGCAGCCAGGATGAAAACGAAGGCCCCGATGACCATGCCTATCGGCACATGCGTCATGGGGGCGTGGATCGGATGACGGTAGCCCAGGCTTTCGAGCAATCTATAGAACCCTTCCATGCAACCTCCCGACCATGCTCATGCAAGAAAAACGAAAAAGCGTCTCGCCAAGAAACGGCACCTCGGTTCTGCCCATGTCTGTGTTTTCTAGCGCCTTTTCATGCTGAGAGAAAGAGGCAAAAATGAAGGCGCGACCCGGCAGATAATTCCACTTCATGCCAGATCAGGGCGTCGAGTCATCTCTAGAGCCCGAAACAATCCAACACCGTGCATCAAAGGGCATGAGAACGCTTTCTTCTGGTATGTTTTTTGATTGTCTACCGTGTGTCCGACCGACAATGCCAGGAAATCCAAAGCGAAACCGTTCCGATCCAGAGGAGGCGGAGGTCTTCGAAGAATGACCTGGTGAAGCACTGTGTGGGGGGGGCCATAAGCCGATGAACGAATCGCTGCCAGGCAATCTTCAGCCATTGATGGATCCGGGAGAATGTCCATGAACCCTAATGCGTCCGAAGCTGGACTTGAGAGACTCTCGCTGACCGTGATCGACGTCTTGAAAGACCTTTCCGTCACCAAGAGCCCTCTTACGGCAGATGCTCTGCTGAAAGCGCTGCGGAAGCGAAAAGATCTGGCGGAGCTGCTCTCTAGATCCGCCGAAACCGGACTCAATGGAAATGGCCGCAGGAGTACGATCAAAGATGAGCTTCCTGCTCTCCAGGAAGAGAATAGGAGGCTTCGCGAGCAGGAGGCCAAGCTTCGGCAGCAAATAAGCAGCCTCGAAAGCAGCAGGAGCGACAGGGAGAGCTACTGGAAGCGGGCACTCCTCACGCTCCTCACCCTCGCCCAAAACGATACCAACCAGGCCCTCACTCCGGCACTCGATTCCCTTCGCAACGCCGTGCTCAACGACGGTCCGATCGAGGAGCAGAGCCAGTGCCTGCAAAACCTGAAGAATCTCATCCTGCGTGAAGATCCTCGAAGCTCCGGAAGTCCGACACAGGGCGGCATCCGTTCCGCTGCCGCCAAAGGACTGGAAGTGGCAGCGGCCTGCATGGCGAACCAGGTCGCCAGCGCACCCTCCCTTTACGTACCAAAGGTCCAGAGCGCCTTCCTGAGCATACTGAACCAGCTGGAGCCGGTCAGCGAGCAGCTGAACCTTCAGGTTTCCAGTGAGCTGCGAGTGCGCATTGCTCAGTGCCGGGACATGGATACCCTTGTCTCGCTTGGGGAAGATGTGGTTGGCTTCGTCAAGAGATATGTCGGCAAGCTCATCCAGCAGAACGACCAGGTGGCCGTCTTCGCCAAGGAGCTCGGAAAGAACCTGACGGAGATGGAAGAGCAGCTCTTGTTTTCTCTGAACCTCAACCAGGAAGGCCACCAGGCAAACTCCGAATTCAGCACAACCCTGCAGGGAGAAGTAGAAGACATCCAAGGATCTTTCCTTGCCAACCGATCGATCCAGGATATTCAGAGCTTCGTGTTTTCGAAACTGAAGGCCATCCGAAAGGCTATCGAGCACAAGAATGCGCAGGATGAGGTTCGCTTCAGTCAAGCTCAGGGAAGCATGGATGAGCTGAGAAAGAACCTCCAAACCATGACGGCTGAGATCAACCGTGTCCAGGAAAGGGCTCGGACGCTCGAGCGCGAGGTCCTTCTCGACGGACTGACCGGCATCCACAATCGAAGGGCTTACGAACAGCGAATCCATGAGGAGTTTGCCCGCTATTGCCGCTATGGGATGACCTACTCCCTCGTGCTGTTCGACGTTGACCATTTTAAGAAGCTCAATGACCAATTCGGTCACCGGGCAGGAGACAAATGCCTCAGAGAAATCATCAATCGCGTCAAGTCCTGCACGCGCAACACGGACTTCATCGCTCGGTACGGGGGTGAGGAGTTTGTCATCCTTTTGACGGGCACCAACAAAGAAGGGGCATACGTGGTCGCGGAGAAGGTCCGTCGTGTCATCGAAAAAACCCGCTTCTCCTTCCAGGACAACACCCTCCCCGTCACCATCAGTCTGGGCGTATCCGAGATCAGTGCTTCCGACAACGATGTTGACTCCATCTTCAGCCGCGCGGATAATGCCATGTATCGGGCGAAGAGCGAGGGCAGGAACCGGGTCTGCGTCGATTAAGGGGGGGGCTTCTTCGAGGGCACGCCTCCGCTTCCTGCCAAACGGGAAACCTCACGAGGCCAGTCGGACGCAGAACCCATGAAAAGGCTTCTCATCACAGGCGCCAGCGGCTTTCTCGGCTGGAGCCTGTGCCACCTGGCGCGTGACGAGTGGGAAACCTTCGGCACGACGCATGCTCACGCCTTATCAATCCCCGGCGTCCAAGGACACCAGCTAGACCTCACCGCGGCAGACGACGTCACAAAAGCGCTTCAACGCATCCAGCCCGATGCCGTGATCCACACGGCCGCCGCGGCCAATCCGAATTTCTGTGAAGCGAGCCCGGTCGATACCCGCCGAATCAACGTGGACGCGTCCGTCCACCTTGCGGCTCTGTGCGGCGAGGCCCACATTCCATGCCTCTTCACGTCAACGGATCTCGTGTTCGACGGCCTGCACGCCCCTTACTCAGAAACGGCGTCAACCTCGCCAATCAGTGTGTATGGCATGCAGAAAGTGATGGCAGAACACGGGATGATGCGGGCCTATCCGGACGTGACGGTATGCCGGATGTCGCTCATGTTCGGCGACCCGGGACCCGTTGCGGCCAGCTTCATTCAGCCGATGATTCGAGCCCTCAAGGAGGGTGAGGCATTGAGACTCTTCACGGACGAATTCCGTACGCCGCTGAGCGGAAGCGACGCAGCCCTCGGATTGCTTCTGGCTCTTAAAAAGGCCGTGACGGGGATCATCCACCTGGGAGGGGGGGAACGGGTGTCGCGTTACGATTTCGGCAAGATGCTCGCCAAGGCGTTCGGCTTCAACAACGCGCGGCTGGTGCCGTGCTTGCGGCGCGATGTCCCCATGCCCGCTCCCCGCCCGGAAGACGTGTCGCTCGACAGCTCCAAGGCTCGTACCCTGGGCTTCCAGTCGAAGCCACTCCTGCAATCGCTCCTTGAGCTGGCAGGATCACTCCGATAGAGCTTGAGCATGACATCCTCCCCCCTTCCCGGACTCGTCATACGCACCCGGATGAACGGGCTCGATAGAGCCCCATCACCTCTTCTCGAGTGAGAAGTGCCTGAACGTCTGGGACCTCTCGGAGAATGCTCTCCCTGCCCTGCATTTCCTGCCGGTCAATGAGTACCACCACCTTCACCACCGTTAGTCCGGACTCTCGGCATGCGGCAATGGCCTTGAGGGTGGAGCCGCCCGTTGTGATCACGTCGTCCACGACAACGACCCGGTCTCCCGCCTTCACCTTGCCCTCGATGAGCTTCGCCGTCCCGTGGTCCTTGGCCTTTTTTCGGACCACGAACGCCTGCACCGGCTGACGCTCAAGCCAGGACGTGTAGGACACGGCATTGGCGATCGGGTCCGCTCCAAGAGTCAGCCCTCCGATGGCGTCCACTTTCAGGTCTTTGATCGCCCGAAAGATCAGATTTCCGATCAAGACCTGTCCTTCGGGGTCCAGGGTCACTTGCTTGCAGTTGAAGTAGAATTGGCTGGTACCCCCATGAACCAGCTTGAATTGGGCGGTCTCGGAGTACTGAAAGGCATAGTCGACCACCAGCTCTTTGAGGCGCTCCTTCATCACTCGCTTCTCCTAACGAGCCCCCTTTCCTTTCAAGCAAACGATCGACCGGGCCCCGGGGGCTCCTCCCGCTCAATGGGGGCCTGTCGGCCGTCGTGGATGCCTCAACGCATGGAGTACCCGACGACAGATCGCCCTGAATGCGACATCCTCCTCAAACGTATAGTACAACCGCCACGAGGACAGCAAGCCCAGGGTTCAGGGTGTTGAGCCGCACCAGACTGGAACGCGCCGGAGTGGACTTGTGAAATTGGCAGCCCTATAATACATGAAAGCCCGTCGTCGGGTTCTCGTGCTTCGGGCGTGCCTCCATCTCCCTTGCCTTCACCGGGATGACTTTTCACAGACTGCAATCCTTTTCGGCGCTCGGTCAGTACCCATGAGGCGTATTGACCTGGCTGCCCTGGAGCGGAGTAAGAAATCATGGCTTCGGTCAAAGACATTCGACGAATATCCGATGTCGTCTGGGAAATTCCGGTCTCCTACAAGGAAGGCATGCGAGTTCCTGCCCGCATTTACGCAAGTGAAAAGCTGTATCGTGACATGGACGAAGGCGTGGTCGAGCAGGTGACCAACGTGGCGACGCTGCCCGGAATCGTGGGCCACGCCTACTGCATGCCGGACGGTCATTGGGGGTACGGCTTCCCAATTGGGGGCGTCGCTGCCATGGACACCCGGACGGGAGTCATCTCACCCGGCGGAATTGGATTTGACGTGAATTGCGGCATGCGCCTGGTACTCACCAATTTGACCGAGGAGGAGGTGAAGCCCCATCTGCGCCAACTCGTGGATCGCCTATTTCAAAGGGTTCCGGCAGGGGTAGGGAGCACCGGGCTCATCAAGATGACCCAGGATGAATTCCGGCGTGCGGTCGAGCTCGGGGCGCGCTGGTGCCTGAAGCAAGGCTTTGGGTGGCCTGATGATCTGGAAAAGACCGAAGAGGGGGGCTGTGTTGCGGGAGCGGATGCCACGAAGATCAGTGACCGTGCCGTGGAGCGAGGCTACAAGCAGATCGGAACCCTCGGGTCAGGCAATCATTATTTGGAGATCCAAGTCGTCAAGCCATCGAATGTGTTCGATCAAAAGCTGGCACACACCTTTGGCCTCACCCTGCCGAATCAGGTGGTCTTGATGTTTCACTGCGGAAGCCGCGGGTTCGGTCACCAGGTTGCCACAGATTATCTTCAGTTATTCTTAAAGGTTATGGAGAAGAAGTATTCCATTCGGATCCTTGACCGCGAGCTCGCCTGTGCCCCCTTTCAGTCCCGGGAGGGACAGGATTATTTTGCGGCCATGAACTGCGCGATCAACATGTCTTTTGCCAACCGCCAAGTCATCCTTCACCGCATTCGCGAAGTCTTTTCGGAGGTCTTCAAAAGGGATCCAGCGGATCTCGGCATGCGTCAGGTTTATGACGTTTCCCACAACACGGCCAAGCTGGAAAAGCATTGGGTGGAAGGCCAGCTGCGCGAGCTGCTCGTCCACCGCAAAGGGGCAACGCGGGCGTTCGGTCCCGGAATGGCCGGAATTCCCGATGCGTATCGCGAGTCGGGGCAGCCGGTCATCCTGGGGGGCAGCATGGAAACGGGGTCCTATCTCCTGGCGGGTGTGGCCGGAGGGGAGCAGACTTTCTTCAGCACGGCGCACGGAAGCGGGCGGACCATGAGTCGCAAGCAGGCCAAGAAGCGGTTTCAGGGCAAGAAATTACTGGCGGACATGGAAGCTCGAGGCATTTACGTCCGAACCGCGTCCTTCGCGGGATTGGCCGAGGAGGCCGGGCCTGCCTACAAAGAGATCGACGATGTGGTACTGGCCACCGAAGAAGCCGGGATCAGCAAACGCGTTGCTCGATTCCTTCCCATCGGAAACGTCAAGGGATAGGTCTGCAGGAAGAAGCCGTCTCGAAGGTCGGATTCCCGAAATCTAATGCGAGGCTTCCCATGCCCTACAGGTACCTGGATGACATTGCGACAGCAGACGCCGCTTTTGAGGCCAAGGGCGCGACAATTGAAGAAATGTTCATGGCCGCGGCGGACGCGACGATGAACGTGATGGTGGAAGACCTTGAATCCATCCAGGCGCGAATCAACAAACGATTCGATCTTGAGGCAGACGACTGGGAGATGCTTCTCTTTGCCCTGCTCCAGGAGCTGATTTTTTTCAAGGATGCTGAGCGGCTGCTCCTTCGGGTCCTGAACGTCGAGGTGGGAGAGGATGGAAGCCGTACCCGCCTCGTCGCCGAAACCGCGGGCGAGGAGATTGACGCGAGCAGGCACGCCCTGATTGTGGACGTCAAAGCGGTCACACTCCACAAATACTGCGTGGAGCAGACGCATGAGGGGTGGAAGGCCACTGTGATTCTCGACATCTGACCCGCCCGCGATATGTCTTCCGGAAACGGGACGTTCGGTGAGCATACGACAGGAAGATGGCTGAGGATTGCTCAGCGCGAAGAGACTCTCGACGACAAAACAGGTGGGAGCGGCCCGAAGCCGCTCCCACGAAAAACCTGGCTGCGATCATTGAGCTGCAGCACCAGACCCTTCCCGGAAGGTCGTATTGTTTCGAAGCCTCCCGGTCAACAGCAGCTGAAGCTGGCCTGCTCAAATTCTCCCACCAACGACCCGATCAGCTCTTTAACGGACGTGATCCGGTCCACACGGTAGGCATTCTTTCCGGCAAACGAAAAGCCGAGGTCCAGTTTTCCCTTCTTGGCGTTCGACAGCGCCATCGCGATGCAATAAGGGCTGTCCTTGTGATTACACGTCGAGATGCAGTGGTAGGGGCACTTGAAAGGGGTCTTCTTGCCTTCCTTGACCTGGTCGATGAAGCGATTTCGAAGTGCCCTTCCGGGAAGGCCGACAGGGCTTTCGATCAGGACCAGATCCTGTTCTGAGGCGTTGACATAAGACTCCTTGAAGGCGATATCCGCATCGCATTCATGAGTCGCCACGAAGCGCGTTCCCATTTGGACACCCGCGGCTCCCAGCTTCAGAAACTTGAGAATATCTTGACCCGTGTAAACCCCGCCTGCCGCGATGACCGGGATTTCCTTCTTGTGCTCTTCCGCAAAGGGTCTCACCGCCTCGATCACCTCAGGGATCAGCTTCTCCAGGGCAAAATTGGGATCTTCCACCTGCTCGGGGCGAAAGCCGAGGTGCCCTCCCGCCATGGGCCCCTCGACCACGAAGCCGTCGGGAAGGTAGTTGAACTTGGAGAGCCACTTCTTGCAGAGGATCTTCGCGGCTCGTCCCGATGAGACAATGGGGACAAGCCGGGTCTGGACCTCTTTGCGCAGATATTTCGGGAGATCGACGGGCAGTCCCGCACCAGAGAAGATGACATCAATTCCTTCCTCGATGGAGGTCTTCACCATATCCACGAAGTTGGTCAGAGCCACCATGATGTTGACGCCCAAGATCCCTTTGGTCATCTCCCTTGCCTTGCGGATTTCACGTCGGAGTGCACGGATATTTGCGTTCTCATAGTCCTCGTAAATGTCCGGCTCGTTCATGCCGATCATCGCAGCGGCAATCACCCCGATGCCACCTTCGTTGGCGACCGCGGATGCCAGCCCGGAGAGGGAGATCCCAACTCCCATGCCCCCCTGAATAATGGGCAGTTTTGCGATTAGATGTCCGATCTTCAATGTTGGAAGACTCACAGAATGACTCCCCATGTACCCGGTTAACCAGTGCACAATGTCAACATCCCCACATGAAAGAAAAACCCTGCAGTACCCTGACCCGACAAGCCGCCGACGCGCTTGCACGTGCGTCCGAGAGCAAACTCAGGTCGAAATCGGCCTCTTGTACCATATTTCTCATAACTGCTCGATAATACCTTACTCTGAATGGAGGTCAATTGTTTTGAAAGGGAAAACCGATTGTAGTCTTCAGTTCGCAAGCTGATCCCACGTCGCCCCCTCACGGCGGCGGCGAGGGGAGGTCGGGCTCCACCGTCAGGTCGACCTTCCGTCCTTTTCTTTTAATCTTAAGACTCAGACCGCCGGAGCTTTCCGCAACGATACGCTGCAGCGTTTCAGCATCCTTCACCACCTGACCATCGACCGCGACAATGACATCACCCGTCTTGATTCCGGAACGGTCTGCGGGGCTCCCGGGGTGGATGGAGATGACCTCCACACCCTCTCCTGCTTGCACCGAACGCACCAAAACCCCAAGGCGGCCCGGGGTCAATTTGGGAGCCTTGCCGGTGATCCACACAAAATCGGCCAATTGAGCGTTGTCTATACTATCCGGGTAATCGATGGGGACCGGAATCACCGTCTTGTAGCGGTGAGGAAACCGCTTGGCGGCGCGTTCGGGTACCCCGGAGCGTCCTTCAATGTGCCCCTTTCCAATGAGTACAAGCACCGGTTGAGAGCCCTTGCGCTCCTTGACGGTCCGGGCAAGCGTCTCAGCCATTGTCTCCTCCCACGCCAACTGGGCTTCATAAAACGTTTCAAAATCCCTGATCGCCCCTTTCGCGTGGACAGAAAACTGCTCCTCGATCCGATTCCGATGGGTCCTGTTCGTCAGATCGAATTCAGCCGCCAACCGACGCCGGTCATCGGGAGCAAGGGAAGCCAGACCGCCGCGGGAGACCTTTCGGACGACTTCCTGAGGCGCGTTCAGCCCGATGATTGGAAGGTGCTTGTCCGCCGCCCAGCTGAGAATCGGCCTGTAAAGAGAGAACGGAAATCCCCAGACTTTCTCCCAATTGACTTCTTTGAGGAATGCTCCCTCGGGCAAGTCACCGCGACTGTACCGATCGAGGATCTCCTGTGCCTCACGGGGGAGCATCTCGAGGGCGAGCACGAGAGACGACCTCCGAGAAAACAGCTCTGAGGCAATCTTGTATTGAACCTGATGGTCTGCGGCACTCACGTGCGTTTCGCCCACGAAAACCACATCGGCTTTCGAGAGCGAGCCCATGAGCTCGTCAAAGCCAATCACGCGCCCCTGCTCGGTATCGATGATATCGCCCACCCGCAACGGAACGGCTGCGGATAGAACCCCGGTTCCGACACCCGGCTTCCACCCGGCACATCCCGCTATGAGCAACGATCCAAGACCCAGCACTATCATAACCGCTGTTGATCTTATGGTCACCTGCGTCCTCCTGGTGACTTGCATGTAGGAAAATTCCCGGCAAGGAGCGCATTTCCGAAGCGATTCACCGCTGGAAGGGTTGGGCGGCACGAACGGGGGGCGGGCTTGATCCGCGGAAAGGAATCGGACCAAGCCCAGAGACGATTCTTGCCCGCTAGACCTCGATCATGCTCTCCTGGAGCAAGTCGATGTCCTCGATTTCTTCTTCGAGGTACGCCTTGAGCTTCTTCTTGAGTCGACTCTCGATCTGGCGAACACGCTCACGGCTGATCCCGAATCGGTCTCCGATCTCCTGAAGAGTCAGCGGCTCCTCGGTGAGGAGGCGGTTGTCGAAGATGACGGCTTCTTTCCCTTTCAGCTGCTCTCTGAAAAGCACCAGCTTGTCGTGCAGGAGCGCTTTGGCCTCGCGGTCGGCGATCTGATCGTCAACCGGCAGATCATCCGAGGGAAGGAAAGACTTATGCGTCTCTTCGGAGTCCTCCTTCAGGGGGCTGTCCAACGAGATCTCCCAGCTGTTCAGGCGCTGGTCCATCTCGATGATTTCTGACTCCTTCACATCCAGACGGTGGCTGAGGAGCTTCGGTGAAGCTTCGATTCCCTGGGCCTCCAACTGCTCCTTCTCCTTGCGCAGATTGAAAAAGAGCTTCCGTTGCGCCTGGGTGGTGCCGATCTTGACCAGCTTCCAGTTGTCCATAATGAACTTGATGATGTAAGCCTTGATCCAGAAGGAAGCGTAGTAGGAAAATTTGTAGCCTCGGTAGGGGTCGAATTTCTTCACCGCCTGCATGAGTCCCACGTTGCCCTCCTGAATGAGATCCATCAGGTTCTGCATCCAGTAGCGCTGGAAGTCCATCGCGATCTTGACCACCAGTCTCAGGTTGGCCGTGATGAGTTTGTAGCCGGCTTCAATATCGTCCTTCTCCCGGTAACGTATGGCCAGCTCCCGCTCCTCCTCGCGGCTGAGCAGTGGGTAGCGCTTGATCTCGTCGAGGTAGATGCGGAAGGGGTCGAAGCTGGGAGCTTGGGGCCGCTCGCGAGGAGCGATTGCGCCCTTGCGCGGTTCTTCGTCCGCATCGTTTTGGCTGCTGTCGTCGTAATCGTCGGTCCGTCTTCGGGGCGTCATCGTAGTCAGTGTCCTCAGCAGATTAGGGATCATCGGAGGTCCATCGGCTGCTCCCGGCGGAGCCCGGATCATCCTTTTCTTTGAAAAAAGGATTTTAACGGAACTAACTCCGCGATATCAAGCAAAATCCAGTTTGCCTTCGCGGGCCATCCATTGCCAACACTAGAAAATCATTGCTTTTCTCGGACACCTTCACTATAAGTCCAACGACCTTCCCAAACGGGCGATCCGCCGGGGAGGAAGGGGTGGCTCGACCGTATCGTTTCGTTGTTGTCAATGTTTTCAGCCAAAGCACATAACGCCCTATGATTGTCACTGTCGATGGTCCGGCCGGTGCGGGAAAAAGCACGGTCTGCCGCCTCTTGGCCAAAGCGCTCGGGTTCACCTATCTGGACACGGGGGCCATGTATCGGGCGGTGGCCTGGGCCTGGCTTCAGGCATCGAAGGAAAAGCACGGCCGCGGCGCGGGAGCGTCGGCATCCCTGCTCATGGATGCCCCCCCCGACGAAGAGACCCTCCGAGAGCTTCCCCTGCACTTTGGCATCGAAGACGGCTCCATGACGATTCATCACCACCAGACGAAGCTGGAAGAGCAGATCCGCTCCGAGGAGATCTCCCGGCTGAGCTCCCAGTTTTCCCAGGAAGCATGTGTTCGCACGTTTCTGACCGACCGGCAGCGTCGCTTGGCCGAGAAGGGCGACATCGTCGCCGAGGGCCGCGACATGGGCTCGGTCGTCTTTCCCCACGCGGCGGTGAAGGTCTACCTGACGGCCAGCCTTCGGGCTCGAACGCTCCGCCGTCTGGCCGAATATGAGCGGCGAGGGGAGTCGATCGCCTATCCAGCCCTCGAAGCCGAAATCCGGTTGCGGGACGAGCGGGATTCCAGCCGCCGGTTGGCTCCCATGCGGCCAGCCAATGACGCCATTATCGTGGACACGTCCGACTTGACCATCCCCGAGGTGGTCGCCGTGCTGAAAGCGCTGGTCCTCAACGTCAGAGACCAAAGCCGATAGTCACCGCGCGATCCATGAGCGACAAAAATGCCATTGTCAATCGAGCATTGATCTGGTAGATTCTTAAGATTCAAAATACGTGGCGCAAGCCAAATATCGACAAGGGGGTAACAAAT
>CAZIEW010000026.1:0-64014 GCA_964538515.1 uncultured Syntrophobacteraceae bacterium
GGGGTCTTGCGTTAAACAAGAACCGCTGAAATCAGCGGATTGAATTTTGGCTCCCCGGGACGGACTCGAACCGCCAACCTAGTGGTTAACAGCCACCCGCTCTGCCGGTTGAGCTACCGGGGAACGTCGTTCAAACGAGACGCCTGTTTAGCAGAGGCGTTTCGGGTTGTCAACAAAAAGTGCTGCCGTCTCCGATACGGCACGAGGGCCTATTTCAGGCCACAGCGTTCAAGCAGGGCTTCATACTCTTCGTCGACGCGCTTCTGGATCTTGGCGACCTCCACTTCGGTCAGGTGACGGAACCGGCGCTGGCTCTTGAAGTATTCGGCGACCGAGACCGGCGCTTCGCCGCGCCCGGTGACGCCGCAGTGGAGGCAGCAGCTCGCTTCCATCATGGCCTGGTCTTCGGTGTAGCCCAGGTTGACTTCGTCTTGCGTACGTCGCCGCGTTTCGCCGGGCAGTCTCGGCATGGCGGCCCGTCTAGCTTCGCCGGTTTCTTCATGCGGCGGCAGGTCGGTTCGGGCGTTGGTCTTCATGCGACCCTTGGCAAGGTCCTTGCGGCCGAGATAACGGTCGATGGAGATGGCCACTTCCTTACCGGCTTCGATGGCTTCGACCACCGTCGCGGCGCCCGTCACCACATCCCCGCCCGCAAATACGCCGGGAACGGAGGTGGCGAAGGTCACGGGATCGACCTCGATGGTGCCCCAGTCGGTCAGGCTCGGCTTCATGCCGTCCGTCCCCTCATCGAACAGGGCCAGGTCGGTTTTGAGACCAATGGCGGCGATGACCGTGTCCACCGCGATGGTGTGCTCGGAGCCCTGGATCGGCTCGGGGCGGCACCGTCCGGATTCATCCAGCTCGCACAGCGTCATGCTGATGCAGCGCATTTCCTTGACGTGGCCGGATGCATCACCAAGGATCTCCACGGGAGCCGCCAGGAATTTGAACTTGACCCCTTCTTCTTCGGCTTCGACGATCTCCTCCTCGCCGGCCAGCATTTCTTTGCGGCTGCGACGATAGACGACGTAGACCTCTTCGGCGCCCAGGCGCATCGCCATGCGCGCCGAGTCCATGGCCACGTTTCCACCGCCGATGACGGCGACCTTCTTGCCGATCCCCGTCACCTGGCCCAGGTTGGCTTGCTTCAGGAAGTCGCCTCCCGCGAAAACCCCTTTCAGCTCCTCGCCCGCAACGCCCAGCTTCATGCTTCTCTGGGTCCCGATGGCCAGGAAAAAGGCGCTGAAGCCTTCCTTCTTGAGGTCTTCCAGCGTCACATCGCGCCCGACGACGGTGTTCATACGGAACTCGACGCCCAGCTTCCGGACGACATCCAGCTCCGCCTTCATCACGTCGCGCGGCAGCCGGAAATCCGGTATGCCATACACCAGCCAGCCTCCGGGCTCGGGCATGGCATCGATGACCGTCACGTTGTAGCCCTCGACCGCCAAGTAGTACGCCGCCGTGATGCCCCCGGGACCAGCGCCGATAACCGCGACTTTGTCCGTCTTGATGCCCTTTTTCTGAGGGATGAACGTCGATTCGCCCTTGAGGTCCAAGTCCGCAACGAAGCGCTTCAGAAACTCGATGGCAACCGAGCCTCCCGCATTCGACCGCGCGCAAACCATTTCGCAGGGATGGTGGCACACGCGCCCGCAGACAGCCGGGAGGGGATTGTCCTGCTTGATGAGCTTGAGGGAGTCTTCGAACCGTCCCTGGGCGATCAAGGAGATGAACCCCTGCACATCGATTCCAGCCGGACAGGCCGCACCGCAGGACGCCTGCTCGGGGCGCGAGAGGATCCACTTGCCGTTGATGACCTCATAGAGGGGAAACACGCGGCTCAGGACCGCCAGCCGGGCCAGCTCGATGCTCGAATCCGGTGTCGCGCGCCAGCCCGTCGGACAGGGCGAGTAGATGTGAATGTAGGCGGGACCGGGCATCATGGCCGCCTTCTTGACCTTGTTCATGAGGTCCGTGGGGAACGCCGGGGACGCCGTCGCCACATAAGGAATTCCATGGGCGGCCACGATCGCCGGCATGTTCTTCTTCCAGGTGGACTGGCCGATGCTTTTTTTGCCCGGGGGCGTCGTGGTCGTCATGGCGCCGTAAGGCGTGGAGGAGGACCGCTGGATCCCCGTGTTCATGTAGGCTTCGTTGTCGAGGCACACATAGAGGAAGTTGTGGCCGCGCTCGAGGGCGCCGCTCAACGACTGGAGTCCGATGTCGGCCGTCGCACCGTCGCCGCCGTACGCCAGGAACACCACCCCTTTGTCCTCGATCTTCCCCTTGCGGATCATGGCCTTGTAGGCCGATTCCACGCCGCTCACCACCGCTGACGCATTCTCAAAGGCCACGTGGAGCCACGGCACATTCCAGGCCGTCTGCGGGAACGGCGACGTCACGATTTCCATACAGCCCGTTGCGCTCACCACGACGACGTTTTCCCCAAGGGCCTTCATGACCTGCCGCAGCGCCAGGATTTCCCCGCATCCCTGGCAGGCGCGGTGGCCGGGGGAAAGCGGCTCGTTTTTCGGCATGTTGGTCAGGCGAAATCCCTTGAACCCCTTCAATGCTTCCGTTTCTGTACCCATAACTGTTTTCCTCGCTCGCTTCGTGAGAGGACAGCGCCCCCGGGGTTATTCCCTGACGTTGATGATCTCGTAACCCATGGGGTCGCCGCGCTGAGCCCGGGCGGCCACCTGGTCGGCCATCTCGATGAAGTTCTCGACGGTCACGTCTCGTCCCCCCAAACCGGCGACGTAGTTCTGAAGATACGGTCGGACACCGCGATCGTAGAGGACCGACTTCACTTCGGCGCACACGGGGCCGCACACGCCGTTCAGGCTCATGGCCCGATCGACGACCGCGACCACCTTGGCCCCCTTGATGGCATCGAAAAGCTCCTCCACCGGGAACGGCCTCCACAACCGGATGTGAGCCAAGCCGACCTTCTTGCCCGCCTCGCGAAGAGCGTCGATGGCCGTCATGGCCGTCTCCGAAATGGAGCCCATGGTGATGAGAATGGTCTCGGCGTCTTCGGACTTGTAGGTTTCCACGCAGCGGTACTCACGGCCGAACTGGCTCTTGAATGACTGCCACGCTTCCACGACGACGTCCTTGGCGCCCTTGAGCACCTGGTCGTGGACCATTTTGGCTTCCGTGTACACATCCGGCATGCCAACGGGACCGATGGTGACGGGCTTTTCGGGGTCCAACCGCAGTTTGGGCACGTAAGGCGGCAGGTAGCGCCTCACCTCTTCCGCCTCGGGGATGAGAATAGGCTCGATCATGTGGCTCAGAATGAAGCCGTCCATGTTCACCATGACGGGCAGGAGCACCCGGTGATCTTCAGCCACCTTGAACGCGTGGAAGATCAGGTCCACCACTTCCTGGCCGTTTTCGGCCACGGTCTGGACCCAGCCGGTGTCCCGGGACATCATCAAGTCGGCATGATCGTTCCAGATATTGATGGGGGCACTCAGAGCGCGGTTCGCGGTCACCATCACAATGGGAAGCCGGAGGCTGGCCGCGATGTAGCAGATTTCCGACATCAGGGCGTAGCCCTGGGAGCTTGTGGAAGTGAAGGTCCGGGCGCCGGCGGCGGCCGATCCCACGCAGCAGCTCATAGCGCTGTGTTCGGATTCCACCGGGATGAACTCGGCGTCCAGATGGCCGCTCGCGACCAGCTCGGACAAGTGCTCGACCACGTGGGTCTGAGGGGTGATGGGGTATGCGGCGATCACATCGACGTCCGCCAGCGCAACGGCCTCCGCCGCCGCGATGGAGACTTCCATTCCTACACGCTTGGCCATATCAATCCCCCTCCTGCACCATGGTGATGGCATCCACCGGGCATTCCTTGGCGCAAATCCCGCAGCCCTTGCAATAGTAGTAGTTCTGCTCGTAGTAGCCTTGCTCGTTGCGACTGTACACCATATCCGGACAGAAGATGTAACACCGGCCACACCGGATGCATGTGTCAAAATTGGTTACGGCCCGGGCGGAGCGCCAGTCTCCCGTCTTGAGCTGACCCGCCGAGCCGGGCTCGAGAATGGTGATCCCGAGCTCCAGCGCCTTCCAACTGACAATCCCTGTTTCCTTGGCCACTGATCAATCCTCCACGGTCGTTTCTTCAAAAGCTCTCTGGCAGGCCTTGAGGTTCTTTTCGGCGATGGGACCGAATCGATTCTGAATGGGCGCGCGCAGCGCTTCGATCCCCAGGAGCCCCGCTCCCTTGATGAGGGCCCCGAGCATCGTCGTGTTGGTGATGGGAACCCGCATGGTCTCCATGGCGATTTTGGAGGCGTCAACGAGCGCCAGCCGGGCTTTAAGCCCTGTTTCCCTGCGGACTTCCTCGGCACTCTTCTTGGTGTTCAAAATCACCAGGCCGCCTTCTTTGAGACCCGCCTCGACGTTCACGATCTGGAGCAGGGAAGGATCGAGCACCACGACTACGTCCGGGTTATAGACCTTCTCACGGGTTCGGATCTGCGTGTCGCTCACCCGCACAAACGCCATGACCGGCGCTCCGCGACGCTCCGGACCGAAGCTGGGAAACGCCTGGGCGAACTTCCCCTCGTCAATGGCGGCCAAAGCCGTCAGCTCCGCGGACGTCACGGCACCCTGGCCCCCTCGTCCATGAAAACGGATTTCTACCATTGTCGTTCTCCACCTCACCTTGAGTTCATCACACAGCGTTCAATCGACAAAGCTCGGCCACGCCGGGGCTCAGAGCTTGACACCCTACAGGGGATGACAGAGATCGAAGGGCCTCAATCATTTCTAGGCGCTAGGTTATAAACTTTGTGCAAATAAGGTCAAGGTCTATTTGTTTCCTTGAATGCAGCTTCAGCCACTGCACATGGCCACCGGAGGCGAGCTCCGTCCCCGCGCTCCAGGGCCAACGTCATTCGAACGCCCGCCGACCTTGGAGGGCCTTTTCCAACGTCACGCGGTCGATGTATTTCAAATCGCTCCCCATCGGCACTCCATAGGCGATGCGAGACACACGAACCGGCCGGTCTTTGAGCAGTCGCAGGAGATAATGGGCCGTTGCCTCCCCCTCACCGCTGGGGTTTGTGGCCACAATGACTTCGGAAACCCGCTCCTCGCTCAGGCGTTTCAACAGCTCGCTCACTCGAATGTCATCAGGCCCAATGGAATCCAACGGTGCGAGGGCCCCTTGCAGGACGTGGTAGCGGCCTTTGAACGCGCCTGATTGCTCGATGGCGAACAGGTCCGCCGTGCTTTCAACCACACACAGAATTCCGATATCCCGGGCGGGATCCGCGCAAAAGGCGCAGATCTCCGTATCGGTGAACGAAAAACAGCGGGAGCACGTTCGGATCTCGGCCTTGAGGCGCTTGATGAGACCAGCCAAGGCTTCCACGTCTTCCCTGGACGTCTTGAGCAGATGCAGGGCGATGCGCGTGGCACTCTTTTCCCCGAGACCGGGAAGCCGGCTCAAGGCTCTAATGAGCTGAAAAAGGGCTGCAGGATATGGGTTCATGGGCACAAATTCTTCGTGCAACGAGCCGTTTGTGGCGCGCGGCCTTCACTGAGTGATCAAGACGATCAGGAACCAGGATACGACTCTCCTCAAAAGAGACCCGGGAGCTTCAGTCCTGGGATATTGAGGCCCCCGGCGAGCTTTCCCATCTCGGCCGCGGCCATTTCCTGGGAGCGCCTGAGGCCGTCGTTCACGGCGGCCACGATCAGGTCCTGAAGCATGTCGATATCCTGAGGGTCAACGACCTGGGGCTCTATCTTGATCGACAGCACCTCCTGACGTCCGTTCACCACCACCGACACCATGCCTCCGCCGGAAGACGCTTCGACCGTCTTCAACGCAAGCTCCTCCTGCATCCGTGCCATCTTGTCCTGCAGGGCTTTAACCTGCTGCATGGGGTTAAACCCTTTCATCCCAATTCTCCTCTCTGGTATCGGGGACTAACTACTTTCCTTGTGTCCCTTCTTGATCTTCTTGATGTCCAAAAGCTCGCCTCCCAGGATCTCCAGGGCTTGCTGAACAATCGGGCTCTCCATGACAAGGCGCCGGGTATTGAGCTTTGGGGGGCTCGACTTCGCCGCAAGCGCGACGTCCTCACGCGGCGACGCAAGGGGGCGAATCTGCCAGGAGAGGTCCTTCCCAAAGTACCGGGCAGCGGCATTCTTAAGCTTTCGCAGCACTTGAGGGTCCTGGAAGCGCTCAACAAAGATCTCCATCACCTCGAGCTCCGCCGTTGTCTCCGAGACGAGGACGAGACGACTCTGACTGAGCTTGGCTGCCAGTCGAGGATGGGGTCCTCCCAACCATTGCAGGAAGCCCGGCCAGTGCTCCTCATCGAAGGGCACCTTTCCCGAGGCGGCACGCTCAGCGGAGGGTTCCGGCGTTGGCCCGAGTGAAGATTCGACGGCAGAAGAAAGCACCTCGCCCTCGGCTTCGCCTGCCTCCAAGACGGTGGATTCTATCACGGCCGCATCCGCCTGCCACAAGCCATCCTCATCGGGTTTTTCACCCGCGCCCCCTCGTTTGCGCGGAACCTCACCCAACACTGGCTCTTCCCGCTCCTCGGCTCCCGTCAAGGGGACCCCCACCACGCCTCCGGAAGCCAGCCTGCGCTCGACCGATTTCAAGGTTTCCAACGCTTGGTCCAAACTCTCGAGCCTCGGCAGCTGGGACAGCCGCAGAAGGAGCATTTCGAGACTGATGCGCGGCAGTGTCGAACGCCGGATTTCCTCCTCCCCCTTCAGAACCATCTGGAAATAGAGGTACAAATTGTCCGGGCTCGTGGCACTGGCCTGGCTTCGAAGCAGCTCGATCTCTTCTCCGGGCAGCTCCAACCCCCCGCCATCGCCTTTGCCCCCCAAAGCCACGAAGAGCACATTGCGGAAGTGGTCGCACAGCTGCTGGCAGAAACGACGAATATCGATGCCCCGCCGGTAAATGTCCCCGACGACCTCCATGCAGGTCCGAGCATCCCCTGTCAGGAGGGCATCGGCAACCCGCAGCACGCTCCGCCGATCGACGACTCCGAGCACATCCAGGATCTCGTCATCGGAAAGGGCTTCGCCGCTGAAGGCCATGAGCTGCTCCAGGAGACTCTGGGCGTCCCGCATGCTCCCATCCGCTTCGCGCGCGACGGCAAACAGCACGGCCTCCGACAAGGAAGCCGATTCAGATGACACAATCGTCTTCAAGTGCCGGACGATCTCGGTGGTGGCGATCCGGCGGAAGTCAAACCGCTGACAGCGACTGAGAATGGTCTGGGGAATCTTGTGGGGCTCGGTGGTGGCGAACACGAAGAGCACATGCTCCGGGGGCTCCTCCAAGGTCTTCAGAAGCGCATTGAAGGCCTCGGTCGTCAGCATATGCACTTCATCGATGATGTAGATCTTGTATTTGCTCTTTCCCGGCCGATAGCGAACGGTCTCCCGAAGCTCCCGGATGCTGTCGATGCCTCGGTTCGAAGCACCGTCGATCTCGAGCACGTCGATCGAGCTTCCCTGTGTGATCTCCCTGCAATTGGAGCACGCGTTGCAGGGGCCCGATGGATCATGCTGCTCACAATTGAGGGTCTTGGCGAGGATTCGGGCAACAGAGGTCTTCCCCACTCCCCGCGCCCCCGTGAAGAGATAGGCGTGCGCGATGCGCCCGGAGCGGACGGCGTTTTGCAGCGTCTTGGTGACATGGGGCTGACCCACGACGTCCTCAAACGTCTGCGGGCGCCACTTGCGTGCTAGGACAAGGTATGTCATGGGATCGCTGTCTTGATTCGCAGTGAGTGCGTGCGGGGCTCTTCAGACGCTGAGCGGTGGCTGGACTGACTTAGATCGCACGCGAATGACCCAGTAAGCCCTATCTGGGGTGGGACTGGCGGAGAGAGAGGGATTCGAACCCTCGGTACACCTTTTGGGCGTACACACGATTTCCAGTCGTGCTCCTTCAGCCAACTCGGACATCTCTCCGTGTAACTGCGCGTGCATGAATCAACGTGTACTGCATCGGGTGGCGGAGAGGGTGGGATTCGAACCCACGTGCCCTGCTCTTCACAGGACAAGTCGATTTCGAGTCGACCCCGTTACGGCCACTTCGGTACCTCTCCTCCGTTTCACTTTTCCACGACATGTCGTCGCGCTCTGAAGAACCGGCGTAGCAGCTCGGCGCTTTCCGACGCCCGGATGCCCTGGACAGTCCGCATATAATGATTGAAAAGGGGGACGCTTGTCAAGTCCACAACACTACCTGCCGCTCCGGATTTGGGATCGGCCGCCCCGAAAACGAGCACGCTCACCCGGGAATGGAGCATGGCGCCTAGGCACATGCAGCAGGGCTCCAGGGTGCTATAGAGGACGGTATCCGGTAGTCTGTAGTTGCCAAGAGCACGCGCCGCCTCGCGCAGCACCAGAAGCTCGGCATGAGCCGTCGGGTCGCATGCGGCAATGGGCCGGTTGTGGGCTCGCGCGAGAAGCTTGCCTTCAGCCGAAGCCAAAACCGCCCCCACGGGGACCTCGCCCTCGTCGAACGCCTTCTGGGCCTCCGCGAGCGCGTGGTCCATGAACCACTCGTGATCCCACCCGAACCGGGATGTCTCGTCCATGCTGGCCACCGGCTGATCGTCCTTCCGCACCCCCGGAGACACGTGACCCGTCCCTTCCGACGCACCCACGCCGTTACCATGGAGCCACCGTTCGCAAATGAAGCGCTCTTATATACAAACACCTCCGCTCAGGCAAGGCCCTGAAAGATAGCAGGCGCAATCCAAGGAAGTGCGCCATCCGCGACCGCTTCAGAGCCGCTCTTCCAATAGCACAAGCATTATATGAGGTTAGGGTTACTTTTCTTATTGATATTTGCTAGGAATACCCTCATACTTTCCCCGTCTCATTTAGAGACATTCAAGCCTCCTCCTTCTTGGCTTGGCGCCAACGACTTCTTATCTTGGTGGACGAGAAGCATTTGACGTATGCCATTGAGCATCGAGCCGAGGATCGTACGGCAGGGAGAGCAGGCCATGCAGGATGAACCGAGGGCAGAGGAATCGTGTTTTGTTGCGCTCGCCGGTCTCAGCCGAGTGTACGACCCCGGCTGCGGGAGGGATCCTTCCAGCAAGAAGCATCCTTGTCCTGATTGCCACTTTTGTCAGAACTGCAGCGACGCACGCTGTAACGCGTGTCGCAGCGAGAGGAGCCGGCAGTGCCGGGGGCAACCTTGCCACAAGCTCGGTCTTCACGAGCAGATTGCACTTTTTGAAAGCTTGAACCGTGGCGACGCCAGTCCGTCCGTGCCCACGACGGAGCCCGTCGCGTGATTGGCCCCTTACCAATTGGAGAAGCAGACCCGAGCACCATGAAGGACAGAGATTCCGCCCTCCTACGTATGTTGTCCATCGCGCTCCTTGTCTTGACTTTCATGACCCTGGGACAGTCCGTGGCATTTTCCGAGGCAGTGACGGCTGATTCGCAGCAGGCTCGGGACGAGCATCGAGCGGCTCCTGCACCCAAGCGATCCAGCGAGCCATCCTCGGCTTTTTGGCGCTCCTTTCTGTGGGACTCGATCCCTTCCGACTGGCTTTCGGATGCGAGCCGTCAGGGCATCATGCAGGGTTACGAAGCAAGGGGCTGGCTTCCGCTTTTCATCACGGCCCAGTTTGAGGCGAATGAGGGAGCAAAGCAATTGCTGGGCGCACTCTCGGATCTTGACTCTCATGCCATCGATCCCACCCAGTTCAAGTTGGAATGGTTACGCAAAGAGATGGCTCGGCTCGAGGAATGCCGGCTCGCACTGGCGGATGTTGATACGGATGTGCACGACACCGTCGCATCTCTAGGTGAGAGCGGCGATGTCGAGCGTTACAAGTCACACGACCAGCAGATCCCGTTGCAGCGTTATGCCTCAAACGCACCGGAGGTAATGCTTCCGGATCCCAACCTGAGGAAGCAGAAAGAGCGACTGTATCGTGAGGCATTCAAGGCGGCGAGCCAAGTCGATCTCTTCTTGGCCGACGCGCTCGTGCGGTTTGCTCGAGAGATGGATGCCCATTCTGCAGAAAAACAGGCCCGGGCCCTCCAAGGTGAGCTGAGTATCCGAGACCTTATCCGTGAAGTGATTCCGGACTCTCCTCGGTACATGGCTTTGAAAGCCGCTTATGCCAGATATCGCGCGTTGGCTGAGCAGCATTCCCAAGCACATGGCATCAATCCTGCCTCCCTTGAGTCGGGACAGTCTGGAGGGGCGGTGCGTGACCTTCAGGCCCGACTCCAGGAAGAAGGCTTCCTCAACGGAAAGGTGACGGGCCACTTTGATTCAGCGACGCACGACGCCCTCCGCGCTTTTCAGAAGGCCCACGGAATCGAGCCTGACGGAAAGCTCGGACAGCGTACGAAAGAGTGGCTCGGCATGCCCTACGCGAAGAAGGCACGCATGATCGCCGCCAGCCTCAAACAAGTTCGGCAAAGTGACACGCGGCAATACACGACCTTTCTTCGAATCAACATTCCGCAGTTCACCCTCGAGTACGTCAGGGACGGCAAGGTCCAGGCGAGTCACCGCGTCATCGTTGGAAAGGCATCCGGACGCAAGATCAAGATGAACGGACGGATGGTGGGCGAAAACGAGACTCCACCGCTCTCGAGCTCCGTTCAGCAGATTGTCGTGAATCCCCGTTGGTACATCAACGACCGCATTTGGCGGGAGATGGCCGGCAATATCGAGGACGACCCGACATTTTATGAGCGCCACGGCTTCGGCCGAGCAGGAGGCTACTACTCAGGCGGGGCTCCTCGCGTTTTCCAGGAGCCCGGACCGTCCAACCCGCTCGGCCAGGTTAAGTTGGAATTCCCGAACGCCTATGCTGTCTATGTCCATGACACTCCGAACAAGCATCTTTTCGCGCGCGCGCGGCGTGACTTTTCTCACGGCTGCGTCCGTCTCGAGAACGCTCGCTCCCTTGCGGAAATGATCCTTACTGATGACCAAAACCCCATGGCGTCCAAATTGAAAGGCCTCTTGGACTCGCGCCGAACCACGTATATCAAGCTCAACGAACCGCTCCCCATCGTCATTGAATACGTTCCCGTGATCAGCGACGACAGCGGCTCGATTCTGTTTTGCGGCGACCCTTACGGGCAGCTCGATCAACCGTCCCCGAAGAGATCCTAAACACTCGATCCGGTCACTTCCCGCCTCTTCCCTGGCATCGAGCGGGAGAACGTCTTTCCGCAGCCACAGTCCCGACCTGCGCGGCACACCTGCGTACCGTCAAAGGAATGCCCCGGTCGTGTTTTTTCGCACAATACCCCCTGCCGTGCTCCAACCGCGCCTTGCCTCATCCGGCGGTCCATATACAGCCAACTCGATGTGGCAATTTTCTCTTGCACGTCCGCCTTGGAGCCTTTTTCCCAGAACGACTTCGCCTCTCGTGGACACAGAATGCCTTAATAGATCCAACCATCTGTTATTTCAGCAACTCAGAGAAAAAACAGGGGCAAATATCGCCCAGTGCCAGAATTAAGTCATTGAATTACCATCACTATTCAGCAGAGTGAGACATTAGGTAGTTATATAATCTTTTTACTTATAAATATCGGTTAGCTATATCCTATTCCACTCTGATTCTTGAACTCCTGCAGCAAAATGGTTTGACAGGAAATGCGTTTTCCGCTAGTGAAGTAATCCTCATGAAGGAAATCTCAATAAAAAGCCTGATCAAGGACGGCGATCTGTTCTTTAATAATAGGAGGAGAGTAATGCGCCACTCTTTCCGCGCGCCGACGCTGTGTTTTTTCACAATCGTAGCCCTGTCGGTATTCTCAACACCACCCTTGATCCCCCAAACCGCTTTAGCCCTCACTGCCTCTTTCGGCCAACCCTATCACGGATCACTCAGCAACGGAGTCCCCTTTCCCCGCCAGTTCAATGGATACATCCTTCGAGACGAAGATCACACGTACACGACCCCGGAAGTCGTCGGCGCCATGCTGGATGCCATTGATGCCGTTCAAAAACAGGCTCCTAACGGCTCACCTCTCTACATCGGGGATTTCTCTCTTCCCAACGGCGGCTCGATGGTCCATCACAGATCCCATCAGAATGGAAGGGATGTCGACATTGGAATGTATGCGAAGGGCAACCGGACCCTCGACACGTTCATGGTTATGAACGAAGAAAACCTTGATGTGCCGAGGACCTGGTGCTTCATCGAAAATCTTCTCCGCTCCCAGCGCGTGCAATATATTTTCGTCGATCGCCGCATCCAGAATTTGCTCCAGGATTACGCGCTGGCTCAAGGCATCGACGCCGGCTATATGGACCGTCTGTTCGGGAATACCCGTGGATCCATCATTCAGCATGTGCGAAACCATGTCGACCACATGCACGTGAGATTCTATACACCCTGGTCCACTCTTGCCGCCCAAGTCGGCAGCCTCGACAGCCAGAAGCGCGGCGTCATCGAAATGGCACAGCAGGCTTATCTCCCCAAGAAGGTCTTCTATTATGCCAAGGGTTCGGAAAGCAACCTGGACAACTTGGCCCAGAGCTTCGGTGTCTCCCGCCGGGATCTCTGTCGTTGGAACAATCTTCACGGCAGCGAAGTGCCCACTCCCGGAAGCTGCATCGTCTTTTACAAGCGCGGGTTCGAGATGGAGCCGGTCCATCTCGCTCAGACTCTGCAGCCCGATTCGGTTCCGGAAGCGCCAGGGGCGCGATTCGCCTCCCTCCGCTCTCCTAGGAGCGTATCCGATGCGGCTGGGACCGCGTCGTCGCATTCTCTCCGCGAATCTCGAGGCCGAGATCGAGACCATCGCTCGGATAGCTCGGTTCTGTTCACATACAGCATTAAGCGTGGAGACACGATCGACAAGATCGCCAAGAGAAACGGCATCGACCCCAAGATGTTAGCAGACGCCAACCACATCAAGAAGGGGTCCAAGCTTCAGGTTGGCCAACAGATTAAGCTTGCCGGGTTAAAGATCCCACCTGGAGCCCTTAGCTCGAGCTCCTCCGAATCCCGGTCCAAACAGGGGAAGGATAGAGACCGTGAGCAGAGTCGCTCACTCACCATGATCTCGACCAAGGGATCCAAGGAGCGCGAAACCGTCTCATCCAGGAGCTCCAAGGACACCAAGGGCAGAGCCAAGGATAAGGAAGAGAAAAAGAGCGGGAAGGGTTCGGACCGAAGCGAGCTTAGCAAGCAAGCCAAGGAATCGACGAAGAGCACGAAGAGCGCCAAACAGGAGAAGACCTCACCCGCTGATGCCAAGTCCAAGGTAATCGTTGCATCCAAGTCGAGCGAGAAGTCGAAATCATCGAAATCCGAGCCCGCCTCAAAGCAGTCCTCCGCCTCATCCAGCTCCAAGCCTGCCCATGGCAAGACTTCCGACACGCCTAAAAACATCGAGCCCAAAAAGGCGGTTGCCGCCTCTAGCTCAAAAGGTGGTCCTTCAACGGGGGTAGCTAAAGACAACAAGCCCACCAAGAAAAAGGGCTCGTAACCCTATCGAGCAGCCGAGGCTCCCGAGGCGGGGCCTCGGCCCGCTCTTTCCTCCCAGGAAGTCTTCCGCAACCGACCCAAAAAAACAGCATGTCGGGCAAGCATTGAAGTGGATGAGAAGCGGGTTTCTTGTTAACGAGAGCGGCTATTTCTGGTTGGGGTCGTGAAAGGACATGATGGTCTGCCCCAGGAGCCCGAACGTAGCCACGTCCGCCAGGAGCGATCCGAGGGTTTCGATGGTCTTTCGGAAGGGCGTGTTGCGCACGGTTTCCCAGCGCGTATCGTCCGTCCTGTACTCGGGCGAAGTGATGTTGTAGATAACCGGGGGCTTGAGGTCCATCCATTTGGAGGCATGGACCCTCATCCAGGCTTCCCCGGTCGGTAGAACGTCCGTAAGATATTCGACCAGGACCTGACCGTTGTCGAAGAGTGTTGTCGTCAGCTTCCGCCCTGCGTCGAAGTTGCCAATCGTGGCATCGGGAGCCACTTCAATCAAATTCCACCCAGCCAGCAGCATACTTTTGCCCATTCGGTTGATGCTCCCGGTCACGCCTTCGATGAGATCCCCGAAGAGGGCCTGTTTCGCCTTTTTCCATGCATACCCGAGATGACCGAGCACTCCCTCGGGTGCAGGCTCACCCTGTGGACGCCAGGTCCCCAGGGTGAGCGCGCTTCCCATGTTGCAAAAGAAATCCTTGATCGACCCGATCAGTCCCCGCTGCTTGACCTCCTTGATCTCATCGTTGGGCCCTCTGCAAAGCACCGTTCTCCCGAACAGGAGGCTCTTGAAGGCGTTCTTGACGTTTCCCCAAACGTCAGAGAGATCTTTCCCTACCCGGGAGAGAAAGGATCCTTGGTTGACCGGCTCCGGATGAACTTGCTTCAGATCGAGATCGTAGGCGTCCCCGCCGGGATTCTTGAGGAGTTGGTCGTCTTTGTACTTTTGCAGATCGCTGAGCGTTGAAGCGGGAGCAACCGGTTTGCTGGAGGTCGGCTGCGCGCTCTGCGTGTACAGTGCCGCGGCTTCGGAACGGTTCTTGGCCGCCGGGGAAGAGGGATCGACAACGGAGTAGGTCTCCGGTGAGATGATGGATCCGGGGACTTCGGTTGACTGCGGCGACAAGGAGACGACCTGAGGCCGATCAAGGCTCCCCAGGCTGAAAGGGGACGTCTGCATCGACCCGGCCGCTGGGCTTGCCGATGGTGAGGTAGAGATCGTCGCTGGGGGGGCATCGATTCGCATACACTCTGCCAACAAGGGATAAGATCATGATCAGCAGGATCGAGAAAGCAAGGCCTGTGCCAGAGCAAAGCCTGATCGCTCCGGACCTTCAGCCCGGTGTGCTGCCGGGCTCGGCCGGGAAGATGGATGTCCAACCGCCGGTTTGACATCGAGCTCACAGGGAAATTTCTTCCCGACCAGGGAGTCTGTCATTCAGTCCACAATCCACCGACCGTATCCACGCGCTGCAAGACGACCGGGGGCCGGGCCCCCAAAAAGACCTTGAGAAATCCCTCTCCGGACGCTAATAGGAAGGCTCCATGACCAACCCGACAGCGATCACCCCCTCGTGCTCGTCCGGTAGACGGCGGGCCAGTGCCCGTCTCTCACCTCCGGAGTCTCCGGGCGAGGGATGGCCGGCAGGATCCCATGTCCTTTGGTGGCTTCGATCTATTCCCCTTAGTCGTCGGTCTGCTGGGCAGTTTACACTGCCTCGGCATGTGCGGCATGCTCGTGCTCGCTTGCTCCCTGCCCAAGCACGGTCTCCCGTCGGACCCTCGAAGCTTCAGCCGACGGGGAGTAATCCTCTCCGCCCTGCTGCTTCAGGTCACGTTTCATTTGGGCAGACTCACCACGTACGCCGTCGCGGGCGCCGTCGCGGCCACTTTTATTGGCGCTTTTCGGCTCACGCAGGTCTTTCAGGGCGCCTATGCGCCGGCAACCATCGGCTGCGGCGTGGTGCTCATTGTGCTGGCTCTGGCCATGGCAGGGCTTCTTCCGATCCCGGACCTGACAGACCGCATCGTGTCGGGCCCGATCACGGCGATTGTGTCATGGGCACCGTCTCTCATTCAGTCGCCGCAGCCAGTCGCCAAGTTCGCCCTTGGGCTCCTGACCGGCCTGCTGCCTTGCTGTCTCAGCTGGGCCATGCTCGTCACCGCGGCTTCGACCCAAGACCCGCTTAAGGCCTTCTGGAACATGCTCCTCTTCGGTCTTGGAACCGTGCCCGCCCTAACGGCGGCAGCGCTCTTCGGTCTTGCTCTTCCCGCTAAGGCTCGACAGGCGGGTGAGAGGCTCAGTGCCCTTGTTGTCTGCGGCATGGGAATCGCACTCATGCTACGAGGCTTTGGCATCATCTAATACAGCACGTTCACAGGAGCTCAATCCTTTGACGCGGAGCCCCTTTGAGCCTGGAAAACCGCACTCGGTCGAATTGGCGTGCGCCTTATGCGGTCTCCCTGTCGGACGCTCTCAAAATCGACTTCAAATCGACGGCGTCCCGCGCGCCTTTTGCTGCCCGGGCTGCAAAGCCGTCTACCAGATCCTCGTCAATACGCCGGGGATCTCCCCGGACGGATTTCAGCACGCCCCCGCGTATCGAGCCGCGGTCGCCGCAGGATTGATCCCCGGTCCGCTCGCTTGCGCCCCGCCGGATAGGGTGATCAAACCTGAGTCGGACGCCGGGGAAGACCTGACGGTCGAGATCCAGGGCATGTGGTGCACGGCTTGCTCCTGGCTCATCGAGAACATCCTGGCTAAGCAGAAGGGAATCCAGGGGGCGAAGGTCCATTTTCTTTCCGACATGGCTCATATTCGCTATCTCCCGCAGCACATTCGACCCGAGCATATTCTCGAGACGATCTCGCAATTGGGTTACGGGGCCGGTCTGCCCAAAGAAGAGCCAGCCGCACATAAAGACGGGGCAGACTCTTTCGTGCGTCTCGCGATCACGGGGATCCTCGCCCTTAACGTCATGATGATCTCCTGGGCCTTGTATTTCGGCTTCTTCCAAGACCTCGGAAGCGACGGTGCTCGGCTTCTCTCCTATCCTCTCTGGCTTCTGACAACCCCCGCCATCTTTTACGGAGGCTACCCGATCCTCCGCAAAGCCTTCCAGGGACTGAAGCACGGTGCAATGGGCATGGAAGCGCTCATCGCGGTCGGATGCCTTTCGGCCTACGGATACAGCGCGGTGCAGATGATCCGCGGCGACCTCCACGTGTACTTTGACACCGCGTCGATGGTAGTGGCGCTTGTGCTTTTCGGCAAACACCTCGAAGGTCGTGCCCGAAAACGAATCACGGGAGGAATCAAGGCCCTGTACCGACTGGGCGGCGGCAAGGTCCGATTGAAGGTGGATGGTCGGGAGCATTGGGTCAGTGCGAATCAAATCAGGGAGGACGACGAATGCGAAGTGAAAGCAGGTGAGCGCATTCCGGTGGACGGAGTCATCGTGCGAGGGGACGGGAGCGTCGACGAGGCTTGTCTCACCGGTGAGTCCACTCCGAAATCCAAGGGGGTTGGAGACAGTGTGCTGGCTGGATCGGAGCTTGTGAGCGGCAACCTGCGCATTCGTGTCTCGCATCCGGGCCGCTCATCCACGTTGCAGCACATGATTCACATCATGACCGACGCGCTGACCCGCAAGGACACAGCAGAGCTCGTGGCCGACAGGGTCACCCGGCGGATGGTCCCGTGCGTGCTGGGTCTGGCAGCGGCCACCGCCGTGTGGCTCTGGATGGCAGGGACGTCCGCTGATGAGGCCATCCTTCGGGCTCTGACCGTCCTTCTCATCACTTGTCCGTGTGCGCTCGGAATCGCGACGCCCCTGGCCAAAGTGGCCACCATCTGGGCGGCTAGATCGCTTGGAGCGATCGTTCGGGACCCTTCGGCCATCGAACGGCTGAGCAAAGCCGATGTCGTCGTGCTCGACAAGACCGGCACCGTGACCGAAGGGCGCTTCCGCCTTCGCAGCAGCGTGACAATCGGACTGAGACCGGAAGAAGCGCTGCGGATTCTCGGTGCACTCGAATCCCGGTCGACGCACGTCCTTGCTCGGGAGATCCTCAGCCAATGCGAAAAAGCCGGAGTCGAGATCACCCGAGCAGAGGAATTCAGCTCTGTTCCCGGAATGGGGCTGAGCGGTCGCGTGGACGGCATCCCAATCTTTGCGGGCAGTCCGCGCTGGATGGAAGCCAATGGCATTGTGATTTCGGATCCGTTTTCAGCAGCATTGGAATGCTCCGCGCGTGACGGTTTGACGCCCGTCTTACTGGCCCGTGCCGGGAGCGTGTGCGCGCTGTTCTCGTTTGGCGACTCCATTCGGTCGGATGCAGGTCTCCTCCTGAGTGGGCTCAGCAGGCGGAACATCCGAGCCCACCTGGTTTCGGGGGACTCACGTGCGGCAACAGAATGCGTGGCATCGCAGCTCGGCTTCGGGACTTGGATCGCTCAGGCGTTGCCGGCCGAAAAAGCCGCTCATGTGGAGCACTGCCAGGCGCTCGGCCTGACCGTGGCCATGGTGGGTGACGGCATCAACGACGGGGCGGCTCTGGCCCAGGCCCACGTGGGAATGGCGTTTGGAAGTGTGGTGGACCTCCTCCACGAAACCGCGGACATCACCGTTCTTGGGGACCGTTTGGAGAGGGTGCCGGCAATCCTTGATCTGTGCCGGCGGAGCACTCGAATCATCAAACAGAATCTTTTCGCCGCCTTTTTCTACAACGCACTGGCCATTCCTCTGGCGATGGGCGGATGGCTGAACCCGTTGATTGCCGTCTTCGCGATGATTGCGAGCAGCCTCACCGTCATCGCCAATACACTTCGGATCAAGGCTCATTGAACAGGGGCTCGTGCTCCGTCAACTTTGTTTCGCAAGCTACCCCCTACCTCATCCATCACCAACATACAAGGGAGGCTCGGGGGTGTTCTCTTGCCCGACAAAACTTCTTTGACGGAGCACTCGGACGCTGCTCGCAGCCGACGGATCCAGCTTCGATACCGTTGGTTACTGATGCCCACAGGGCAGCCTGATGGTCACCTCGGTGCCCTTCCCGGGCTGGGAGTCGATTTTCACCTCCCCACCGTGCTCGCAGACAATCCGGTAGACGGCCGTGAGGCCCAACCCGAATCCGCGGGTCTTGGACGTTACAAAGGGCTCGAACACGGTTGGAAGGACGTCCGCCGGGATCCCAATCCCGCTGTCGCGCACACGGACCGTGACCCACCCGAGCTCGTTAAAGACCTCAAGCCCCAAGCTCCCTCCATCCGACTGGGCATCGATGGCATTCTGGACCACATTGCGAAATGTCTGCTCCATCAACGCACGATCTGCCAGAACAGCAGTTTGGCCGTGGGGGTCGGCCCACTCCACCTTGATACCGCGAGCGAGAATCTCG
This sequence comes from uncultured Syntrophobacteraceae bacterium, assembly GCA_964538515.1. Lineage (GTDB taxonomy): Bacteria > Desulfobacterota > Syntrophobacteria > Syntrophobacterales > Syntrophobacteraceae > CALBZH01. The sequence continues at coordinate 18,897 of CAZIEW010000026.1, forward strand.
GGCTGAAGCTGGCTCAACACGGCGGACAGCACTTCTTGCACAACGAGCTGCTCAAAGACGGGCTGTCTCATGGTGTAGAGCTCATCGATGGCGGCCACCAAGCTCTCCAAGCGCTCGGCTTCCTCAATGATGATCTCGATGGTTTTGCGAGCCGGGCTCGTTTCTTCGAACTGCTTTTGCATGCGTCTGGCGAATCCACCGATGACCATGACCGGATTGCGGACCTCGTGCGCCACTCCCTGTGAGAGGCGTCCCAATGCGGCGAGCCATTCCGATCGGGCAAGCCGCTCCTGCGTGCTTTTCAGCCGGTCCTCGGTGGACATGCATCGGTCCTGAAGTCTCGCATAGAGGCGTGCGTTCTCCAAGGCGATGGCTATCTGATTGGCCAGAATCGTCAGGAGCTCCAGATCTTCTTCATCGAACCCACTGCTGCCGCGCTTGTTCAAAACCTCGACCACTCCTTTTAGGCTCCCCTTGTCAATGAGGGGGACACAAAGGATGGATCGCGTCTTGAATCCCGTCGCGTCATCCACCACCCTGCTGAAGCGAGGGTCCTGGCTCACATCCGCAATGATGAGGGGACGCCCCGTCCGAGCAACCCATCCTGCCACCCCTTCCCCCGGCTTGAGCCGCACATCCGCCGTCTTGCTCGCGGCGCTTCCCAAGGCCAGGCGAAAAAACAGCTCGCCGGACGCGGGATCGATCTCGAAGATGGAGCTGGCCTCGGCGTCCATGCAGCGCTGCACGCACATCATGGCGTTGCGCAGGACCTCCTGGATGTCCAAAGAGGAGTTGATCATACCGGAGACTTCTGCGAGCGCTTTGAGATCGTCGATCCTAGCCTCTTTCCGACGCATTGTCGTCTTGCCTCCCTGAGGTTCGTTTCTCGGGATCTCGAGCTCCTACTGATGGGCGGGACACGGCGGGGTCTCCCTCTTCACTCTACCTTGCGGGAAGAATATACATTATGCTGTTATAGATTGCATTAGACAGGTGCTCGACGTGACTCACTTCAGGTTGTAGACGATGCTCAGACCCAAGACCCTGCAGCAGCAGCTGGTTTTCTACCTCATCCTCCCCGTGGCGGTTCTGCTGCTCGCTGGGGGATACGCCGGTTTTTTCTACTCGCGCAACGTGCTGCTGGGGCAATGGCAGGAAGCGGCCATCCTCAAGATGAGCAAATTTGCGCACGTGATCGACATGCGCTTGGGCGAGATCAAGAAATACCTGGAGATGTACTCGGATGCCCGCCGTGAGCCCGGAACTCGCGCCATCCAGGAATGGATCCTCCTGGAGCTCGAACAGCAAGAAGGGGTGGATGAAGTGCGTCTCACGAATCTCGGTCCAAACGACACCCAGATCGAATCTCCCTGCGAGGTCGACGAAGGGGACAGCAAAGACGAGGATCCCTCTTCCGGCCAGCACCACAGGGTCCGCGCCTGGTGCCACGTGGAGGTGTCGCCGCCTCGCTATGACGCGGTTCGAGCACATCAAAACGTGACCATCGTCTCCGAGATGTACGATCAATCCGAGACGGTGGTCGGCCGACTCGAGGTTTCCGTGCGCTTCGATTACCTCATCGCCAACGTGATTGCCTTCAGTGAATGGCAGGGGCACGAGGGGTTCCTGGTGGATGATGACGGCAGCGTATTGGTTTGCACCCATGACGGGAAACAGAGTCCCGAATGCGATGGGGGTGCCATCGACCAGGCGACATTGAAAGCACTCCGCGAAAAGCCGTACGGCACGATCCAGGGAGACGGGCGCCCGCCGGTCACCGTCAGCGGCTTTTACCGTCTTCAGGAGGCCCCCTGGACGATCGTTCTGGTCGCTCCCGGTCGGGAGGTGCTGGCCCCGATCATTGCCTTCCGCACTTATTTCATGATCGCCGGCATGGCATTCGTGCTCCTGACCATCATGCTCATCCGCGTTATTGCCGGACGAGCCGTCGCCGCCATCAAAACCGTGTCCAACGCGGCCGGACAGATTGCGGCGGGGCGCCTCGACATCATGCTCCCCCAACCTGGAAACGGCGACGGCGAGGTGGGGCAATTGGTCCGTGACTTCAACCGGATGGCCTCCCAGCTCGAAGAGCGGCTGCGCCTCAAAGAAGCCCTCGACGTGGCGATGGAAGTGCAACAGAGTCTCCTTCCGGAGACCCCGCCGTCGCTGCCGCTGATCGACGTGGCGGGAAGAAGCGTTTACTGCGACGAAACGGGTGGCGACTACTACGATTTCATCCAGTTCCCCGGCATTGGAGCGCACCGGCTCGTCGTGGCGGTGGGCGACGTCGTGGGACATGGCATCGGGGCTGCCCTGCTGATGGCCACGGTGCGGGCCTTCCTCCGAAGCCGCATGTTCAAGCCGGGCACCTTGGCCGAAGTCGTTCAGGACGTGAACACCTTGCTCTGCCTCGACGCCCGTCGCACGGATTCCTTCATGACGCTCTTTCTCCTGCTCATGGACACCCAGACCAACGAGGTCAAATGGGTGCGGGCGGGACACGACCCGGCCCTCATCTACGATCCATCGCACGACGCCTTTCACGAGCTGGAAGGACACGGATCGGCCCTTGGCGTGGACATCACCGTGCCCTTCACGGAATACGCGACCAACGGCTGGAGCAACGAGCGGGTGCTGTTGATCGGTACCGACGGCATCTGGGAGACCGAGGACCCCCAAGGGAGGCCCTACGGGAAGGAACGGCTCCGCTCCCTGGTCCGGGCGCGGCACCACTTGACCGCGGAAGGAATCATCGAATCCATTCTCACGTCCCTGGCCGACTTCCGTCAGACAGCGCCCCAGCATGACGACATCACCTTGGTAGTGGTGAAAGGCGCGGTCCGTCATACCAAGGGAGAACCGAAGAGGTGAAACCATCCACGAAGGGGGAAAGACATGGCTGAAGAGAGGATTCGGGAATCGGTCATCGCAGGAACGTGGTACCCCGCTCGCCCCGAAGCGCTGAGAAGTGAGATTTCCCGTTACATCGGCCAAGCCAAGCCGGGTCCGGTCCCCGGGGAGCTCGTGGGGCTCGTCGTCCCTCACGCCGGTTACGTCTACTCGGGGGGCGTCGCCGCTCACGCCTACAAGCTCCTGGAGGAGCGGCAGTTCGACCGTGTCATGATTCTGGCCCCCAGCCACCGGGCGTATTTCAAAGGAGCGAGCGTTTACACGCTGGGCGGCTACCGCACGCCCCTCGGCGTTGTGCCGTTGGATCAGCCCCTCGTGGACGCACTCCTGGAACATCCCTCCCTGGTCCGGTTCGTCCCGGAGGCGGACGCCGAAGAGCACTCCCTCGAAATCCAGCTGCCGTTTCTCCAGGCCCTTTTGCGGGACTTTCGGCTGACCCCGGTCATCATGGCGGAACAGTCGCTCGAATTCTGCGAGCAGCTCGCGCACGTCATCGCCGATGCGTGCCGCGGGCAGCGGATCCTTCTCGTGGCAAGCAGCGACCTGTCCCACTATCACCCGTATGCCGAAGCCAAGCGGCTTGACCAGGTGGTTTCGGAGTGCATCGATCGTTTCGACCCGCGAGGCTTGCACGGTCATTTGCAACGGGGCGACTGCGAGGCGTGCGGCGCCGGTCCAATGATGACGGTGATGCTGGCAAGCAGGCTCATGGGGGCAAACAAGGCCAAGGTGCTGCATTACGCCAATTCGGGGGACGTGAGCGGCGACAAGCGGGGGGTCGTGGGTTACCTTGCAGCGGCATTCTACCGAGCCGCTGAGTCAGTGAGAACGCCAGGCGTCGAGGGCGGACGCAGCAAAGCCGGCGTGAGCCTGGGGCTTTCAGATGCCGAAAAGCAAACGCTTCGCGAAATCGCAATGGAGGCGATTCGTTCCCGGTGCCGCGGCGAACCTCTTCCCGAGTCTCCGATGATAACGGGAAAACTTGGCGAGCCGCACGGAGTATTTGTCAGTCTTCACAAAGGAACGGAGCTTCGGGGGTGCATCGGCATGATCGAAGGCCGAGAGCCCTTGATCGAAACGGTGAAGAGCATGGCGGTTCAGGCGGCCTTCTCGGACCCTCGATTCTGCGCCGTCAGCCCGGAAGAGCTGGACGACCTGCACGTGGAGATTTCCGTCCTGACACCCCTTGAGCGGGTTGAGGACCCCGAAACGATCGAAGTCGGAACGCACGGCCTCTATATCCGCAAGGGATACGCCTCAGGGCTGCTGCTCCCCCAAGTGGCCGTCGAGCACGGGTGGGACCGCACCCAGTTCCTGGAGTGGACGTGCAAGAAGGCCGGACTCCCCGCCAATGCGTGGAGGAAACCGGAAACCGAGATTTATCGGTTCTCTGCAGACGTATTTTGAAGACTGAGGTGAAGACGTGGCCGCGATTGTGAATCTAAATGAACAGCGACGCCAGATGGCCGCACGACGAGGCTTTCAGTCATGGGAGCATCGTTTCGGCGAAACATACACGGACCAGACCTGCCTGCGCGACCTGAGTGATGCGGCCCTCAAGGAGCTTTTCCGCGGCGGCCCGGACGGCTCCATGCCGCTTTATGACTGCATCATGGGGGTGCTCGGGCTCGGGCTGGGACCGCGCTTCTATTACCTGGAAAACAAGGAGCGGCTGTTGGTCATGGACATCGCCCTGTTCCTCCTGGATAACCTTCGCTTCCAGGCCATGCGGCGGATGGGGTGGCTGGACGACTCTCCTCTGTTCCATGTCCCGATCGTCGACCTCATTCTCGAGTTTTCAACCAAATACGTCTCCATGCAGCACTGGACGCCGGCCATGGCCGCGACGCACCCGGCCTATGTGGACTACATGGAGACCTTTGAATCCGACCGCGGATCGTTCATTCGCCGCCTTATTCCTCAGGCCTTGGAGGAGTTTGGCCATCCATCGGAGGAACGCCCGCCTGAATGATCGCCAGCATCCGCTGTCCCTGGATCGGGCGTGGTCGACCACGAACGCCAGCCGCTCGTCCTCCGTCCCGATGGGATGGGAGTCCTCTTCCTGGCTCCTCCCACCAGCCTGGAGGCCTGGTTGAAAAGGGCTGCTCCAGCCCTTATACTTCAAATGCTGATGGCCATTGCGGCGTGTCAGGTCTCTCCACATGGAAGGAAGCTCAAATGGCTGATGACGCCCCAAAACTGCCCAATCAGGACGAGCTTGAAAAAGAGCTCAGTGAATACTTAAGCAAGAAGTACGGCTATCGGATTAAAGTGATCTCCCCGATGATGATGCCGCAGCCAACCGAGGTGAAGGAGGAGCCCAAGAAAACCGGCGGTGCTGAAAAGATCAAGTTCGACATGAAGCCGGAGGAGCTCGAAGCCTATCTGAACCAGTTCGTGATCAAGCAGGAAGAGGCCAAGGCCATCCTTGCGACGAAGATCTGCACACACTACAACCGCATCCGGCACCAGCATCGCAATCCGAAGGCCACGGCCGATCGCACGGTGGGCCGCATCAAAAACAACATCCTGCTCCTCGGCCCCACAGGGGTCGGCAAAACGTACCTGATCAAGCTCATCGCCAAGAAGCTGGGGGTTCCCTTCGTCAAAGGGGATGCCACCAAATTCAGCGAAACCGGGTACGTAGGCGGGGACGTTGAAGATTTGGTGCGGGAGCTCGTTGTCGAGGCGGGGGAGGATATCGAGCTGGCCCAATACGGCATCGTGTACATCGACGAGATCGACAAGATCGCCTCATCCAGCGCCATCATCGGTCCCGACGTGTCGCGTGCCGGAGTGCAGCGGGCTCTCCTCAAGCCCATGGAAGAGACCGAAGTCGACCTCAAAGTCCCCCACGACCCCATCTCTCAGCTTCAAGCCTTGGAAAGCTTCCGAAAAACGGGAAAACGCGAGAAGCGCACGGTTAACACGAAAAACATCCTGTTCATCATGAGCGGCGCCTTCAACGGGCTCGGTCCCATCGTCAAGAAACGGCTGCAGAAGCAGGGAATCGGCTTCGGAGCCCAAATTCACAGCCGCGAAGACGATGTGCGGCTAAACCGCTTCGCCAAGGCCGAAGATATGATCGCTTTCGGTTTTGAAAGCGAATTCGTCGGGCGCCTTCCTGTCCTGGCAGTGCTCGAGCCTCTCGAGGTCGAGGATCTCTACCAGGTCCTGAAGAACCCCAACAGCCCGATCGTCCTCGGGAAAAAGGAAGATTTCAGGTCGTATGGGATCGACATCCGCTTCGAAGACCAGGCCCTGAAGCGGCTGGCCGAGCTGGCTTTCGAGGAGAAAACGGGCGCGCGCGGACTGGTGAGCGTCATTGAGCGGGTCCTGCTCCCCTTCGAGAAGCGGCTCCCAAGCACGAGGATCCGGCAGCTGGTGGTGACGCTCGAGGTTGTCGAGGATCCGGAAGGCTCTCTTGCGCGACTCCTGGCGAACCCCGAAGAGCCTGAGCTCCTGCGACGTCATCAGACCATTCTCGATCAGGAAAAACAGAAGCTGCGCGACCTGATGGCCACGAAGCGGATTCATTACCTGGACAACTATCCGCTCGTGTTCACGCCGGACCGCGTGGAAGTCGTCCTCGATCGTCACATACGAACGGACCACCCCCTCGAGCTCGTCTTCGATGAGGTGCTGCTCCTGTACAACCAGATCCGCGTCTTTGAAGACGGCTTTTTCGAGACTCACGGCGTTCGCATTGAGTTCGACGGTGAAGCAGTGAACCAGCTCATTAAGGAAGCTCTCGAGCGCGGCACCACGGCGGTCGCGCTCTGCAACGAGATCGCCGGGGACTTCGACTATGGGTTCAAGCTGATCCATGAGCGAAGCGGTAAGAGCCATTTCGTACTGCCCCGGAAAGCGGTGCTCGACCCGCAGGAGTATATGGAAGACCTGATACGGGAGCACTACCGAAAGACCGACTCTCACCGCGTTGATCCCGACACTATCACAAACCCCAACCTCGTCTGATGGAGCGAAACAACCCATGATTGGCATCTCCAAACTGTACTGCGGCACGGTGGAGCCTTCCGATGCCCTGCGCTACGGGCGCCACAGCGGTCTGCTGCCGTCGCATCTCCTGCAGTTCTCAGCCGATAAGAAGCCCGTGGTCGTCTGGAACGCCACCCGCCGCTGCAATCTCAAGTGCGTCCACTGCTACGCCCACGCTCGGGACGAGGCGTTTCCCGACGAGCTGTCCACTGCGGAAGGCAAGAAGGTTCTCGATGACCTTTCCCAGTTCGGTGCCCCGGTGGTGCTGTTCTCAGGCGGAGAGCCGCTCATGCGTCAGGACCTGACCGAGCTCGCCGCCTACGCGGTGGGAAAGGGGATGCGCGCGGTCATCTCGACCAACGGAACCCTGATCACGCCCACCGTGGCCACGGAGCTCAAGCAGGTGGGGCTTTCCTACGTCGGCATCAGTCTGGATGGCCTCAATGAGGTGAACGACAAATTCCGCGGCGTCAAGGGCGCCTTCGAGATGGCCCTGAACGGGATCCGTGCCTGCCAGGAGGCCGGCATCAAGGTGGGGCTCCGCTTCACCATGAATCGACGCAATGCGGGTGAGATCGGCCCCATCTTCGATCTGCTCGAGGTGGAGAACATCCCTCGGGTCTGCTTCTACCACCTGGTTTACGCGGGACGCGGCAGCAAGCTCATGAAAGAAGACCTGTCCCATGAGGAGACCCGGGAAGCGGTGGACCTCATCATCGACCGCACCAGGGACCTGCACGATCGCGGCAAGCCCAAGGAGGTGCTCACCGTTGACAACCACGCGGATGGGCCCTACCTGTACCTTCGGATGCTCAAGGAGCAATCCCCCCGTGCTCCGGAAGTGCTCGAGCTACTCCAGATGAACGAAGGCAACAGCTCGGGGCGCGGCATCGGTTGCATCAGCTGGGACGGCAGCGTTCATGCCGATCAGTTCTGGCGGCACTATTCCTTCGGAAACGTGCGGGAAAGGCCCTTCAGCGAGATTTGGAGTGACCTCTCCAACGACCTGATGCGCCGCCTGAAAGAAAAGAAGAAATACGTCAAGGGCCGGTGCGCGGTCTGCAAGTGGCTGGATGTCTGCGGCGGGAATTTCAGGGTTCGCGCGGAAGCCGCCACGGGAGATCTTTGGGCTTGCGACCCGGCGTGCTACCTGACGGACGAAGAAGTCGGGCTGGTCAAGTGAGGAGCCCACAGTGACCGCCCCATTGCCGGAAGCTTTGCCAGGAAAGCACGAATCATCCATTCGTGCTTTCTCTGTTTCGTGGTTCTGTGATAGTGGTTCTCTCGAAAGCGTTCAAGAAAGGAACCCCATCGAGGGAAGGAGTCCCATGCATTATCCCTATTATCGCCCCAGAAGATTTCGGCGGACTGAGAACCTGCGGCGCATGATCCGCGAAACCGTGCTGACGGTCGATCAGCTCATCTACCCCCTTTTCGTCCTTCCGGGCCGGGATGCCAAGATCCCAGTAAAGTCCATGCCCGGGGTCTATCAGCTATCCGCCGACCGGTTGCTCGACGAGCTCCAGTCCGTCGCGTCCCTCCACATTCCAGGGATTTTGCTTTTCGGCCTGCCGAGCAAGAAAGACGAGATCGGCAGCGAAGCGTTCGCGGAAGACGGAGTCGTGCAGCAGGCCGTTAAGGCCATTAAGGACAAGTTCCCGGATCTGGTGGTCATAACCGACGTCTGCATGTGCGAATATACGAGTCACGGCCATTGCGGAAAGCTACACGGCAACGATGTCGACAATGATGCGACCCTCGAGCTGCTCGCCCAGGTCGCCCTCTCCCACGCCAAGGCGGGGGCGGACGTAGTGGCACCCTCGGACATGATGGACGGACGGGTGGCCGCCATTCGGGATGCGCTCGATGAAAACGCATTCGAGCAGGTGGGAATCCTCGCCTATTCGGCCAAGTACTGCTCGGCTTTTTACGGTCCTTTCCGGGATGCCGCCGATTCTGCCCCCAAGTTCGGGGACCGGCGCACCTACCAGATGGATATCGCCAATGCCGACGAGGCGATTCGCGAGGTGGGGCTGGACCTGGAAGAAGGGGCCGACATGGTCATGGTCAAGCCGGCCCTGGCGTATCTCGACATCATCCGAAAGATCAAGGATGAATACCAGTGGCCCCTTGCGGCTTACAATGTCAGCGGCGAGTACTCCATGATCAAGGCCGCAGCAGCCAACGGGTGGCTGGATGAAGAGCGCGTCATGATGGAGACCCTGATCGCTATCCGGAGGGCTGGTGCGGACCTGATTCTCACCTATTTTGCCAAAGACGCAGCCCGCCTGCTTCAGGACTGAAGCGGGCAGACCCTTTCTGGAAAGGAAGCGCATGCATCCTCACGCATCCAGTCCCAAGGGCCATCCCCATGGAGGAGCAGCCCCTCACGGCGGCCATCCGCGCGGTACGGGAGACGATCCCAACCGCATCGAGGCGACCCTTCGGCTCGTGGCCTGGGAAGTCACCCGCAGCTGCAACCTCGCTTGCGTCCACTGCCGAGCCGCCGCCCTCGACCGGCCCTACGAGAATGAGCTGACAACCCAGGAAGCGCTCGGCCTGCTCGACAACATTGCTTCATTTGCCAAGCCCATCATCATCCTGACAGGCGGCGAGCCCCTCCTGCGGGACGACATTTTTGAGGTCGCGGACCACGGCAACCGACTTGGGCTACGGATGACCATGGCGGTCAACGGGACCTTGCTCACCCCCGAGCGGGTCCGACGCATGCTGGAAGTCGGCATACAGAGAATCAGCGTCAGCCTCGATGGAGCTTCGTCCACCACCCACGATGCTTTCAGGAAAGTCGAAGGCGCCTTCGACGGGGCCATCCGCGGGATCACCATGGCACGACAGGAAGGCCTCGACTTTCAGATCAACACCACCATCACCCTGCAGAACCTGGAGGAGATCCCGGCCATTCAGGAGCTGGCCGTGAAGCTGGGCGCCGTGGCGCATCACATCTTCCTGCTGGTTCCCATGGGTCGCGGTCGCGACCTGGCCGAGCAGGCCATTTCGGCCAAGCAATACGAGAAGACCCTGCACTGGTTCTATGAACAGCGGGACAAGGTGCCACTCCAGTTGAAAGCCACCTGCGCGCCGCATTATTACAGAATTCTGAGGCAGCGAGCCAAGGCCGACGGGCGGGAGGTCGACTTCGGAAGCTTCGGCCTGGATGCGGTGACGCGAGGATGTCTGGGGGGTGTGGGGTTCGCATTCGTCTCCCACGTAGGCCAGGTCCAGCCCTGCGGGTACCTGGAGCTGGACGCCGGCAACGTGCGCACCCAGACGTTCCGCGAGATCTGGGAGACGTCCCCCGTCTTCGAGAACCTCAGGGATCTCACAAAGTACGAAGGCAAGTGCGGCCAGTGCCGCTACATTCGCGTGTGCGGCGGCTGCCGCGCCCGGGCTTATGAGGCCACCGGGAGCTACCTCGCCGAAGAGCCCCTGTGCCTGTATCAGCCCCGTCCCCAGACCGGCTGCACGCCGTAGCCTTTTCCGCCATCGAAAGGAGCCTCTCTTGAGCACCGCCACTGGCTCGAAAGCATCCCTATGGCCCCGGGCCGCCTGGCAAAGCGGACTCATTCTGGTTTCAGCGGTTCTGATCGCACTCGTCACGAACCATGTGAGACCCACAGGACTTCCGCTCATCGGGAAATGGGCCCCCGCCGAGCAGGTCAAATCCAGCGGCCTCTCAGACACAACGATCATCCCCCTCGAGGAGGCCCAGATCCTCTACTTTGCTCGGCAGGCGGTCTTTATCGACGCCCGCTCCGAAGCCCTCTACACGGAAGGCCACATCGAAGGCGCTCTGAGCTTGCCCTGGGATGAATTCGATCAACGCGCCGACGCGGTCCTGCAATCGGTACCCAAAGACGCAACGCTGATCACCTACTGCGACGGTGAAGGCTGCAGCCTGAGCAAGGAGCTTGCCATCGCCCTCATGGCAGGGGGATACCAAAACGTTCACATCCTGGTCAACGGTTGGACGCTCTGGCTTGAAGCGAGACTTCCGACGGGCGGATCCGGAGGATAGTCTCGGATCCAATCGTTGCGGCTCTTTTGTCCCGATCGGGACGATCGGCCGTGTTTGGTGCCTCCTTCTCTCAAGGTCCCGGCTCCCGGCAATGAGCAACGAAAACCCTGAAAACAAATCACGAGCAACGGTCCTTGTCGTCGACGACAACCCGGACAATCTGAGTCTTCTGACGAGTCTGTTGCGGGGGCAAGGCTATGATGTGCGTCCGGCGATCAGCGGCGCTCTCGCTTTGAAGACGGTGCAATTGGACCTGCCGGACTTGATCCTGCTCGATGTGAAAATGCCCGAAATGGACGGCTATGAGGTGTGCAGGCGCTTGAAGGCTGATGAACGCTGCAGGGATATCCCGGTGGTCTTTATCACGGCCATGGGGGATCCCGAGAGCAAGCTCAAAGCCTTCAACTTGGGAGCGGTAGACTACGTCACCAAGCCGTTTCAGTTTGAGGAGATCCTGGCCCGCGTGGGCGTTCACATCAAGCTCAAGCGAGCGCAAGACCAACTGGAGGACACAAATCGTCAGTTGCGCGAATCCAGGGAGGAGCTCGAGCGCAGGGTCGAGGCACGAACCGCCGAGCTCACTGGCGTAAACGAGCGACTCAAGGCGGAAATGGTCGCACGCCAACACCAGGAAGAGGAAGCTCGGAAACACCAGGAGAGCCTCTTTCATGCCGCAAAAATGGTTTCTCTAGGAACGCTCGTTTCGGGAGTGGCCCACGAAATCAATAACCCCAGCACGTTCATCATGACCAATGCCCCCATTCTGCAGAAGGCATGGAACAGCATCCAGACAAGGCTGGATGCCTACTGTGAGAGGGAAGGTGACTTCCCCATCGGCAGCCTTTCCTACTTGGAGATGCGCGATACCATCCCTGTTCTCCTTTCGGGCATTCTAGAGGGCGCACAGCGCATCAAGAGAATTGTAGCGGAGTTGACGGATTTTGCCCGTCAGAAGCCCGCAGAGCTCACGGAAAGGGTTGACCTCAATGGCGTTGTGAGGAGTGCGTTGACACTCCTTGCGAACATGATCAAGACGAAGACCGATCGGTTCTCGGTCGACTATGGGAAGGATCTGCCCTCCTTCCGGGGAAGCTCCCAGCGGATCGAGCAGGTGGTCATCAACCTCGTTGTCAACGCCTGCCAGGCCCTGAGGAGCAGAAATGAAGGCATCCGCGTTTCAACCTCCGTGGACCGCCCATCCGGCTGCATTCGACTGGAAGTCGTGGATGAAGGCGTCGGGATCCGAGAAGAAGATCTGCCGCACATCTGCGATCCCTTCTTTTCCACCAAACGAGAGCTGAACGGTACCGGCCTTGGACTCTCCATCACGGCGAGGATCCTTGATGATCACGGCGGGACCCTCACGTTTCATTCCACCCGTGGCGAGGGAACCCGGGTCACGGTCACGCTGCCGATCGGACACGACCGCCCCCCTGGTTCCGACGTCTGACCGGAGACGTGATGAGCAAGAGCATCTTCCCGACTTTGCCGGTATTGATCGTGGACGACGAGCCTCAGATCCTTTCCGGCTTTGCCACGCTGCTCCGTCTTTCGGGTATCAGCAACATCCTCACCTGTCAGGATGCCCGGAAAGTCTTACCACTGTTATCCGGTCAGGAGATGGAAGCCGTGCTGCTGGATCTGCGGATGCCGCACGTGACCGGGGAGGATCTCCTGGCTTCCATTGTCAGTGGACATCCGGGCATCCCGGTGGTCATGATCACGGCTATCGACGAGGTTGAAACGGCGGTCAGGTGTATGAAGCTGGGAGCGTTCGACTACTTGACAAAGCCCGTCGAGGAAGCGCGGCTCGTGACAACGGTCCGGCGGGCTGTGGCGTTCCGTGACTTGCACCGTGAAATCCACGCTCTTAGGCAGCATCTCCTTACGGACAGGCTGGAGCATCCCGAAGCCTTCTCGGAGCTGATCACGCAGAACAAGCGCATGATCTCCATCATGCACTATATGGAATCCATTGCAGCCACCTCACAACCCGTGCTGATCGAAGGAGAAACCGGGACCGGCAAGGAGATCATCGCCAGGGCCATCCATACGCTGAGCGGGCTGAAGGGCCCTTTCGTTCGAGTCAATGTGGCCGGGCTGGATGACACCATATTTGCCGACACGCTCTTCGGGCACGCGAAAGGCGCCTTCACAGGAGCGGACACCGCTCGTCCCGGCCTTGTGGAGCGCGCAGCAGGGGGGACCCTCTTCCTTGACGAAATCGGGGATTTGAGCACACCCTCCCAATTGAAGCTCCTTGGCCTGCTGCAGGAGCGCGAGTATCTCCCGCTCGGTCGCGATGAGCCCAAATACGCGGACGCTCGGGTGATCGTTGCCACCAATCGCGACCTTCGGGAACTTCAAGCCAAAGGATTGTTCCGCAAGGATCTGTTCTACCGGCTTCAGACCCATCACATCGTGGTGCCTCCCCTGCGCGAGCGACGAGACGATCTTCCGATCCTCGTGAGTCACTTCATCGAGGAAGCATCCTTGGCCGTGGGCAAGAAGAAGCCCACGGCCCCCAGGGAGCTCATGGACCTCCTCGGAGCCTATCATTTTCCCGGTAATGTAAGGGAGCTCAGATCCATGATCTTCGATGCCATCAGTCAGCACAAATCCCGCATCCTTTCCATGCAAGCGTTCAAAGCCAGAATTGCGTCACAAAGCCTTGCCGGCTCCTGGGCTCGTGACGCAGCCGAGCGAGAGGAATCCTCCATGTATGCGGCGCTCTCAAAGCTTCCTACCTTGAAGGATGCCGCTGACTTGCTCATTGCTGAAGCCCTTCAACGGTCAAAAGGCAACATTTCCGCGGCAGCTGGTGCTCTTGGGATCTCTCATCAAGCGCTCAGCAAGCGACTCAAGAGAAAATCGGACGTGTGATCGCGTCGCGTGCGGTCCTTCAACCCGAGGCCATTCCCGATCCCTTGAACCCTTGCAACCGCCGTCTTTCCCGCAACCTCCTGTCATTTATCGAACTATTTGATATTACAAGATCTCTAAGCAGAGCCCTCCTCTATTTCGCAACCTTCATTGCAGCCTTTCCATTGATCCGACCTCATCAGGAGCAGAGGCGTTTATAGTGATGCTGGTGCGTTAGGCTCAGACAAGCTTTTGGCAAGGCATTTGCTTAACGTGAGTGGCCGAGGCGATCCCCAGCCAGAGACGTGGGCTGATGGGAAGAGAAGTTGGTTGAGTGGATGAGAAAAAGGAGTCTCTCATGTTTGGAAAGAAGACCGTTACGGGAACCTTGTTTGCCGCCTGCTGCCTGTTCGCGGCTGGTGCGCTCGCTCAAGACTACAAAATCGGAGTCCTGGCAAATCGCGACGCAGGGACCGCCGTCAAAGAGTGGAAGGCCACCGCGGATTACCTGACCTCCAAAGTCGGGAAGTCGTTCGTGATCGTGCCGTTGGACTTTGACCAGCTGCCGGAATGGACCAAGGAAAAGAAGGTCGATTTCGTTCTGACCAATTCGGCGTTCTATGCGGAGCTAAACAGGCTGTACCAGGTCGAGGCCATCGCAACGCTGGCGAAGAGCTATAAAGATCAAACGATGGATCAGTTCGGCGGGGTTGTCCTGGTCAAACAGGATAGCCCGATCAAGAGCTTGAAGGATTTCAAGGGAAAGGACTTCATGTGCGTGAAACGCTCGTCCTTTGGCGGCTGGCTGATGGCTCACCGGCTCTTCCTCGAAAGCAATATCGATCCGGACAAAGACTTCAAGTCCCTGCGCATGGGCAAGACGCACGACAATGTGGTCTATGCGGTGCTGAACGGCGCAGTGGACGGAGGCACGGTGCGCACGGGCATCCTTGAGAAAATGGCCGAAGAGGGAAAGATCAAGAAAGAAGACTTCAGAATCATCGCGCAGGTCCATGACTCGTTTCCCTTGGTCCATTCGACGCAGCTGTATCCCGAGTGGCCGCTTGCAGCATGCTCTACCGTCCCGGAACCGGTGAAAAACCAGGTTGTCCAATTGCTTCTCGGCTTGACCGGATCGGAAGCGCCACTCAAAGACGCAAAAATCGCCGGATGGAAGAGGGTCATGGATTACACGCCAGTGACCGAATGCCTCCGGATCACGCATACCGAGGGCTTTAGCGACTGAGCCCGCTTGCAGTCGTTCTCCGGACACCACGGCCGGGACCTCTTCAGGAGAAGTGAGATGGCTCTGAAAGGCAATTTGCGCTCGGTTCTTAAAACCGGTTATACGCTTCAGCCGCTGGCCCAAGGAATTGCCGAATCCGGAGGACTCATTGCTGAAATAGCGGGGCAAGCCGAAAGCAGTCTCAAGGAATCACACAGATCAACAGCGGCCTTGCTGAGATAGACCAGGTGAACCCAGAAGTCAGCGGCCAAGGCGGAAGAAACCGCTTCCGCTGCCGAGGATATGCGCTCTCAGGCGGAGCAGACGAGGATTTCCATCACCAGTCTCCTGACCCTTCTGGAGGGAAGCCGGAACCTCCGGTGGCCGCTTGACCTCACCTGCACTCCTATCGAGCACTGGGCCCCTTGTGCCGGGCGGGCTTCGTCTCACGGTCTTCACCAGGCAACAGGATGGCAAAGGATGATCATGCCAGGTTTGACCGAAGACAACGATTGGCTGAGCACGATCTTCAACGCGATGCCGCTGCCGGTATTCATCGTCGATCATGATGTGAAGATCATTGCCTACAACTGCACTGCAGGCGCGATGCTCGCCGCGGACCCTAAGGTGATTCTGCGCCATCGAGCCGGGGAGATCCTGCATTGCGTCCACTCGAAGGAGGTGTCCGAGGGGTGTGGAAAAGCGTCCGCATGCGGGGACTGCATTGTGAGGAGCTCGGTCTCCGCTGCCTTCAAAGACCGGAAGATCGTCCAACAAAAAGTCAGAATGGAGCTGGTGGAAAAAGGAAAGGAGAACAAGGAGATCTTCATGCTCGTGACAACGTCCCCCTTTGAGTATCTGGGAAATGGGCACGTCCTGCTCATTTTGCAGGATGTGAGCGAGCTGATGGAGCTGAAGCGCATTGTCCCCATCTGCGCCAACTGCAAAAAGATCCGAAATGACGACCAGTACTGGCACAGTGTGGAGGAGTACTTCAAGAAGCACATGGACCTGGATTTCTCACATGGGCTTTGCCCTGAATGCATGCAGAAGCTTTACCCCGAATTCTGTCCCAAAACCCGCTGAATCCACCAAGACGTGTCTGCTCGTCGTTCAAGCAAAGCGGTAGAGAAGGATTCTGGACGTGAACACCTCACGCACCGACAGCAAACCGATTAAGACGATCCTCATCGTCGACGACAATCCCGCCAACCTGCAATTGCTGACACGATTGTTGAAGGAGCAGGACTACGATGTTCGTCCCGCCATCACCGGCCTCTTGGCGCTGACAACACTGAAGACAGCGCTTCCCGACCTGATCTTGCTCGACGTGATGATGCCGGAAATGGATGGCTATGAGGTTTGCAGGCAGTTGAAAGCCGAAGAACGGACCAGGGAGATCCCCGTCATCTTCATCAGCGGTCTGGACCAGCCCCTTGACAAGGTGCGCGCCTTCGAGGCGGGAGGGGTGGATTACGTCACCAAGCCCTTTCAATGCGAGGAAGTCCTGGCTCGAGTCAAAACCCACCTTGATTTACGAACCACACAGCAGCACTTGACGGAGGTGAACAAACAGCTGCAACGGTCCCACGAGGAGCTGGAACGGAGCGTTCAAGAGCGGACAGCTCAATTATTGGCTGTGAACGAACGGTTGAAGGTCGAGATCACGGAGCGCTTGCAAGCTGAAGGAGAGCTCAAGCAGAGCGAAGAACGGTATCGACTTCTCTTTGAAAATGCCCCTATTGGTCATCTGATCTTGGATGCATCGGGTCGCATCACCGATGTGAATCGAGGTTGGCTAACCATTTTGGGCTACTCGAAGGAGGAGGTTCTGAACCGATGGTGCTGGGAATTTGCTGCCCCGAAGGATCTCCACCAGTTCAAGGAGTCTTTCACGACGTTCCTCAACAAAGGGGTCGTTTCGGAGCTCATTGTCCAGATGGTGCGAAAGGACGGAGCCACTGTAGACACGGAGATTGACGGAATCGTCACCTCAAACGACGGACAGGACGAGCTCGTGCGTGCGCACTGGACGGTGCGCGACATTACCGAACTGAGGCAAGCGGACGCGGCAATGCAGGCGATCGTAGAAAGTGCGGTTGGAGCCGTAAGCCACGACTATTTCGACGAAATCGTCGGCAAGCTATGCGGGTGGCTCAACTGCGACTACGCGGCGGTTAGCCGAGTACAAGATGGCCTGACAGCCCGAGCCCTCTCCATGCAACTGGATGGGATGTTTTCCCATGACGTGTCCTATTCATTGACCGGCACACCCTGCAAGAAGGTCCTGGAAGACGGTTTTTACTACTGCCCGGAAGGAGTAGCCCGCCTTTTTCCGGAGGATGAGGATCTCATCTGTTTGGGAGCCGAGGGCTATATCGGGACGGCGCTGAGGAACAAGGCAAACCAAGCGATCGGCGTGCTTTGCGCGCTGTCCCGTCAGAGACTGACTCTTCCTCGAAGAGCGCAGGAAGTCATGAGCATCATTGCGGCAAGGGCTTCAGCGGAGCTGGAGCGAATGACTGTCGAGGAAGACAAGAAGATGCTCGAAAGGCAGCTCCATCAGATTCAGAAGCTGGAGGCCATAGGCACATTGGCGGGTGGCATTGCCCATGACTTCAACAACATCCTGGCCCCTATTGTCGGGTATACTGAGCTGTCGATGCTGGATGTTCCCGCAGAGAGTGCGCTCAAGAGGAATCTGGATCAGATTTTCAGGGCCGCTCACCGAGCGAAAGACCTGGTCATGCAAATCCTCAGCTTCAGCCGACAAACCGAGCTTGAATCCAAACCGGTACGGGTAAGCCGGATCGTCAAGGAAACGGCGAAGTTCCTGAGAGCAACGCTTCCATCGACCATCGAGATCGGCTTGACGATCGCCCCCGACGCCATCCACGGCAGCATCCTGGGGGATCCGACTCAGCTCCATCAGGTCGTGATGAATTTGTGTGTCAATGCCGGCCATGCAATGCTTGATGGTGGGGGACACTTGGAGATAGCCGTCTCCAACGTTAACGTTGACTCAGACTGTCGGCATCAAAACGCTGACGCACAACCGGGACGCTATCTGAAGCTGACCGTTGCGGACACCGGGCATGGCATGGATCAGGAAATCATGCAGCGCATTTTCGAGCCCTACTTCACCACGAAAGCTCCTGGAGTGGGCACGGGACTGGGGCTCTCCGTGGTCTATGGGATCGTGAAAGACTGGGGAGGATGGATCAACGTCACGAGTGAACGAGGTGAGGGATCGACCTTCGACATCTATCTTCCTCGGGTTGAATCTCAGGCTGCAACGGATGCAGAGCCTGGACCGGTGGGATTTTGCTGCTCGGGGCGTGTGCTTCTCGTCGACGATGAAGAGACCCTCATCCATTTGGGAAAGCAAATGCTGGAGAAATTCGGCTTCCAAGTTGTCGCGGCGTCCGGCAGCATGGAAGCTCTAGACGCCTTTCGCTTCGCTCCGGAGAGCTTCGACCTTGTGATAACCGACCGCACCATGCCCGAGATGACAGGCATCGAGCTCGCCCGGGAGATCAAGAAAACAAGGCCTGGGCTTCCGATCATTCTTTGCACTGGATTCAGTGAGTCGATCAACGCGGAAAAGGCGAGAGAGTGCGGCTTCAGTGGGTTCATCATGAAACCGGTGAGCATGGTGGAATTGGCAGGTGCCATCCGCGGCGCTCTCGATCCGGGGTTGGCAGCGCTGCCTGCCGAAGACCGAGCATCGCGAGGTCAAAGGCTATCGGAGAACGGAGCACAGATGAACTGAAGCGGCAGACGGACGCTTCCAGAAGGAGAAGCCAACGTCCCTCCAATGCGAAGATATGGGGTGAGCAACCTCATTCCTTTTGCGATCCTGTCTCCCGCCCCCCTTCCCTGGATTGCGGATGCGCGTGCTGGATGGCGGCAAGGATGAGATCGTAGCGAAATTCCTTTGCCAAGTGGGCCAGTCGACTGCCCAGATCCGGATCCACCGTCCGGATCCGCTCGATGACATCCTGAACGTCCATGAATTTAAGGCTCTCGGCAGCACTTTCGAGGGATGCCAGCAAACCCGAAGACAATCCTGAGAGATCCCCTGCTGTGACAGGGGCTTGCTCCGCATGGCCACCGGCTTCCGTTGACTGAGCCGTGCGGTCCACATCGGTGACATACTGGACCCCCAAGTGTCTGCTCATGGCGTCGAAGATATCCGCTTCCTTGAAGGGCTTGCGAACGAAGTCGTCGCAGCCGGAGGATAAGGCAAGCTCTTTTTCTTCTTCGAAGGAGCTGGCAGAGATACTGATGATTGTGGTCCGCCTTTCCCGGTTGGAGGCCTTGATTCTCCGGGTCGCTTCATAGCCATCCATCACCGGCATGAGCATATCCATCCAGATGAGGTCGGGCTTCCACTGCTCGAACGCCTCAATTGCTTCCTGCCCGTTTGCGGCCTCGCGCACTTGAAAGCCAACGGACTCGAGCAGGCTGCGCAGCAACAGGCGGCTCACTTCCATATCCTCCACGACAAGGATTCGGTAGGGAGGGGTACCGGGCGCCAGGCCAATCACCCTGTGCGCGGACTGCTCTCTTGCAACAACGTCCGTGGGTCCGACCAAATCCGCCAGGACATCAAAACTGAAGACCGATCCCTTGTGAAGCGTGCTCGCTACACGGATCTTGCCGCCCATGAGCTGCACATACTTGCGGCTGATGGCCAGTCCAAGACCGGCCCCTTCCTTGATCGGTTGTCCCTCTCGGGCCTGCACAAATGGATCGAAGATTCTGCGAGCCTGCTCCGGCGCGATCCCGACACCCGTGTCTTCCACCTCAAAGAGGAGGCGCACTGCGACAGGTCCCGCTTTCTGCTCTCCTCGATCCTCGGAACCATTCGAAACCCGCAGGATCACCCTGCCCTCCGTTGTGAACTTGATGGCGTTGCCGATGAGATTGAGGAGCACCTGGCGCAGCTTGGCTTCGTCCGTTGCGATAAATCGGGGAACATCGGGGGCGATTTGAACCGTGAGCTCCAATCCTTTCGCCAAGGCCCGGCTACGCTTCATTTCTTCAACACCGAGGAGGGTCTCGAAGAGGTCGAATCCTTGTATTCGCAAACCACTGTGACCGGCCTCGATCCTGGACATCTCCAGGACATCGTTGATGAGCGTGAGCAGATGCTCTCCGCTGCGACCAATCAGGGACAACGTCTCACGGTTGGCCTGACTGATGGAGGGGTCTCTCTCCATCAACTGGGTGAACCCGAGGATGATATTGAGCGGTGAGCGCAGCTCATGGCTCATGTTGGCAAGAAAAGCGCTTTTTGCCTGATTGGCCGCTTCAGCATGATCCTTCGCCATGGCAAGCTCGTCGGTACGCAGTCTGACCAGCTCCTCAAGGTGATCACGGTACTCCTTCAGCTCTGTCTCCGCCCGTTTCCGCTCCTTCTCCTCCCGGTCTCTTTGCAGCCTGGCGTTGAGGATCGGCGAAATGCTCCTGGCAATCCCCTCCAGGAGGTCCTCATCCTCGGCGGTGTAGCTCCGTTCCCCGTTGGCAACGGAAAGTAAGGCGATGGTCTCGTCCCCAAAGACAATCGGCACCGTGAGAAACGAACGGATCGGGAGGTGCCCTTTCGGCGTCCGGAAGGGTCCATCCGAACGAAACGCTTTTCTGTCCCGAATTGCCTTGCCCCACAGACTGTCGCCCCAACTGGAGCAAGGAAAGATGGTTGACTTGTCGGAGACCTGGCACTCCTTCCAGACCCCTTTCGTCAGGCTCGGAATCACCAGATCACCATTGTCCGCAATGAATCCAAAAACGCCCAGCTCGCTCTTGAGAACCTGAAGAATGACCTCCAATACCTCCCCGTACATCTTGTCGTCGGGAATGGTGAGGAAGATAGTGGTAATGCGGTTCAGGATGGTCTTTCTCCACTCCGAGCGTCGCAATGATTCCTCAGCCTGCTTACGCTCGGTGATATCGAGAAAGGCCCCAACCAGACCGGCAATCTCCCCATTCTTGTTCAGGTAAGTATCCTTGGCAAAGATAACGGGGTGCAACCGGCCATCTTTGGCCTTCACCAGGAATTCATACACCTGGTGCTCCCGCTTCCGAATGAGGTCGAGATCCATCTCATGATACTTCTGAGACAGCTCGCCCGGCCAAAGCTCATGCACGGTTTTTCCTCTGATCTCCTCGGCGGCGACACCCATGATCTCGGTAAAGGCATCGTTGCACCCCAGGTACCGGCCTTCCCTGTCTTTATAAAAAACCGCCACCGGGATGGCCCGCAGGAGCGAATCGATGAACTGGCTCTTCTCGGCCAGAGCCTCTTCCGCCTGCTTGCGCTCAGCGATGTCCAGCGAAAGGTCACCCAGCTGAGATAGGATTTGGATGTCGCTTTCGTCATATTCAGAGGGCTTGTTTCCGACCCCGATGATCGCCTTGATCAGGCTGCCTCTGAAGATCGGCACGACGGCTTCTCTGATGACGGGGACATGCCCCTCCGGAAACCCCTTGCGGTGCGGCAAGGAAGCATAGTCGTTGTGAACGACGGGGCGACGCTCATGAACACAATCGACCCAGACCCCTGCTCGAGAAATATCATAATGGCTGCCCTTTCCCTCGGCTGTGCACATGGTCTTCAGAGTATTCGTCGACCAATTCTGCAGGGAAAGGGTCTTCTGGTCTGCTTCGACAAAGTGGTAGAAGCCGACTGAGCTCCCTGTCAATGCTTCGATTTCATCGAGCGTCGCGGTGAGCACCTCATCCATCGAATGGGAGCTGGCGAATTCCAACAGGCGAAGGCGGGCATCCCTGATATTCTCAGCCCGCTTGCGCTCGGTAATATCTTCATAAACGCCGAGAACCCCGAAGACATCACCATCAGGATTGCGCAGGGGGACTTTGCTGGTACTCAACCAGATCCTGGCACCCGAGGGCGTGGTCTGCGGCTCGACAATATTCATCGTGGGGAGACCGGACTCCATGACCTTTCGATCATCAGCCCGATAGAGCTCCGCCTGCTCTGGCCAGCCCATGGCAAAGTCATCCAAGCCCAGAAGCTCATCCGGTCGGCTATAGCCTGCATCGCAAGCGAAAAGAGTATTGCAGCCCAAAAACCGGTGCCCCCTGTCCTTCCAGAAGACCCGCACCGGTATGGATTCAATAATCAGTTGCAACATGTTCCTGGATTGCTCCGCCCGTCGCCGCGCCTCGATGGCCTCCTGCATCATCTCCATCGCGGCATGGTGGAGGGCGTTGAGCGCTTCGTTGGCGGCTGTCAGCTCGCGCGTGCGCTCCTCAACCTGGCGCTCCAATCCGTCGTGTGCCCTCTGCAGCGACTCTTTCTGCCATCGATTTTCAAGGATGAGCGCCACATAGTTGGTGAGATTGCCGACGAAAGGGCCATACACGCCGGCCGCGGCGGTCTCTTCGACTTTGAGGACGACGAATCCGAAATGATGCTGGTAGGAATCGATGGCGATGACCCGCATGCCAGGCTGGTCGGCGAGGCTGCACTTGAGACTCGAGGGAGCTGGGGCAGGCCCGTCGTCTCCCCGGGCCAAGCGGCGCAGTGTCGCGCACTCAGAGCAATCTCCGGTTTCAAAATCTCCTGCGTGGACGGATCCGCTTCCCAAACAGACCCGGCAACCGCTGATCCCGGGGATTGAAATCAGCGTCTGAGCATGGAATTCGGCGATACGGGTTATGTCGGGCAAAGAAAACAGGATGTTTTGAGCTGCCAGGATTCGCCCCAATACGCGTGCGTCAGCCTCTGGGCAATCCCGACGCGTATTCTTCCGCGGACCTTCCCCTGCTTTCATATCACTCCCTGCTCTTTGAAATCACACCGCGCTGCCGCGGAGCAGAGTCGTGTCCGAGCTCGGCGTGATTCCCCCGGTGGAAAAGCCCGACCGTTCCGAAGGCAAGCATATCGGCCATTCGGCTAGAGCCCGGCTAAGAATTCTTCCGGCTTGACGTAAAACGGATTCATGACCATCTGCCCATGCGCGATCATGTAAGGATGCACCTGAAGGACCTTGTAGAGGGTAGCGCCATCAAAAAGACGGGCGTCATATTGGCACATCCCCGTGTGCGGAAAAGGGTCGTTGATCAGATTGATTCGCGCCTCATACTCCAAGAAGCGCTCGGATCCGGGAATCCCGCGAAGCACCCAGCTCATCTCACCGGACACGCGCGAACCGCGGTAGCCAGCCTCCCTGGCCATGGCGTAGCGGGAGACCATGTTGTGGATCACTTCCTCCGGCAGGAATCGCCCGTGCGGACAGTAGGCGCTCTCGGCCGCGGTGACGCCGAAGGCTCCGCTTGCCTCGACCTTCGAGAGCTCTTCCCCGGACTCCAAAAGCCAAGCACGGACATCCTCTGGAGGCGTCGTGTCCGTGAAATATCGGACCAGCTCTCCATGCTTGACTCCGGCAGCCAAAAACCCAGAGACAATTCCGCGGCGCTGCGCCTCATTGTCATAGATCAGGCACATATGATGGCTCTCCGCCAACACCGCTTCGGAGAATCCTTTCCCAGTCCTCTGTCTCTGATCGTCCATGATGAAGACCCTTTCCAGCACGTAAAAGGCTTCAACTCGACTTCCACGGCGATATGACGCTTCGACCATGAGCGCATACCGCTCGTCTCGATTATACCCGACCCCACGAAAATCGACAGACCGTACCCCACTATTGCAGAGCTTCGGCTCGGTGAGTAGAGAGCGGCACTCACTGAGGGATGACAGCATGCCGAGAGCCCATCCCGCACACGGACAAAAAACCCCCTGGAACTGTCAGCCGATGACGAGTCCAGGGGGCATTGGGTAGGGCGAGTCTCGTTCGTCGAAGAAGCTACTGGGCTTTGCCGACCGGGTGGATTTGCTCACCCGGGGGTGGTACTGCCGGAGCCGATTGGACTGGAGTCATCGACCCCGCCTCTTCGGGAGACGCCGGCTTGAGGGCGGAAGGGCTTCTCGACGCAGCCGCGTGCATCACGTGAACATGGACCTCGTATTTTTCCGACGGAACGGCATCCGTTTCGATCGTCAGGACGGTCTGCTGCTTGGCACCGGGCGCGATTTGCTCCACTTTGGCACTGATCTCGAGGCTGTAGCCCTCCCCACTGGGAAGAGGCTCCTGGCTCACGTCGATGAGCTTCTCATCGTAGGTCAGCTTGGTCAGTTTGAAAGGCTTACCACGATTGGTGGTCACCAGCACTTTCCCCACTCTCAAGGGCTGCTGGGCCGCAAGCTTTCCCACAACCAGGGTCTGCGGCTTCACGCTGATCTCCCCTTCAATGAACCCCGAGACTCGGACCGCAATGTCGGGCTTCTGGGGAAGGTCCGTGTAAACCTTGATGAATCCGTTGTAATTACCCTGCTTCGCGAGGTTGGACACCTTCAGTCGGTAGTGGGTGCCGTCTTGCACGGTTTCAACCTGATGAGCGATCTTACCCTCCACGTTTGTCTCGACCTTCTGGATCTGGAACTTGTTGGGAGGGGTCGCAACAAGGTCCAAGACGCTCTCGTGCAACTGCTCCGCAACACCGCGGAACACAATGTTCGATGTGGGACGCACCTCGAGGATCGACTTGACATTCCCCTGCATGACCAAAACGATCTTGCCGCTCTGCGGGTCATTGCTCGAGACGGTCGCGGTCTTCTTCACTTCTCCCTGGTAGCCCTTGAGATTCAGCTTCAGCGTGATCTTTCCCTCGCCTCCAGGAGGGATGGTGGAGTCAAAATCCACCAGTGCGCAGCCTCAGCCGGGGCGCACTTGCGTGATCTGGAGCGCGGCCTTTCCCGTGTTCTTCACCACAAAGACATGCGTGATTTCAGCACCCTCCATTGCCTCTCCAAAATCATAGGACCGTTCTTTGATTTGGATAGACGGACCGTGCTGTGCGGTTTTTTGCTCAGGCTGGCTCTCCTGCGGGGGACGAGCCTCGCGGGAAGAAGCGGCAAAGACCGGCCATAGCCCCACAAGCGAGACGAGAGCAAAGGTTGCCACATTGATCGGCACTCGTTGCCAAGTCGACTTCATGACTCCATTCAACTCCATCTGAGTAGGTATGATTCCAAAGCGCCCGAATGTTCGGAGGCAAATCATCTTGTCCGGGTAATGCGCTGTCAACTTTGTTTCGCAAGGTACACCCCCCCTTTGATTCCCTCCTCGAGGAGGGCTGGGGGGTGCTCTCTTGCCCGGCAAAACCTCATTACGGAGCACTCGAGCACTCCAAGCTCCGAATGATGACCCTGATGCTTAGCTCGATCACCCGTGCAGGTCAAGCTCATTATCAAAAGCCGGCGCCACTTGGCAAGGCTTCCCTTTACCCCCGATCAATCACTTCCGGACAACGAGATCCCCGGCAGAGACAACTTCTATGCCCTCCCGCCGCAGCAGCTCTTCCGAACCCTGAAGGACCCGAAGCGTCACGCCGTGTGGATGCCCGATAGCAACGGCCGATCCCTGAAGCCGCGCCTTCTGTATGAGCAGCTTCAGCTGCGCCTTGACGGCTGCTTCCGTTGGGGTGTGATCCAGAAACACATCGCGGCGAGCGTGAGCAACGCGCAGCTCTCGTGCCACTTGGTCCCCAACGGACTTGAGACTGGTGGCGCTGTCCAGAAAAAACAGCCCCTTGTGTCCAATCTCCTCGATCACGACCTTCATCCGACTCGCTTTCTCGGTGAAGCGTGAGCCCATGTGATTGTTGACGCCAACGACATGGGGAGTGGACTCCAGCGCATCATGGAGTGCCTTGATGACAGACTGGTCATTCATGGCCAGCAGCAAGGCCCCTTGCCCCGGTTTGACCTTGGGGTACCCCTGCGGCTCCATGGGAAGGTGGAGCATCACCTGGCGATTGTGCAAGCGGGCGATCTCGGCCGACTCGGCGCTGTGCGGCAGATACGGCAGGATGGAAAACGTCACCGGAAAAGGCAATGCGGCAAATTTCCTGGCCATTTCAAGATCAAGACCCAGGTCGTCGATCACGATGGCCACCCGGGCCACAGGAGCAGTCAGGCGAGGTGCCACCTGCGGCGGAAGTGCAGGTCGACCTTGATCGGGGGAGACGACTGAGGGGGGAACAAGAGCGACCCTTACCTTTTCATCTCGTCGCGCTCGCACGTCCGCCCCCCTTGAATCGTCCTCACCACTCGGTGGCGCCTTCGGCCGTTTCCAGCCATCCTCCTCTTTCGGAGGCGCTGCGCTGGCAGCCCCGTTCGCATCCGTAGCGGTGTGAGGCTGGAGCGTCTGCTTCGGATGACTGGACTGATTCGCGGGAGGGGCCGCCACCGCTCGGTCATTGAGCGAGCCCGGCCTCGGAGAGTCATGCGAGATCCTTTGGGAGGAATCCTCCGCGCGCTGGGCAGAATCAACTGGCGGAGTCTGATTCGTCCGTCCCGTATCCGCCCTGGGTCGCAATGCGGGATCGGTGAGTGGCGGCACCGGGGTGCTATTCGTCGGAGGCGATGGAACGGCGGCAGAGACGCTGGGGGAGGTTGGAGCAACCATCGGCTTTTGCGAGCCGGCATTTCTTTGGGAGGTTTCCGAGCCCCCGGCGACCGGCTTGGACTTTTCAACGGACTTCGATGCGCTCTGGGCTGATTCCTGCGCCCCGTGGCCCAGGCTCCTCTTCTCGACCCGGGGCGAGCGTGGATCGGGCTTATCGCTCCAAAAGACCATTCCGGCCAGGACAACAGCCGCCAAGAACGCCGCGGCGAGAAGCGGAACGAGGGAGGAGGGAGAAGGAGTCTTTGCTGCTTTGGTCCGCCGCGCGGAGGAGACATGACTCCTCGCGCTTGGCGGACGACCTGAACTCTTGCTCCGAGAGGTCGAGCTCTTCCCTCGGGCCGCTCCCTTTGTCTTGGCGGGAACCTTGGATGAAGGCATGCTCTATAACTGACTCCGAGCTATTTGATCTGCATCTGCGCCATGATCTTATAGCTCTTGAGAAGATCCAGGGCACGCCGCAGCTGGTTGTCCTGATCCAGGAGCTTTTGAGTCTCCGCCTGGGTGGTTTCCTGCTTCCCCTGGCCGGACTCGTCTTTCTTGTTCATCATGTGTCTCGGTAGATCCCTTTCCCGAACACGCCGCGTCTCATCCGCCCCATCTTCTGCTTCCTTTTCGGGCGCTTCCCGCTTGACAACAATGTCCGGCGTGATGCCTTTGGCCTGGATGGAGCGCCCCGAAGGGGTGTAATAGAGGGACGTGGTCAATCGGACAGCCGAGCCGTCATTCAGGGGGATTACCGTCTGAACCGACCCTTTTCCGAACGTCTGCTCACCGAGAATGATGGCCCGCTTGTGATCCTGAAGCGCACCCGCAACGATCTCGGAGGCACTCGCACTTCCCGCGTTCACCAGGACGACGATGGGATAGCTGCGGGGCTTGCTGTTCTTGTGGGCTTCAAACCGCATCTGCTGATTTTCGAGCCGCCCACCGGTATAGACGATCAGTCCGTTGTCGAGGAACTCGTCGCTCACCTCGACGGCCTGGTCGAGAAGGCCACCGGGGTCGTTGCGCAGGTCGAGGACAAGCCCCTGGAGGGAATGGCTCTCGGCCTCAAGCTGATCCAAGGCTTTCCGAAGGTCATTGGACGTCCCGCTTTGGAAGCTTGAAATGCGCACGTACCCGAAGCCACTCTCCAGTGTTCTGGAGCGGACGCTTCGGATCGAGATCTCTGCCCGTGTGAGCTCGAATTCAAGAGGTTTCTTCTCGCCTTTGCGCAGGATGGTGAGCTTCACTTTTGTCCCCTTGGGACCCCGCATCTTTTGGACGGCGTCCATCAGGCTCATATCCTGCGTCATTTCTTCGTCGATCTTGATGATCTGGTCGTTGGCCAGGACTCCCGCCCGATCCGCCGGGGTGTCCTCCAACGGAGCAACCACCGTGAGGACTCCGTCCCGAATCGTGATTTCGATGCCAAGCCCGCCGAACTTCCCTTTGGTTTCAATCTGAAGCTCTTTGTAGTCTTCCGGTTTCATGAATGAGGAATGAGGATCCAGCTCACGGAGCATTCCGTTGATGGCACCGTACATGAGCTTTTTGGAGTCCGTCTTTTCGACGTAGTTGTCCTGGACGATGTTGAGCACATCGCTGAACAGCCGAAGATACTGATAGATCTCGGAGGAGCTGTCGGTAGCCTGCTTGGCTCTCAAGCCGTTCCAAGCAATCAGCGAAAGGGCCACAGCCAGGATTACCACCATGCTCTTCTTGGGTTTGTTAAACATTTGCCAGTCCTCACTCTCTCAACTATTTACCAGACACCAACCATTCCATGGGGTTCACGGGCTTACCATGGTACCGAATTTCAAAATAAAGCTGTGCCGTATTGGATGAGCCTGTGCTGCCAACGGTGGCAATCACCTCTCCGCGTCGAACGGAATCCCCCACTTGCTTGAGCAGACGCTCCGCATGCGCAACCAGGCTGTGATAATGGTCACCATGATCGATAATCATGACATTGCCATACTCTTTTAGCCAGTCGGAAAATACCACCACTCCGTCAAATACGGCCTCAACGGCCTGTCCCTTGGGAGCGACAAACGTAACCCCGTCACTGTGGAGAAAGGCTTCCCCCTTTTTCTCCCCCTTGGATCCGTAGGTCACCACCATCTCCCCGACGGTGGGCGGAGGCATGGCACCACGCAATGCGGCAAACCGCTCGGCCGATTCCGAAAAGATGGGCTTGCGGCGGGGAATCTTCTTGAGAAGCGGGGCTCCCCTTGAATCGCTCCGCTGCTGGGCGGTCGGCAATTCGGCCGAGGCGTCCGGGCGCTTTGTACTTCCCTCCCGGGAAACAAGCTGCCCTTTCAGGGTGTCCAGCTCCATCTGACGCCGCGCAAGCAGCCCCTCCAAATGGCGCCGCTTCAGCAGTTCCTCGCGCCAGCGAAGGACGAGCGCGTGATCCGCACTCCCAACCCGTTCCATGAGGGCGCCGGCCTGAATGGAACCGCTCATCTCATGCATGGGGAACCACGTTGATGCATATCCTAAGGCCCTGAATTTGTAAAGGGCGGTCAACCGAGCCTGAATCCGGCGTCTGAGAGCAGCCTGCTCTTCGCCCCTTTCGACAAGCTTCCCCTCCAGATTCTTGCATTCGTCCTGCAAACGCTCGATCCTCTGGAGAAGAATTGCCTCGTCTCGGAACGTTTCGGAATCCGATCCGTCTTGCGCCAGACTGAAGCTGCACAGGGCCGCCACCCAGACCACAAGAGCGCCTCCGGCCAGAAACGTCCATGTTGCATTCCGATTCATCCGAGCGATCCAGCCTTCTCATAGGGACTTACTCAGCCCCATCCAGGAGCCCAGCCAGCCGCATGCCGCACCGCAACCGACCAGCCCGGCGAGGAGTGCTGCCCTTTCCCAGCTTGTCCAGCTCAGCGCCGCACCCCAGAAGGCCGGCAGCACACGATGGACTTGAGCGCCCAGCTGCACGAGCACCCCCGCCGCGAGCGAAGCCGCAACACTTCCCAAGAGGATGCCCTCTACAAAATAGGGCAGCTTGACCACAAGTGGCGTCGCCCCCACAAGACGATAGACGTGCACTTCCGTCTTCCGATAGGCGAAGACCAGACGAACAGCGTTGGAGATGATCAGAATCGAGACCAGGATGAGAAGCGATCCAAACACCATCCAGATGTTCGTCCACTGACCTGCCAACGATTGTAGCCATTCCCGGTGCTCTTTGCCATAGAGAACGTCCACCACCAACGGCAGCTGCCGGAGCCGAACTGCGACTTCCCCTGCGGCCCCCGCCTGAGCGGCCTCTGGCTTCAGCCGGATCTGGAGCGAGGGGGGGAGGAACTCCTCATCGAGGCCCTCCAGGACTCCCTTCCAGCGACCGAGAACCGCCTTGAGCTGCTCCTGGGCCTGCTTGCTGGTAACGAGCTGGACGAGCTCGACTTCCGGCCAATTCGCGATGTCTTTGACCATTCGATCCTGGTCGATTTCGCGAGACTGCACTTCGAGATAGGCGGTGACGTTGTTGGGTGCAAGCCAGTCCGGAATCAGCGCTTGTTGACGGACGAGGGCAAGCCCACAGATGCCCAGGAGCAGGAAGGAGAAGCTGAGCGCAACGAGGCTCATCAGCAGCGCGAGAGCACTCGTGTGCAGGCTTTCCCAAAGGTGCCTCGTGATGTAGCGGATTTGCGTCATCGGGGGGCAGTGTCCATCCGGTCTTTATAGCAACTGAGAGTGATACGGCAACCTTCAGCAAACGGGCTGTCTCGGCAGGGCCGCCCCGTGCCGCACCAAACGCTGCTCGCAAATCTGGAGGCGGTGCATGGCCTCCTGCATCTCGATTCCGGGAGCCTGGTGGCAGGTGATGATGATCGTTGTCCCCGCCAGGTTTGCGTTTCTCAATAGCTCCCACACCAAAGCTTCATCCTGATCGTCGAGGTGGGCTGTCGGCTCGTCCGCCAGAATCAGAACGGGATTGTGGACCAGGGCTCGAGCGACGGCTGTTCGCTGTCGCTCGCCCTCGGACAGTCGCTCACAAATCACGGTCTTTTTTCCCTGAAGTCGCAGCGAGCTGAGGACCTGAGCGACCCTCTGACGGGCGAGCGCTTCCCCTTTGGAAAGGGCAATGAGCGGCAGAGCCACATTCTCGAAAACCGTCCAATTCGGAACGAGCTTGAGATCCTGGTAAACCACCCCGATCCGTTGTCTGAAGCGAGCCAGCTTCTGCTCCCCCAGAGTCTGAACGTTCACGCCGTCCACCAGCACGATCCCCGAATCCGGGGTCTCTTGACCCGTTAAGAGGTTCAGAAACGTTGTCTTCCCAGAGCCGCCCGGTCCGGTGAGACATACGAATTCGCCCCGATGGATCCGCACGTCCGCATCGTGGAAAACACGACGACCCCGACCATAAGCCTTGTGAAGATGAAGGCATTCCACCATGGCAGGGGCTTTGACGGTCTTGGAGCCGGCATCGCTCTCTGAAACCGACGGTGGCGACAAAGCCTCTCCCGTCATAGGCCCCCCGATCATTCCCTTCCCGTCAGCCGGACCTTCCCAGGGATCGCGAGTGATCTTGCACGCACGCCCTCAGGTTGGAGTAGATCCCGTTTCTGCTGTTGGCCACGTATAACGAGTGCTCCACATGAAAGATCTCATTGACCAGCCGCCGGACATCCCTGTCGCCGGGTGTCCCCTTCGCGGGGTCGGCGGCCATGGCCTCCTCAAGCATGGGCACGATCTTATCCTTCATCCTCAGGTGGGTATCAACCAGAAAAATGGCCACATCGGGCTGCAGCTCGCCGACGCGCTTCAAAAAGGCGCCCATGGCTGACTTTTCAATCCCCCGAGGGGGCGAAGACTTGACCTCGACATACACCAGGCGGCGATCCAGGAGCGCAATCACGTCATAGTCTCCGCCTTCGCGTGTCGCCTGGAGGCGCACGGAGCTCAGCGCCGGTGCCAAGAGCTCGCGACGGAGCACCTCGCACACATACCACTCGAGAGTCGGTCCGAAGCTGATGACGTGTCTTGGGATCAGCTCGTAACCGCCGCCCACCTCCATTCTCGCAATTCCCAGAAGACTGAGGGCGGTGAGGTAAGACCTGGCGGTTCTCGGCGAGCAGTAGCGGCTGACGCCGCCGACGTCCGGACCGCATGGAGCCTGGATCAGCTCCCGCAGGAAAAGACGAAATGAATAACGCCTCAGGAGCTTATAAAAACTGTCCCGGCCGTCCTGGGACATGTTGGGCGGAAGCAGGAGCCGCGTGCTGTCGGAGTGGGCGCACACCAAGTATCCCCGTTGGGCCAGCATCGCCTCGACGGGATGGGCTCCAGCAAAGACGGCCGCCTTTAGATCCCGCACCGCTTCACTGAGACCCGAAAGTTTCTCCCGCAGCTGCCTGACCTCCTCCTCGAGCCGTTGCACTCGGTCCAAGTCGAATCCTCTTTGCCCGGAATCCCTTCAGCATTCCGAGCATGTCTTATCGGGTCAGAGCACACCACGCATCCATGCGTTCCAGGGGGAGAGCCTATCCGTGACAGCACTTCGGCAGAAGACGCCGATAGCACGTTTCCAGTTTGTCGAGCATGCCCTCGAACGAATGACTCGCCATAACCCGATCACGGGCTCGAGCCCCCATTTGGTCCCGCGAAACCGGGTCCCTGAGCAAGGTCACGATCGCACTCGAGAGGAGATCGGGTCTCCTCGGCTCTACCAGGAGTCCCGTCGCCCCTTCCTGGACGACCTCCGGAATCCCGCCCACGCGAGTCGCCACCACGGGTTTGCCGGCTGCCATCGCCTGGAGAGCGAATTGCGGGATTCCCTCGGATGCGTAAGAGGCCATGACGGCGATGTCGACGGCAGCGAGAACGAAAGCGATGTCCTCCCGATACCCCGTCAGGATGGTGCATCCATCGAGCCCGAGATCCTGGATTCTGGCAAGGATACGCTGCCGCATGGGCCCCTCTCCGACGATGAGCAATCGGGCTTCCGGGATGAGCTTGCGGACAGAGGCCATGGCCTCGAGAAGATCCAAATGGCCTTTCCAACTGCGCAGAACAGCTGCAATCCCGAGGACGGGAGCCGACTTGGGGATGCCGAGCTCCGCACGAAGCCGGTCGCCATCCGCCCCGTTGAACGCATCGCCCGCGATACCCGTCGGAATGGAGTGGACCCTGTCCGGGCTGAGCCGCAAGTCGCGAATAAGCTGGGAGCGGATAAACTCCCCCGTCGTGATCACCTCATCGCAGAGCCTGCCGTAAAGCCATCGAGTGGGCAGGGTCGCATGGACCGCCGAGGAGATGTGCCGGGTTCGCAGCACGGCGATGCCTTCCAGCCGCCCGGCAATGGACCCGATCCAGCTGTCGGCCGAGCTGTGGGTGTTGATCAAGTCGACACCCTGCTCCCGGATGAGCCGCCGCATAGACCCCACGCCACCCAACAGACGCTTCCGATCCATGTTGACGGTAAACGCCTCCACACCGGCTTCCCCGGCCCTGGCAGCGAGCGCCGTCCCCGAAGGCGTTGCCAGCAGCATCCGGTAGCCCCGGTCACGCATGCCCAGCATTTCCCGAAAGATCCGGATTTCCTGCCCGCCCCACCCGGTGGAGGCTTCCGTGTGCAGAATCGTCGCCTTGACCATACCGGCTTCCTCAAGCCTTCACGGCTCACTCACCGTATTGATAGCCAAAATGGGCTATCTCACGGCTGAAACAATTGTCGATCAACCTTTTCTGATCGCTGGTCAACACTTCGGTATAGGAGCGACGATCCTTACGATACTGGCCTTTATCTCGCGGCATCCATCCATCGAAAGGAATTCCGAGCTTATGACATACAAAATTCAGATCTTCCGTGAAATTTTCATAGCGGCCGACGAAATCGACCGCAAGCTCTCCATTGATGCTATAGCGATGGAAATCGGTACAAAGCTTCTTTCTGCTCAAGAAATCATCCAGATCCCTATATTTTTCCTTACGGTTTTCCCAGTAGTAGTAGGAGATAACTTTATCCCAAGGATTGCGCTCAAAACAGAATTTGTAATAGCTGTTGAATATTTCATCTCCGATGAATCGCTTGATGTGCTTGACCGGCATATGGTCCCAATACGTAAGCCTCCAACCTCTAAGGAGTCTCAACCATTCCTTGCCCCGATATTTGCTCAACGGGACGTGGTAGTTTCTGGGAAAGACGTTCAACTGCCTTCGTTGCTCTTCCGCAACAGGGTCCATCGGAGCGAGAATGTCCTCGTCTCCACAGTACCGAGAAAGGCTGATTTCGAGGCTGCTGCTCGCCGTTTTCTGGGTTCTCACGAAGATGAATTTGTACTTGTGCGATAGGATCATGATGGTCTTTCTTGTTTGGCCTGCCAGACCACTCACGCGTCAGTGGAGCCCTTGAATCGATCCCGGAGCCGCCCGACTCGTGCTCGATCCCTCACTCACGCGCACGGCCTCCCCGCGAGCGGTTCCGCGCGCCTACCCCCAATGGCTCAGGTCACGCTTCAACAGTCCGGACAGCTTTTCAATATCCGGTCGATATTTCTCGAGCAGTCGCTTGCGAAGAACAGGATCGAGGCGAGGCACTCTTCGGGTGTTCGCTTTGGCGAGATTCAGACGGGCGCGCTGGACAAATTCGCCCAACGGGCCCTTTTCCATGGACAGAAGCCAGCCCGGGGGCTGAGTCAGCAGCTTGTGGAGCCCTCTATGGCGATAGACCTTGCCGACGTTATGCTTCTCCATGACCGGAACAAAATCCGGATCGACCCCTAGGAATAGGAAGCAATCCCGGCAGATCTGAAGCGGGTCCTTGACAAAGTCGTCGAACAGGTAAACCCGAACATTCTCGGGCCCGAACAGATCCAGAACGCCCTTGATCTGCTCATAATACAAGCCCCGGTGATAGTAAAAGTAGTCCCCGTACCAGTTGTTACAGGTCTTGCGAAACCGCGGGTCCGCCATGCGGCGCGGTTCCACCTTGAGGGCGCGCCTGAAGGAAAGCCGCTCACCGTTTCTGACCATGTGGCCCCAAAGAGAGTGCGCCATTTCGGCGGGGTTGCGGAGGATAATCAAAATCTTTACTCCCGGAAGCGTGGCGTGGATCTTCCGCAGCGCCTCCTCGTCGTAAAGGGCACGTACGGGCGCTTCCCCGATGGCCTTACGATCCGCGAATTCCGAGAAAAGGGCTTGGTACCCTTCGAGGTCTCTCACCTTCACTCGGAAATCCACGAAGTAGTTCGCATCCTTCGATTCCAGCATCCCAATCTCCGGATGCTGCTTCAGGTAGTAGAACAACGACGTCGTGCCACACTTGGCTGCTCCGATGAGAAGGAAATTCGGCAGAACCATTCCGGCACCTCCGCTACAAGCCTTCGATCAGACTCATATAAATGGACTCCAGCTTCGAGATCATCGCCCCGCTGCTGTACTGGGACCTTGCCCAAGGAGCAGCCGCCTCGCTCAGCTCCGCCCTCCGCGCTTCATCACGGATAAGGTCCGCCAATGCCTCCGCGAGTGCACCGCCGTCACCCGGTCGTGTCAGCACGCCGCACCGTCCGCCGTCCACCATCGCAACCATCCCGCCCGCCGTCGTGACCACGCACGGAAGCCCGGCAGCCATCGCTTCCACGAGGGCCACGGGCGCCGCTTCAGACACCGACGACATGACGAAGACATCCATCCCCCGGAGCAGCTCGGGAACATCCCCGCGACTCCCGAGAAGCAGCACCCTGTCTCCGATTCCCAACTCGGCAAGCTGTCCCTTTAAGGCCGCCTCCAAAGGCCCGCCTCCCGCAACCACCAGCTTGACGTCCATGCCCCTGCCCGCGAGAATCGCGACGGCTTCGATCAGAAACCGATGCCCCTTCGCGGCCACCAGCCGACCGACCGTTCCCAGCACGAAGTCCGATCCGGCCAAGCCCAGCCGCTCCTTGGCCTGCTCCGGGGTCAATGGAGTCTGCAGGTGCCTCAGGCTCCTGCCCGGTGGAAGCACGATCACCTTCTGGGCGAGCACCCGCTCATACCGGAGGATGTCGTCCCTCGCCGCATCGCTCACCGTGAGGATGCAATCTGTGTATCGATTCAAGAGCCGATTGATGAGCAGCCGATGCTGTTTCCGTTCCGTGTAGAGGCTGTGAATGGCCGCTATGACTCTGGGGCGTCGTCCCTTCACCCTCAGCGCGGCAAGGCGACCATAAAGGTTGGCATGGTACATATTGGCGTGCAGGATGTCAATCTGACGGCTCCCCATCAACCGAGCCAGATCGGAAACCGCGGCCGGATCGAATCGCTTGGAGCGCATCCGCTGAAGCTCAATGACCTCGAAACCGGACCGCTCGATCTTCTCACCCAAGGCACCCTTCCGAGCTATGCAGCACACCATCGGGTTGAAGCGGGTACGATCGAGACCGCTGAGAACCTCCAGGCATAACGTTTCAGCCCCTCCCACCGGCATCGTGACAAAGAGAAAGAGGACATTGATCGGACGCTCCGCCCCGCCCGCATTCACGTTCAGTCTTCCGTCCGACGGGACATCCCCCGAGACCCAATGAGCCGACTCAAGCCCCCTCATGTCGACGCATCCTCGGCCGGCGACACCTCCTGCGTGAAATAGCGATGAAAGTGAAAATCGGAGCGGATCATGTCGAACACTTGCCGGCAGAGGACCTCGTTGATTCTGCCCGCCTTCGCCAGAGGACGCCAATCCGGGGGCACTGCATTTTGAACCGGTGCAGGAAGCTTCTTGTAGATCTTCTGGTAGAATCGCCTCATTTTGCTGAACTTCGAAATGTCAAACCGTGAGACCGGTAGTCTGAAACCAGCCCCATGATGATAAACGATGTCGTCATAGACGCCAAACCACAATGGATGCAGATTGCGTCGGTTGCTTCTCAACATCGGATACCACTTGATCTGGTTTTCTTCGAGGGCTCTCAGTAAATTGCCGCCTACATCGGTAACACTCTTGCCCTTGGCGTTGATCCATCGATGCCCTTTCTTCCAATCCCCTCTGATACTCTTCCAAAGCTGAACCGTCGTTAAGCAAAATGATGGATGAGGCTGAATGTCTCCAACATTTTCTTTTCTTTGTATTGCAATCAATGGATAATTTTTCAACTTATCATTGGCATAAGTAATAATATCTCCAATCGGAAACGCATCCCCATCGATAAACATTAACAAGTCATTCGGATCATTTGAATTCATCATCACCAGGTCAGCCAAAATATTGAGCTTGACCGGATGTAATACAATCATTTCAGACGATGAATAGAAATATTTTGACCTATGATTCTCACTCAGCCCACTGGTAAACGCATAGACTTTGAATGGGATCGATATACAGTGATTGAGATACTTAAGCTGAATATCAACCCAGCGATCGTCCAACCAGTGCACAGTAGCAATATGCAGCATCAATTCATCTCAATTTCTTGGCATGGTCTCACAACTCCGCCGGCGGTCCGATCGACCGTTTTGGGTCAGAAGCATCCCGGCAGACGAGATGACAAACGCACAAGGCCTCGTTTTCAGTGCCATGCAACAGGCTGCGGAATGGACTGATGCCTTGTCTGCACGGCCGGAGCATGTCAGGAAGCGGGCAGAAGTCTGGACACCTGCTCCCATTCGCCAGGAATCGTGTCCACGGCGGTCTTTCGGGCGCCATCCAGAGAATCATATCCGAGCTCCAGCCCCATGAGGAATTCCGTGACCTCGCCCAAACGATCTCTGAGCACCGTTGAGGTCGGGTCGAGGTTGGTGATCATGGCAAGCCCACTCGGTCGTGCGGCTATGGTATGGATCACCAGGTCCGGCCGGTACGACTCGAGACAGGGGATGATCCTCCACACATCGCCGCACCAGAACGGAGACCGACGCTCCCGGGCGGCCACCAACCGGTTCAGCGGCAGGCAGTCATGAACCAGGACCACCGTCTCCCGACCGGCGAAGCGCTCGATGTTGATGAAATCCCTCACCACCTGGTCGGAAAGGTGCAGCCCGTCGATAAAAGCCATCGAGAGCTTCGAGACGCCAAGCTCCTCGAACAAATCGTAACGCTCGAAGAACTCGTCGCTGGCAATGGGATACAGCCTCGCCCTCGAGCGGATCTTCGCTTTGATCCGCGGCATGGGGTCAATCCCGATGGCCCGCGTCTCCGCATGCGCGAGGGCAAGCGAGCTCCCTGTCGCGACCCCGATTTCCACATAGGATTCCGGCTTGAGACGCTCGTGCAGCTTCGAGAGAATGGAGAGATAGTCATCCCCGGGCATGCAAGCGTGAGCCATGATCAGATGCGCTTTTTTGTCGGTGTCGCAATAGCTCAGGGCTTTCTTGGCTTCCTTTAAGGCCTCGACGTACGCGCCCCGGGCGAGATGCTCCTCGCCCCGCTTGACCCAAATCCCTGCCAGTGTTTTACGGATCTTCATGGTGAGCCACGACCTTGTTTAGACTGTCCGTGTGAGCCTGTTGTCGGAGACTGCTTTGTTGGAGAATCGGGAGGACCGGGAACGGCGCCGATGACGCAGCCCCCCGTGAGCTGCCGGCTGCATCTGTCCGCTCATCATCCTCGCCCGCAGGACTCGCCAGCGAGCCCTCCGCCCAGCATCTCCTCAATGGCGGCAATCGCCTCCTCGGGCCCTATGGCCTCGAGACAGGCGCTCTGCTTGGTTCCGTTGCAGCCGTCTTTCCGACAGGGAAGGCATGGGAAATCCTCCCTCCGATCGAGGATTCGCCCCAAGGGGGTCAGAGGACCCCACACCTTGGAATCCGAGGGTCCGAACAGGGCCACAACCGGCCGTCCCAAGGCGGCTGCCATGTGCATCGGGGCCGTGTCCACCCCGAAGAAGAGACGACACCTGCGAAGCAGGGCTGCATACTGCTTTAGAGTCAGCCGCCCAGAAACCGTGAGGGGCTGGGTCGAGCAATGCTCGAGGATATTGGCCAGCTTTTCCTTTTCTTTGGCATCGGGCCCACTGGCCACGATGACCTTGAGACCCCTGCGCTCGAAGTGATCCACGACGCGGGCGACCGCCTCGTCTTTCCAACATTTGAACAGCCACCGGGATGTGGGATGGACGATGATAAACGGCCTGCTCTCGCCGAGCCCGTGGGCGGCCAGCCATTCGTCGACCACGCGCAGGTCCTCATCGGCAACGAAAAGGTCCACCTCCGCCGTTTCCGCTCGAATCCCCAAAGGGTCCAGAACATCGAGATCCATCAACGCCCGATGTCGACCGTCATACACCGGCTTGATGAGGTGGGTGAGCAGGTGACGTTTTCCCCAGAAGCCCTTGTGTCTCGGGTCCACCCCGAACCGATAGCGCGCCCCGCTGAGATAGGCGAGGATGGCTCCCCTGTCGCCCTCCGTCATATTGACCGCCAGGTCATATCCCGCGCGGCGAAGCCGTGAGACCAAGCGCAAATCCTCAATCCATCCCGCGCCTTTCTTCAGGGGAATCACGTTGTCGACGGACGGGTGCAAGGTCAGCATCGATTCCGTGCCGGAAGGAACCAGAACGTCAATCCGGACAGACGGGCTCGCCGTCTTC
Source organism: uncultured Syntrophobacteraceae bacterium (assembly GCA_964538515.1). Classification (GTDB taxonomy): domain Bacteria; phylum Desulfobacterota; class Syntrophobacteria; order Syntrophobacterales; family Syntrophobacteraceae; genus CALBZH01. Next base: position 57,924 of record CAZIEW010000026.1, read on the forward strand.
AGCGCCTTGAACGTCGCCGCAGTCAACAACACGTCACCGATATGGCGCAATTTGATGAACAGAGCACTCCGAATTTCCTGGAGCGGAACGCGGTTCATGGGGAAAATCCTGAAAAGGGCGGCCCGACAAGCGATCTGCCAGCTCCAAACGTCTCATTATGCCGCAAAGGTCCTTCGAGCCGACGAACTGGCACACCACGGCAGGCGGGAGACAGCGCGACCGGAGCAAAACGAGTCAGGGTCTCCGCAGCATCAGGCGTAATGGCAACCGATTCCCGCAGTCGAGCACCCCCGACCCTCTTGCCCGCTCCCCTCTAGCATATCCCTGCGTGCAGCGTCAACGAAGGAAGACAACAACCTTGACTTGACTTGTTGGGTTGAATGATAATCGCGTTAACTTCTCGAGCCAAAGCTTCCTTTGCTCCGGACCGGTTGTCGCGGTCCAGTACCGTACGCCAATACCCATACAGGATATCACCGTGAGCGATTCGACTCACTTTCCGACTCTGCTTCCGTACCTCGGCATGGAGGAGAGCCGCGTCCGACTGGATTTCCTGCAGCCGGTCACGGAGGTGGGCGATGCCGGCTCATTTCAAAATCCCTTCCGTGTTCTCTTGGAGGGAAGCGGGCTTTCCCGTCTTTTGGGCGCTGCATGGGTAACGGATGCGGGGAGCAGGGTTCAGGACGTTTTTCTCGTCATCCAGCGAGACGTCTACCCCTGGAGCGGGCGTGACGCCGGACAGCTCGTTAACCCCGCCGTCGAAGCCATTTGGCGGCAGACTCACGCTTTCTGCGGGATGGAAGCCGGCGGCGGCCTGATGTCCCTGCAGGAACAGCTGGATCCCGACGGACGACTGCTCCCCTTTCAGTCGCTTTTCTATTGCCGGACGAAGCGTCGGTATTTCCATCCTCCCTGTCCCCAATGCGGCGGGCCGCTCATGCTCTGCCGCGATGATGCGCACCTCACGGCCGCACAGCTCCCGGCCTACTCGCTCTCCCTCAGACGCTACCTGCACTGCCCTTCTTGCGCTCGGTCAGCATCCGAGCCCACCTTCTACGCGTTCGAGCTTGGTCCGTACGACCGCCCCGTCGTCAAGGATCGGTTTGCTTTGATCTCCGAATTCGGCAGCACCCCTGCCCCCGGGGACGCGAGCTTACAATTCCCCTGCAGCGGCTGTGATCAATCGGATGTCTGTTACGGCCCGTCCAACGCCGTATCGAAACGATTAGTCCCGTTTTCCTTTTATCCCTTCTACGGCCTATTTTTCCGTTCCATGCCTTTGAGCGCATCCGAGCTTATTGTCATGATTTCGGGCGGTGAGGGCGACGACATCCGGAAGATGCTCGAGCGTCAGGGAGAGCTTGGTCGTGTGAAGGCGCTCGAGCGATCGGGCGTTCTGGATTCGCAGATGGATACCTTCCTCTTTCGGGGCGAGCGGCGCTTTTATCTGGAGGTCCTTTACCTCAAGCTCTGTTTTCTTGCAGAAGCGATCGACATTCTCCAGCGCGCCAACGCCATGGCGCAGGACGTTGATGCGCTGGCATCCCTGGAGCAGCTCTGGGTCACGCTGCCGGAAAAATCCGCCCACCTGCCACGGGCCTGGCACTTCGGGCTCAGGCTGGCGGACGTCTTCCACCCCATCGTGGGACCGACGTCCCATGCCCTCACCGGCACCCGAGGATTCCTCTATTCGCTTGGCATGACCTGGCTTCAAACCCTGCTTCTCAATGCGGAGCAAGATGCGGCGCGGATTAACGGAGCGTTGGACGAGCTTCTCGATCGGCGCCTCTCCAAGGCCGACCCATCCGGAAGCCCTCCCCCCTGGGATCTCGCCGGCAGTGTGTTCGGTCCTGAGAACGTGCTTTGGCGAGCCGAGTCCTTCGTGCAGAATCCGGCATGGTCCGACCTGTGGGAGGAATCGCTGAATCTGGGGTGGGAGCTGCTCGCAGCCAGCCGCGCCAGCACCCGAGACTGGTCTTGGGCGGGCTTTGGGTGGCAAATCGATGCCTTGAGGGAGAGGGTCCGGCTCGCTCTCTTTTCGCCTCCAGCGGTTGCCTCGCCCGATAAGGCGCACCAGCCCGAGCCCTCTTTCGAAGAGGCCACGGCGATCCATGCCATCTTGAATCAGATCAGGACCGTGTGGAAGCGGCAACTGGACATGGAGCAGCCTACCGAGGACATCCCGAGACCGTCGCCGATCGAGCCTGCTTTTTCTGCCGCGGAGGAAGACACGCTCCCATTGGGCCTCCAGTGGAAGGAAGAAGAGGAGCTGGCCGCCACGGTCATCGTGACGGGAGCCGCAGCGGCCGATCAACGCGAGATCATCACTCACCCCACTGCACCGCCGCCTGAAGAGGTCCTTCCAGACACGATCATCCTGCCCCGATCGGGCGCCGACGGGATAGCGCCATCGCATCCGGTGCCCTCTTCGCAGGAAGCCGAGCTTGCCTCATCCGGAGCGCATCCCGCGGCCCCTCGAACACCGTCTCCACCCACCGCCCCGAAGGAAAGGCCGGATGCGAAGCCGCAGGACATCGGCGTGACCGGTATCGACGAGAAGGTGTCAGAGCAGGAGCCGTCTTCATTTTCTGACGAGGACACATTCACCGGAGCCCCCGACGAGAAAGAGGTCAGCATGCCCGAGGAAGACGATCTTCTGATGGAGACGATCATCCTGAGTCCCAGAAAGGGCCCGGATGGGCCCGACAAGAAGAAATAGAGAGCCAAGCCATGAAATCGACTCTGGAGGAGCTCGCACAGGAAATCAGAACGATCTACCATTCTGCTCCGGACAGGGCTCGAGAGCAGATCGAAGCCCATCTGCTCGAACGGCTGGCGGACACGGACCCCCACGTCCAGCTCGAGGTATTGGAATCCCTGGGTGAGCGATTTGCCGCTCGGCCGGTGTCTGAACCTGAGCAGGCATCGATGGAATCGGCTCAGGTCCGAGGGCTGCTTGCTCGACTGCTCGGGAAGCACCTGGATGAGACGGTGTCAACACCGGATGCCATGATGGATCAGCTGTCGGGCTCGCTGAACCGGATTTTTGACTCCGTGAACGAAATCGTCGGTGTGATCCAGGGAACGCTCCTGGGGGAGCAGGATCAGCTCCAGACCATACGGAGTCTCATCCACGCGGATCTCAAGGAAAGCCGATCCACGGGAGCGATTGAACAGTATCTTAGCCAGATCAAGCGTGCCTTTCTCCTTTCCAACCGTGCCTTCCACCTGGCGGCGCGAAGCGAGATCAAACGAATTCTGGACGAGCTCGACCCCGACCGGCCCCGCCAGGAGGAAGAGCACGGGTTCAAATTCGGGTTTCTCAAGAAGTCTGACCAGATGGATGAATTCCGTACACGGTATGAGCGGATCAAGAGATGGTTTGAATCGGAGCGGTTTTCCGAGGATCTTTCCCGCGAATTCGAGCGGGTGTGTCAGAAACTCTATGCAGAAAAGGGGGAAGCAAGTGAGAGCGTACGACATCCTTAAGCTGGGTACGATAGCGACGGTTCTTGTTCTGTGCCTTTCCTGCGCGCAGACTCCGCCGCCATCTCAGAAGGCGATGGAGATGCGCGGGAGAGAAGCCTTCACGCTTCGCCTGAAGGCCGACCCGCAGCTCAACCTGTACGGGGGCACCTCCCATGCGCTTCACCTGTGCATTTACCAGCTCAGCAATCCCAATCCCTTCAACCAGTTTTCGATGGATATGGCCGGCATCTCCAAGCTCATGAATTGCGAGCGGTTTGACCAGGGAGTCGCCTTGGCGAGCCGGATCGTCGTGCAGCCGGGGGACAATGTGAACATGCCGATCGACAGGGCTGAAGGGGCGCGCTACGTGGGCATCGTGGCCGGATACTATACCCTGAACAACCAGTCCTCCGTGCGCCTTTATCAGATTCCTCTGATCGAGGAGAAACGAGGCGCGCAGCTCGTCACGCGCATGGCGCCGCTGGAGATCGACCTCTATTTGGGTCCGCAGGCCATCCAATCCGCGAGGTGAGCGCGTGGCGATTCAAAAACCGCTTTACTGGCACCAGGGGCTCTTTCTGCAGCCGCATCATTTTCAGCAGCAGGATCTGACCTTCCAGACCTGGCTCACCCCGCTGCGTGCGCACGCGCAGCCCCACTTCTGGGGGGTGGGTGAATTCGAGATCCACCGGGCGGCCCTGGCCACTCGCTCATTCCACCCCCTCAAGGGAGAGCTTTTGATGCCCGACGGCACTTACCTGAGCTTTCCCGGAAACGCCGTGGTCGAGCCGCGATCCTTTGAAGACGCCTGGATCGAGGGCGGAAAGCCGTTCACCATCTACCTGGGGCTCAAGAAATGGAACTTGAGCCGGGAGAATGTCACGGTTCAGGAATCGCTTGAAGGGTTTTCCGAGATCAACACGCGCTTCGTAACCACGGCCGACCCGGAGGAAGTGCCGGACCTCCACCAGCCCGGGCCGGCGGCGGGCGTGGGCCGCCTCCATCATGTGCTTCGCGTGTTCTGGGAAACCGAAAAGAGCAAGCTCGGCGATTATGACCTGATTCCCGTCGCCCAGCTCGAGCGATTCGGCGAAGAGATCCGCCTCTCGCCGCGTTATGCGCCGCCGGGGCTGGTTCTGACGGCTTCCGAGACCCTCATCAAGATCATCAAGGAGATCCGGGACCAGATCACCGCACGTGCCCATCATCTCGAGGAATTCAAAACCCAGCGGGGCATCCACACCGCGGAATTCGGGTCGCGCGACATGGTCTACCTGCTCGCCCTGCGCTCGCTCAACCGGTACGTCCCGCTCCTTTTCCACGCAACCGAGGTGCGGCAGGTGCACCCCTGGGCGGTGTACGGCATGCTCAAGCAGCTCATTGGGGAGCTTTCTTCGTTCTCCGAGCGCGTCAACGTCAACGGCGAGCTCGAGGACGGGACGGCGCTGATTCCCCCGTACGACCATGAAAACCTCTGGGAATGCTACGCCGCTGCCCAGGCGCTCATCACCCAGCTGCTCGACGAGATCACGGCCGGCCCCGACTACATCATCCAACTGGTCTACGACGGGACCTATTTCGCCGCCGAGCTCCAGCCGGCGATTTTCGAGGGCCGCAACCGCTACTTCCTGGTGTTCCGAACGGATGCGGACCCCAAATTCGTCCTGAGCTCGCTTTCCACCATCATCAAGATCAGCTCCCGGGAGCAGCTCCCCATCCTGATCGCCCGGGCGCTTCCCGGCCTCGCTCTCGAGCATCTGCCGGTGCCGCCTCAGGAGCTTCCTCGACGAGCCCATTGCATCTACTTTCAGGCCGACCATCACCACGATCACTGGGCGCTCATCGAGAAGGGCCGGAACATCGCCATGTACTGGGACACCGCACCGGAAGACCTTGAGGTCGAGCTCATGGTCGTCGGGAGTCGGTAGGGGGAAAATGGGTGTCCCGCCACCTCTCTGTAAAAGGAGCTGAGCCGTGCGGTTGACAGACTGTTTCATCGACCTTTTCGCCTACACGGCGTATTTCATCCGAAGCGTGGCGCACAAGCAGCCGCCCTACGAGCAGGTCAAGGCCGATATCATCCGCACGCTTTCCGAAAGCGACCAGTGTCTCAAGCGGAACATGGTCGCCCCGGAAGACTACGATCTGGCTCGCTTTGCCGTGTGCGCCTGGGTCGACGAGGTGATCCTGAACTCCCAGTGGCAGGAAAAGGAGCACTGGAAGCGGGAGCAGCTGCAGCGGATCTATTATCGCACCACGGACGCGGGCGAGGAGTTCTTCGACCGTCTCAACAATCTCGGCTTTCACCAGCGGGATGTCCGGGAAGTCTACTACCTGTGCCTCGCTCTGGGGTTCATGGGACGCTACTGCAAGCCGGGGGACGAATACCTCCTCGCACAGGTCAAGGCGTCCAACCTGAAGCTCCTCATGGGCAGCTCGGTGGGACTTCCCACCGTCGAGAAGACGGACCTGTTCCCGGAAGCCTACCAGAGGGGCGATGAGCTGCCGGTCGTCCAAAGAAGCCGGTGGACCCTGAACGTGGTCAACCTGGTCTGTCTCCTCGGTCCCGTGGTCCTGTTCGGCATCCTGTATCTCATCTACAATTTCACTTTAAACAGCATCT
>CAZIEW010000027.1:0-58368 GCA_964538515.1 uncultured Syntrophobacteraceae bacterium
GTTTCAGCTTCGGTGAAGCGGAGTACATCGGAATACGAACGGAAGCGCTTCGGGTCCGGCTGGAATAGGCCAGGTTGACCGGGGCCTCGTAGCCGGGCACCAAACGCTTGTAGGAGTTGGTGGTCGGGTTCGTGATCGCGCAGATGGCGGCAGCGTGCTTCAGGACACCACCGGCCGCATGCAGCGCCATCTCGCTCAGCCCGGCATATTTGTCGCCCGCAAACAGCGGTTGGCCTCCCTTCCAGATGCTCATGTGGATGTGCATGCCGGAGCCATTGTCGCCAAAGAGGGGCTTGGGCATGAAGGTGACCGTTTTGCCATTCTTGCGGGCCACGTTCTTCACGACATATTTGTACCATTGCAGGTTGTCCGCCATCTTAACGAGCGTGGCCGCCTTCATGTCGATCTCAGCCTGACCGGCGGTCGCCACTTCGTGATGCTGGCACTCGACGGTCAGTCCCACTTTCTGCATCATGAGGACCATGTCGGTGCGAAGATCCTGCTGGGAGTCGACCGGAGGAACCGGGAAGTAGCCTTCCTTGTGGCGCGGTTTGTAGCCCAGGTTCGGCTCTTCCATGCGGCCGCTGTTCCAGATGCCTTCCGACGAATCGATGAAGTAGAAGCCATACTGGCAAGCCGAATCGTAGCGGATGTCGTCGAAGATGAAGAACTCGGCCTCGGGGCCGAACCAGGCGGCGTCCCCGATGCCCGTGAACTTCAGGTAGTTTTCGGCCTTCGTCGCGATGTAGCGGGGATCCTTGGTGTAGCGCTCTTTCGTCACAGGATCCACGACGTTGCAGATCATGGTGAGCGTCGGGCACGCCATGAACGGGTCCATGATAGCCGTGTCCGGATCCGGAATGACCAGCATGTCACTCGCGTTGATGGGCTGCCACCCGCGGATGCTCGAACCGTCGAACCCGTAACCGTTTTCGAAGTCCGACTCCCCAAGCTCCTCGATGGGGTTCGTGAAATGCTGCCACGTCCCCAGGAAGTCCATGAACTTCAAATCCACCATCTTGGCGCCTTGCTCTTTCGCGAAAGCCAGTACTTCTTTGGGTGTCATAAGCATCTCCTTGAATTGAAGTCTCTTCGTTACCGTTGATCCGAAAAACCATTAAGGCCTTACCCATCCTTCACCGGCGGATATCAGGGCCGCCCCACCACCTCCTCGTCTCCAGGAGCAAGAAGTCAGGACCCGGGCCCCGCTGAGCCCTCAAGTCGCGTCTGCTTCTGCCAATGCGTTTGGATGATGGATGGGTACCAGTGACCGCCACGAATGTCGGCGGCTTAAGAGGCAAGAACTCTGCCAAGCATAACGATCCGCCATAGACGAATGGTAATCGCTTGTGGCAAAACGATCTACGGGCATCAGGCCAGCGCCGCCGGCGGCTCCGGATGACACAAAAGCGTTTCGAAACCCCGCCAACCACCACATTTTTGTATCACGCCACATCGACAAGGCTTTCGAGCAGTCGCGCCCGAATCCGAGCGTGCTGCTCGGCGTCCCGGATCTTCTCGCCGTTGAGGTCCGTCACGTAGAACACGTCGGCGACTTGCGCTCCAGGGGTGGATATCTTTGCCAGTTGAATGGTGATGTCGAGCTCGAAGAGCGTCTGCGTGATTGTGTGGAGGATCCCGGGACGATCCCAGGTGTAGACTTCGATGATGGTATAGAAGTCGGACGCTTCCTCATCGATGACGACCCGGTCTTCCCGACGCGGCAGAACACGCTTCTGGAGAAGAGACGGCTTACGCTTGTTTGCGACGAGCGCCTGGAGGTGCTTACGATCCTTGATGGACTTCTCGAGGTCTCCCTGAATGCGGTCAACCACTTCAAACGCGCGGTCTGGATCGGGAAGACGCTCGACGGTGATCACATCGAGGGCGACACCGGACTGCCGCGTGAAGATTTCGGCCGACAGGATGTTCAGCCCCCGCACCCAGAGCACTCCCGTGATCGTGGCGAACAGCCCGGGCTTGTCACGGGTCGCGATCGTGATCCGCCACATGTCCCCTTCCGCCCGCTCGGTGCGAAGGACCAGGACCTGCCCGCTCAATTCCTGCTCCATCTTGTAATGCTCGAGAATCGCGTCGGTGGGCTGCGACAGCAGATATCGAAACGAGAGGTTGTCGAGCCACTTAATAACTTTGTTCCGATCTTCCTGCTCGGAGATCTTGGCCAGCACCGCTCCCTGCACTTCCGACGAGCGGCGCTCGACTTCTTCTCTTTTCCAATCGCCCCGTCGCAGCAGGTGATCCACCTTGTCGTAGAGCTCCCGCAGCAACGACGCCTTCCAGGTGCTCCAGGCTCCCGGCCCCGTAGCGCGGGAGTCGGCGATGGTCAACAGGTAGAGCAGCCGCAGACATTCCCGGCTTCCGACTTCAAAGGAGCAGCGCAGGATGGGCTTTTCGTCCATGAGGTCCCGTTTGAGGGCGGTCTCGGCGAGGAGGAGATGCTGCTCGACGAGGAACTTCAGCAGCTCCGTTTCTTCCGGATCAAGCCCGAGCCGAGGCCCGATGGCCACAATCATCTGCGCCCCCAGCTCGGCGTGGCCCTTGCCATGCCCCTTGCCGATGTCGTGCAGAAAGGCCGCAATGTAGAGCAAGCTCCGGTGCTCCAGCGATGCAAACACGTCGGGTAGCCCGAGCGGCTTCAGATCTTCGTGGTCTCCTCGCTCCATGGCGTGCAGCTCTCGGACCGTCCGCAACAGGTGCTCATCGACCGTGTAGAGATGGTACACATCGTATTGCACGCGGTAACGCAGGGCTGCCAGCTCGGGGATGAACGTCTCGAGAAAGCCCGTCTCGAGCATCACTTTCAGGACACGGAAGGAATGCTCGGGGCTCAGGAGAATATCCATGAACTGCTGAATGACCCTGGGATCCCGTCGGGCCACGTCGTCGAAGGCCCAGAGGTTCTCGCGAATGACCTGGCCCGTCTGGTGATGGAAATGCGCAGCCGACTGGGCCGCCTGCCAAAAGATCTGCATGAGCAGGCGAGGGTCGCGCTTCACCCACTCCGGCTCCATGAAGTCGAGCTGACGGCCCTCGAGCGAAAAGGGGCCGGGCAGAATGTGCCGCCGCCTCAAACCAAAGCGCAGCTTGCGGTTGAACCGCTCGTCGAGACGCTCGAGGAAGAACGTCGTGGTCCGCCGAATCCGGGCCGTGTGTCGGTAGTAGAGCCGCATGAAAGCCTCGACGGAAGCCGAATGCTCCCCGGCGGCGAACCCCAGCCGCCCGGCCAGCTGCTCTTGCTCTCCGAAAAGCAGCTGATCCTGACGACGCCCCGTGACCTGGTGGAGCTGCAAGCGCACCCGCCACAGAAAGTCGTATGCCTGATCCAGCCAGAGCTGCTCCTGCTGCGTCAGCCACTCGTCGGTCACCAGCTGGCTGAAATCCGAGCTGCGCAAGCAGTAAACCCCCGCCCATCGGATGGTGTGCAGGTCCCTCAATCCCCCGACACCCTCCTTCACGTGGGGCTCGAGGAGATACGAGCTTTCGCCGTACTGCTTCTGGCGCGAGGTCCTGTAGCTGCCCAGGTCTTGCAAGAAACGGCGGCGGCTCCGACTCCCGAGCTCGCTGAAATAAGACTGCCGCCACTCGTCAAAGAGCACTCGGTCGCCGGCGATGAACTGGGCTTCCAGGTAGTTGGTCAGGATGGAGAAGTCTTCATGGATGAGCTTCTTGAGCGCAGACAGCGAGGCAGCGTTGTGGCCGACCTCGAATCCCGCATCCCAAAGTCCTGTCGTGATCTCCCGAAGCAGGCCGTGCAGAGTCCTGGAAAGGCGGTTTTCATGGAGAAAGAGAAGGTCGAGGTCCGATGCGAAGCTCAGCTCCCCCCGGCCGAATCCCCCCACGGCGACAAGAGCCCACCCTTCCCGGGCAACCTCCGGGTCCTTGAAGGCCCGACTCAGCGCATCCAGGTAGTTCCGGGCATAAGTCCTGGCAGCGAGAAGACCGGGAACATCTTCGACGCAGGTTCTCACGAAATTCTGGCGCAGGTCTTTGAGCCGCCGCAAGGAAGCCGATAGGGCTTGAAGAGGCATGGTTACCTTCCCATTCCAACACGCGAGAACGATGCCGGATGCCCGATTCTGGATGCGGGATGGAATCGAGCGGAACCGCAGAGGTCTTTCATCCGGCACCCGGCATCCGGCATCCAGCATCACTCCCGCATCAGTGACGGCTCACGCCGCGCCGTATCAGAGGGCATCTTCTCCGGATTCGCCGGTGCGGATACGAACGCATTCCTCGACGGGAACCACGAAAATCTTGCCGTCCCCGATCTTCCCCGTGTGCGCCGCTTCGCGAATGGCCTCAACAATCTCGGTCACCCGATCGTCCGACGACACCACCTCGATCTTGATCTTCGGAATGAAATCCACGACATATTCGGCACCCCGGTAGATCTCGGTGTGGCCCTTCTGACGACCGAACCCGCGGACCTCCGACACCGTCATGCCTTTCACGCCGAGCTCGGACAGCTTTTCTTTCACGTCATCCAATTTGAATGGCTTGATGATCGCTTCGATTTTCCTCATGCCGGTTCACCTTTCAAAGATCCGTGAAGCGCTGGGCGATGGGCAGCCTGCGGCCGATTCCGAACGCTTTTGTTGTCACCCTGAGAATCGGGGGAGCCTGCCAGCGCTTGTATTCATTCCGATTGACCCGTTCGATCACCCATTTCACAAGCGCCTCGTCCCACCCCTGGGCAACGATTTCGGAGGCCGGCAGCCGCTTCTCAACGTATGCGGTCAGGATGGCGTCCAAGACGTCATAGGGCGGCAGGCTGTCCTGGTCCTTTTGATCCGGACGGAGCTCAGCGGACGGCGGCCGCGTCAGGGTGCGCTCCGGTATCCAGCCGTATCTGTCCTTCAACCGATGAGCCAGCTGATAGACCATCGTTTTGGGAACATCCCCGAGCACGGCAAGACCGCCGTTCATGTCCCCATACAGAGTGCAATACCCGACGGCCATCTCCGACTTGTTCCCGGTGCTGAGAAGAAGCCGATTAAATTTGTTGGAAAAGGCCATCAGGATGAGTCCGCGCAGCCGCGCCTGCATGTTTTCTTCGGTCACATCCCACGGCTGGTTCTCGAAGGCGGGTGCCAAAGCCCGAAGCGAGCTCTCAAACAGATCCGAAATGGGCACCGTCGAGAAGGGAATGGCGAGGCGCCGTGCCAGCTCGACAGCATCCTCGAGACTCTCGGGCGCATTGTAGGGCCCGGGCATCCCAACACCGAGGACCCGCTCGGGGCCCAGCGCAAGCGATGCCAGGCAGGCCACGACCGCCGAATCGACCCCCCCGCTCAGCCCGACGACCGCTTTCCCGAAGCCACACTTGGCGGCATAGTCCCGAAGCCCAAGCACCAAGGCGCCGAGCAGCTCGTCCACGGGGTCAAGCTCTTCCCCATGGGACTCGCCGCGTCCCGTTTCCGTGTCATAGGAAATCAGGTCTTCGGCGAAGTCCGCACCCTTAGCGGCGAGCTTTCCCGAGCGATCCCAGACCATGCTGTGGCCTTGAAACACCAGCTCGTCATTTCCCCCGACCTGGTTGACGTACACCACCTGCATCCCCGACCGGCCGGATTGGCACTCGAGCAGCCCACTCACCCACGACGCTTTTCCCAGATGAAATGGGGACGCCGAGATGTTGATGAGAACCTGCACCGAAGCCCGCCTCATTTCGGCAACCGGATCTTCCCGGTACAGCGGCCTCGGGAGATAATCTGGAACGTTCCAAATGTCCTCGCAAATGGTCAACCCGATCCGCACTCCACGCCAGTCCGTCCACCACCCCGCCCGACCGGGCTCGAAGAAGCGCTCCTCGTCGAACACATCGTAAGACGGCAGCAGACGCTTGTGAGCCTGGCCCAGCAGCTCGCCCCCGTCGAAAAAGAGCGCCGTGTTATGGTACGGCTTGCCGACACCCGATTCGTTCTCCGCCACAACGCCGCAGATCAGCCCGATTCTTCGGCTAGCCTCCTGAAGCCGCGGCCAGTAGGCTCTGCTCGCCCCAACAAAGCTCGGAATATCCAGAAGATCCCGAGGCGGATACCCAACGAGGGCCAGCTCGGGAAATACAACCAGGTGGCATCCCTTCTCCGCCGCCGATTCAGCAAGACGGCAGATCTTTTCGGCGTTTCCTCTGAAATCGCCGATCACGGGGTTGATCTGGGCCAATCCTATCCGCATGCTGCCTCGCTCCGTAGTCCTTGCCGCGCTGTGTCGGGCGGGAAAGAGAGGAGTCTCTCAGGAGACCGATTTTGCTCGAAAGCGCCTCGGGTCAATGCCGTACTTCTGCACTTTGTACTGAATGATGCGCTTGGTCGTTCCCATCAGGCGGGCCGCCTCCGACTGGTTGCCCCGAACATCTTTCAATGCATCCGTGATGAGGTCCCGCTCGAAAGCCCCGACCAACGCCTCCAGCTTGCCACGGCTGACGCTCTGAGCCCCAGTGGGCTTCATCTGCAGGGTGGGAGGCAGGTGCCATGCCTCGATCGCTTCGCCGTTGGTCAACAGGACGGCGCGCTCGATGCAGTTCTCGAGCTCCCGCACGTTCCCCGGCCAGTGATAGGACATCATCATGTCGATGGCGCTGGTGGAGATCCGGCTCACGTCCTTGCCGAACTCCTGGGCGTATTTGAGGGCGAAATAATCCGCAAGCAAAAGGATATCGGGCCCGCGCTCCCTGAGGGCAGGCAGGAAGATGGGAAACACATTGAGCCGGTAGAACAGATCGGATCGGAACGCCCCCCTGAGCACCTCACGCTCCAGATCCTTGTTGGTCGCAGCCACCACGCGAACGTCGACCTTGACGGTGCGGGACGATCCCAGGGGCTGAAATTCACGCTCCTGGAGCACACGCAGGAGCTTAGCCTGGGCCACCGGAGAGAGCTCGCCCACCTCATCGAGAAAGATCGTTCCCCCTTGTGCCTCCTCGAACCGCCCTCGTCTCCGGGTCACAGCCCCCGTGAACGCCCCCTTCTCGTGTCCGAACAGCTCGCTCTCGAGCAGCGTGTCGGGCATGGCGGCGCAGTTCACCTGGACCAGAGGCCTGCTCCGACGCGGACTGTTCTCATGGAGCGCCTTGGCGACCAGCTCCTTCCCGGTTCCGGTCTCTCCGTTGATCAAGACCGTGGTATTCGTGCCGGCCACCTGATCGATGAGCCGAAGAACTTCCCGGATCACTTTCGAGCGCCCGATGATGCTGGTGAGAGGCCGCTTGGCCTGGGCGAGCATCTCGCGAAGCCGCTTGTTCTCCTCTTCAACCACACGGAACTGGACGACCTTGCCCAGCAGCTCGGCAATGGCGCTCAGAATCTCCACTTCCCGATCGAGACTCTCCACCTGGTGTGCCAGCTTGTCCGCGGAAAGGACGCCGACCACTTGATTCTGATAGAAAATGGGCACGCACAGAAAGGCCAGGCTCGACCGATCCAGCGAGCGGCGAGCGCCGGTCCGATCCAGGAAAAGCGCCTCATTGTCGAGGTTCGCCACCGCCATGGGACGCCCGGTTTGGGCCACTTTTCCTGTGATCCCTTCTCCGGGCTGGTAACTGATGCGTCCGGTTTCAAAGTCAACGCCCCGAGCGACATCCAGCCAGGCCTCGCCGGTCTGCAGGTCCAGGATGGAGACCGCCCCCCGCTCCATGCCGAGCCACGTGCTCATGATGTCCAGCGTTTGCTGGAGCTGATCCTTCAGCTCATCGGAGCGCGACAGGACCCTCGCGATTTCGTGCAGGGCTCTCAATTCGAGATAGCTGTAATTGGCCGCCATGACAGGTTCACCTTCCAACGGGAAACATTGTTTCGATTGCAGCGCTCAAATAACGCAATTAAACATTTCTGTCACTCATTTCCTCGCGTGTAGACACAAAAAGTTAACACAGCAAGGATTGAGATTGGCGCCCGCAAAACCCTTCCGCGCCCGTGGACTTCCATTGACGGAACGGCGTGATTGACACCCCCAAGGCCCTTTGTTAGGGTGCGTCCCGGCTGCAACAGCATCATCCGTCTGGTACCGAGCGAGGCATGACATGAACCGCAGCGCCGAACTGGCTCTCAAGCGAAGAAGGTGACAGCAAATGCACATGGACCGGTTGATTTTCGAGCTGAAGGCGAGCGTGGAAGCGACGTCCCTCTACATTCTCATGTGCGCCTTCTTGGATCAGGGAGAAGCGCCCACGCTCGAGCTTGCGAAGAGTCGTTGGAATGGAGATGAGGGGTCACTGGCCAAAGCGGCGGCCGAGCTCATGGACCTCGGCGTGATGGAGCGCGCGACGCCCATCCCCATGGATGTGCCGCTGAACCTCATGCCAAGCAGCCTGTGGCACTGGCCTACCCCAGAAACCCTTTGACCCTCCTGGCATCCTGGTCCCATTCCGCCGCAAGGTAGTCTCGGGCCAGCTCGCGGTAGTGAGCCCCGCTGCTCAGGATCAGGTCGCGCTCCCGCTCGTTCACCGGCCGCACCACTTTGCCCGGCATGCCGAGAACCAGCGAGCCGGGAGGGACGACGGTGCCGGGCGTCACCACGGATCCCGCCCCAACGAGCGAACCTTCTCCTATTCTGGCCCCATCCATGACGATCGAGCCCATGCCGATCATGCAATCGTCTTCCACGACGCAGCCGTGCACGATAGCCCGGTGTCCGACGGTCACCCGGTTCCCGATGACCAGGGGAAATCTCTCCGCCGTGACATGGAGGGATGAATTGTCCTGTATATTCGTATGCAAGCCGATTCGAATGGAGTGCACGTCCCCTCTAATCAGCGTGTTGAACCAGACACTCGACCCGTCACCGACCACCACGTCCCCAATGAGCCACGCACCGGGAGCGATGAACACATTTTCCCCCAACTGAGGATAAATGTTTTTGTAGGGTAAAAGACCCGTCATTGCCGATTCCTTTCATTCTCGCGCTCAGGCGGCTCAGCGTGCGCGCAGTCCGAGCTGGCGCGCGATGGCCAGTCCCGTGTATTCGATGAACCGATCCATTTCCCCGGGACCGAGCGTTGTGCCCTGGCAAGGCACCGGCACACCCTCGGGCGGGGAGATCAATGTCGGCATGTTCCGCAGCTCCGCTCGCGGCACCACTTCGAACTCCGGCTCAAAGGCGTCTGCGAAATACTTGTCCTGAAACACGGCGAATTTAAGCGCATGGGCCGTTGCGTCGAGTACCGCTGACCGATTGGGCTCGATTCGCCCTGTTCTCACTGCCTTCCGAATGCCGGCCAAACACTCCCCTCCCTGGGTGCAAGCGATATGGCCGTTGCGGTTGGCCGTGAGCATCGCGTCCATGATTTCCTGCTCGGAGACTTCAACGGCCTGGAAGCCCTTGTCGCCCGCGATGCTGCGATACTGCTCGACCAGCGCCATCACGCGCGGCATGGACACGGGATTACCGATCATGGCGGCCTGGGCAACACTCGGCCTGACGGTCACCGGACGAAACTGCCGCTTGGATCGATCAGGCTCCAAATAGTAAAGATAGACGGGATTGGCATGCTCCGACTGGACGCCGATCACCGTGGGCAGCTGGGTGATGATCTCGAGGTCGTAGAGCTTCAGGAATCCTTGAAGGACAGCGGTGATGTTCCCCGCGTTGCCGATGGGGACCACCACGACGAGACCGCCCACGTCATAGTCGAAGGTCTGGGCAATCTCGTAGCTATAGGATTCCTGTCCGAGAATCCGCCACGCGTTCTTGGAATTCATGAGGGCCACCGCGTAGCGCTCAGAGAGGTGCTCCACCACCTTCATGCAGTCGTCGAACACGCCAGGAATCTCGATCACGTGGGCGCCGCTCCCCAAGGGCTGGCCCAATTGCTGGGGCGTCACTTTGCCATGGGGCAGCAGCACGGCGGACTTCACGCCTTGGACGAAGTAGGAAGCGTACAGGGCCGCTGAAGCCGATGTATCGCCGGTTGAGGCGCAGATGGCGAGCACGTCCTCCAGCTTTTGAGAACGGATGATGTAGCGGAGGTAGCTGAACGCGCTGGCCATTCCCCGGTCTTTGAAAGAGGCGCTCGGATTCTGGCCGTCGTTTTTGAAATAGACGTCCATGCCAACCCAATCGTTCAGACGCGCGTTGGCCCCGATGGTCGGCGTATGTCCTTCGCCAAGGTAGACCACATCCTGCGTGGGAATGACCGCCCCAAGCAGCTCATAGTACCGATAGACTCCCTTGAGGGACGGCGCCGAGACCATGCTGCGATAGTCGAAGATCTTCCGCCACTGGGTACCGGGGACGGCTTTGAGCCGATCCCACTCCTGGTCGCGAATCCGAAGCACGCTTCCACACTGCGGGCAGGTGTACAAAAGGGATTCCACACCGAAAAGCGACCCGCACCCGAAGCACTCATAAACGTAGCTCCCGCTCGGCTCGGGCGCCATGTAGGCCTTGATGTCATCAGGAAATGCCTCAATCTTCATCAAACGACTCCTCTCCACAACCAGCTGTTCTCAATTAGGCTTTCTTCAACTACCTCATTCGCCTTCGATTGGCAATTGAAGAGCCCTTTTGGTCTCCGCTCTCCTCTGTTGCAAAAAAAACACACCGCATGGCTTTAATGTGTGCTTTCTGCCACGAGCAGCCTTTCACGGTTGGCATCCCCGGCGAAATATTCAGAAAAGCGAAAGGTTGGAGATCGTCGGCTGCTGCCGCACAGAGAAAGGATTTCCCCAGTCAGGGCCACAGCAGCAAGGCAAGCCATGAGAATGATGGCACAAGAGATGCTAAATACTGTCGGCCGAGGAGGAATGCAGCTTGAATCATATTTTTACCCATCAGAATACGCTCTGCCGTGAAGTTCGGTGTGAAGGGGTAGCGCTCCACTCAGGGGCAAATGTTCGCATGGTCCTTAGGCCGGCACCCTGTGACCACGGGATTCGGTTCCGCCGGACGGACCTGAGCGGCCAACCCACCATCGCCGCCAGCTTCCATCACGTGGTGGACACGCGGCTGGCAACGAGTCTGGGCGCAGACGGGATCCTGATCTCCACGGTGGAGCACTTGATGGCCGCTTTGGCAGGGCTACGCATCGACAACGCCCTCATCGAGCTCGACGGGCCGGAGATACCGATTCTGGACGGCAGTGCGGCTCCATTCTTGGATGTGCTGCGGGGCGCGGGGCAGCGCTCCCAAAGTGCACTTCGCAAGACGATCAAGGTGCAGCGTCCGATCCTGGTTCGAGAAGGCGACGCCTACATCAAGGCCTATCCCTCGGACCAGTTCCGGGTGCGCTACTCCATCGATTTTCCCCATCCCCTGGTCGGTAGGCAAGAGTACACTTTTTCGTTGACGGAGTCGACGTTTCACAGAGAGATCGCCAAAGCGAGAACGTTCGGGTTTTTGAAGGACGTCCAGCGGTTGCAGAGCATGGGGCTTGCTCGGGGTGGCTCGCTGGAAAACGCTTTGGTATTTGATGACTACAACGTTCTCAACCAGGATGGGTTTCGATTCGCCGACGAGTGTGTGCGCCACAAGATCCTGGACTTCCTGGGCGACCTGACCCTTGCCGGAATGCCCATCGCCGGCTATTTCGAAGTCCACAAGGCTGGGCATGCGCTGCACCATCAGTTTCTTAAAGAGCTGAACAAGCGGCCGACCTGTTATAATGTGTACGCCGCCACTTCCATCCCCGTCCCGCTCTTCCCTGTGGCCGCCGTCCCCGCGTTCGTTGATCCCTACCAGGCCGTTGCAAAGCACATGTAGTCCGTTTCGTTTCCGCGGTTTCTGGCAACTTGAGCTGCTCTCCGGAGCAGCTTTTTTTGTCCGCGCTCCGAGCGCCCATTGGCCCGCCGTCTTGAAGTTTCGTGAACGCGGGCGGGAAAATGGAGAGGAGTGGCTTGCGGGCGGTGCTCTTCGTGATATATAAGCACGGCTGCACTGATCCCTACGCAAAAGGAGCCCGATAAAAGCCCATGAAGCTCGTTAGAGACACCCTTATCGATATGCTGACTGCCGCCGTGTCGCCGCTTCTCGAAACGGAGGGCCTCCCGGTGTTGCCCCCGAGCTCCGTCGAGCTCGTCATCCCCAAGACCCCCGAGCATGGGGACTATGCCACCAATGTGGCCATGAGCCTTTCCCGTCAACTGAAGCGCAAGCCCAGGGACATCGCATCGGAAGTGGTCAAGCGGCTTCCAGTCCCGGATTCCGTTCTAGCCAAGGTCGACATCGCGGGACCTGGGTTCATCAATTTGTTTATTAAGCCCGAAGCCTGGCACGGCGTCCTGATGGAGATCAATCAGCGTCCCGACGACTTCGGGAGAAACACCACCGGGAACGGCAAGCGGGTGCAGGTGGAATTTGTGAGCGCGAACCCGACTGGCCCCCTGCACATCGGCCACGGTCGAGGCGCCGCGACCGGGGACGTCATGGCGAACATCCTGGAGGCGTGCGGCTTCGATGTCCAACGGGAATATTACATCAATGATGCCGGAAACCAGATGGACACCCTCGGGGCGAGCCTGTATTACCGGTATCAGGAGCTCCTCGGAGAGAAGATCGACTTTCCCGACAACCACTACCGTGGTGAGTACATGAAGGAACTGGCGGTCGCATTCCGCGATGAGGTGGGAGACCGGTACCACCGGAAGCCGCTCCCGGAAGTCCTGCCCGTGCTCACCAAGTTCGCTGCCGACAGCATCCTGGGCGGGATCCGCGACGACCTTGCCGTGTTCGGGGTTTCGTTCGACGAGTGGTTCAGCGAGCGGTCCCTGCACGAGCAGGATGCCGTGACGACAACCATTGCAGCACTTCGGGCCGCCGGCCACATCTACGATTCGGAGGGAGCCACCTGGTTTCGCAGCACAACCTTCGGAGATGAAAAAGACCGAGTGGTCATCCGGGCCAATGGCGTTTCGACCTATTTTGCGGCGGATTTGGCTTACCATAAGAACAAGTATGATCGAGGGTTCGACACGGTCATCGATATCTGGGGTGCCGATCATCACGGCTATGTGCCGCGCATGATGGCCGGCGTCGAAGCCCTGGGTCGCAAGCGAACGGATCTCCATGTGATTCTGATCCAGCTGGTGAACCTGCTTCGAGGCGGAAGGCCCGTTGCCATGTCGACTCGTGCGGGCGAATTCGTGACGCTCCGCGAAGTGATCGACGAAGTCGGAAAAGACGCCGCCCGGTATATTTTCCTAACCCGCCGGTCTGACAGCCCCCTCGATTTTGACTTGGATGTGGCCAAGATGCAAAGCAACGAAAACCCGGTCTACTACGTCCAGTATGCTCACGCCCGGTTGAGCAGCGTGTTTGAAGTCGCGCAGGAGCGGGGCATTGTGTGCGATTGGCTGCAGGGCGGCGATGCGCCGGATCTGAGCTCGTTGCACGGCGCCCAGGAAATTGCGCTCATGCGCCTCCTCGGTGAATACCCGCAGCTTCTCACCAACTGCGCCAGGAATTACGAGCCGCATCTGATTCCTTATTACCTGCACGAGCTTGTCTCTACTTTTCACAGCTATTACAATCAGAACCGCATCTTGGGTGAAGACGTGGACATTTCGCAAGCAAGACTGTATCTTGCGACGGCCGTCAGGAACGTCATCGGCAACGCCCTGGCCATCCTTGGAGTTCACGCGCCCGAAAAGATGTGAGGGCAAGACAGGGAGCTCGGCGAGACATGGGCTCGACGAACAGAATCGGCAGCCAGTCCGAGCGCAGGGAGCCCGACAAGGGGCCCAGGCGCTACCAGTTTGAAATCACTGTCTCCCGCATGGTCTTCTACGGTTTCTGCCTGGTTGCGGCGCTGAGCTGGATGTTTGTATTCGGGGTGCTGGTTGGTCGCGGGATTCCGCTGGTCGATGTGAACAGCAAATCGCTCCAGGCGCAACTATTGCGTTTTCTCGGGCTCGGTCGAGAGATGGCACAGCCGGTTGAGCGTGCCGCGGACACGTGGGATCCCAATGCGGTTGCCAAGTCCTTGGAGTATTATGAAAACCTGACCCAGAAGAACGCCGCCGGCCCATCCAAGGGCGCTTCGGCTTCACAAGTCAGCCAGAAGGGCTCGACGAAAGAAACCGCCCCCCAGAAGCCCAAAGTCCTGCCTCTACCCCCACCGCAAGACGGTGAGAAGCCCGCCCAGATCGTCACGAAGGAAGCTCCGGCGCTCGAGAGCAAGGGCGGGGGAGAGCACTTCACGCTTCTGGTCGTTTCTCTCAAGGACCAGGAGAACGCACAGCGCATGGTTGAGCAGCTAAGAACCAAAGGGTATACGCCGCGCATGGAGACCATCGACCTGAACACGGCCGGACGGTGGAATCGCGTTCTGGTCGGCTCTTTCAGGAGCCGTGAGGAGGCGCTGCGGTTCGCTGCGGAATTCAACCGGAAGGAGCACATGGAAGGCCTGGTGATTCGTGAGGCTCAGTAGCGTTCGACGCGTGGGCTTCTCCACAGCCTCGCAAGTACCCAGAACCTCTACAATCCTCAATCAAGCGCTGCCCGCATGAAACGGTTCCGGCTCAGAAGCGATTGGCCTCCCACGGGGGATCAGCCCCAGGCCATCGAAAAGCTCGCCGAGGGCATCCTCAAGAATCAGCGTGAGCAAACCCTCCTGGGGGTCACTGGCTCGGGGAAGACCTTCACCATGGCCCATGTGATCGAGCGGGTCCAAAAACCGACCCTGGTGATGGCTCCCAACAAGACCTTGGCCGCCCAGCTCTACGGTGAGTTCAAGGCGTTCTTCCCGGACAATGCGGTCGAGTATTTCGTCTCCTATTACGACTATTACCAGCCCGAGGCCTATGTCCCCCAGACCGATACGTATATCGCCAAAGACGCGTCCATCAATGAAACCATCGACAAGATGCGTCATTCGGCGACACGCTCTCTCCTGACACGGGCCGACGTCCTTATCGTGGCGAGCGTCTCGTGCATCTATGGCCTCGGCTCTCCAGAGTCCTACCAGCAAATGCTGCTCTTTCTCAGGACGGGCACTGAAATGGTGCGCGAGGACGCGCTGAGAAAGCTCGTCGAGATCCAGTATCAGCGCAATGATGTGGACTTCCATCGAGGGACCTTTCGCGTCCGTGGAGACGTCTTGGAGATCTTCCCCGCCCACGAGGAGGATCGCGCCGTGAGGATCGAATTCTTCGGAGATGAGATCGACACCATCAAGGAGATCGATCCCCTTACGGGGAAGACTCTGCGGAGCCTGGACGAGATCGCCATCTACCCCGGAACCCATTACGTAACCAGTCGGGACAATTTGGAGCAGGCGGTGAAGGCTATCCAGCT
Source organism: uncultured Syntrophobacteraceae bacterium (assembly GCA_964538515.1). Classification (GTDB taxonomy): domain Bacteria; phylum Desulfobacterota; class Syntrophobacteria; order Syntrophobacterales; family Syntrophobacteraceae; genus CALBZH01. Next base: position 15,250 of record CAZIEW010000027.1, read on the forward strand.
GGAGCTCACGAATCGGTTGGAGGAGCTCCGGCGGGATGGAAAGCTCCTTGAGGCTCAACGACTGGAGGAGCGGACGCGCCTGGATCTCGAGATGCTCCTCGAAATGGGCTATTGCAGCGGAATCGAAAACTATTCCAGGCACCTGGACGGCCGCGACCCGGGATCCCCCCCGGCGACCCTGTTCTCCTACTTTCCCGACGACTGGCTGCTGTTTGTCGATGAAAGTCACATCACCATTCCTCAGATTCGGGGCATGTTCCGAGGAGACCGGTCGCGCAAGGAGACGCTTGTCCGCTACGGATTCAGGCTGCCATCGGCTTTGGACAACCGGCCCCTGTGCTTCGAAGAGTTCCAGCGAAAGGTAAGGCAGGTGGTGTATGTCTCGGCTACACCGGGACCCTACGAGCTGGAGCGGACGCAGGGCCACGTGGTGGAGCAGATCATTCGGCCGACGGGTCTGGCCGATCCCAGGATCGAGATTCGTCCCGCTGATTTCCAGGTGGACGACCTCATCGGGGAGATCCGGAAGCAGGTCGAAAAGGGTCGGCGCGTCTTGGTCACGACGCTCACCAAGCGAATGGCGGAGGACCTCACCGAATATCTTGCCGACCTTCATATCCGGGTACGTTACATGCATTCTGACATCAACACCTTGGAGCGGATTGAGCTGGTTCGAGACCTGAGGCTGGGGGAATATGACGTGCTTGTGGGGATCAACCTGTTGCGTGAAGGGCTTGACATCCCCGAGGTGTCGCTCGTGGCCGTGCTCGATGCGGACAATGAAGGTTTTCTTCGGTCCGAGCGCTCACTCATCCAGACGGCAGGCCGTGCCGCCCGCAATGTGGACGGGCTGGTCATTCTCTATGCCAATCAGATGACGGACTCGATCCGCCGGGCGGTTGAAGAAACCGAGCGAAGGCGCGCCATCCAGCTCGCCTATAACGAAGCCCATCACATCGTACCCAAGACAATAGAAAAGGAAATCAAGGATATCCTGGCCGAGTACAAAGAGCCTGCCGAGGCGCTCCGAACGGACCTTCTCATGGAGGCTCAAGAGCTTTGGGACACGGGGGGAGGCTCTCCAACGGACGAGAACATCCGCAAGCTGGAGAAGGAGATGAAGGAAGCGGCGGCCAAACTGGAATTCGAGCAGGCCGCACTGCTTCGTGACCAGATCAAGCAACTGAAAGCCCGGCAGTTGCTCGTGCAATGAGGGCAACACCCTGGTGGAAGAATCGGATGGATGGGCAATCACCGAAACAGATGCTGAGGAACCGATTGACTGCACGATCGGCGGAGGGAGAACGAAGGTCGACCGTGAGCGGCGCGGGGCAGATCGCCGAGCGGCTCAGAAAGCTCCCGTTCTATAAAGAGGCCCTTCACATGCTGTGCGCCCCGGTTTCAGGCCTCTTCCAGATTCGCCTGAATGGGCTCATGGACGGCAAAACGGTAACAATCCCGACGCAGGGATTGGGAAAGGGGTTTGTCATGCTGGACCCCAAAGCAATCCCTTCGACCCAGCGATTTCAGGCGGCCCGATTGCTGGGAAACGTCCTCAAAGAGCGCCGCATCCCGTACGACCGCCCTCTGCCGCTCCCCATCGATCTCGCGGTCACCGACGCGCTCGCGGCCGATGGTGACGGCAATATTCTGGGAGACGGGGCGGGGCATTGGGATCTCCAAATCGCCATCCTGAATCATCTCGGGTGGTTGAGCCCGGAAGTGGTTTTGGTCGCGGTCGTAGCAGAAGAAGGCTTTCTTCCGACTGTTCCTGGAGAAGAAACGGATGTTCGCACACATTGGATTGTCACTCCCAACCGAGCCATTCGCACCTCGGCTTCCGGATTTCCCCAGGCGCAAGTCCGTTGGGATAAGCTCGCGCTTCGCAGCATCCGTAGGAATGCAGCTCTTTTCCACCTGCACCATTCTATTCGGAAAGGGATAGCTTGATTCCTCGTTCATGCTTGATACTTATAGTAAAATTTTCTTGATCTGGCTTGACTGAGTCTTTATTGTAAGCATCCAACTGCTTACGCAGGATCGATTCTTTTTTTGAGATAGGAACAGGCACCTATGAAATTCCGCTCTTTCAATCTCGTTCTTTTGGCGTTGCTGACTCTCTTGGCCGCCGCAACCCATGTTTTTGCTGAAGATGAGGTTTTCACTGCCACCGTCACCCGGTACCCTTATCAGATTCCGAACACCACGGTTATCGGCTCACCGACCTGGATCAAAGTCAAGAAGGGGGACACCCTTCTCGACATCGCCAGACGCAACGGCCTGGGGTGGAACTCCATCGAAGACGCTTATCCCAAGTTAGACGCCTGGGTGCCTCCGGTCGGCTTGAAGCTCTCGCTCCCCACGACATGGATCCTGCCCCCGAGTCAGCACTATCAGCTTGTGATCAACATCCCCGAGCTCAGGATCTACTTCTTCGAGAAAGGCACATCCCAAGTCCAAACCTATCCGATCGGGATCGGGGATGAAGGCTGGGAGAGTCCCCTCGGGACGTTCAGCATCGTGGAGAGACGGACGAACCCAACCTGGTACATCCCGGCCTCCCTCCAGGAAAAGTACGGGATGGCCAGCATGCCTCCCGGCCCGGAGAATCCATTGGGCGAATTCATGCTGAAGTTCTCGGCAGGGGCCTACGGGGTTCACGGGACGGCACAACCGTGGGGCGTGGGACGCCTGGTGAGTCACGGATGCATCCGATGCTACCCGGAGCACATCAAGCTCCTTTTCCCACAGGTCCCCATAGGGACCAAGCTGGAGATCATTTATGAGCCCCTAAAGATCGGTCAGCGGAACGGACATGTCTTCGTGGAAGCCCACTCGGACGTTTACCAGAAGATTCCCAATTATTCCCAATATGCAGAACAGAAACTGGCTCAATGCCCGTACGCGGACCGCGTTGATCGAAGACGGTTCACGATGGCCCTAAACCTACGCAGTGGAGTGCCCACCGACGTCACCAAAAGCTCTTACGGTGACACTTCCTTGAAAGTTGTTGATTTGACGCAGGAGTGATGCTAAGGGAGACGTCTAAAGAAGCTTGAATTGATAAGGTTCCCCCAAAAAAATGTTCTTGATTTTGTAAATTTTCTAGAGTAGCGTTTTCGCACTAGCAGTCATAGGCTCGAATAAACGCCGCTTGGCGCCTTTTTTGAAGTTACCAGATGATGAAAGGAGGTGGGAAGAGGGCAATCGGAGGAGTTTCGTTTAAAGCGTGGTTGTTCGATAAGTAGTTGGAATTTATGTGAAGATCGAAAGATTTTAAGGAGGAAAGAGAATGAAGAGAATCATGGCGGTTATGATGATGGTAGCCCTGGCTTTCACGATGATCTCCGGTTGCGCATGCGGCGATGCCAAGAAGTGCACCGAGCTTTGCCAGGCAGCCCTGGACAAGGCCCAGCAGATTGAGCAGTCCTGCGCAGCCAGCGCCCGGGCAGCCGAAGCCTCCGCCCAAAGAGCAGAAGCAGCCGCTCGTAGAGCAGAAGCAGCCGCCGACAAGTGCGAGGCCGCTTTCAAGAAACACCTGAAGAAGTAATCATACTTTTTCGTGTATATGAATCAAAAAGGCCGAGGGCGGTTGAGCCCTCGGCCTTTTTGATTTCTGATCGATATTGCCTCACAAGATTTGTTGCGCCCCTGTTATTCCTTGCCCGTTTCGCTGTCTTTGTTCTTGCCCTTTTCCACACTGCCGAACACAAACTTTCCAAGCAGCGCTTCAATGTCCACAGGGGCCTGGGTGTCCATGATCTTACCGCCGGTCTTGAGGAGCTTGTCCGATGCACCAGGGGAGATCGAGATATATTTATCGCCGATGAGCCCTTGGGTGCGAATGCTGGCGCTGGCGTCCTCCTCCAACTGCACTTCCTTGTGAATGTTCATGGCGACGAGGGCCCGACCGTCTTTCAGTGAAATCCTTTCTACCGTCCCGATTTGAACCCCGGCCATGGTGACGCTCGCCTGCTCCTTGAGCCCCCCTACCGTGGAGAACTCCGCGTAAACACGGTAGTTCCCGCTTCCAAACCATTGAACATCCCCCAGTTTAAGCGAGAGATACCCAAGGCATAGCAAGCCGATCAGCAAAAAGACACCAACCCCCAGTTCAAGCCCCTTCCGATCCATCGTGCCCACTCCCGGCTAAATCAACAGCGAGGTTACCAAGTAATCACTGACGAGAATACAGATTGAAGACGCCACGACCGCCTCTGTGGTCGCTTTGCTCACCTGCTCCGGTCCATAATTGCCGTCATCGACGCCTGCATAATACCCCTTGTAGGTCGAGATCCAGATCATGATCACAGCAAAGCACAGGGACTTCACAATACCCATGTAGACATCGTCCCACACAACGCTCTTCTCCACACCGCTCCAGTAGACTCCGGAATTGACCCCCAGGAGCTCGACCCCCACCAAGTGCCCCCCGTAAATCCCGATGACATCAAAGAAAGAATTGAGAAGTGGTATTGCAATGAGGCTCGCCAACAGCCTCGGTGTGATCAGATAAGCAAACGGATCAATGGCCATGCACTCCAGCGCGTCGATCTGCTCGTCGATCCGCATGATCCCAATTTCCGCGCAAATGGCCGAGCCTGCTCGCCCCGTCACCATGAGAGCCGACAGCACCGGCCCCAGCTCTCGAATGATGCTCAAGGCGACCGCGGAGCCAAGCAATCCCTCGGAGCCGAACTTCGACAGAGTATGGTAGCCCTGGAGCCCCAGAACCATCCCCGTGAATGCTCCGGTGAACCCCACCACGAAAAGCGACTTGGTTCCGATGAACCAGACCTCTTTGACCACAAACCGAAACTTGCCGGGAGGTCGCAGCAATCCTTTGAGGATGAGGCCAAAGAACACGCCAAGGCGGCCAAGCTTCTCAAGACTGTCCAAACCCCAGGCCCCGAGGGACTGGATGTACCGTGTCACGTCGATTACCCTCCCCTAAGCACAAGCATAGCGGTCTGCGGACCGTCATTTCTTCATGAGCCGTTTGATGTATCCCTTTTCATCCACCGCCTTGATATCCGCTTCCCGGTTGAGGAACTGTATCACATGGCTGTCTTGGCTTGAGCGAATCTCATCGGGCGATCCTGCGGCGAGGAGGCGCCCCTGCTCCAGCACCACGAGCTGATCGGCAATGAGGAACGCGCTTTCCAGCTCATGGGTAACCACAATGATCGTCATTCCGAGAGCGGTCCGCAGCTCCAGGATCAACCGATCCAAGCCGGCTGCCGTTATAGGGTCCAGCCCAGAAGAGGGCTCATCCACGAATAGTATCTCCGGATCCATGGACAAGGCCCGTGCCAATCCCGCCCTCTTGCGCATGCCCCCGCTCAGTTGGCTGGGCATGAAGCTGCCGTAATCGGAGAGCCCAACGAGATGGAGCTTGATCATCGACATGATGCGGATGGTTTCCTCAGAAAGCCGGGTATGCACCTTCAGCGGAACTTCGATGTTCTCCTGGACCGTCATGGAATTGAAAAGTGCTCCGCTTTGGAACAACACCCCAATCCGTCGACGATACCCCTGCATCATGCGATCGTCGAACGACCCGAAATCCTCGTCCTCAATGGCGATCTCGCCAGGTGAGGTAGGCTTCAGGCCGATCAGGTGCCGAAGCATCGTTGTCTTGCCACACCCGCTTCGCCCCATGATGACCGTGATCTTGTGTCGCGGGATGTCAAAGCGGATGTCGTGCAGAACCTGGCGCTTTCCGTAATGACTGTTGAGCCCGCTTACGGAGATCATGTTGTCGGAGGCCATTGTCTACTCTCCCCCTTGCGGTTCGCCACCGACGCGAAAGGTGTCCTCCAATCGGGCGAGCCGAAACAGCCGTTTGGCTTCCTCGCTGAGTCCATCGACCGACAAGGTGCTTTCCTTCTGAGAAACCGCGCGCAACACTTCCACCATGACCGCGACTCCAGCCGTATCCAATCGACCGACCTGAGAAAAATCAACGACCAGACGGCTGAGATCCTCGCGGCGAGCAATCCGAAGGAGCTTCTTCCTGATATCCGGAACAGTCTCACGATCCAAGACACCCTCCAGGATCACCCGGGCCTCCCCTGCCGCGCCTTCCGTCACCCTCATCGCCAAGCCTTTTCGCCCCTCCGCGTTCATCATGGGCAAACTCGATCCATAACACTCCCGATCACAATGGCAGTCCTTCCCTGTATCGGAGAACGGTCCGTCAGGCCGCGCGCCCCGGCGTCCCCTTCACGAGTGCTCGGGAGACAACCTTTACCAGAGTCCAAATGGCTGACGCGGAAAACACTCGTTCGATAGACCTGTCAAACAGAACACTGACTTTGGCAGGGAATTCATCATCCCCCACCCACAGAAGATAGGTCAGGGGAACCCGCGGCAAGGGCCATAGCTCGCCGGCCACATCGGAAGCCATGGAATGCAGCCGCCCCCCGAGGGCCAGCACGGTATCGGCAAACCCCTTCGCATCGTTTCCGTAACGATCCAAGAGCGAGGCCACATCAAGCATGTGGCGGCCACGGAAGTAGTGTGCCTCCTTCAAACCTTCCGGAGCCACCAGGGAGTCTTCCAGCGTCAACCCCACTTCAGCCTTGGTGAGGTAGAGCAGCACAACCAGCTCCAGCATGGCATCGCCCCGCTTCTCCCAACGCCCCTCCACCAGGGTGTCCAGCCTGTGGTGCTCGGGATCCACACGCAGCGTCTCATTGAGAAACCGCAATCCGTACCCGCCCGCCTCCAGTCTTTCCGCACCGGTACTCCTGACGACCGTATCCGGGTCTCTGGTCCGAAGCGCCTCCCAGTATTCGGGCGGCACCGAGAGAGCAGTAAGATTGTGCGTCTGTGCGGCAGGCGTCTCCCTCCTGCGCCGCTTTTGCATGGTCAAGAATCCGTCGCTGAATGGGTACGGACCCGAAACGAAATTCTCGCACGGGAAGCGGCCGCAATCTCGCAGACAAAAGTCGATCTGGCTCATTCGAGCACATGCCAGAATGGGGCATGGATCCCCAAGGATCCGCTTCTGGGCTTCCAGTTTTCGGTCCGCTTCCCTGCTTTTCCCGGGACCGCAGCTCGAGCACAGCTCCATCAGCCTCAGTTTACACACATCGCAATTGACCCCACAGGCACCTGTCGCCATGATCGCTGTTTCCCTTTCCGCTTCCTTGTGCTCTGTCAGCTTTGTTTCGCGAGGGCCCTACCCTTGACTCCCCCCTCGAGGAGGGTTGGAGGGTGTTCTCTTGCCCGGTATACCCGGCATAACTTCTTTGACGGAGCACTATGACCGCAACTCAGCTACCGCCTCTCGAAACCACATTTCCAGTCGCTTGACAAGGGAATTTCTGCACGGACCAGAAGGCTCCCTCGAAAGCTCCTCAGGACAGTGGGCTCCGTCCGGTGCTCCCTGTAGACGAGATGCTCCCCGTCTCAAAAACCCCCGATTTGACGGTTGACTGAGGTGTGGCAGTATGTCACAAGAAAACCGTACTGTCACTTCACGCGATTCTCATGCGCACCGCGCCTTCTACGCTGCTCCTTGTCCCAAACTGCTTTTTGCTCCGCACGGTCCGAAAGCGCCTTGGAGTCTAGGGGAGGGATTACGCAGCCATTCCTCGACTCATCCTGAGTGCATGCCAGCGCTGACTGACGTATGGGACTGATGGGCTCTCCCGTGCGGGTTAACGAGAAGCATATCCGCTCTGCATGACGACAAAGGGAGGGGACCATGGATGAAGGATGTGAGGCCGAACTGCGCAAATTTGTTGCGCCCGAGTTCATCTACGGACCGGGAGCCATCGACCTGGTGGGCCAATACGCCAAGAACTTCGGGGTCCGAAAAGCGCTGCTGGTCACCGACAGGGGGGTCACCCAAAGCGGGTGGACACAGCGGGCTCTGGACGCTCTGAAGCTCGAGAAGATTGCCTTTGAGGTCTTTTCGGAGGTTACGCCAAACCCCAAGGATCACGAAGTCATGGCCGGCGCCGGCCTGTACCGGATGCACGGCTGTGAGGCCATCATTGCCTTGGGCGGCGGAAGTCCCATGGACTGCGCGAAAGGGATCGGGATCGTGACCGCCAACAGTCAGCACATCCTCGAGCTCGAGGGCATCGACAGGGTCTCCACACCGGGTCCGCCGCTGATCTGCATTCCGACGACAGCCGGGTCCTCCGCAGACGTATCCCAATTCGCGATCATCACGGACACGACCCGGCACGTGAAGATCGCCATCGTCAGCAAGACCATGGTACCCGATGTGGCACTCATCGACCCTTGCACCACCATGACCATGGACCGCGACCTGACCGCCTGCACGGGTATGGACGCCCTCTGCCATGCATTCGAAGCCTACGCCTCCAACGCCAATTCCCCCGTTACGGATTTGCATGCCCGTGAAGCCGTGCGACTCATTTCACGTCATTTGATCGCCGCAATCCGCGAGCCTAAAAGCCTGGAGCACCGAGGCAAAATGATGCTGGCAAGCCTTCATGCCGGCCTGGCTTTCTCCAATGCCAGCCTCGGGGCCGTTCATGCCATGGCCCACAGCCTCGGCGGACTCCTGGACACCGCCCATGGAGAAAGCAACGCCATCCTTCTTGGCCCCGTGGTCGCTTACAACTATGAAGCAGCCGGGGAGCGATACAACGACCTTGCCCAAGCCATGGGGATTGGAGGGCCGTCATCGGCTCCCCTCCAGCATCTTGTGGACGGATTGGACAGATTGCGCCGCGAGGCAGGGATCCACCGTCGTCTCGGGGAGCTGGGCGTGAAGCGCTCCGACATCCCCCAACTCGCGGCCAACGCCCTCGATGACCCGTGCATGGTGACCAACCCGCGCAGACCGACGCAACAGGATATCGAGGCCATCTATGAGACAGCCCTCTGATAGGCGGGATGACTGGAGCGCGCTGCGCCAAAGAATCATCGGGCTGGGTGAGCGCTCGATCCAAAAGAGCTATTACCCGGAGCTCCAGCGGCGACTGGCCCAATTGGAGCGTTTCCGCGCCTTGTTGGATCAAAGCAACGATCTCATTTTTCTGCTGGAGCACCCATCCGGAAGTCTGGTCGATGCCAACGAGGCGGCAAGCAAGAGGCTCGATCTGAGCTTTGACGAGCTGCAGGAAACCGGCCTCCTTCCCCTCCTGTCACCGGATGTCCGCGCTTCCGTTTCAGCGTGTCTGAACGGGTCCGATTCATCGGACGGCTCGCCCCTGATCATCACTGCCGCGATGAGCACGAAACGGGGAAGCTCGTTCACCGTTGAAATGAGCGTCCGCCGCGTCAGGTTTGCCGAAGGCGACTACTCGGTCATCGTCGCCCGCGACGTAACGGATCGCATTAGGGCCGAATCCGCGTTGCGAGATTCCGAAGAGAAATATCGGATGGTCGTCGACAATGCGAATGACGCCATTTTTGTTCTTCAGGACGAGGTCATCAAATTTCCGAATCCGAGCACCTGCTCGATCTTGGGGTACTCACCCTCCGAGCTTGCATCCATTCCTTTCCTGGATCATGTTTATCCAGCCGACCGTGCGCTTGTCAAAGACCTTCACCGCGTAGACGCCGATCGCCCGGAATCCCCTGGCAATCTCTCGTTCCGCATGATCGACGCCAAAGGCCAGCTCCATTGGCTGCTGCTCAACGCGGTCGCCATCCGTTGGGAGGAGCGCGCGGCGACGCTTTGCATTCTTCATGACATCACCGAGCAGAAGAAGCTGGAAGAAAGCCTGGCCCACTCCCAAAAGATGGAGGCCATCGGTACCCTGGCCGGCGGTATCGCCCATGATTTCAATAACCTCCTCCAGATCATCCACGGCTTTTCCGAGCTGGAGCTGATGAACCTCGCCCATTCCCCCGAGAGCACCATGGCGTTGCAGCAGATCCGACAAGCCGCCGCACGAGGGCGGGATCTCACAAGCCGTCTGCTCGCCTTCAGCCGCAAGCTGGACGCCAAGAGACAGAACTTTGATCTCAACCAGCTCCTTGAAAACCTGCGCGTGATGCTCGAGCGTACGATCCCCAAAATGATTCGGATCGAGCTTCGGACGAGTGCGTCCCCGCAGTGCATCCATGCAGATCCGACCCAGATCGAGCAGGTCGTCATGAACCTGGCCGTCAATGCGCGAGACGCTATGCCGGATGGAGGGGTGATCGCGCTGGAAACGGATCACCTGATCCTGGACGCTTCCCGAGCTTCAACCTACCTGCCGCTCGAGGCCGGGGAGTACACTCGCTTGAGAGTCATCGACACGGGTGAGGGCATGTCGGAAGAAACCAAGACTCGTATATTCGATCCTTTCTTTACGACCAAGGAGGTCGGCAGGGGAACGGGTCTGGGGCTGGCCATGGTCTACGGCATTGTGAGGCAGCACGGAGGCTCGGTTTTCTGTGACACGGCGTTGGGAAGCGGGACAACGTTTGAAGTGCTCTTGCCCAGGGTGACAGCACGAGAGGAGCACAGACCGAGAGCAGTGGAGAAGGAGCCGCCCATCGGATCGGGGACTGTTCTTCTGGTGGACGACGAATCCAGTCTCCTGGAGATGGGAGAGCAGATACTTGCACGCAGCGGCTATGTGGTCTATCGCGCCCAGGATGGAGAAACCGCACTCAAGGTCGTCCGTGAGCACGGCGATGCAATCGATCTTGTGATTCTGGATTTGATCATGCCCGGTATGGGAGGCACCAGATGCCTGAGTGAGCTACTTCTGCTGCACCCCGGGATTCCGGTGGTCATCGCCAGCGGCTACGCACAGGACAGACCGGTCGAAGAGCTCCTGGCGCTGGGAGCGTCCGGATTCATTGCCAAGCCCTATCGGATTGGCGAGCTTCTGGACGCGGTCCGGGCAGCGATTCGACCCCGGAAATCCTAATCTTCCTCCGCGTAGCCCGCCACGCGAAGGACCTCCTCCATGGTCGTCATCCCGGCACAGACCTTCTGGGCACCGCAGATCCTAAGCGGGTGCATCCCCTCTCGGATGCCTTGCTCCCGGATCTTGGCGAGGTCGGCTTCTTTACTCACCTTTTGCCTCAGCGCCGGTGTCATGGTCAGGATCTCGTAGATGCCCACCCGACCCAGAAACCCAGTTTCGCGGCACTCGAGACAGCCCCGGGGCCGATACACGTACTCGGGGACCGCCATTTTCCATGGATGCACGAGGGAGCGCCAAAGGTCCTCATCCACGGGCATCGTTTCCTTGCAGTGGGGGCAGAGGGTTCGGATAAGCCGCTGCGCCACGACTCCAAGCACCGTCGCTTTGATCAAGAAGTGAGGGGCACCGATGTCGAGCAGCCGGACAATGGCCGAGGCCGCATCGTTCGTGTGAAGCGTTGAGAACACCAGGTGCCCCGTAAGCGCAGCCTGGATCGCCATTTCGGCGGTTTCCAGGTCCCGGATCTCACCCACCATGATGATGTCTGGGTCCTGGCGAAGCAGCGTTCGCAGCCCACTGGCAAAATCCAGACCGATGGCGGCATGCACCTGCATCTGGTTGAATCGCGGCTCGACCATTTCGATCGGGTCTTCAATGGTGCAGACGTTCACTTCCGGACGCGCCAACTGTTTGAGCGTCGAATAAAGCGTTGTGGTCTTTCCTGAGCCCGTTGGACCGGTCACCAGGATGATCCCGTGAGGCTTACCGACCATCTGCACCCACTTGCTCTGCTCACTAGGGCTAAGGCCGAGCTCGTCGAAGGTCCGAATCGTGACTTCGGGATCGAAGATGCGCATCACCAGCTTTTCGCCAAACACGGTGGGAAGCGTCGAAAGCCGGAGCTCAACCTCGCCTCCTGACGGCGCCTTGGTCTTGACACGACCGTCCTGCGGGCGTCGCTTTTCGGCAACATCCATTCTCCCCAGCACCTTCAAACGACTGATCACGGCGGACATCACGATGGTAGGCAGTTGGTAGACCGCATGCAGCACGCCGTCGATCCGAAATCGAACGTCGCTCGTTTCCCGGCGGGGCTCGAGATGGATGTCGCTGGCCCGCTGGTCGAAAGCGTACTGGAGGAGCCAATCCACGATGTTCACCACGTAGCGGTCGTTGGCATCCAGCTTTCAGTCCGTCCCAGCTCGACCAGCTGCTCCAGATTGATCGAGCTGCTGAGCTGCGAGGTTTCATTGCGGTCCGCCGCACGCTTGACCGACTCCGTCAGCGCATAGAACTCGACCAAATACCGGGAGATGTCCGCAGGGTTCGACAGGACGGTGACGATCTTCTTGCTCAGAATGCGCGCAAGCTCCTCCTCCCACTCACGCTGAAAAGGCTCGGCCGTGGCGATGACCACGCGATCGTCCTGAACCTCCACGGGGATGATCTTGTGGCGGGCGGCGTACGCATAAGACACCACACAGGTCACGGCCGTCACATCCACCTTGAGGGGATCGATCTTGAAGTAGGCGATTCCTGTCTTTCTGGACAGCCAGTGCGTGAGCGTCTCGAGCGTCAGGAGATCATGCGGCGGGGAAGCTCGATTCAGCCTCCTGTCTGCAATCAGGATCAGAGGATGGATGTCGGCATTTTCCATTCCGCGCTGGGCCGTTTGAGCTCGGGCAGCGTCCTTTTGCGAGAGGATGCCGTCGTGGACGAGATGCTTGAGAATCGCCTCTACCGTCAGTTTCTTGGCGCGCGGAATGTGACATCCCCCGTTCGGACCCATGGGTCGTTTCACCATCTCCTCGGTCACATCGGAGCTCTCCGCCTGAGTGAATGGTCCGTTGGAAATGGTCGTGTGCATGGTCATCGAGCTCATACTCCCTCTATGCTCACTCGCTCAATCCGCTGTTTCCCGCCCCGGCGCGTCCGCAGCCGGACTTGCCAATGCCGTTGCCCGGCCACCTGACTTCTTGGCGAGAGCTTGATGTCCAATTGGACTTGATCGCGAACGCCGTTTTCGCTTAGTTTGCAAAGAATCAGCCACCCCGGTCCCATGACCGCCATCATTGTTTTTTGCTCTCGCCACGCGAGCTCAAACCGGAGGTTGTCTGATGAAAAAGGCAATCGCTGTCCCGTCTTCGTCCTCCTTGCCCTGGTGAAGGGACTCGTCCAGGACCAGCTCTCGCGTGCCACTTCCATCAAGCGTTTGCAGTCCCCCGCTCACCGTTTTGAAGCAGCGTCTTACAGGATCGTAAACGGTCAGGACTCACTGCCCGGCTTCGACCAGACGAGCGGTCTCGGGGCGAGAGCGGAGTGGTCTTTGTCGTGCCAACAGCCCCCATATCGGAACTGCCGCCTCCTTTTCCAGGACCGGGGAGCACGGATCAAGCTTGAGTCAAACAGCCGACGCCGGCCAGACCTTCTTCGTTCTTAAGCGGCTTCTTGGATATCGAAATGTGCTCTGGTACGATGCGGGGTGGACCGAGTGGGCAGCTCGTTTGAGGCTGCCCACTCGTAGCGGGAGGTGAGAAGGACCGATAGGAGCCACTAAGCGAGGATTTCCCGGAGTGCTTCGACCAGGAGTGCGCACTGTTCGTCGGTTCCGACGGTGATGCGCAAGTGCTGGTCGATGCGCGGCAGGCGGAAATGGCGGACGATGATGGACCGCTCGCGCAGGCGTTGAAAGAGCTCGCCGCCATCGCGCTGCGGATGGCGCGCAAAGACGAAGTTGGCCGCTGACGGCACGACTTCGAAGCCAAGAGAAGCCAGGCTGTTCACCAGAGTTTCCCGGGTGCGGATGATGGCCGTCCGCGTCTTTTCGAAGTAAGCCTGATCCTTGATGGCTTCAACTGCCCCCACGATGGCGAACCGATCGAGCGGATAGGAATTGAAGCTGTTTTTCAATCGCTCGAGCGCCTCGATGAGGACAGCGTCACCGAGTGCAAAGCCCACCCGCAAGCCTGCGAGCGAGCGCGATTTCGACAGAGTCTGGATGATGAGCAGGTTTGGATACCGGTTTACGAGCCCCACCGCGGACTCCCCTCCAAAATCGATGTAGGCTTCATCGACGGCGACAACGGACTGCGTGTTGAGGCGGAGCAGCCCCTCGATTGCTCTCAAGGTGACAGGCCGGCCGGTTGGAGCGTTCGGATTGGGAAAGATGACGCCCCCATTAGGCTGGTCGTAATCCTCCAGCCGCATTTCGAAATCATCCCGGAGAGGGACCACCCGGTAAGGCACATCGTAGAGCTTGCAATAGACCGGGTAGAAGCTGTAGGTGATGTCCGGAAACAGCAGGGGCTCCTCGTGCTTGAGCAATCCCAGGAAGGTGTGCGCCAGGACTTCGTCCGATCCATTGCCCACAAAGACCTGGCCGGGGTTCAACCCGTAGTATTCCGCCAGCGCCTCCTTGAGTCGGTCCGCGTTGGGATCCGGGTACAGCCGCAGGCCTTCTGCGACCTCCTTCTTCAGGGCCTCCAGGACCTTGGGGGAAGGCGGGTAAGGGTTTTCGTTGGTGTTCAGCTTCACCAGGTTGGGAAGCTTGGGCTGCTCACCGGGCACATAGGGAGTCAGCCCACGAACCACGGAGCTCCAATACCTACTCATCGCAATCTCTCCGAACTTCTGCAAATCCACTAACAGTCCCTCAGGCCTCAATCCGGACGCTCGGTACACGGATTAAGCCCCGGGCCGGGAAGATCCCTTTTTGCGCCGCCCTTGAGCTCGCCTTCGATCAGCGACTCGATATCGGGGTAGGCATACAGAGTGACCGCCCCGTTTTGCGGCAACCCGCCCGATTCTGCCACGGGGCCATAGACACTGTGCACTTTCCTTCCAAACAAGCGAAGCAAGACTGTCTGCTCCCCCCGGTGATGAGCCGTATGTGCGATTCGTCGCAGCATAACCCAAGCCCGACTTCGCCTGGTGTCAAAGAACGCCACCTCTTCTTCCCACCACCCCTTCCCCTTCTCTTTCAGGATGCTCAACCTCGTTCCTGAATCCTCCGCATACCGTTTGATGAATTCGATGCGCGACTCGACTTCCGGCACCGGAGGAGCCCCGACGTCGATCCCGAGCATGGTGCAGAACCATTTGTTTTCGCTCACGCATTGATGAACCATGTGCTCAAGGGGATTGCGGTCCGTCCTGTCCAAGGGGTGAGGGCGAGCTCGCAGATCTTCATCCGCGAACATGCTCCAGACGCTCAACGTCTTGATCCGTTCAGTCTCATACGTCTGCACGAAACAATCATATTCCATCTGCCCCTCCATGGCGTGTCTAGAGCCCCATTCCTGAAAGCCGAGCCATGCCGCCCTTGAGCCTAACCATTATCCGACTTGCGCCATCAGGAAAAGCAAAACCCGAGGCTCCAATCACAGGGAGACCCCGGGTTCCGGCTTTTATCCCCTGGTCTCCTCCTGCCCGGACGAGACCAGCGATGGTTTTCCAGGCCTGCCTATTCCGTAGCGGGCACCGTCTGAGCTTCAGCGGCAACGGCAACCGTTGCGCCCTGCTCAGCCGCGTACTGCTCTTTGACCTTCATCAGAAAAATGATGAGAGGCCGATACGCAAGGTGGGCCCATTTAGCGAAAGGCACTTCGAGCACCAGCATGGGGACCGCGACCATCATGTGGATGATGTAGAGTCCGTATGTGGAGATAGGCCAATCCAGCAACCGGGTGAAATGGATGAAAATACCCGTCAGGGTGGTAGCCTGGAGCAGAATCAGGAACATCCAGTCCGTCGAGTGCGAGTAGCGGTAAACCGGCTTGCTCTTTTTCAGACGCCCGATGATGGCGTACGTCGTTCCGTACATGATGGCGAAGGTGGCATAGTAACCCACCAGTCGAATCGGGTGCCATAGGGGGTACTCGGGAAGATCCCGCTGGAACTTCAGGTAATCGACTGTAAGACCGTTGATGAACACGACGACCATCAGGAACACGGAGGCATACCCGGTCATGATCATCAAGTGGACGAACCACTGCATTCTATCGGTGCAGAGTCCAAAACGCTTCTGGGTCAAAACGTGGATGATCAGCTCTTTGGCTTGTGATGCGTAAATCCGCAGGGGAACCTTGAACGTGAGATCCCCCATGACGAACTTGATGCAGCGCGCCACATTCCCCAGGAGCAGGCACGAAAGAATGGCTGCCATCACCAAGTCTGCAATTTCAATCTTTTCGGAAGGCCAGACCGAATTGAGGTGCGCATGCTCCCAGTTGATGTTGCTCCCGTGGAACAGCAGCAAACCGAGGCCGACCAAGATGGCGACGACCGCGATGGCGAGTATTTCAAAACGCTCGGAGGTGTAAAATTTGCGTGCAAACCCCGTCCAGTCATAGGACGCCGTGAGGTAACGGCGGAGGCCCATCATCGTCTCGCCGGGCTCGGCGCCACGCGGGCATTTCACCGAGCAGTCGCCACAGTAGTAGCACAGCCAGGGCTCCGGGGAATTGAGGATCTTCTCCTTCTGTCCCAGCTGAATGTACCGAACGAACTTTCTCGGGAAAGGGTTTTCGGGTGTGGAAAGTGGGCACGTCGCCGTGCAGTTCCCGCAGTTGAAACACTTGGTGGCGTCGGTAATTCCAAAGTGTTTGAGATCCTTAATCACATTAGGATCAACCTTGTTACTCATCCCCATGCCTCCTGATTTCTGATCCAATGCAAAGCAGCTCTATCCCCGTCGGAAACCTATGTCCGAAGGGGATTGCGGCCCCCGCCGGCCTCGAGGTCAAGCGGCGATCGCAATCCCGGGTCTCGCATGACTGACTCTTCCGTCCTCGAAGGATCGGGCGCTTAGAAACCCTTGTACGGGTTGGCACCAATCTCTACGAGCTTCTCTGCAAATTCGTCGAGGAGAGCGGGGAGTCTGTCGTAGTCGGTGATAGAGCAGGATTCGAAGCGCACGCGGTCGGATTCGAGCCTCAGACGATCCAGAGTTTCCTTCACTTTGCTCAGGCGGATATTGGCAAGCTCGCTGCCTTTGACAAAGTGGCACTGATAGTTCTCACCGTGCTGGCATCCAAGCAGCAGGACTCCGTCGATCCCTTTGGAAAGGGAGTCCGCGATGAAGACCAGGTTCATGGAGCCGAGGCAGCGCATGGGAATGAAGCGCACCCAGGCGTTGAAGGTCATCCTGCGCAGCCCGACCATGTCGAGCGCGGGGTAGGCGTCGTTCTCGCACGCAAGGACGATGATGCGCGGCTTCTCGTCGTACTCGTCGGGAACGCCGACGGCCTTGATCATCTCGCCGATCATGCCCACCGAGTAGTTCTTGAAGGAAATGATGCGCTCGGGGCAGGCCCCCATACACACACCGCAGCGACGGCACCGGGTGGGCTGAGGCAGCGGGTTGCCCTTCTCGTCTTCATTGATGGCGCCGAAGGGACATTCTTCCGTACAGCGCTTGCACTGCGTACACCGCTGCATGAAGAACTCGGGGTACGTCATGTCACCCGCCCTCGGGTGAACCGCCATACCCTTGCTGGTCAGCTCCACGCACTGGATGGCCTTCATGGCGGCGCCCGTCGCATCTTCGAGCGCATTGGCAACGCCCATCGGGCGGCGCACGCAGCCCGCGGGGTAGATGCCCGTGCGGCGGCTTTCATAGGGGAAGCAGATGAAGTGCGAATCGGGAAAACCGTACTTGAGACCCGGCACTTCCGGTCCCTGGCGATAGGCCAGGTTCAAGATATCCGATGCCAGGATGACGTCGGCCGGAACCTCGGCGGCCTCTTCGCCTTCCTTGGGCTCCTTGGCGCGAGGGTCCTCACCGAACGCGGAAGCCGGCACCATACCGGTGGCCAGAACCACGAGATCGAGATCATCGAGAAGAATGCTTTCGCCAAGCAGCTCATCCAGCGCTTCCACAGCCAACTTCCCGCCGCTCACCTTCACCTCGGGATCCTGGCAGCGCACAAAGATGACACCCGCCTCCTGGGCCGCCCGATAGAAATCCTCCGACTGGCCGGGGGTGCGCATTTCCTTGAACACGATGAACACATTGGCGTCTGGGTCTTCCTTTTTGATGAGAATGGCCTGCTTGAGAGAGGTCAAGCAGCAGGCGGAGGAGCAGTAGGGCAGTCGCTCGGGATCGCGCGAGCCGGCGCACTGCAGGAAGGCCACCATCTTCAGGCCCTTGCCGTCGCTCGGACGAGCCAATTTGCCCGCCAGCTTCATTTCTTCAAACTGAACGTTCGTGATGACATTCGGACTCTGGCCGTAACCCAGCTTCGCATCCAAGTTGGCCGGGTCGAAAGGCTGCCAGCCAGCCGCCATGACGACGGCGCCGATGCGGTGGGACTTCGACGTCCCGTTCTGCTTGATGGACGCTTCGAACACACAAGGGCCGCCGGCGAGCTGCTCGACCTTGGCGCCCGTGTAAACCGTGATGTTCCCGTTCTGCTTCACGGCCTCGGCCAGCTGGGCCACATCGTTGGGCGTGATTTCCTTATACGGCGTCGTGACCCGCTCGACGACTTTTTTCTGGAAACCGCCCAGCTCCGTTTCCTTTTCCACCAAAACGGCCTTGTAACCGGCCTTGGCCACTTCCAGGGCCGCCGTCATCCCCGTCACGCCGCCGCCGACGACCAGGATGTCCTTGGACACTTCCGCTTCAGGCTTGTACGGCTCGGGCATTTCCATCTTGTCGAGCTTGGCGCCGCTCATGCGAATGTAGTCTTCCGCCATCATCTGGGTGTCTTCATGGTTGGGCGGCTGGACCCAGACCACCTGCTCACGCAGGTTCACGCGATCCACGAGGCAGCCTTCGAAGGAAAACACGTCATACATCACGCGCGGCGAGCAGGCGGCGATCATGATGGTGTTGACGCCTTCCTTCTCGATGTCGTTTTTGATGAGCTGCACGCCTTCCGGACTGCACAGACTGGGATGCTTCTGGCAGATGGCCGCCTTGCAATCGCTGGCCGGCACCTGACTGAGCGCGTCGATGTCCAGGGCATCCCCGATTCCGCATCCAGTACAAATATATGCTGCGATTTTCTTCTCCATTGAGTCTTACCTCCTCGAAATGGATTGAATGGCTTTGAGTGCCGCCGCTGTGCCATCCTGAACCGATTCTGACACGCCAGCGGGAGTCCTCGTGCACCCTGCAGCACATATTCCCTGTCCGGCGTCCAATGAAGCCACGAACCCGTACTCATCGTAGGTCACGTTCGCGGGGACCGGCTCATCGGAAGTGGTCGGCTGCATGCCGGTCGCCAACACCACCAAATCCACGGTCATTTCGTGCAGCGCCGCCGCGGTGGTGTCCTCGACTCGAAGCATCAGGTTCTTGTCGCCATCCTGCTCGATCTTGGCGACCTTGCCCTTGAAGAAGACCGTATTGGGATCTTCCTTGGATTTCCGGTAGAAATCCTCCAGCCGATCCATGGCCCGTATATCGATATAGAAAATGTAGACCTTGGCGTCGGGGTACTGCTCGCGCACGTAGGTCGCCTGCTTCATGGAAGCCATGCAGCAGATGGTCGAGCAAAACGGCAGGTGGTTCTGGTCACGCGACCCGGCGCACTGAACGAAAGCGACCGTTTTGGGAGGCTGCCCATCCGAGGGGCGCAGGATCTTGCCCTGGGTGGGACCGCCGTAGGAAGCCAGTCGCTCCATCATGACGTTGGTGATGACGTTGGGGTAGGCTCCACTGCCATAGGAGTCGAGCTTGGTCACGTCGTAGGGCTTCCAGCCGGTTGCCCACACGATGGCGCCCACCTTGAGATCCAGCATCTTTTCCTGCATGTCGAGGTCCACGGCGCCGTACGCACAGGCGTCCTTGACCTTCTGCGCTTCACTGCTCTTGGCGAGGGCGGGGTCGATCACGAATCGCGCGGGGAAAGCCATGTCGTGGGGCAGGTAAGCAGCCTTGATCTTGTCCATGTTGTAATTGAAGGGGTTGTCGATCTCCATCGTCGTGGCTTCGGCGCACTTGCCGCACATCGTGCACTTTTCGTTCACATACCGGGGACTGATCTTGATGGAGACGTCGAAGTTCCCTTCCCAGCCGGTGACACTCACCACTTCGGCCATGGTGAAGAACTTCACCTTCGGATTGGACTTGATCCGCTTGAAGTTGATTTCCAAGCCGCAGTACGGGGGACACAGCTTGGGGAAGTACTGATGCAGCTGAGCCACCCGGCCACCGAGATACGGATTTCTTTCCACGATGAACACTTCGTGGCCCGCTTCGGCTGCTTCGACGGCGGCGGTGAGCCCGCTCATCCCGCCTCCGACCACCAAAATACTTTGCGTTACGGTGTTTGACATGCTTTTCCTCCTAAGAGCTGTTGAAAATATTGAGAACCCCACCAGCGATTGGGCGCAATCTCCGAGGTTCCATACCGCCAGGAATGCGGCACAGGAATTGCATAAACCACACCCCTAAGAGTCTATGTGCTTATATACACAAACTGAATGGTCCTTGCAACAAAAAGATCCACCCGAAACCATGAAATCATTCTTGAATCCCACGGCACCCTTGCCCTCTCCGGGTCGACCCCCCGGCGATTCCGGGAGCCCGCCATTGTGAAATAAAGGTCACAAGTGAGCCCGTTTCTCCCTTGCAAAAAAGCACCGACTCGCATATGGTGACAGGTACCGCTCATTTCCGCGGGTCCCCGCTCAGATCCCCCTCGGAAATGCACAAGCGATCCATGGACATCATGCCGGTCGCCATCCTAGGTCAACAACGGAACCGATCCACTGAATGAATGGAGTCAGAATCATGAACGACACCGGATCCAAGAGCAAATTCATTGAAATGGGTGTGAAGCTGGCCTTGTCTTTCGCGGCCCTTTTCCCCGTCTATGCCATACTCTACATCACCTTTCCCGCATCCATCGTCGCCATTTACATCATTTCCGCCATCCTGTTTTCCGCGTTCGCCCCCTGGGAAGACCTCAAAAAGAAGTTTCTCTCGTAATCGAGTCGCTCCATGAAGATCATCCACTACTCCGATCAGGTAGCGAAGACCTTCGACCAGCATCCCGCCAAGGCCGTAACGGGTCGGGTTGTGATCGGCAGGGCCGACGGCGCGGAGCGCTTCTGCATGCGCGTGTTTGAAATTGCACCCGGCGGACACACGCCGCAGCACACCCACGACTGGGAGCATGAGATTTTCGTTCACGAAGGGGAAGGCGAGGTCTACCGGGAAGGATCATGGATCCCCATCGCCAAAGGCAACGTGCTCTTTGTTCCCGGAGGGGAAGTGCATCAACTGCGAAACACAGGCACATCGCCACTGGTCTTCGTCTGCCTCATTCCAAGCAGCGCTCCCGAGATTTGAAACAGAGTCCCCCTCGCACGGTTGGAAGCGCACCAAGCCTTCCACCGCGCAGAGGGGGGCACCATGCGTTGCACTCGGCCCGATCAGAACCCAAAATGGAAGCTGATCCCAGGGAGAAATGGGTAATAGAAGGGAGCACCGACGTTGACGTAGGTTCGATACGGGTACGGATAGCCGTAAGTGTAGTAGCCGCCATAATAAGGAGCGTATCCCGGATAGTAGCCCACTGGGTAGCCGTAGAACGGGGAAACGTAGATCCCACCCCAGTACGGTCGGTAGTAAGGATGATACCCCCAGTGTCCTCTGCGGTAATACCCTGCTTCACTCGCGGAAACGGCCGCCATCACCAACGACACTGCCAACAAAGCGATAACGAGAAACTGCATTCCTTTTCTTCTCATGTGTTATCACCTCCTCATAAAGATTCTACTTTCTTATTATAGGCCTTTCCTTCCGCCATGCAAATGCTCATTGTACCGCCCGCCCAAACCGACTCAGTCCAGCTTGGAGCACAGGCTCTGCATGAGCTTCAATGCTTCTTCCCGGGACGATTTGGAGCCGCCTGCCGCAGTTAGCGTGCGAAACGCCTGCCGCAGCTCTTCACAGGCACCCCGCTTCTCATCCTCCGCCAGCAGCGCCTCAGCCAGTCCCAATCGGTTCTCGACATAGTCGGGCGCCAGACTGACCGCACGTTTGAAGTGAAAGATTGCTTTGCCGAAATCACCCACGCTCATCGGGAAGCTCGGCGCCCTCAAATAGAGCTCCCCCAGGAGCCGGTCGCCCCCCCCCCGATCCACTCGGGGATCGAGATTGACCGCTTCCAGCGCTTCACGCTCGATGACGCCGACGAGCTGCAACCCTTGTGCGGAGTTATTCTCGGCGACGAGAGCCGTGCAGTAAGCATAGATGTAGTGGGCAAAAGCGTTCTGGGTGTCCGCTCGTATGACCTGCTCCGCAAGGAGACGCCCCTTTTTCGCATCCGCGAGGCGGCGTCTCTTGTCGGCGCCGTCTCTGGCCAGAACCAGGTAGCACGCTGCTGCCTTGACCCCCGCCTCGGGAGTGGTCTCCACCTCGTCGGCCCACGCATCCGCTTCAGCCCGATTGCACACCTCCGGCAGCTGAGGCACTGCCTCGCCAGGTGTGAACGTCTCCATGGTTTGACCCTCTGAGGCCTCTTTCGACGCTTTTTCGAGACCTCCCCGGAGGCGTGCCACTTCCGCCGACTGGCGTCCCACCCACGAGCAGCCCGACAGAATCAGGGCAAGGCCCAGGCAGGCCAGGACGATCACATGCTTCTCACGGCTTACAGGGTCCATGCTCGCCTTCCTGCACGAGTGCCTCAAGGTCACCATCGGCGGGTCCGAATCCGTCCGTTTGCAGCTGTCTGAGCAACGCCTGCCCTTCCGGGCTCCTTTTCATCTCGAGAAACACCGAGGTCAATTGCTTCTGCCTGGCGTCCGGTCCCCCAAACCAGACGACGGGGCTGACGGGAAGCTCTTTCGACTGATGTGCGATCTTGATGGAGTCAACGGACGATGAGTGCTTGAGTGCCTCATACTGAGCGCGGTCCAGCACCACCCCGGCCACCTTCCCCTGCATCATTCGGCGCAGCGCCATGAGTGGCTGCAGCGTCCCGCTCAGCCGGAACGGAAGCGCCTCGGCCTTCGACTTGAAAAGCAAGCACGCGGCGGCCTCGCTTTCAAAGAGCATCGTTCCCGAAACCACGCCTTTCAGCTGGTGCCAATCATCCGGACCCGAGGTCGACACCGCCAGCCGCCACAGGTCCTTATCGTAGCCTCCCGGCCTTGAGGACGCAAGGGGCTTCAGCGCAAACCCACGCCCATAGCTCACATAGAAGGAGAGGCTCACGATGCCCCACGCGGGAGGAGACGTCTGAAGGTACTCGATAGCCGGTTCCAATTCGTTGAAATACCGTCCGTTGATCCGGCTCCCACCGCCCATCTTCTTCTGCACGTAGGCCCCCAGAGCGTCCATGGTCGGCTGAGCCTCTTCAGGCGTCCCCGGCTGCCCCGGCTGAATGATCACAAAGTCGAGCGAACCGGCACAGTGCCCGCTGCCAGCCAATCCGAGCACGATCCACAGGACTGCAATGACCCGACTCAAGCGCTTCACCGACTGGCTCCCTCCTTCGGTCCGATGTGGCCAAACACTTTAAGTGCGCACGGGAGAACGAGCAGGCAAGCCGCCATTCCCGTCACCGATCCCAGTACCATGACCGCGCCAAGGCTGGCCAACCCCTGGTGGTCCGCAAGCAAGAGCCCACCGAAGCCCGTGATCGTCGTCACAAAGCTCGAGGCCACAGCCGTCGGCGTGCTGGTTGAGAAGAGGTCGGCACTCCCGTTGAGCTCACCCCAACGATCAAGCAAATGAACCCCCCCATCGACCCCAACCGCGATGAGCATGGGAATCGCAAAAAAATTGGCCAGATTGAAGTCGACGCCCAGCCAGCCCATCCATTCCAACAACCACAGCACGCCCACCGCAAGGGGGGCCAGCGCCAGGAGAACAAACCGAATCGATCGCGCGTAAGCCCAGAGGATGAGGCTCACCAACACCACGGTGACACCAGCGGCATACAAGAACGTCCGGCGCATGAGATACGCCGACTCCAAGACGACCACGGGCACGCCGCCCACCTTTGGGTCCACCCCTCTGAGTGCGTCCACGAACCTCTGAAGATTGTCGAAATCCCAAATGTCCCCTTGGGGCGATACTTTGACCTGGAAACGGCCGTCCTTGCCGACGAAGAGGCGTCGCACGAATTCGGGCAGTCGATCGACCGTCAGGGGCTCCGTGGAAACCCACCGGAAAACGCGCTCCGCAACGGATTGCACTTCCGCCACAACCCTGCTCCAGAAACCGCTGAGACGTGTAACAGAGCCCGGGTTGTTTTCGAGAGCCGAGGCCGCCTCCGTAAGCTGATCGATGGACCGCTCCACGAGGGCAAGCTCCGAGCCGGCCCCTGCAACAAACAGTTTTTCGGAGAGCGCCGCAAGCGTCTCATTCAATTGTCCAAAGCTTTGGACCAGTGGGCTCGCTTGCTCGGTCGACGGGGGAGGGATTGGACCGACCCACCGTCCCACCAGAGCCCGGAGATCCGCCAATGAATGCGCCCTATCATCCCGCTCTTCGGGCAAATAATCAAGGATACTCTCGACCTTTCCAACCGAGGGCAAGCTCCGGGCTTTTGCCACCTGATCCTTGACCCCGGCGACCGAGTCTGCCGTAAGGACGGCGAACCAAGTCGATTCGTCCTTTGAATCCGTTAAGCGCCGCTCATACTCAACCGATTCAAGCCCTTGAGACTGAAGCTTCAACAGATTGTAGTCGAACCGCACCTTGAGGAGTCCCGGGGATGCGGCGAGGGTCAATCCCGCAAGGACCAGCAGCATCGATCGAGGGCGATCCGAAAACCATTGAAAGATAGGCAGGGACACGACTCGCGGTGGAGTCCTCGGGAAGAGCCCATTGCGCCCGGCAACCAACAACATGGCTGGAAGCACCGCCATCATGGCGATCAGACAAAGGATAATCCCCGTTCCACCGATGAGCCCCAGCTCGGCCAACCCTTTGAAATCCGAGCCTAGAACGGCATAGAACGTACACACGGTGCACGTGACCCCCAGCACGATGCCCGGGCCGGTGTGGTAGATCGCGGCCCGCACGGCCTCCTCCACACTGCACCCCCTGTGGGTCCCCTCAAGAAACCGCATCACGATGTGAACGCCATAATCCACGCCAATGCCCACCAGCACGAGGGCAAAGACGACCGACAGCAAGTTCAGCTCCCCCACGGTGACCGCCGCAAACCCGAACGTCCAGGCAATGGACACCCCGAGCGTCACCATGATGAGGAGGGGTCTCAGCCAGCCGTGCAGCACGAAGACAAACAGCACCGCGACCAGCAGCGTATCCACCACGGACGCGCGCGTCATGTCGTCATTGGTGGTTAGCATCTCGTCGGCCTGGAGTGCGGGACGTCCCGTGATTCCCGCCCGCACCAGGGGAAGCTCCTGTCGCGTGGCGGCAAGCTCGCTTCGAAGGAGCTTCAGCGGCGCATCGACGATTTCGAGTGTGCTGAAATCCTTGGCCGGCAGGATCTTCATGATGAGATATTTTCCGCCGCCCGCTTCCAGGAAAGACCCGACCATGCCATTGAGGTCGATGACCGAGCCATCCTCGACCTTCCCATCCACAGCCCCCCGAATGGCTGCGGTGAACCGCGCCAGCCACTCGAGCCCGCGAAGGGCCGTCTGGTCGTCAAAATCGGAGAGTGTCCGCTGTCCGTCCCGGAAGATGCGGCTCACCTGCAGCAGGAGGCTCGAGAGGGTACGCTCCGTGAGCCAGGCATCGATGAAAGGACTCAGTGCAGACAAAATGTGGCTCAGCGCCGCAAGCTCATCCGGGGATGCCAACTGAAGCGCTGCGTCTCCCAGGTCATCCGGTGTCACGCGGTAGAAGATCTCTCGCAGGAGGTCCCGATGTCCACGGAGCCTTTCCGCGAGCTTCTCCACAAACGCTTCCGCCTGCCGCCTTCCTTCGTCGCTCCCTCCCGTTTCCACGACCACGAACAAATATTCCTGGTCGCCGAAATTGCGCAGAATCTCCAGGTGGGCCTTCTGATAAGGCAAGTCGGGGGATACCAGGCGGTCCTGATCACCCGTCATCCGCAAATGCATCCACGCGTACACGGACGATGCGACGGTCAACGCCAGTGCCACGGCAAGGATGGCGCGGGGATAGGTCGAAACAGCTCTCCAAACGGCGCTCAGAACGCCTTCCTGCAATCGATGGTGTAAGCTCTTCATGCGCTGCGGGCTGTGCGTAGGGCCAGATTCTTGGTGGTCGTCCAGGCGGACCCGGGGAAACGGTGAGCGTCTTTGAGAACGGCTTCGAAGGATTCGAGGAAGTAGTCCACGTCGGCCTGGTCAATGACCAGCGGAGGCATGATGCGTATGGTGTCGAGCCCATGCCCGGCAACCTGGGTGAGGATGGAATACTTCTCCATCAAGGGCATCGTGATCATCTGGCAGAAAATGTCGGAATTCATGGAATGCAGGAGCTTCCAGCCGGTTTTGAGCGTGAGGGACCTGGGCTCCCCGAACTGAACCCCGAGCATGAGCCCTTTGCCTCGGATTTCGTGGAGCATTTCATATCGGTCAGCGAGATCGTGCAGGCCCGAAACGAGCGCCCGTCCCATGCTCTCTGCATTTGAGGCGAGGTTTTCCTCCTGCAGCACGTGCAGCGTCGCCAAGCCGGCTGCCATGGCCAGGTCGTTCTGGCCGAAGGTGTTGGAGTGGGCGAAGCAGCGCTCCATGCTGTCAAACACGGCGGAGTGAATCCATCGCTTGCAAACGATCGCCCCGACCGGAATGAACCCGCCCGAGAGGGCCTTGGACACCACCAGAATGTCCGGAACGACGCTCCAGTGGTCCATGGCGAACATCTTCCCCGTCCGCCCGAAGCCCGTCTGGACTTCATCGGCAATCAAGCAGGTGCCGTACGCATCGCAGAGCCTTCGAACGCCGGCGAAATAACCGTCATCTGGAACGAAGGCCCCCTTCCCCTGGATGGGCTCGACGATGAAGGCGGCCACGTCGCGACCTGAGAGCGCCTCCTCGAGCGACTCCAGGTCGTTAAAAGGGACGGCCGTGCACCCCTGGAGCAGCGGCTCGTTGCGCTCACGGAACTCCTCGTTTCCGTTGACCGAAAGCGCGCCCAGCGTGAGTCCATGAAAGGCCTTGGCACAATAAACGATCTTCGTGCGCCGCGTGGCCTGCCGGGCGAACTTCAAGGCCCCTTCGACCCCTTCGGTCCCGGAGTTGGTGAAAAACACCGCCTCCAGGTCACCCGGCGCAAGTTGGGCAAGCGCCTCGGCGAGGAGTCCCGACAAGCACCCCACATCCATCTGCACCAGGTTGGCCGTGTCGCTGTCGATGACTTCATGAAGCACCTGCTTCACCAACGGATGGTTGCGTCCGATGTTGAACACGCCGAATCCCGACAGAAAGTCGAGAACCCGCCTCCCACGGTCGTCGATCAGATAGGCCCCTCTGGCGCTGGTGTAGTTGCGCTGATACCCGATGACCTCGAGCACTCGTACCAGCTGGGGATTCACATACCGGGAATGAAGACCGTAGGTTTCGGCGAGTCGGCTCTTGATGAGTGCCACGACGTCCATCGATTTCACCACTCTGGGTTCGTGAAGGGATCGAGAAGGGCAAGACCCGGCCGAAACAGTCCGGAAACAACGTTCGAGGTCCATGAAATCCCTTCCAGATGTTGCCTGAGAACATACTCCAATTGCGGAGGGCTTTCAAAAGAAAAGAAGCACAGACCTCATCCAGTCATGGGCAGTAAAAGATCAAGGAAAAGAATTCATCAAGTTTCCGGAGGGGCTTTCCGATACACACTCCAATTCTATTTCTGACAACCTGCCTCGTGACGCTCCTCCACACCCTCTTGTCTCCCCGCGACCGTCATGAAGCGTAGGGTCATCGAATGCCGGCTCCCATGAAGGCGAGGCGTCTCCATGGGGTGGCAGCTTCCCTGGAACATCAACAGGCCCAAGCCTTTTGTCGTGCTTGTCTCGAGGCTCCTGCAATGAATCTTCTGTTCGTCCATCGCCTCACCGGAAGCCCCCCTTGCCGACTCTTGCCAAAATCGTTGCCCTTGAAGCGGTAGTCGTGATCGCCGCCCCACGGAGCGCTGAGAGCGAGAGTGCGAGAAATGGACATGAGGCAAGACAGAATCTCCCCGAAAAGACGGATCTCCCCCCCGGCACTTCTACTGACCGTCATCCTTGCCGGTTGGGTCGGAGCCCCGAATCCGACTCTCCATGCGGCCACGACGTCGGGAAGTGTTTTGACGGACGAGACATGGGCCGGGACGCTGGACATCACGGGAAACGTCACCGTCAATGAAGACATCACCTTGACGGTTCAAGCAGGAGCCGTGATCCGGTTTGCCGACAATACCGGCCTCACCGTGAACGGAAGGCTCGAAGTGCTCGGCACTGCCGACCAGCCCGTCACATTCACCTCCGCCTCCGCGACACCGGCTCCAGGCAGTTGGACTGGGATTCTTGTCACGCGCTATACCACAACCCCGCCCGGACCGATCCGGCACGCAGCGGTCACTTACGCGTCCACAGGGCTTTGGTGCGAGAGACGCGGGGCGGCCATCGAGGATTCCAGCATCTCGCAGTGCATCGTAGGAATCCGGTTGGCAGCATCGGCAAGCGTCAAAGGGTGCACGATTTCCGAATGTCACGACTATGGGATCGTTTTTGAGGAGCCCGACTCCTTCGCCCTCGAAATCGTCGACAACCACATCGCGCGCTGTGGAACGGGCATTTCCATTTGCGGAATGTATTGTTACGGCGACATCGCCATTCGAAACAACATTGTGCGGGAGAGCACCGAGGTCGGAATCCGCGTGACCTATGTTTCCAAAGCGGACATCCTGTTCAACACGGTCGTCAACAATACCTATGGGGTGGTCCTCCATTGGATCATGGAAGCCTTCACCGTTTCGTCCAATGTCCTGGCGTTCAACGGCTGTGGCGTTCGTCTGTATGATACCATCGGCCCACGCGTCCTCTGCTACAATGCCTTTTGGAGCAACCACACCGACACCGTGGGGCTCAGTGCGGGAGAATCAGACGTTGTCATCGACCCACGCTTTGTCGGAGCCCTCGATTTCCATCTCCAACCCGATTCACCCTGCATCGACGCAGGCGACCCCGCGATCCGGGATCCCGATTCCACCCGTTCCGACATGGGGGCCTGTGGCGCAGGAGGCAACCCTCCCTCTGAAAGCGGCAATGCTCCCCCATACCCCCGGTGAATGTCCATCCAGCCCCAGACGCCGTCGTCTCGCCCCCGGTCGTGATCCTCACCGTGAGCCCCTTTGCCGATCCCGACCCACAAGACGTCCACACGTCTTCCAGATGGCTGGTATGGCGAAACGACGAGCCCATTGGGGTGCCGGTTTACGACAGTGGAGAGACCGCCAAAGCACTCACCAGCATTTCCGTCCCACTTTCCCTGCTGCAGGCGGATTCCATCTATCATTGGCAAGCCCGCTTCAAGGACAGCCGCGGAGGATGGTCGAGCTTCTCCCTTGCCACGTCCTTCACAACTCCCAAAGACTCTGACCCGCCTGAAACCTTGATCCGGTACGGTCCGGACGAGGGGAGCTTCATCGGCACCAAAAGCCCCTATTTTTCCTGGGAGGGCACTGACTTCTACGGAGGAGATCTGAGCTTCTCCTATGCGATTGACTCGATGGAGAGCTGGTCTTCATTCGAGCCTTCTTCCTACAAGATTCTCAACGGACTCACTGACGGGCCTCACTTCTTCACCGTGAGGGCCAAGGATGCCAGCGGAAACATTGACCCGACCCCCGCCATCAGGAATTTCACCGTCGACACCACGCCGCCTGAGCTCAGCAACATAAGCGTTTCCCAAATCACGAGCCACAGTGCGCTCGTGACCTGGAGCACCAGCGAGCCTGCCTCATCGCAAGTATCGTATGGCTACTCGATGCCTTCCGAGAGCACAACTCCCGTGGACACAAACGCGGTTACCGTGCACTCCGTCACGCTCGAAAACCTCCGGGTCGATACAACGGTCCGTTTCGCGGTCCAGTCCCGAGACCGGGCTGGCAACCCGCGCACCTCCGAAGAGATGACTTTCCGAACAACGCCGGTGAAGGAGGCTGCCCCGCCGGAAACCACCCTCGTTCGAGGCCCCGAGGAGAGCTCCCTCGAGAACCCTCGTGAAGTGGCCTTCGCCTGGACCGGGAGCGACGACTGCACCCCCACCGCGAATCTCCTCTACGCATTCAGGCTGGACAACGATCCCTGGTCGTCCTTCGCCGCAGCCACTTCCTGGACCGCCTACAGCCTCACGGATGGTTGGCACACCTTTGCGGTGAAAGCGAGAGACCAGTCGGGCAAAGAGGATCAAACGCCGGCGGTCAGGAGCTTCCAAGTCGATGCGATTCCTCCGTCTCCCGCCTCCGACTTCCGGTCGTGGGTGACACAGACAGGTGCGGAGCTTCAATGGGTGCCTTCCCCCTCCCCGGACACTCAGGCCTATCGGTTGTTTTGGGACAAGGGATTGGGAGTCCTCGATTACGTGACGGCCTATGCAACGATCCCCCACCCGGGAAGTGCGCTGAGCATCGTCCTTCCGAACCGAGGGACGTACCGGTTCGCTCTGCGCGCCGTGGATCGTGTCGGAAACGAAGAAAAGAACACGCACCTGGTGACAACGGTCGCCCTCACACGTCCCAATGTCCCGACGTTGAAACCCGTAACCAGCCCAACCCTCACTCCCGTTCAAGTCCTCTCGGGCACCAAGGATGCTCAAACCTCGCTCTCCATCAACGGGATCGAAGTGACTCCCCTGAACGACTCGACGGGATGGTCGTACGAAGCCTCCCTTGCGGTGGGCTTGAACCGTTTTGAGATTGCGTGCCGCAGCACGACGGGGGAGCTTAGCCCCTCCGTTGTCGCTTCAATCGAATACGACGCCCTGCCCCTCCCGGTCACCACCCTCAAGGCCGACGGGATCGGATCCGGAGCTTCCGTGAGCCTCAGCTGGGCCGGCTACGACGAGGCGAGCCAGAAGGACATCGCCTCTTACCGCGTCTACGCCGCGGAGCAGCCCTTCTCACAGATTGGCGGCATGGCACCCAGAGCCACACTTCCCAGAGCGACTTTCCAATACACCGCCTCCAACCTCCTCCGAGGGAAAACGTACTACTTCGCGGTCGTGGCCTTTGATGTGCGGGGAAACGTCAACACGGCCGTGACGCCGGTTGCCGTTGTCCCCAGAGATGTGATGCCACCGGAGCCGCCGACTGGGCTGCGCGTCGACTGCTTTTCGGACCGCCTCCTCTTCAGCTGGAGCCAGTCGGCCAACTCGGCAGGAGACCTCGCCGGTTACAAGGTCTATTTCAACGGATCGGCCACGCCCGTTTCCATCGAGGCGGCTCAAACCACCTATGAGCCGACGGGGCTTTCCGCGGCCACATCGTACCCGATCAAGGTCACCGCTTATGACAGCAGCGAAAATGAGAGCTCCCCACTTTCCGCAAACGGCATCACACTGATCGAAAACCCCGGGGGCGTCACCGCCCAGCCCTTCAGCGGGAAGGTGACCCTCACCTGGACGGATGCACAGCCACGAGCGTATGTGTCCGAATACCGCGTATACGTGAGCGAATCGCCCTTCGTGAACGTTGCCGGCATGATGCCGAAAGCTAAGACAACGGGAGCCATCGCAAGCGTCGCGGGACTTACCAACGACACCCCTTACCACTTTGCGGTCACGACCGTAAACCTGTCGGGAGGTGAAAGAAAAGCGGTTGCCACCGTCACGACCACGCCACAGGGCGACAAAGAGGGACCGGTGGTCTCCGACCTGCGATTTGAGAACGCGCCTGTTGCCAACGGAGCGACGATTCGGACCTCCGGGACCTTCAGCGTCAGTGCAGCGGATCCATCGGGCATGAGCCGGGTCGAGCTCGCCGTCGACGGCGTTTTGCGCCATACGGACACCAACGGCTCCACGCGCTACTCCTATTACTTGAACATCGTGTCCGTGGAAGACGGGAGCCACGTGCTCAACATCAAGGCCTTCGATACCCTGGGGAATTCCTCGACGGTGAGCCTGAGCTTCGACGTCGTCACCCAGCCCCCGGGTGCACCGATCCTCACGTCGCCGACCTCGGGGACTCTCACCAGCAAGGAAACCGTCACGGTCACGGGCAGAGCGGATAAGGGAACGGAAGTTCTGCTCTACGGCAACAACGTTCAGGTGGGCAATGCCACCCCTGCGGACGCCAATGGGAACTTCACCACCTCCTTGACGTTGACCGAAGGACAAAACCGCATCCAGGCAGCAGCACGAAATCGGGGCGGCGTTGGACCTCGAAGTGGAGAGATTCTCGTCACGCTCGACTCCACCCTTCCCAACGCCCCGCTCAATCTCACGGCGGAGCTGCACTCGGGAGGAACGGTCCGGCTCAGTTGGCGGGCTCCGCAGGAAGGGGCCATTCGAGGCTACAACCTTTACCGGGCGGAGGGCTTTTTCGATTCGACGGCCGGGGCGGTCAAAGTGAATACCGGACCCATTACCGCCACCTCCTATGAAAACCTACCCCCCTTCGACGGAGCGTATTCCTTCCGCGCCACGACCGTCGATCTCGCAGGGAACGAATCCGAGTTTTCAAACGCAGCCTCGATCGCGATCGACAGAACGCCGCCTCGCGCTGCGTCCATCCAGTATGTGCCGACCGGTCCCTATGACCCGGCGACGGGAAGGATCGGAGTCGGGCTGGTGAACGTTCGCCTGACGGTGACCGAGCCGCTCCTTCTTGCGCCGTTTTTGAGCATGACGCCCCAGGGCGGAGCCCCCATTACGGTTGACCTCACCAAGGGGTCGGATCTCGAGTATACGGGCGTTTTCGCCATCACCGACTCCACGCCGTCGGGCACGGCTTATGCGGTCTTTTCGGCGCGGGACCTTGCCGGAAACCGGGGAACTGAGATCGATTCCGGAGCCGGCCTGCTGATCGATGCAAGCGGCCCCTCCGTATCGCAGCTTTCCATCCAGCCGGCGCAGCCCGTCAAAAACGACGAGCACACCCCCGTATCGCTTACGGTTACCTCTGGATTGAACGAGCCCGTGCAGGCGGGAACCACACCGGAGCTCGTATTCCTCCTCTCCGGTCAGGGCAGAACGCCTGCACCCATCCATTCGGTCGCCAAAACGGCCACGCTTCCAGGCCAGGCCGAAACCTATCAGGCGACCTTCTCTCTGCCCGCCGATGCGGGGCTCGCGCGGGTGGAGAGCCTTGAATTTCGCTACCGGGGCATGGACGACCTCGGAAATGTGTCGACGCGCGTCCTTTGCGAAAACCGCTTCCAGATCTACCAGGGCGACCTGCCGCCGCTCGACGCCCCCCAGGGATTCACGGCCAAGGTTATGCCGCAGGGGAAGGTAAGACTGTCCTGGCAAGCCGTGCCCGGCGCGGTGGGCTATGAGCTCTACCGCAAAGGCCCCGGAGAAGACAGTCTCACAGCCTTGATCCGGACCGGGAATGTGATTGAATCCGTCGATGCCACCCCGGCGGACGGGAAATACACCTACGCGGTTTCCAGCGTCCGCCGCGAAAACGGCCAGGAAGCCGTAAGCGCTCTGAGCGCCCAGGTGGAAGTGGAATCCGATTCGGCTCCGCCCAATGAACCGAGCAATCTTGCCCTTGAGCTCATCAGTCGAGGGATCAACGCCGCCTGGCAGCCGCCCCATGATCTCGCGGAGCCCGTCACCTATTCCCTCTACCGCGCGGACATGACGGAGATCCTTACGGTGGTCGGGATGACCCCCATCATCAAGGGCGTCAAGGAAACGACCGTCCTCGATCCCAAGCCGTCGGCCACCGACCACTGCTACGTGGTCACGGCTGTCGATGCGGCAGGAAACGAATCAGCGCCGTCCAATTCCTTCTACCTCAACTTCGGGCTGCTTCCCGTATCGACCCTCAAGGTCGTTCAAAACGGAAGCAACGCTCCCGTCCTCTCCTGGACGCCGCCACCGGGGAGCAGTTCCGCAACCGTTTCCGGCTACAACGTGGAGATCTCTTCCGCGGGATCGAGCGTGAAGCTGAACGGAAACCTCCTCACGACCCCTTCGTTTACGGACACGGGCTATGCGGGAGACGAACGGTGCTACACCGTCACGGCCGTTGACGACAACGGTATCGCGAGCCTCGGGCGCAGCATCACCCTTCCCGTCCTCCAGGCGACACTCAAGGAAGGCGAGATGCTCAAGCGCGGCGTCATGAACCGCCTCGAATACACCGTTTCCAATAGCTCGCCTTCGAGGATCGAGCACGCTCGTCTGAAAGTGGTGAGCGGAGCCCATTCGGGGCTTTCAGAGGAATTTCAAGTGCCGGAGCGCGGCTCGCTGACCGTTCCGGTCTCCTTTGGCGGCTATGCGGACCTTCCCGACGTGGCCCGAATCACGACGACGCTCTCGATCGCTCCAAGCGAAGGCGAGCTGGTCGAGATCAGCAGGGCGGGCGACGTCGCCGTCGTGGACGGGATGCTGCGTCTCCAGATTCTGAACGAGGCATTCACGCGGGGAGCCACGGGCAGGGTCCGGTTCGTCCTCGAGAACACGGGCGAGGAAGAGATCGAGATCCTGACGGCCACCTCTGCCGGCGCATCGCCCTCGACCGACATCACCTTTACCCTTCGGGACCTCGACGGAAACGTGCTCTCGAGCAAAGGCTACCGACAGATCCTTGGGGAAGACATCGTCACCCTCGCCAACAAAAACACCGTCGCAAGAATCGCCTCCGGGGCGACCTTCACGTCCGAGCCCGTCGAGCTTGCCGTGCCACTGACCGCGCCCGCCGCCGTACGCGTCGAGATGGCGGTCAAAAACGTTTACTACCGCCGGGGAAGGCCGGAGCAGGTCACCATGCAGGGGCTCAGCTCCCGGCATGAGCTGACCCTCGTCGACACGTCGTACTCCGGTGCCGTCACCGCCGTTTCACCCGAAGTCTCGAACGGTGACCAGGACATCTCCATTTCCGGATATGCCATGGACCGGGCTTCGGGCCAGCCTGTGGCCCAGGCGCCCTTGAGGCTCGTCATATCCGTAAATGGCTTCGAGCGGACCAGCACGGTCCACACCGACGCGAGCGGGATCTTCACGTTCATCTTCAAGCCGCTTCCCCTCGAATCCGGCCAGTACAAGGTTTTCGCCGTCCATCCGGATGTGCTCGACAAGCCAGCCCAGGCGACGTTCATCGTCAACCGGCTCAGCATCACGCCTCAGACGATGAACCTGAATATCCCCAAGAACTTCCAAAAGGAAGTGGTGGTTCAGGTCTCGGCGGGGGATGGAACAGATCTCCACAACGTGCACCTTGCCTGCGAGGCGTCCGACCAGCCGGGTGGCGCCTTCCCGGAAGGCGTGCACCTGACCGTGGGGTCTCATCTGACTGCGCTCGGATCGAAGCAGACGGGAACGCTTGGCTTCTCGGTCTGGGCCGACAACACGGCGGATCCAACCACAAAACTCGTTCTTAGAGTCAAGAGCGATGAGAAGGGAGACGGCTCGTGGGGAACCGTCACGGTCAACCTGCAATGTTCTGAATCGCAGCCGGTACTCTTCTTCAACCCGAACCACCTCGAAACCGGAGTCGCCTACGGCGGAGCCGCCACGGAGACGGTCACGCTCGAGAACCGGGGTCTTGCGGAAATGAGCGATGTGACGCTCGCCCTGGCTTCACCGGACGGATCGCCGGCGCCGGCCTGGGTGTCGCTCAATTCGGAGCCTTCCCAGGGGAACATCGCCGTCGGTGAAAAGAAGCCGGTCACCGTTTCCTTCGCCCCGACCGCTGAAACCGCCGCCGAAGGCGTTTACACCTTCTATGTCCGCGTTTCGAGCGCGAACTATAGGCGAACCGACATTCCCGTCTCTGTGACGGTCACCCAGTCGGGGGTCGGGAGCGCTCTGTTCAAGGTGTCCGACATTTACACGGGAACCGTGAACGCTAAAGGGCAGATTATCCAGGGGCTCTCCGGCGCCTCCATCACGGTTCAGCACGAACAGGTGCTCACCATTCAGAGAACCTTGTCGAGCGACAGCCTCGGTGAGGCCATGTTTACCGCCCTCCCCTCCGGGAGGTACAAGGTTCGGATCGCGGCAAACAACCACCAGGAGCACATCGGGCGGCTCTGGATCAAGCCCGGGATCACTCTCGATCAGTCCGTTTTCCTGGAATACAACCTGGTGACCGTTGAGTGGCAGGTTGTCGAGACGACCATCCAGGATCGCTACGAAATCGTCCTGAAAGCGACCTACGAGACCAACGTCCCCGCGCCGGTGGTGGTGGCCGAGCCGTCGTCGGTCAGTCTGCCGCAGATGAAAGCGGGGGACGTCTACCACGGGGAATTCACGCTCACCAATTACGGACTCATCCGCGCGGATACCCTTCAATTCGCTCTTCCGAACGGCGGGGACAGCACACGGTACGAGCTTCTGACCCCCATCCCGGCGAGCCTCGATGCCAAACAGCGGGTGACGGTCCCCTTCCGGGTCACGTGCCTGAGATCCTTCAACCCCGCGGAGGATGGTCAGGCGACCGGCGGAGGCTGCGAGGTGTCCACCCAGTGCGGCCGAATCACCTACACTTACCGCTGCGCCAGCGGAAGCACCAGCTCCGGCGGTTACCCCTATTGCGTGATCACCAGACTCGGAGACTGCACCGCCTCTTCAAGTCCTCCCGGCTCTCCGGGCACCGGAAGCGGAAGCGGCAGCACCTGGGACTACACCTACCCGGGAGGAAGCGGCACGGTCGGCCCCACCCCGACCCCGAGTCCGAAGCCCATCGAGGGGGTCAAGTGCTGGCCCAAGCCGGACAGGAAAGAAAGCAGCTGCGAAACGGGTCACTGCCCGCCTGAAAATGAGCAGGACGTCAGCCAGAACGTGGCTTCATCTGTCCACCTGGTGCTCCGTGAATACAACGACCGGGTAACGGACCTTGCAGTGAAAGCTCCGGGCGGCGCGATCCACATTGAGCGCCTCTTCTATGACAACGCCTGGCGGTTCGAGCACCTTCGCCACAATCTCGTGCTCACCCTCGATTCCCTCGGGCAGACTGTAAAGTCGATCGAGAAAGGTGGCGTCATCTACGAGCGCGCGGGCACGGGCGGTGCTACCGCCGTGTACGTTCATGAGACCTACACCATTACGCAAAGAGCCGATGGATACCTCTGGCAGGATAAATTCGGGAACTGGAAGCGCTTCGATCTCCGGGGCAGGATGGTGTCGTACGGGTTGCCCACGGGAACCGTTGGGAAACTGCTCTACGAGACGGCAGCAAACGGGAAGGTCCTCGGCATCGCGGACAGAAACGATGACCAGGTGATCTGGTTCGAATATGACGCCAACGGACGGTTGCGCGCTGTGCGCGATGCCACCGGTCGCTGCGTGGAATACGGTTACACGAACGCTCGTCTCTCTTCGGTCAACGATGTCCTCGGGAATTCGAGCTCCTACGAGTACAACGCGAATGGGAGACTCACCAAGAAGACCGACCCCGAAGGTCATTCCACCGTCATCAAATACGATCCTTACGGAAACGTTTCCGGAGTGGTGGACGCCGCAGGCGCCACAACCTCCTTCCAGTTCGACTATGACGACTCCAGGAAGGAATACTATGCTCAGGTGAAATTCCCATCGGGAATGATCAAGGAAGTCTGGTATGACCGTTTTGGCGAAACCCGGCGGGTCGATATCAATGGGAAGACCACGCGCAAGATCATAAAAGACGGACGGAATCTGCTCATCACTGACGAACGGGGCTTCACCACCCGAAAAGACCGCGATGAATGGAACAACGTGACCCGTGTGCTCCATCCAGACGGCACGCAGGTCTCCTACGAATACGCCAGACCGTTGAATCGCAGGACAAAGGCGGTCGACGAGCGGGGGATCGAGACACTCTTCTCGTATGACGAAACCGGTAACCTCCTTCGAAAGACGGAAGCGGCAGGCTCGCCCGAGGAGCGCGTGACCAGGTACACCTACGACGACAACGGAAACCTTCTCACGGTCACGCGTGAAGGGAATGCCGTGACGCGCGATTCAGTAGCCACGATGGAATACGACGCCAAAGGCAACAACGTGGGCGCAACGGATGGCGAGGGGAACGTGACGCAGGCAACGCATGATGTGATGGGCAACGCGTTGACCCTCGCAGATGCCAACCGAAACGAGTGGCTCTACGAGTTTGATGCGGCGGGACGATTGCTTTCGATTCGAGACCCATCGGGCAATACCAGCACGTTTGAGTACGACAAACTGGGACACAAGGTGAAGGAGGTCGACGCTGAGAACAAAGAGAAACGATTCGCCTATGACGCCATGGGAAGGCTCGTTCGGAGCACCAATGGGGCAGGCGATACAACCACGTTCACTTACAACGTGTCCGGTTTGCTCACCTGCCAGACCGACCCGGAAGGGAAATCCATCCGGTACGAGTACGACCAGAGGGAACGGCTTGCCAAGACAATTGATGGAAGCGGAAACGAGACGCGCTTCGAGTACGAAGAAAGCTCCGGCTGTTCCTCGTGCACCGGAAGCACTGACAGGCCGAGAAGGGTCATCTATCCGACCTTCACCAAGGAATTCGAATACGACTCCCGTGGCCGAAAGACCGCAGAACGGGACGTGCTGAGTGAAACCGAAGCTTACGTGACCACCTTTCGCTACGATGTTTGTGGAAATCTCACGAGCACAACGGACAAGGAAGGAAAGACCGCGGGCACGACCTATGATGCCCTTAACCGCCCCATCCTTGTAACCGACGCGATGGGCCATGAGACCCGATATGCCTATGACGCGAGGGGCAACCTCGTGTCTCTGACTGATGCCAACGGGAACACGACCCGGTTTACCCACGATCGGAACAACCGCCAGACCAGCGAGACACGTCCCATGGGTGAAATCACCTCGTACGCCTATGACGGAGTCGGAAGCCTAGTCAGGAAGGTAGATGCCAAGAACCAAGAAATCCAATACCAATATGAGCCGACTGGGCAACTCGTCCAAGTTCTCTACTTTGAGCATGCAGGGGACGCAACTCCGATTAAGACAGTGCTCTTTGCTTACGACCGCACGGGACATCTCACGGGCTACGATGACGGGACAACCACAGGCAGCTATTCCTACGATGATGCCTATCGCAAGATCGCCGAATCGGTCGACTACGGTCCCTTCACCCTTTCCTCCCAAACCGCCTGGTACGGGAACGGCGCCAAGAAGAGCTTCACCGGCCCCGACGGCATCACCTACGACTACGCCTATGACGGGAACAACCAGCTGACATCCATAGCGATCCCTGGCCAGGGCTTCATCACCTACAACACCTATTCATGGACCCGCCCAACTCTCATCACCTATCCCGGTGGAACAACCCGCGAGCTGACCTACGATCCACTCATGCGCACGAAATCCATCACCGTACGCGATCCCGCACAAAACGTGCTCATGGACTACCATTACCAGCACGATCGCATGGGCAACATCACGACCAAGGTCACCGAACATGGCGAGTATACTTACGATTACGACGACCTTTACCGGTTGACCAACGTACAAGACCCAAACCAATCCAATGAAACTTACACGTACGATCCGCTGGGGAATCGCCTTACCTCTGCTGGGATCTACGGAACATGGATATACAATGACAATAACGGGCTTAAAGCTTACGATGACGTCACTTTCACCCAAGATGCCAACGGCAACACCATTAGAAAAATGCAAGGTCTTGAGGTCACTAATTACATCTACGATATCGAGAACCGCCAGGTCCAAGTTCAAACTGCTTCAGGTAAGACTATCGCGACTTACTATCATGACCCCTTCGGGCGTAGACTCTGGAAGGATATTTCTGGTACTCGAACTCACTTCTTCTATACAGATGAAGGCCTGATCGGCGAATACAATTCTAACGGAATAGAGTTCAAGTCTTATGGATACACTCCAGAATCTAAATGGACTCGAGATCCTCTTCTTATGAAAGTTAACTTTGAATATTACTACTATCAGAACGATCGCCTCGGAACACCGATGCAGATGACAACTACAACTGGTGACTCAGTGTGGTCATCGAAATACAGCCCCTTTGGTAGTGCCTCAATCTTACAGAAAAAAAGAATTGTCAGCAATCTGCGATTTCCTGGCCAATATCAAGACGAGGAAACAAATCTATATTACAATTATCATAGAATTTATGATCCTAAAATTGGACTGTACTTACAAACTGATCCAGCTGGATTAGGGCACGGGCTTAATTTATATCAATATGCAAACAGCAATCCTAATTCATTTTATGACTCTTATGGATTATGGCTAGGAGGAGGGCATGAAGATCTGACAAGAAAGGCCTGGACTGGAATTACCTATCCCTCAGAAATGGGCAATTATTCCAGTTTAATCCTAGATGCAATTGTAGCCAACAATCTGGCAGTTGATACAGGAAGTCTTAAAACTATAAATTCATGGCATTTTAATCGTTCAATAGGTGAAAAAGCAGAAAAAGCCATATTAGAATATTCAAACACTATTAATACAAGCTGGAATTTAATACACATAGCAATGCTTAACCCAAGCATAGAAAATTGCGGACGAAGTCTCATATTATTTGGACACTTAACCCATGCATGGCAAGACTATTACGCGCATGCAATTCCCAAGAACCCTGATGCCTTGGATTTATTAACTCAAGTCGTTGGCCCCATCAGCGGAACTCCAAATTCTATTCCAGAAAACGTAATCCCATCCAGCTGGAATGGACTGTTCTTATCCGGAGAGCATGACTGGGTGGAGCCAGGCTGGAGGGCGACCGATTGTAAGGATCGATATCGAAGAGCCGAGCAATTTACACGCGATCAGATGCAAGTTTTCATCAAAGACTGGTGGAGCGGATGCCATTGCTATGCAGCTGGAACTTTACTAGGAGGAATCTAAAGTATAAATTTTAATGTACTGCATGAATAGATAGAATATTGTGAATTGCAGGTATTACATACAAAAAACTATAAAGAATAAACGGAGAATACACCAATGCCATGGTCTCAGAACCTAACCGCTAAAGCGTTCTGCCCAATAATAGCAAGCATTATATTAACAATCACAATTAGTTGCAAAGATAAAGAAATAGATGTGTCCATTCAAAAAACATCAGATTTTGATATTAAAAAACATCGTAATGCAATTGTATCAGTTGAATGCAACGATCACAATGATCATTTCAGAAGGAAATTCGATAAAGATGTTGGATATATTGACATGCAAATCTGCGAAAGCTTAATTTTACACGGAATAAATCCATATGCCAAAGACATTGACTCAACAATAAAAATTGTATGCATATATACCAACAGCATAGGTCTGCCTGAATTCGGAAGACACTTTGATATACGATTTAAACATATTAATTATATAAATATTCAAATTATAGATACAAAACTAAACTCAAAAGTAGCCGAAGCGACCTACAAACGCCACATCTGGGAGAATGTTCCAAATCATCTCATAGAAACTATGATTATAAAATTAATATATACTTGATTAAATCGATATACGCTAAACTTTTAAATATAATTATGATATAATAACTCTTATCTAAAGACTAACAACGTTTTTGATCGTAACTTGTATTAGTTAATGAAATCATACATCCAACTAAATCTTTTTGGCATTTTGGGGTTAGCAGTATCAATAACAGGCATCATGATATTTTTATATACTATTACACTTTGGAGCAGACAGTTAATGCTAATATCATTAAGCTTATCTAACATTAGTATTCTTATTTCGTTGTTTGGATTATATTATGATAGACACAAACAATTTTCAGTCATAGCTATCATAACATCCATAATTCCCTATGTGTATTTATTTCTGATTACTCGCTGATCGATTGCTTTTAAGCTAGAAAGAAAGTGCAGCGATGCTCTGATGCAGTCCTTCTCTCTATTGAGACGTCGCAACAGACCTTTGTCAAAATGAAGGGGCACACCTTCAAGGGTGGAATACTGAAGCACCGTCTGGTGTGAGGTCCCATGGATTATTTGACAATTAAAGGGCTTAGAGAGTCTGCCGGCAGAAGCCGGCACGTTATCACCGATTGATGGGACGCAAAACCAACACGCGGCCTCATTAGTGCGCGGGAGTTCTTGGAAAATGAAGAGAATGCGACGGGTTGAAGTGTCGCTAGTGATGATCCTCGTGACCACGCTCCCGCTTTTCGCCATTTTGGAGAGTGGGCCATTTGCCCAAGACTCTGCCTGCGCGCGCGTGAAAATCGAAGTGGCGCAGGAGTTGACGCTGGAGAGGCAGGCCTTTGATGCGCATATGCGGATCAATAACGGGCTCGATCTGATCAGTCTGGAAAATGTGGGCGTCGATGTGACCTTTCTGGACAAGAACGGGAAGACCGTTCGGGCGAGCTCGGATCCGGATGACGCGACGGCTCTTTTCTTTATCCGGCTCAATTCGTTGGAGCAGATCAACCGGGTGGACGGACTCGGGACCGTATCGCCCAAGACGAGCGCGGACATCCACTGGCTCATCATCCCGGCACCAGGCGCTTCGAAGGGGGTCGAGGAGGGGACGCTCTACTACGTCGGGGCAACGCTCAGCTACACGATCGGGGGCGAGAAACACTCAACCACGGTCACTCCCGATCACATTTTCGTCAAGCCCATGCCGCGGATGGTACTGGATTATTTTCTGCCAGGCGATGTGTATGGGGACAATCCTTCTACCCCAGAGACTGAATCGCCCGTTCCCTTTTCTTTGGGAGTGCGCGTCAAGAACAACGGGACCGGCACGGCGAGACACGTGAAGATCGACTCGGCGCAGCCCAGAATCGTCGACAATGAGCAGGGTCTCCCGATCGACTTCGCCATCACGGGCTCCGAAGTGAATGGAAGTGCGGCAGCCAAAACGCTGCCGGCCGCTTTCGGGGATATCCTTCCCGCATGCTCCGGCATCGCCCGTTGGATCATGAGCTGCTCGCTGACAGGGACATTCGTCGCCTTTAGCGCCGAATTCTCCCACGCGGATGAGCTCGGAGGCGAGCTCACCTCGCTCATCGATTCCGTCAACACCCATCTCCTCGTTCGGGATGTCCTGGTCGACCTTCCCGAGCGCGATGCGATCCGCGACTTTCTGGCGAAAGACGGCGGGGTGTTTCGCGTCTACGAGTCCCAGAGCGTGGACACGCTCGTCCTCGATCAATCATCGTCTGCCAGCCTGCAGCTCGCAGGGCAAGCCGGATCACTCACTTCCTATTCCCTTTCAACACCCCCAACTGCAGGCTTCATGCTGGTGCAGC
>CAZIEW010000028.1:0-58152 GCA_964538515.1 uncultured Syntrophobacteraceae bacterium
GCCGATCAAGGTGATGTTCAGCAAGCGGGCGAGCTCGATGGCCAGTGAGCTCGCCGTGTTCCGGCTGACGACCATCGGCAGCCCGATCTTGGCAGCCTTGATGACAATCTCCGAGGTGAGTCTCCCCGTCGTCAGCAAGAGTTTGTCATCCAGCGAAACCGTGTTCAGGAGCACGTATCCGGCAATCATATCCACCGCGTTGTGGCGTCCGATATCGTCGCGAAAGAGAACCACCCGGTCCGGCTCCACCAAAGCCGTATTGTGGACCCCGTGCGTGTGCCGATACGTTTCGCTCAGACGATTGAGGTCTTCGACCCGCTCCACGACCTGGTGGGGACGCACCGTGAGGCTGCTTTCATTGGGGTGACTCAAGAGCGCGTCCAAAGCGAAATAGAAGAGCGATCCCTTGCCGCATCCCGAGGTAACGGTTCGCTTTTGCCACAAGCGGTTCGCGAGGGCCGATTCCGAGCGGGTTGTCACATCGACCGTCCCCGCTTCCGGATCGACGTCAACCCTGACGAGATCTTCCAAGCTCTCCAGAAAGCCTTCCCCATGGAAGAAGCCCACTGCCAATTCATCCACGTGGTGTCCGGCGCAAAGCAGGGTCAGAATCTCCTTGCCGTTGAGATGAAGGGTGTAGGCTTTCTCCTGGATCACCCAATGCGGACGCCGATCGTGATATCCAAACCGATCATAGGTTCGCGCCTCCACCGACCGAATGTGCTCGGCCGGCGATGATATTGGAGATTCGGCCTCCGTACCCCTTCCCTTCTCCATGGTGATCATGCCCCCCGAGCCGCCAGACGGCTGCGGTAGTCTGCAAGGATCTCACCGTGATCGAAAGCAAGCGGCGTCGGCAGGTGGTCCAGAGGAAAGACGGCCACCCGGGCAGCATCGTCCGCTGCGTGCAGATCACCACGGCCGTCGGCCGTGAACACCACCGTCACCGTGTGGTGTCTTGGGTCCCGACGCGGGTCCGAATAGGCCCTAAACTGGGCAAGCCGCTCGAGCTCGAGGCCCGTTTCCTCTTGAATCTCGCGGCGGACCGCCTCCTCGAGGCTTTCGCCGTAGTCCACGAATCCTCCGGGCAACGCCCACCCGTATGGAGGATTCTTCCTCTCGATGAGGACCACTCCCTGAGCACCCAGGGAGACAATCGCGTCAACCGTTAGAAACGGGTTGCGATAGACGGTGACCAGGGACCCGCACGTCGGACAGTGAACGCTGTTTTCTGCCATTGCATGCTCGCTGACCAAAGACGCTTCTCCCTTAGCGACGTGATGCCGCCACCGACATGGAGCTTAAGCAGGACGAGCGTCCTTTGGCTTCCTGAGTACCAGATGCTCCAGAGCCAGAACCAAGACGATGCCGACAATCAGTCCGTTCCCACAAAACACACGCAGGGATGTCGGCATCGAAGCCATAAACGGCTCGGGTAGGAACCCGACCATCGTACCGATGAGCAGCGGCAGCCCCACCACGAAATAGTCCCGAACGGTCGGCCCTCCCCCGGCAACGAC
The DNA here is from genome assembly GCA_964538515.1 of uncultured Syntrophobacteraceae bacterium. Taxonomy (GTDB): domain Bacteria; phylum Desulfobacterota; class Syntrophobacteria; order Syntrophobacterales; family Syntrophobacteraceae; genus CALBZH01. Next base: position 1,521 of record CAZIEW010000028.1, read on the forward strand.
CGCCAGCCCGGCTCCCACCTGGGCTCCCATCGCCGTACAGAGGGCCGCACCGACCACAGGGGCAGGAATCATGGACAGCAATGCCGCCAGCTTGGGCAAGAAGGCAGCCGCAATCATAATGATACCGCACCAGGCAACCGCGTAGCGACTCGCCACCCGGTTGGCAAGGATCACCCCGGGACTCATGCTGTAGCTCACCGTCCCCACCAGCCCCAGAAGTCCGCAGCAAATCCCTCCCAGGCCGTTCACCAGAACGCCTCGGGAAATGGCTTCAGGCAGGCGGGCATTGTCGGTGATGCGTGCAACGCCGTGGAGACTGCCGAGGCTGTTCACCAGCACAGCGACGTAGGACGACGCGAAGGCAAGAAGCGCCGGCCAGTAGACGGAAGGCCTGATGGGCGTCCAAAGGACCGGCATTCTGAACCACTGGGCCTGCAGAACACCCTGGACCTCCACGCGCTGCAGCACAAGGAAGACAATCGTCCCCAGGAACATGCCGATCAGCAGAGCCACGGTCTTCAAGAACCCGCGAAGCCAGTGAGCCAGACCCGCCGTAACCGTCACCAGCAGGAGGCTCACCAGAAAGACCATCCCGCTGCCGTGAGGCTCGGCCGGACTCACCCCGATCAGGGACCGGAGAAGATGCGGCAGCAGGGTGAAGGCGATGAGCATGAGGATAACGCCGACCACGTTCGGAGTGGCCCAGGCGATGGCGCGCTCCAGCTTCCGGGAGGCCACGAGGAGAACGAGCAGGGCGCTTCCCGCAATCGTTCCTCCCTGAATCGTCTGGATCCCGTAGGGAGCAAGGGTCACGAAGGTCAAGAGCAGCGCCGTGGACGGACCATCCAGAATGGGATACCGGTGTCCCCACAAACACTGGCAGAGCGTCTGCAGCCCGGAAGTCAGCAGCACAAGCTGAAAGAAGCGAATCGCCCCGGAGACATCCGTCTGCAGTGCCTGGCAGCTCAGGTTCGACACGACGATGAGGGCCGGAAACATGATGACGGCCCACTGGAAGCCGTAGAGCACACCCAGGCGGATCGGAGGATAATCATCGATGTCGTAAAGGTAACGCTGCTCCGCCATGGCTATCGTCACGAAAGGTTGAGCGGACGAGCCGGGGGAAAGCCCGTCCGCGATATGTCAGTGCTGGATTTCAAACAGTGAGCTGATGGAGTCTTCGTTGTGGATGCTCCGGATGGCTGCGGAAAAAAGTCGGCAGGACGGCAGGCACTTGATCTTCTTGCATTGGGACGCCTGGGGCCGCAACGGCAGGGTATCCGTAACGACCAGGCTTTTTAACGGGCTGTTCTCGATCCTCTCTACGGCGGGACCCGACAAGACCGCATGCGTCACACAGGCGTGGACCTCCCGAGCCCCTTTGTCAAGCAGCGTGCGCGTGGCCTCGACAAGGGTCCCGGCCGTATCCACCATGTCGTCCAGCACCACGGCGGTCTTCCCTTCCACTTCGCCGATGATGTTGAGGGCTTCGGCCTCGTTCACGTCTGAGCGGCGCTTGTCGATGAGAGCCAGGCTCGCCTGCAGCCGCCTGGCATAGGCGCGTGCCCGAGGCACGCCGCCCGCATCCGGGGAGACGATCACCAAGCCGTGGTTCAACTGCTCCTTGATGTAAGGGAGCAGGATGGGCGACCCGTACAGGTTGTCCACCGGGATATCGAAGAAGCCCTGAATCTGACCGGCGTGAAGATCCATCGTGAGGACTCTTTCCGCTCCCACCCGGGCGATCATGTCCGCTACCAGCCGTGCAGTGATTGGAACGCGCGGTTTATTCTTCCTGTCCTGCCTCGCGTAGCTGTAATACGGGATCACTGCGGTGACGCGACGGGCGGAAGCGCGCTTACAGGCATCGATCATGAGGAGCAGCTCCATCAAGTGCTGATTCACCGGATGAGCGCCGGACTGCACGATGAAGACGTCCACCCCTCTCACGTTTTCACTGATTTCTACCCGAATCTCCCCATCACTGAACGTGCTCACCAGCGCGCGTCCCAACGAGACCTCCAGGGAATTGCAGATCTGCTGAGCCAGCTCGGGATTGCTGTTGCCGGAAAAGACCTTTAACCCGTGCGTCGACATGGAGCCTGAACCTCTCCCTCATCTAGATTGAAATCATTATAAAAATAGACTTATCCAGGATGCCTCAGGGCGCTACCTAAATAGTATACGCCATCCCGATTGGCAACCTTTTTCAACACCGTTAAATCGCGTCGAAGTCCTCCTCGAAGACCGTGTACGCCTCGTTGCCCGGCCAGTATAGAAAGCGGTGACAATGGGGGCAGTTCATGATGGATTCATCCTTCATGAGCTCGATGTACTTCTGCGGGGGGATATTCAGATGACACACCTGGCAGACGCCTCCCTCGCACGCGGCCACGGCGATTCCGGCCTGTCGCTCCAGCAGGTGATCACACCGTTTCAGAAGAGCCGGATCGACCTGCTCTCGGACTTTCTGAGCGATTCCATCCAGACGGTCCAGCCTATCCTTGATACGCTCGCTTTCCGCAAGAAGCTGCCTTTTCTCCGCCTCGATCCGCTCCTTGTGACCGCTCAGCTCCTTCTCTTCCACCTTCACCTGCTTGCCGAGAAGCTCGATCTTCTCCATGTATTCGAGGGCCTCGTCTTCCTTTCCCCCAATTTCCTTCTTGATGTCTTCGATCTCCTTAAGAATGGCCTGATACTCCTTGTTGGTCTTGACCTCGTTCATGCGAGTCTTGCTGCGGGCAATTTTGGTCTCCTGGTCGGCAATCCCCTGCTCGAGCGCCCGGTGCATCTTGCGTGCATGATCCAGCTCAGCCTTCTTGGCAAGGAACGCCTCTTCAAGCCGTTCATATTCCTTCTCTAAGTCTGCGACCCGCTTCGGCGTTGCCTCAAATCCGCGGATCAGCTCCCGTCTCCTGTCCTCCAACAGCTGTAATTCCACCAAGTGCTTGAGCTGTTCAAACAATTCCTGCCTCCTTCAGATGCCGGATACGCCGTCCGACTGCGACGGTCGATCCGCAGGCCCATCTCAACCGACTAAAGGTACCAAAAGGGGTCGCTTTCTTCCGTGGATTCCCACACATCCAACCTCACTTGTCGTTCACGAGAGCGCCTCACAAGGTATTCCGCAAGCGGATGGATGATGATGTGCTCGGAAGCGAAGTGCCCCACATCGATCAGAGCGAGCCCCTCTTCCACCGCTCGTTGCCCTTCGTGGTACTTGATGTCGCCGGTCACATACGCATCCACGCCGGCGGCCAGAGCCGCATCAAGCAGGCTGCCGCCGCTTCCCGTGCACACGGCGACGCGCCGGATCGATCGATCGGGGCTTCCCACCACTCTCACCTTTGCCCCCCCCAGCGCGAGCTCGAGACTCCTGGCCAATCCGGCCAATCGCACGACTTGCGGCAGACTCCCCACACGCCCGATGCCGAGCGGAGCCCCCTCCCCATCCACGGAGCCTCCCGCATCCATAGGAACAGTATCCGCCAGCCCCATCAGGCCGCACAATCGATCGTTCGTTCCTTCCCGGGAAATGTCAAGGTTGGTGTGTGCCGCGATCAAGCTCAACCGATTTCGAATGGCCTTGGCCACGAGGGCTCCCGGATATTCATCCTCGCGGACAGCGGCCATGGGACGAAAAATGAGCGGATGGTGGGTCACGAGCGCCTGGCATTCCCGTCGAATCGCTTCATCCAACGTTCGAGAGCTCACATCGAGAGCAACCAGCACCCGCTCCACCTTCGATGCGGGGTCCCCCACCTGAAGCCCACAGTGATCCCACTTCTCGGCCAGTCGAAATGGAGCGTAGTCATCGATCCAGCCAATCACGTCGCTCACGCAAATCATCATTCCGCCTCATTGAGGAAACACAAAAAAAAGGGGTGTCCGCCTGGAACACCCCTCGTCTGCCTCTGCCGAGATATCGTTTTCAATCCGAATTGCGTCGGCTGTTGATCCTCCTTAACGCCGTCGGCGCTCACCCGGATGCCTCCCCGATGTCGCTTCCTGGGAGTCGGTATGCTTATCTGCCCTTGCATCGGTCCTTGGTTCCTTGGTGGGCCCACCTGGCCTCGAACCAGGGACCTACCGGTTATGAGCCGGTGGCTCTACCAGCTGAGCTATGGGCCCAACATGCTTCGGTCAACGGATGCTCTATATAAAGAGAGGGCGGAAACCTTGTCAAGCGCTTTCCCTCGTTCCTACCAGAGCCCCCGGATCATCGTGCGAGCCCAAACCATTTGGACTTTTTGGCAGGCTGTTGACGCGTGGCGAGGAGGCTGCTCAAGGCCTTCTCGATCTCCGCATCCTCGGGAAGGAGGCTTGCCGCGCGCTCCAGCAGACCGATCGCCGCATCGACCTGCTGCACCTCCTGGTAATACTTCGCCAGTGCCAAATTCATTCCGGCGTGATCGGGCTGAATGGAGAGTCCCCTTTTCATGCATTCCGCGGCCTCACCGGCTCTGCGCTGAGCCTTGAAGAAATTGGCGTAGAGCTGCCAGCATTCAACATCTCTCGGATTCTGGCGAAGGGCTGTCTTGAGCCATCGTTCTCCCTCGTCGGCCAAGCGCGATTCCAGGAGGAGCTCGATAGCGTATCGCATGAAGTCCGCGTCTTTCTTCTGAACCTCCCTGAGCTCACTCAGCAACTGGAGCGCCGCTTCACGATCTCCCAAACGTAGCTCGCAGTACGCCAGGTGAAGACGCCCCAGGGCATTACGGGGCTCGAGGAGCAAGCCCTGCGAGAATGCTTCGCGCGCCATGCCCACGACCTCGTCGGGCTCCTTCTCGGCGAAATAGCTATAGTCTACGCGGTCCGTCCGTCTGGGTCTTCCGTGATTGCGCAGCCAACGCTCGCTGTCGAGCAGGATCTGCCCAATCTTGAAAAAGATCTCATGCGCCTTGATCGTTTCGCTGACTTCGAGCAAGTGGGTCAGGACCGCACTGGTCCTCCCTTGAGCCAGGAAGAAATCAGCGGTGCTGATCTGCACGGGAACGTTGCCATGCGGTAACTGAAAGAGCCGGTCAAACAGAGCCATCGCCATGCCCAGACGGCCTTCCTCGATCGACTTGGCCGCCAGGTCGGCGAGCACCCCGGCTATTTCGGACATCGGATCGCTATAGGGCAGGAAGCCCTCTCCCATTTCCTCGAGAATCTGGATTATCTCATCCAGTCTTTCTCTCTGGTGGAGGAGAATCAACAGCGACCGAATGCTGGGAACAAAGAACGGATTGACCGACAAGGCCGTACGATGGCTCTTGATGGCCTTGTCCACAAGTCCACGTTGCTCATTGAGAAAACCATATTCGAAATAGGCTTTGGGCAGCTCGAGGTGCGTTTCCAGCTTATCCGGGAAGTTGCGCGCGATGGTGATGGCCGTCTGGAGCTGGTCTTCGGCCTCGAGCCACTTCTTCCCCAAGGTGTAGGTTCGAGCAAGGCCGAGACTCCCCTCGAAATACCGGGCATTCTGACTCGTGTACACGGTCCGGTACGCGATGAAATAGGAATTGAACGCGCCTGCGGCCTGCTCCAAATCGCCGGCCTCCAACAGCCTCCATGCCTCCTTGAGCATCCCTTTCAGGGCATCTTGAGCGGACCCCGTCACCAAGATGTTCCGAATCAACCGCTCAAGTGTCTCGCGGCTGACGGGCTCGACCAAAACGCCTGCCGCCCCTTTGCTCAAGATGCCAAGGGAGTAACGAATCCCTTGGTCCGGAGCCAGCGCGACCACGGGAACCCCCGAGCTCCCTTCAATGTTTCGAAGCTCGAGCAGGAGAGCGTCAAGCCCGACACCCTCATCGAAATGGGTGACAATGATCAAATCAAGATGACTGGAAAGGATAATCTCTCTTGCGCCTGCAACATCTCCGGCAACCTGGATTTCACGAAACCCACAGAAGCGGAGCACCGACAGGTAATGTTTCAGCTTGAGTCGCTGGTCATCGAACAGCAATACTTTCAACGCACTGAGATCCATAATCTCTTTGCCTCATGCTGATACACATCATCAAGACGTTGAGCGGTAAACCGGCTTCAACGCAGCCCACTCCTCGAAGCGGCGCCGCAGGACGCCGTTAGAGGAGGCTCCGGACCCCAAATCGTATGGGGCTGAGCCGCCACGAACGAGAGAGAATAGACCGCTTCCGTCGGGTTTCAGGGCAGGGGCTCACCGGATGAGGTCAGTGAGCATCTTCCCAGCGACAGGACTTCGGGAGGAGGCCCCCTGCGCCCGGTTCGAGGACCGAGCGCGGGAGGACTGAAAACTGGCAGGCGGGATATGGGACCTCAAGCCTTCGATCACGGCAATCGAGCGCTCGAGTCCTCAAACCGTTGCTTCATGTCTAGGTTTCGATGAAGCTCTTCAATTCCTTGCGGCGGCTGGGATGGCGCAGCTTACGCAACGCCTTGGCCTCGATCTGTCGAATGCGCTCACGCGTGACCGCAAAATCCTGACCAACCTCCTCCAACGTGTGATCCGCCTTTTCGCCGATTCCAAATCGCATGCGGAGCACTTTTTCTTCTCGCGGTGTCAACGTGGCAAGGGCCTTTCGGGTCTGCTCACTCAAGTTCAGGTTGATCACCGCATCAACCGGGGAGGCCACGCGCTTGTCCTCGATGAAGTCGCCCAGGTGGCTGTCTTCCTCCTCACCAATCGGCGTCTCCAGACTGATGGGCTCCTTGGCGATCTTTAGGACCTTGCGCACTTTCTCCACCGGGAATTCCATCTTTTCGGCGATTTCTTCCGGTGTGGGCTCCCGCCCCAATTCCTGGACCAAGTAGCGGGAGGTCCGAATGAGCTTGTTGATCGTTTCGATCATGTGCACCGGGATCCTGATGGTTCGGGCCTGATCCGCGATCGCTCGCGTGATGGCCTGACGGATCCACCAGGTGGCATAGGTGCTGAACTTGTACCCGCGCTGGTATTCGAATTTGTCGACGGCTTTCATGAGGCCGATATTCCCCTCCTGGATCAGATCGAGGAACTGAAGGCCTCTGTTCGTATACTTCTTCGCGATGCTCACCACCAACCTCAGATTGGCTTCAATGAGCTCGCTTTTGGCCAGCTTGGCCCGCATCATCCCGTCTTCCACGCGCCTCAGAATCTGGCGCAACGAACGGGAATCCATCTTGGCATCGATCTCCAGCCGGTTGATTCGCTCCTTGGCTTCCACGGCACGGACCGCGGTTTGCATGAACTGATCTTCCGTCATTCCCAACTGGAGGGCGCAATGCGCCAGCTGCTCACCGTCTTGTAAAGCAATATCGTAGAGCGGTTTCAATTCCTGAAAGGGTTTTCCCGTGAGAAGCAGGCATTCCTGAAGGGATTTCTCGTACTTTTCAATATCGATCAGGCAAACGTGCAGCTTGTTGATGATGTTGTCGATATGCCGCCGCCCCAACTGCATGCCCTTCAGTAAGCTGACGATCCGTTCCTTATTCTGCTGCACCTGAGCCTTCATGACCGTTTCGTCGTCGGGGCTGATGCTGTCGCCGAGCAGCGCCGTCTGCATGATCTTGTTCGACTCATCCAGTTGCTGCACTTCTTCGAGCATCCGGAGGACCCGACTCCTCTGGCTCTCCTCTTCGTCTGGGCTGATATCCTCCTCCACTTCCTTCAGGACATCCTGGAGCCGCATGGTCGAGCTTTCCAGCCTCTCTCTCAAACTGATGATCTCCCGAATCCCGATGGACGATTCCATCAGTGCGTTAAAGATCTCACGCTCCCCGGCCTCGATGCGCTTAGCGATCTCGACCTCACCCTCGCGTGTCAGCAAGGAGACCTGACCCATCTCGCGAAGATACATTTTCACGGGATCCGTCACACGACTAGCCGAGTCAGCCTCCAGATGGAGCTCGTCCTCTTCCTCCTCCATCATGGCCTCCGGGTCGACCGTCACTGTCTCCCGCACGACCTGAACCTGCTGCTCCGAGTCGACGATCTCGATGTCCATCTCATCGAAGATCATCATCATGTCATCGAGCTTTTCCGGCGACACAATGTCCTCGGGCAGAGCTTCGTTGACCTCGTCATAGGTGAGATACCCCTTTTCTTTTCCCACCGTAATCAGTCGTTTAATGTCCTCCATTTCTGGTTTGACAAGAGCCGGATCGCGCCGTTGTTTGATTTCTTTATCCGTCATTGTCTCCTCTTCCCTCTACACACTTTCGGATAGCCCCTTAGCCTTTTTTTCGCACACAAAATCGGTTCATCATTTCTGCCAAAATCTCGTTCCTCCGCTCGGCATTGCCATCTGACTCGGCCTGCATCAGAGCCGCATTCAATTCATCGCGCTGCAATGACTTGGCGCCGCTCCCACATAGAGCCGCGAGCCAGTCCCGCATGTGGACCTCAGGCTCCTCCAGTTCCAGAGGCTCAAGCAGGAATCGCGTAAACAGTTCCCTTTGGCTCTCCTCAGTCAACCGATTAAAGACATCCGAGGCGTCAAACGGCTTGCTCGGGCCGGATTCGACTGCCATGAGTGCCTCGGCGACCGCTTTCACGTTTTTGTTTTGAAAAAAGGCGGTTGCCCCCGCCGCCTTCGCTTCCGCAATCAATTCCGGATACTTGACCAACAGGCGCAGGATGTTCTCCTCCTGGGACCGAAGCTGATCCACGCGCAGCGGGGCCCGAGCGGCCCGCATGGGCCGGGACAGGCCGCCGCCACCCTGCTGCAGCTCCAGCATGACGGTGCTTTCCGGCACCGCCAAACGCTCGGCGATGAGCCGCGTGTATTCCGACCGGAGAAGCGGCTGACGCGCCCCCTGAACCACGGATTTCACCCGGGCCAGGATCCGGGGCTTGCCCACCCCACTTCCATCCCACTCTTGAAGCGCCCGCTCGATGGCAAAACGGCCCAGATCACTTCTCTGCCGCAGCAGCCGCTCGAAGCCCGCTAGACCCTCCCGTCTCAAAAAATCATCCGGATCCAGACCTTCCGGAAATTGAACACAGGTCGCCGTGATTGCCTCCTGCTGCAAAAGCGGCAGGGCCCGTAGCATGGCCTTCTCTCCAGCCTCATCCCCATCGTAGGCCAGCACGACCTCGTCGGCCATTCTCGCCAACAACCGGACCTGCTGAGGGGTCAAAGCCGTTCCCAATGTAGCGACCACGCGCAGGAAGCCATGGACGTGGAAGGCGAGCAGATCCATATAGCCTTCGACCAGCACCACCTGTCTCGTGGTCTTGCAGGCTTCCCGGGCTCTCGCCAACTGATAGAGCAATCGTCCCTTATGGTAGAGCACCGTTTCTGGGCTGTTGAGGTATTTCGGCTCGAAGTCCCGTCCTGATGCGGTCGAGCTCTCATCCTTTCGCGCCGGGTTTTCCTTGGCCAGAGTCCTTCCGCCAAAGGCGACAATACGATTGGCTTCGTTTCGGATAGGAAAGATGAGGCGGTTTCTGAAACGATCGAATAACCGGTTTTTTGCACTGCGCGACAGAAGTCCGGTCTTCTCGGCGAGGAGCAGATCAAAACCCGCCTGATCCAAAAAGCTCGAAAGCCCATCCCAGCGGGCGGGGGCATAGCCGAGGCGCTCCCCTTCAACCACTTCCGCCGGCAGGCCGCGGCGCTGCACATAGTCCCTCGCAGCTTTTCCCTCTTCGCTGTGGTGCAGTTGCCGGTAGAAAAACTCACTGGCGGCATCCATAACCCGGAAGAGCTCTTCACGCTCCTTGGCCGACGCGTCGTCCCTGGTCCCTCTGTGCGATCCCTGGCGATGATCCTCAGGCAGCACAACCTGGTATCGCTCCGCAAGAAACTCGATCGCCTCGCCGAACGAGAGGTTCTGGTGCCTCATGACGAACGACAGGACATCTCCCCCGCTTCCACACCCAAAACAATGATAGAATTGATTCGCTGCGTCCACGTGAAACGAGGGCGTCTTTTCCTGGTGGAAAGGACACAGCCCCACATGGCGATTTCCCACCCTGCGCAGGGGGACCACGCGACCAACGACATCCAGGATATCGACGGCCTGCTTAATCAGATTGGCAGCTTCGGACGCTCCCACAGACTGACTTTGGCTCCTCTCAATCGACAGCCTCAATGCCCGGGACCGGAAAGACGCAAAAATCGGTGATTTATATTCGGTTGACTAAAGCAAATCAAGTAGGCGAGTCAAAACGGCTCAGACCGTCAGGCCGGAGCCGTCCGACTTGGAAATTGACCTCCCACGGGGGAGCCCCGCATGCTCCTCAGAGGTGGCCACGGAAGATTACCCTAACGAAGCAAGTCTTTGTTTGACGCGCTCATTCAGGTGCTTGCCGTCGACGCGACCGGCGACCTTGGGCATGAGGGCCTTCATGACCTTGCCCATGTCCTTGGGCATGGAAGCTCCGGTTGAGACGATCGCTTCGTCGATCAGAGCGTCCACCGCTTCCTCGGAGAGCTGTTCCGGTAGAAACCCCTGAAGGATACGGATCTCCTGCTCCTCCTTCTGAGCCAGGTCTTCCCGCCCACCGGTGCGGAACTGGTCGACCGCATCGCGACGCTGCTTGATCTGGGAGGCAATCAACTGCTGAATCTCCGCCTCTTCGGGCATGCGCCGAAGCTCCTTTTCCTTGAGCTTCATCACGGTCATGAGCATCCGAATGGCGTTGCGCTTATTTTCGTCCTTTTCCCGGATCGCTTCCTTGAGTGCCTGATCGATGCGCTGGGTCAATTCCATGATCGTCCTCCCCGATTCCAGGCGGATCTCTATTTCTTGTGCCCCCGAGCCACTGCAAGCCCCTCCCGGAGATTCAGGGTTCCATTGTAAATGGCCCTCCCCGTGATCACCCCCAGGAGCCCCAGATCGACGAGGGGCAGCAGAGCCTCGATGTCCGCCAGCGTCGCAACACCCCCCGACGCGATTACCGGAATCGATGTGCTCTCGAGGAGCCTCCGGGTCGCCTCCAGATTGACACCCGTTTGCATGCCGTCTCGGTGGATGTCGGTGTAAATGATCGCAGCGAGCGCAAGCTCCCCGAATCCTTCCACCAAGGTCCTGACATCCGTGCTGGTGGTGACCTTCCACCCCTCGATGGCGACCATTCCGTCCCGCGCGTCAATGCCAAGCGCCACACGGGAAGGATACCGCGTGCAAGCCTCGTGCATGAGCCCGGGCTGCTCGAGGGCCACGGTTCCGAGGATCACCCGTTCGACCCCAGCCGCGAGATAGCCCTCAACGGTATCGAGCGTTCGTATCCCGCCCCCAACCTGAATCGGAATGGACACCGACTTCGCGATCTGCAAAACGATGTCCCGGTTCCGGGGCTCCTTGGTGAACGCCCCGTCGAGATCCACGATATGGAGCCACTCGGCGCCTTCGTCCTCCCACCGCTTCGCGACACGAACCGGGTCGTTTCCGTAAATCGTCACGCGATCAGGGTCTCCCTGCATCAAGCGCACGCATTGACCGCCTTTGATATCAACCGCTGGAAAAACAATCATGTCGCACCTGGTCGCTCAAAATGGTTGGGATTCGGCATTGCGCAGGAGGCAGCGCAACGATTCGGGGGGCTTGATGACTTTTCGGTCAGACGTCACGCACGCATGCACCGTGTAGCCGGTTGCGAGGATCTCGCCTGTCCTGAGGATCTCGTAATCGAACCGCAGCCTGGCCGGCCCCGAAAACCGGAAGTCGGTGGCCACGGTCAGCACGTCATCGTAGAAAGCGGGCTTACGGTACTCACAGTGCGCTTCGATCACGGGCAGGAACACGCCTCCCGCTTCCAATTCACGGTAGGTGGTGCCGCAGGACCGGAACCACTCGGAGCGGCCATATTCGAACCATTTGAGGTAGTTGCCGTAGTAGGCCTGCCCCATGGCGTCCGTGTCCCCGTAGAGGACTCTGAACTGGGCTTGGATGATCATGGGAATGTCGATGTCCCTGGCAGTCATGGACGCTGATTTCTGAGAAAGGTCGAGCCCTCAGGCGAGCGGCGAGGTCCCCAGAAGGAGATCAAAGAGCTCCATGCCGCTGCCGAGGCTCAGGCCGGCCGCATGGCCCGAAGCCTCGCAAAACGATACCGTCTTGCTCGTCGTTGAATCCGCCGCGGCTCCCAGATCGGGAACCAGGAGGAACGGCACGGGGTCCGTCACATGAGTCCGCTTCGTGATTGGCGTCATGTGATCCGTCACGATCAACAGCCTGGTCCGGGGAAACCGCTTTAGTCCGGCGACCATCGGCGCGACAACCCGTTCGTCGAAGGCTTCGATAGCCTCAACCTTCTTGGCCAGGCTTCCTTCGTGCCCCGCTTCGTCCGGGGCCTCGATATGCACATACACGAAGTTGCCCGTTTCAAGCGCCTGAAGGGCCGCCTCCACCTTGCCGGCGTAATTCGTGTCCAGATAGCCCGTCGCCCCGGGAACCGCGATGGCTCGCAGCCCCGCATAAACGCCGAGCCCTTTGAGCAGATCAACGGCCGATATCATGGCGCCCGTGAGTCCCGCCCTCTCACGGAGCGTCGGCATGCTGGGGGCTCGTCCCTGTCCCCAAAGCCACACCGCATTGGCTCGACGATGCGCTTCGGCCTCGCGCCGTTCGTTCACGGGGTGCGAGCGCAGCAAGGCGGCCGCACGCTCCACAAATGCTTTAAGCACGGGCGTCGAATCATACACGGCAGCATATTGCGCAGTCGGCTGCCCGGTGATGTCATGGGGCGGCGTTGTCGGAAGATCGTCCCGTCCGCCCGTCCAGACGAGAAGGTGCCGATAGCTCACTCCCGGATAGAGTCTGAGCGGCAGCCCCTCGGTCGCACTCCGGAGCGTTTGGATGATTTCATGCGCTTCCGGTGTCGAGATGTGCCCGGCCGAATAGTCACCCATCCGTAGGATGCCGTCCCCGCTCTGGTCGAGGGTCACCAGGTTGCAGCGAAAGGCAACGTCTTCGGGTCCGAGGGCAATGCCCAGGCTCGCAGCCTCCAGCGGGGCCCTGCCCGTGTGGTATCTTGCGGGATCGTACCCGAGGAGACTCATGTTGGCCACGTCACTGCCCGGCTCCATCCCATCCGGAATGGTGCACAGCGTCCCCATGCGCCCGATCGCGGCCAGCCGATCCAGGGTCGGCGTCCGCGCCGCTTCGAGAGGAGTCCGTCCTCCCAGCTCAGGGAGAGCGTAGTCCCCCATTCCGTCGCCCACCAGAATTACATATCTGGGATCTCGATCGTTCATGACTGATCCGTATGTCGATTTTCGATGCGGATCACCTGTGTCGGTGCCAAGACCACATCCAGACGGCTCATCTTGGCAAGAGCCTCCTGAACATCCTTTTCCCGCGCTTCATGGGTGATCATGACGATGGGGACGGCGCCCTGAGCTTCTCTCCCCTTTTGGATCACGGCGGCGATGCTGATGTCGTTCTCCCCGAGGATCCCCGAAATCTTGGACAACACCCCGGGTCGGTCAACGGCCGCAAACCGAAAATAGTAACAGGTCCGGATGTCCGCAATGGACTTGATGAGCACTTTTCTGAGGCGATCCGGTCGGAAGCCAAGATGGGGCACACGCCTGGGCATATCGCCCCCGATATCCCTCGCAATATCCATCAGGTCGGAAACCACCGCGCTTCCCGTGGGCATCATCCCCGCTCCAAGGCCGTACAGCATGATGTTCCCGACGGCATTGCCACGAACGTGAATCGCGTTGTAAGCCCCTCGAACGCTCGCCAGAACATGCTCGCGCGGGATCAGAGTCGGATGCACGCGCATTTCCAGTCCGCTCTCCGAATCCCTTGCAATGGCAAGCAGCTTCAACCGATACCCGAATTCCTCTCCGAACTGAATGTCGAGCGGATCGATCCGGGTAATGCCTTCCGTGTAGACCTTGTCGAACTGAATCGGCGTCCCGAAGGCAATGGCACTGGTGATGGCGAGCTTGTGCGCGGTGTCGATCCCTTCGATGTCCAACGTGGGATCGGCTTCCGCGTAGCCCATCTGCTGCGCCGCCTTCAGGCTGTCGGCGAACGAAAGCCCCTCTTCGGTCATTCGAGTCAGGATGTAATTGGCAGTGCCGTTCAAAATCCCATAGATCGTTTCGATCCGGTTGCCGGCCAGACCCTCCCGAAGGGACTTGATAAACGGGATACCGCCCGCAACCGACGCCTCGAATCCGATGGTTCGCCCATTCTTCCGCGCCGCCTCGAACAGCTCGTCTCCCGAATGGGCGATCAGGGCCTTGTTGGCGGTGACCACGTGCTTTTTCCGGTCGAGTGCTTGAAGCATGATGCGCTTGGCGGCCCCAAGCCCACCGATGAGCTCGATCACGATGTCGATCTCGGGGTCGTCCAGAATGTCTTCAGCCCGCGACGTAAGCAATTCCGCCGGAACCGTAACGGGACGCTCCCGCGTCAAATCCATGTCCGCCACACGCACCAGCTGGATCGCCTTTCCAAGACGATCCTCGATGAGCGTCGCATTTTCTCGCAGGACCTGAATCACCCCACATCCGACAGTGCCCCAGCCAACGAGTCCCACTCGAACCGAACCGCTCATACTTCCCTCTCGCTTCCTCGCCTGTGATTCCCACGGTCTCAATCACTTCAACCAGTCAGCACGTCTGAGCTGCGCTGCCTACTTCTTCTGCAGAGCCTTTCGCAGTCCGCGGATGGCTTGCTTCGTTCGCATTTCATTCTCAACCAGGGCGAACCGGACATACTCGTCCCCGTAGGAACCGAATCCCAGACCCGGAGAGACCGCAACCTTGCCTTCTTCGATCAGATACTTGGAAAACTCCACCGACCCCATATGCCGAAACTGCTCGGGAATGTGCGCCCAGACAAACATAGTCCCCTTGGGCTTCTCGATCTTCCACCCGATGCGGTTGAGGCCATCGACCAGAACGTCGCGGCGGGAGCGATAAACGTTGACGATCTCCTGAACGCAAGACTGATCCCCGTTGAGGGCCACCGTGGCCGCGATCTGGATCGGCTGAAAAACGCCGTAATCCAGGTAGCTCTTGATGCGGGTGAGCGCGCCTACGATCTCAGGGTTTCCCACGCAGAATCCCACGCGCCAGCCGGCCATGCTGTAACTCTTCGACATGGAAAAGAACTCGACCCCCACATCCTTGGCTCCCGGCACTTGCAGGAAGCTCGGCGCCCGGTAGCCGTCAAAGGTCAAGTCCGCATACGCCAGGTCGTGAATGACGATGATTCCGTTCTCCTTGGCGAAGTCGACGATCTTCCGGAAGAAATCCAGGTCCACGACCGCCGTCGTCGGGTTGTGCGGAAACGAGATCACCATCAGCTTCGGTTTGGGCCACGTCTGCTTCATGGCGAGCTGCAGGTCTTCCAGGAAGTTCCGGTCCGTCCCGATGGGAATCGACCGCACATCGCCCCCGGCGATGATGGCCGAATAAGGGTGGATGGGATACGTGGGATTGGGGGCGAACACCACGTCACCGGGGCTGATGAGCACCAGCACCAAGTGAGACAATCCTTCCTTGGCGCCGATCGTCACGACCGCTTCGGATTCCGGGTCGATGTCGATGTCGTAGCGCCGCTTGTACCACCCCGAAATGGCCTCGCGGAGCTTCGTGATCCCCCGTGATGCGGAATAACGGTGGTTATGCGACTTCCGAGCCGCTTCCACCAGCTTGTCGATAATATGCTTCGGTGCGGGCAAATCGGGGTTCCCCATCCCAAGATCGATGATGTCATCCCCTGCCCGCCTCCTTTCCATCTTGAGTGCGTTGACCTGCGCGAAGACATAGGGCGGCAAGCGATACATGCGACTGCACTGCGCGATGTTCAAATTCATGACTTTTTACCCCCTTTGGTTGAAATTTTTCGAGGATAGCCCACCGCCTCCCTCGATGTCAAAACTTTTTAAGATTGCTGGGAAATCCCTTGAACAGGCCTCAAACGTTCTGCTAGATTTACTCGGCTTTGAGACACAGCAATGTTTGCGATAGACCATTACCACGGACGCACCCTCATTTCACGAAATCCGGCGAAGAAGGCAGCCTCATGAAGCAGGTCGTACTGGGCACGGCGGGACACATCGACCACGGCAAAACCTCCCTGATTCGGGCACTGACCGGAATCGACACGGACCGCCTCAAGGAAGAGAAACTGAGGGGCATCACGATAGAGCTCGGGTTCGCGCACATGGTGCTCCCGAGCGGGGAGCGGCTGGGTATCGTGGACGTCCCCGGGCACGAGCGCTTTGTGCGGCACATGGTGGCCGGAGCCACGGGAATCGACATCGTCGCCCTGGTGATCGCCGCCGATGAGGGCGTGATGCCTCAAACGCGCGAGCATATGGAAATCTGCCAGCTCCTTCGCGTGAAAAAGGGGTTGGTCGTGCTCACCAAGACGGACCTGGTCGAAGGTCCCGAATGGGTCGAAATGGTCAAAGACGATGTCACGGAGTTCCTCAAAGGCACCTTCCTGGAAGGGAGTCCGATCATTCCCGTGTCCGCGGTCAAGGGAGAAGGACTGGACGAGCTGAAAGCGGCACTCGACACGCTCGTGGCCGAGGTCGAGCCGCGCAGCACCGACGGCGCCTTTCGGCTTTCGGTGGACCGCGTTTTTACCATGAAAGGGTTCGGGACCGTGGTGACGGGGACCAGCCTTTCCGGCAAGCTCCGGACCGGCGACCCGGTGACGATCTATCCCGGAGAGCACCGCTCCAAGGTTCGTGGGCTCCAGGTGCACAACCTCGAAGTCCAGGAAGTGTTTCCGGGACAGCGAACAGCCATCAACCTGCAGGGAATCGAGCGGCTCCTCATCCAGCGCGGAGACGTCATCGCTACGCCTGGTGCCTTGGTGGCCACGCACATCGTCGACGTACACCTCGGTCTTCTCCCATCCGCCCCGCGTCCCCTGAAGAACCGAAGCAAGATCCGCTTTCACACGGGAACGGCGGAGCATATCGGGACCATCATTCTCCTCGGCTACGACGAGATGGTGCCCGGTGCCGAAGGCTTCGCCCAAGTCCGCTTGGACCAGCCCATCGCGGCGCTGCGCGGAGACCGCTTCGTGGTGCGGTCCTATTCCCCCGTTCAGACCATCGGCGGCGGGACGATCCTTCATCCGCTCCCCAGAAAGCACAAAGGGCAGGACAAGAAGCACGCCAATAAGGAGCTTGCCGTTCTGCTCTCGGGCGACGAGGCGAGCATTATCCTGTGGCATATCAAGGACGCTCTCTGGAGCGGCATCTCGGAAGAGGAGCTGCGGGTCCGAGCCAACGTTCCTCCCAAGCTCCTGGAAAAGACCCTTCAGCAGTTCGTAAGCCAGAAGAAAGCCATCCTTTATGACAAGGACAACCGGCGGCTCATTCATCCCGACGCTCTGGAGCAGCTCAAAGGGATCATCACGGAGAATCTCGGGGACTATCATCAGCGATTCCCGTTGAAGACCGGCATGCCCAAGGAGGAGCTTGCGGCTCAGCTGCCCAAGCCCGTCGAGGCAAAGCTGTACAACTACGTCTTGCGCCAGCTTGCCGAGCAGGATCGCGTCGTTCAGGAAATGGAATGGGTGCGCCTCACGACCCACAAGGTCGATCTGACCAAGGAAGAGGAAGCCATTCGGCAGAAGATCGAAAAGGCCTTTCGAGACGCCGGACTGCAGCCCCCGTTTTTCAAGGAGGTGGTCTCGAAGCTCGGCGGGACACCCCGCCAGCACCAGGATGTGCTTGAATGGATGCTCTCCCAGGGCATTCTGGTCAAAGCGAAAGAAGACATTTACTTTCACGCGGAGCCACTCAACGAGCTCCAACAGCGGTTGGTGGCGTTCCTGCGCGAGCATGGCGAGATCTCCACGCCTCAATTCAAAGACATGACACAGGCCAGCCGCAAGTACACCATCCCCCTCCTGGAGTACTTCGATGCTCAGAAAGTCACTATCCGCATCGGAGATAACCGTCGGCTCCGGGAGAGCAAGGCCATCGCGTCCTAAGCCGTGTGAATCCCAGACGTTTTCAAAGGAGTCTTGGAATGCTCAAGCATGTGGTGTTCATGAAGTTCAAACCCGAAGCAACCGAGGAAGCCATTCAGGACCTGGAAAGAAGCTTGGGCGCCCTGCCCGGAGTGATCCCAGAGATCAAACAGTACGAATTTGGCCGGGACATCCTCCACACAGAGCGCTCCTACGACTTTGCCCTGGTTTCCGCCTTCGAAGACCTCGATGCCCTCAAGCGATACCAGGTGCATCCGGACCACGTGGTCGTGCTGGGCAAGGTGCGCGCCCTGGTCGAAAGCATTCTGGCCGTGGATTTTGAGATGAGCTGACACGGGAGGCCCGGGAGCTCCTGCCGATCCCTCGTGTGAAGCGGTAAGGCTAGGCCCGGGGGTCGATCTCTATCAGCGCGACCCCCGGGCCACTCTTCGGCACTGCGTCGCACCGCCGCTTGCTAAGCGGCCTGTTTGCCTGCATTCCATTCAGCGAGAAACGCTTCAGCCCCTTTCTGAATCTCCTCCGGCGTTAGATCCTTGATATGGGTTGCGAGGGTCCACGCGTAACCGAAGGGATCCTGAACGGTGCCGGCACGGTCTCCCCAAAACATGTCCATGACAGCCATCCGCGTTACCGCACCCGCTCCAAGGACTCTCTTGAAAGCTTCGTCAACATCCTCCAAATAGACATAGAGGCCGACCGGGGAGCCTCCCATGGTTTCAGCGCTCTTGCACACCTCCTGCGGGTTCTCTTCGCCCATCATGATGATCGAGCTCCCGATGCGGATTTCTGCGTGCATCACTCCCTTCCCGTCGGGTCCCGGCATCACGAGAAGCTCTTCAGCGCCCAGCGCCCGCTTATAGAAGTCGATGGCTTTCCTCACGTCCTTATACAACAGCATGGGCGTAACACTCTGAAACCCTTCTGGAATCCACTTTCCCATGACAGTCCTCCTGATGATTTGATGCGTCGTGTGATGACGACAAGCTAATCATCATACGAGCATTTTCCACGCCTCGCAGCGGGAGAGCCGTTCCAGACCCATTGGGCCTCACCGGGCTTCCTCGTTCGATCGTTGCTCAGCCTCTCCGACGTCACCGCAGGAGCCGCACTCTGCCGCGGAAGGCTTCACTTCATTTCCGCCTTTCCCGAGCAGCAGATCGTCCTGATATTCCACGCTATAGATGTAAAGCATGATGGTCGCAAAGCTGAGGATCAGGGGACCGTAAAGGATCCCGAGCAGGCCAAAATATTGGACCCCGCCCACGATGGCGAGGAAGATGTAGAAGGGGGAGAGCCCCCCTTCGCCACGCATGAGGAACGGGCGCAGGAAATTGTCGATGGACCCCACGAGGATGATACACCAGAGGGCCAGGAAGAGGGCGGAGGTCGTCTTGCCCAACAAGACGAGGTAACCGGCTGCGGGAATCCAGACCAGGGCGGTCCCCACAATGGGGATGAGCGACGAGAAGCCCATAACGGTACCCCAGAACAGACCCGGGATCCCGACGAGGCTGAGACCCATCCCGCCCACCAGTCCCTGGCAAATCGCCGTGACACCCGTCCCGAGAAGCACCGACCGCGCTACGGCCCTCACCCCGTCCAAAATCCTGTCTTCCTGGTCCTTCCTGAGGGGTGAGAAATACCGCGCCCGAGAAACCATCGCTTCACCGTCCCGCACCAAAAAGAAGACGATGAAGATCATGATGAAAAACCGGGAGACGATGGTCGCCACATTCCCGAGAAGCACCGCTCCTTTGCTGAGAACCAGCTGGCCCGTATCTTTGGTGAGCTGCAGGACGGTGCCGGGAAGGTCCAGTTTGCCCACGTCCAGGAACGGAAGCTTCTCGTGCAGCCAGTCCATGAATGCGTCAACGCTCGGGTGCTGCATGATTTTCTGGATGTTTCCGGCATTGACCCAGGCGGTTATCTGGTTCACCGACTCCACCCCCTGCTTCACCAGGGAAGCCGTGAAGAGGAAAACCGGGAGTGCGATGACAAACGTGATCACGAATACGATTGCGAGAGCAGCCAGGGAGGAGCGTCCGCCGAGCATCCGATTCAGATAGGTCTGGATCGGGTAGAACAGGGATGCCAGGACGATGGCGATGATCAAAATGTCCAAGAATGGCTGCAGGATCAGATACGAAAGGTAGATGGCAAAGAACAGAACAAGCAGTAGAAACGGTCGATAACTCTTCCGATTAACCCTCGTCCCCCACCGGTCCTGGGGACTTTCCTCCCTCTCGAGGGTGTCGTCCGTGTCCGTTCCCATCCCGCGGGTCCTTTCAGTGGCTGACCCTCCAGCCTTAAAGCTTGGAGGCCTTTTCTCGGTAAAATTCCATCTTGGTGGTGTCCCCCAGCTCCTTGAACAAATCGGCGAGAAACAGCCAGACTTCCTTGAGCTTGCCCGGATTGTCCTGAAACAGGATCTCCGCCTTCCGGGCGAACTCCTGGGCCTTGTTCCGAGATCCCTTCATGCGCCAGGCCTTGGCCAGACCGAAAAAAGCTTCACCGTTGTGCACATCCACCTGGACGGCCTGCTCAAACAAGGGGATCGCCGCATCCGGCTTGCCCTGGGCGAGAGACGCCTTGCCTTGATCCACCAAATGCATGGACGCAAGCCGTTGAGGCGGCTGCTGCTCAGGCCGCATGGGCTCCACTTTCTTGGCTGGCCCGGCAGAACCGGCTGGCTCAGGCCCCGAAGGCAGGTTGCTTTCCTTAAAGCCCGGACCGGACTTGAGAACCGGCCCGGTGGGCAGTCCACTGCTGTCCTCGCTCGGACTAGCCGACCCCTGTTGCCCCGCATACCCCCCTTGCGGAGGCGAACCCTTCCATTCCGGGGGGATATAGACCGTTCGATGCCGACTACAGCCTGCGGGCGCCAACACCAAAACAACAAGGGCCACCAAGCTCAGCATATGTCCCCCGAGCCTGCCGATTGCTTTCATAAGGATACCTTTCTCAGCCGGAGCTCCCATCCAGCGTCTTTGCCAATCACACCGGCCCCCACGTGGGTGTCCGATAACGATACGCTCTCACCCTGATCCCGGATCGTTGTTGCCACACCGGTCAGGGCCTGGCTCCACCCCCGTGGATCGTACAGTATTCCTCAACCGCGTGCTCCGAAAGAAAATACTCCTGCCGTTTGGTCGGGCAGGCCATGGTCGCCAGCTGCCCCGAGACGGTGCAGACCACGCGCTGAACAATTCCCGGCGGCGGGCGAAACGCTTGTGGGTTGATCCACGGCTTCACCTGATTAAAAAAGCGCGCCCAGATTTTGCCAGCACCCGTGGCTCCCGTCAAATTCGTCGGAAGGTTCGCATCATAGCCCACCCAAACCAACGCGAGCAAGTCGGTCGTGTACCCCACAAACCAGGAATCCCGGTAATCGCTCGTCGTGCCGGTCTTGCCCGCGCATGGGAAATCCAGCCCGAGCCTCTTGATGGGCCGGCCGGTCCCCCGTTCCATGACACCCTGGAGCAGGTCCGTCATGAGAAAAGCCTTGGCCGGCGAAATCACGGACTCCAGATTCACATTCCGTCGCTCCTGCACCTCCCCGTGCTCCGTGACGACCTCCTTGAGGCTCAACAGGAACGCACGCTGTCCGTCGTTGTCGAGGACCGCATAGGCGCGGGCGAGCTCCAGGGGGGTTACCTCGCAGGCCCCCAGGGCAATCGACGGCACCGGGTGAATCGTGGATGGAAGGCCGAAAGATCGGAGGGCGGCAACGACATTATCCAGGCCAACGGTTGTTGCAACGTGGACGGCAGGCAAATTGAGCGATTCTTCAACCGCCTGACGCAGCATCACGCGTCCCCGGAACCGGTTGTCGTAATTCTTTGGCGACCACGACATTCCGTCGACGTAAGTGGTCAGCGGCTCATCGGGCAGCCAATCCACCGGAGAGAACCGATCTATTCCAGCCAAGTACACAAACGGCTTAATGGCCGATCCTGGCTGGCGCGATGCAAGAACCGCCCGGTTGAATGTGCTCTCCCCGTAATCGCGACCACCGACCAGGGCAAGAATGGCGCCCGTCTTAGGCTGGACCACGATCATCGCCGCCTGCAGGGGCTCCGCTCCACCGCCATCCTTGTGTGCGGGGACCTCCCTTTCGAGCTCGTCCAGCCCATCTCGAACCGCCGCCTCGGCAGCGTGAGACATCTCCGGGTCGAGCGTGGTGTAAATGTTCAACCCCTCCGAGGCCAGGACCTCCGGCGCGTAGAGCTCACCCAGCTGCTGCCGGACGTAGTCAAGAAAATACGGGGCCACGCTGACCGGGAGATTGCTCTCCGTAACCCGGAGCGGCTCTCCGCGGGCCATTTCGTACTCTTCAGGAGTGATCTTCTCCTGCTGGAGCATCTGCTTGAGCACGAGATTGCGTCGCTCCTTGGATGCCTGGGGATGGGTGACGGGCGAATAGAGGTTGGGGCCGCAGATCATGCCGGCGATCGTCGCGGCCTCGGCCACCGAAAGATCTTCGATGTTGCGGCCGAAATAATACCGCGCCGCCTCTCCGATCCCGTGGATGGCCACACTCCCACGCTGCCCGAGGTAAATCTCGTTCAAGTACATTTCCAGGATCTCGTCTTTGGAATGGAACGCTTCCAAGACCAGCGCCATGAGGGCCTCGTGGACCTTCCGCCTGAGATTGCGCTCGGGCTGCAGAAAATAGTTCTTGACCAGCTGCTGGGTGATCGTGGACCCGCCCTGGACCACGCGTCCAGCCGTCAGATCGGCCCAGAGCGCCCGAAGGATCGACCAGGGATCCATCCCCGAGTGCTCGAAGAAGCGACGGTCTTCGACGGCAAGGATCGCGTCGATGACGTGGGGCTTCAGCTGTTTGACGTTCACAAGGAGCCGGCTCTCACGCTGAGGCCCGAACAGCCTCGCCATCTCCAGAGGCTCGAGCTCCAGAATTCCCACTTCTCCTGCCGAGCCGGTAATCCGCGACAACTGGTCCCGCTGAAACTCGAACTGAACACGCTGGGCGGGGATCGAGCGGCCAGGGAAGCGAAACTCCCGAAGGTGGGCAATCAGGGCTCCACCCGAAACGCGAAACTCCCCCGCTTCAAGTGGCTCTTTGTAGGCTTCCCGATAGCGACGCTCCTGGAGCATCTGCTTGACGATCGTGAGCGAGATGGATTGGCCTGGATAGATGGGCGCCGAGGCGGAAAAGACCCTGGAGGGAATGCTCCACTTGCGCACGGTGAAGCGCTGCTGGATATCGCGATACAGGAGCGTGAAAATCACCCCCATTCCGACGACCACGCATAACAGCAGCAGCACGATCATCCGCCACGGTGAGACACGCCGGGGGAAAAGCCGAGGTTGTCTAGGATACTTCATGGGGTCCAGCAAAAGCATGAGCCGATCGGTAGACCGGCATTTGTGCGTGTCGAGCGCCGTCGATCACTTACGGGTGAGCTTCACCACGCATTCGATGTGCGGCGTGTGGGGAAACAGATCGACCGGCTGGACGGCTTCGACAGAATACCGCTCCAGCAGCAGTGTCAAATCCCTCGCCAAGGTCGCCGGGTTGCATGAGACGGCGATGATGTGGGATGGAAGCACATCGAGCAGCGCCTTGACGACCTGAGGGTGCATCCCGGCGCGCGGAGGGTCCGTAATGATCACATCGGGCGATCCATACAATTTCGGGGCTCGAGCCGCCTCCTGGATGAGATCCTTCAGATCACCGGCGCGGAACGAGCAATTGTCGATCCCGTTGAGCGTGCAGTTCACGAACGCATCGTCGATGGCGTCCTGCACAATTTCGAATCCTACCACCCGATGCGCCTGGGACGCAATGAAAAGCGAGATGCTTCCCGTGCCGCAGTACAGATCCCAGACGGTTTCCGTGCCCTTGAAATCCCCGAGCCGGCGCACGATCTCGTAGAGCCGCTCCGCACCGAACGTGTTGGTTTGAAAGAAGGAGTGGGCGGAAATGCGGAACTTCAGACCCCCTAGGGTTTCTTCGATGGTGCCGGGACCGAAGACGGTGCGCGAGAGATCCCCGACGGCAACCTGGGCCTTCTTGTGGCTGATGGAGTGGACCAACGTGGTGACTCCGCCCACACGGTCCCGAAGCCGCGTCGCAAGCCCGTCCGTCACGTTCTCTGCGTCGCGATGTCCGGCCGTGAGCACGTGCACCATGCGCTGCCCCGTAGCCTTGCCTTCCCGGATGACCAGGAAGCGCCAGAATCCCTGGTGATCCTTGGTGCTGTAGGGCCGAAGGCCGCTTTCCTTCGCCCATTCCCTGGCTTCCTTCACCAGGGCGTTGGCCGTCTCGGATTCAAGGAAGCATGTCTCCACATCAAACACACGGTCGAAGTGACCGCGCGCATGCAGTCCAAGGGCGAACGTCCGGTCAATGACCTCTCCGGACGCGATCTCCGCCGAAGACAGCCACCTCCGATTGGAGAACGTAAACTCCATCTTGTTCCGATACCACTTCGAATCCATGGAAGCGACCGGCGCCATGACTTGGGCCGGCTCGACCCCACCGAGCCGCTCCAGACACTCCGCCACGTGGCGGTGCTTCCAGGTGAGCTGATCCTCATAGCGGAGATTCTGCCACCGGCATCCCCCGCACACACCAAAGTGGGGGCAGAAGGGCTCGACTTCTCCTGGGGCCGGAGACAAGACTTCGAGGAGCTGCCCTTCGGCGTATTGTGACTTCTTCCGCGTGATGCGGGCGCGAGCACGCTGTCCTGGAATGCCGCGGTCGAGAAAGACCACGAGCCCTTCCACATAAGCGATGGCGTTTCCTCCAAAGGCCAACTTGGTGATTTCGAGATCGAGCTCAGCTCCCTTACGGATCGACATGGGATACGGTCTTTCCTTTGAGTTTGGCTTGTGCTATCCACAATCGTCCCAGCCATTCAGGAAACCGCCTATCGTCA
Source organism: uncultured Syntrophobacteraceae bacterium (assembly GCA_964538515.1). GTDB lineage: Bacteria > Desulfobacterota > Syntrophobacteria > Syntrophobacterales > Syntrophobacteraceae > CALBZH01. The sequence goes on from CAZIEW010000028.1 coordinate 26,303, forward strand.
CTCTGACGGCCTATCGGCCGGGATTCAGGTTTTCGCCGGGACCTCATCCGGATCCCGGTCTTCCCCGGGACGACGTTCGCTTCGATGACGGCAGCCTCATCCTGCGGTCGTGTCCTTTAGGGTCGGGCGTTTCGTTGCATATTCCCTCGGCGTCAAGGTCGAATCAGCATGTGGATCCAGCGTGTTCATACTTATGGCCGACTGATCAAGTTCAGCCACACCATCTTTGCTCTTCCCTTCGCCCTCGCCTCCGTTCTCCTGGCGCACCGGGAGCATCCGGTGGGCTGGGCGACCCTGGGCTGGATCATCGTCGCGATGGCGGGGGCTCGCTCGGCAGCCATGGGCTTCAACCGCCTGGTCGATTACCACGTCGACATCAAGAACCCGCGAACCGCAAGTCGACCGCTGACAGCGGGGCTGATCGACAAACGGTCCGTCCTGCTGCTCATCATGGTCTCGTCGGCGGCCTTCGTGCTCAGTGCCTACCAGCTCGGCAGGCTGTGCTTCATCCTGTCGTTCCCGGTTCTCCTGGTGCTGCTCAGCTATTCCTACGCCAAGCGCTACACCATGTACTGCCACTTGCTGCTGGGCTTCGGAATCGGACTCGCCCCTTTAGGTGCCTGGGTGGCCGTCACCGGGGCGCTGGATGCACGGATCCTCCTGCTGGCCCTGGCCCTCATGACGTACATTGCAGGCTTTGACATTCTCTACGCCTGCCAAGATGTCGATTTTGACCGCCAGGAGTCCCTGTTCTCCATTCCCTCGCGCCTCGGCGTCCGACCCGCGCTCACGATTTCCTCCCTGCTCCACGTGCTCACGTCCGCATCGCTGCTCACCCTCGCGTGGGCCTTTCAGCTGGGCTGGGCCTATCTCGGGTTTCTGACCGTCATCTCGGCGATCCTCGTTGCCGAGCACCGCATGGTCACCCCGGATCGACTGGAAAACATTCCTTTTGCGTTTTTCCACCTGAACAGCGTCGTCTCGGTGCTCCTCTTCCTCGCGGTCCTGGTCGACGGCTGGGCATCCCGCTGAGTTACGTCCACCAGCGTGTCGTGACCCAGTAAAGCAGCATCCCCACCAGGATCGTCCCCCCCAGAGAGCGGGTCTTCAGCGCAAAAAGCAGCGTCGGGACAGCGACAACCGACTTGGGCTGCAACAAGACAAGCACTCTCGGGTCCCCCCGCACGAACAGATCGGGGAAGATCAGAGCACTCAGGATGGCGACCGGAATGAGGTCCAGCCACTCGACGAACCATTGGGGCAGGCGCTGCTGAGCGAGGAAGAAGAGCGGAAGCCACCGGGGAACATAGGTCACCAGGGCCATGCCGCCAACGATCAAGAAGTAGTCAGAATGCACCACGCTGCATCCCCTTCCGCTGTCTCGCCTTGAGCAAACCGAATCCCGTGGTCGCACCGACGAGCGACGCGATGATCACATACGCGTTTCCAGGCAGAATCAGCGAGACCCCGATGGAGACCACTCCGGAGATCAGCGCCGTCAGAAGGTAAAGCCCACCCCGGAGCTGCAGCATGAGGAGGCTGATGAACATGGCGCTCAATGCGTAATCGATTCCGAGAAAGCCCACGGGAATGAACTGCCCTCCATAAGCGCCGATGATCGTGCTCACGACCCAGGCCGCGTTCGTGCACTGATTGACGGCGAGAGCGTTCCACCGGTCCCACGTGCCTTTCCGAAACTTCATGATGTTGATGGCGAAGCTCTCGTCGGTAACGCCGTATGCGAAGAGAGACAGAAAGGCCGGCGACGCCCCCTTGAAGAAAACGGACAGGGAGGAGCTCATGAGCACGTGTCTCAGATTGATCATGAAGGTCGTAACAGCGATGGCCAGAACCTCGGCTCCCCCGGAGATCATCGACACGGCCACGAACTGGGAGCTGCCGGCAAAGACGAGGATGGACATCATACCGATCTCTGCCGGACTGAATCCTGCCTTCTGAGCCAGGACTCCGAGCGCCATTCCGAGGGGGAAATAGGCCATGCAGATGGGCCAGGCGGCTCTAACGCCCTCACGAATCGTGTCGTATCTCAAATCCTTCTCCAAGAAAGTGGGGGCTGGCAGCGACGGGAAGGGTAAAGGAAGGCCTGTCAACGGAGGTGGAGCTCCATGCTGATGTCCATCGCCCGCGCAGAATGCGTCAAGGCCCCGGATGAGACAAAATCCACGCCGGTTTCCGCGATTCCGCGGATGTTCTCGAGGGTCACGCCACCGGAAACCTCGAGCAGGCAACGACCGTTCGCTTTCGATACAGCCTCTCGGATCATGTCGAGGGTGAAATTGTCCAAGAGAATGATGTCCGCACCCGCGCCCATTGCTTCCTCAAACTGATCCAGCGTATCCACTTCGACTTCGACCTTGAGGCCATGAGGGGCACGGGCGCGGGCACGCTCAACGGCCGGTGCAACGCCTCCCGCCGCAGCCACGTGGTTGTCCTTGATCAGGATGCCGTCCGAGAGGCCGAACCGGTGATTCGAGCCGCCTCCATGGCGGACCGCTTCCTTTTCGAGCAGCCGCCAGAGGGGAGTTGTCTTACGCGTATCGAGCAACCGGCATGGCGTCCCGGAGATCGCCGCAGCCATGCGTCGCGTCAGAGTGGCGATCCCGCACAACCGTTGCAGCAGGTTCAGCGCCGTACGCTCCCCCGCAAGAAGAGAGCGTGCGCTGCCGGTCAGGTGGATGAATCGCTGGTCCCGCTCGATGCTCGCACCGTCATGAACGGAGAGCTCCACCGTCACCGAAGGATCGAGCAGCGCAAACACCCGGCGGAACGGAACGCTCCCGGAGAGAACCCCCGGTTCTCTCGCGATCACGGTCGCATCGGCCACAAGGCCGTCGTCGACCACGGCGAGGCTGGTCACATCCCCATGACCGAGGTCTTCTTGAAGGGACATGCGGAGCAATTCGTCGAGCTGCAGCATGACGGAATTCACCCCTGAGCACTGCCGCGGATCGTCTTGATCCGCTCCAACTGAGCCCGCACTTTGTCGATCTTTTCCCCGAGCCGGCTTTCCTTTTCCTTTTCCTTCTCGATCACCTCCTGGGGAGCACGCGCGAGGAAGTCCTCGTTTGCAAGCTTCTTTTGCGTGAGTCCATATTCTTTGTCGACCTTCGCCAGCTCCTTCTCCAGTCGCTTGGACTCACTGTCGAAATCCAGGATTCCTTCGAGCAGCACGTAGACTTCGATGCCCTTGGCGATCGTACTGGCCGCCATCTTGGGCTTCTCTTCCTCCCCGACAAGGGCGGTGTTCATGCTGGACAGGCGCGCAAGGTCGTTGATCGTGTCGCCGTATTCGCGCAGCAGGGCGGCCTGAGCCTCCTCGCCACACAAGCAGACGGCATCCACCCGGAGGGCGGGGGAGATGTTCATTTCGCCGCGGATGTTTCGAATTCCGGAAACCACCGCCATGATCGTGTCCGTCATTTCCTCAGCTGCGGCATCCAGACGCTCGGGCTCCGCAGTGGGAAGCGATGCTTTCATGATGCTGCCGTTCGACCCGGGCAGCTTTTGCCAGATTTCCTCGGTCACGAACGGCATGACGGGGTGGAGGAGCAGAAGAATCTGGCGAAGCACATCCAGAGACACAGCCTGAGCGAGGGCCTTGGCGTTTGGGTCTTCGCCGTAGAAATCCTGCTTGATCATCTCCAGGTACCAGTCGCAGAACTCCCGCCACACGAAGTGGTACACCGAATGGGCATACTGGTTGAAATGATACTCGGTAATCGACTCGTCGACCTCGCCGATGACGCGCTGGAGACGACTCAAAATCCATCGGTGCCATAACCGCTCGGGCTTTTTCGGGATCTCCGGCAGACGACCTGTGTCTTCACAATTCATGAGCACAAGCCGCGCAGCATTCCAGATCTTGTTGACGAAGTGCCGATATCCCTCGATGCGCTCCTCGGACAGCTTGACATCTCGTCCTTGAACGGCCAGGGCCGTGAGGGTGAAGCGCAGGGCGTCGGTCCCGAACTGGTCCATCATGATGAGCGGATCGATGACGTTTCCCTTGGATTTGCTCATCTTCTGCCCGTGGGCATCCCGGACAAGCGCGTGCACGTAAACATCCCGGAAAGGCACTTCCTTCATGAAGTGAAGCCCCATCATCATCATGCGCGCCACCCAGAAGAACAGGATGTCGAAGCCGGTAACGAGGACAGACGTCGGGTAGAACTTCCTGAGGTCCGGTGTGTCCTCGGGCCAGCCGAGGGTTGAAAACGGCCAGAGGGCCGAGCTGAACCAGGTATCCAGGACGTCTTCATCCCGTGCGAGATCCGAGGACCCGCAATCCGGACAGCTCGTTGGATCCGTCATGCTCACGATCACCTTGCCGCAGGCGCCGCAGTACCAGGCGGGGATCCGGTGTCCCCACCAGATCTGCCGGCTGATGCACCAGTCTTCAACATTTTCGAGCCAGTTGAAATAGTCCTTTTCCCATTTGAGCGGGATGATGCGGGTGCGGCCGTCTCGAACCGCCTCCATCGCCTTCTCTGCCAGAGGCTTCGTGTCGACGAACCACTGCAGGGACAGGCTCGGCTCCACCACGCTCTTGCAGCGATAGCAGTGCCCGACCCGGTGCTTGTAAGGCTCGATCTTCTCCAGAAAGCCGCCCTTTTCGAGATCCTCCAGCACCTGCTTTCGGCAGGCGAAGCGGTCGAGGCCGGCGTATTTGCCGGCATCCGCGCTCATGGTACCATCGTCCGCAAGCACCTGCACCAACTCCAGCTTGTGCTTGCGCCCGATGTCGAAGTCATTGAAGTCGTGCGCCGGCGTGATCTTCAGAGCCCCGGTGCCGAATTCCCGGTCCACATAGCTGTCGCCGATCACGGGAATTCGACGCTCGGCAAGCGGCAGCAGCACGTCTTTTCCGACGAAACCGCTGTAGCGAGGGTCCTCGGGATGAACGGCGACCGCCGTGTCCCCCAGCATCGTCTCGGGCCGCGTCGTCGCAACGACGACACTCCCGCTTCCGTCGATCAAGGGATAGCGCAGGTAGTAAAGGTGGCTGTCCAGCTCCTCGCCTTCCACCTCGATGTTGGCCAGCGCCGTCATACACCGAGGGCACCAGTTGATCATCCGCTTGCCCCGGTAGATGAGCCCTTCCTCGTAGAGCGTCACGAAGACCTGGCGAACGGCCTTGGAAAGCCCCTCATCCATGGTGAAGCGCTCGCGGGACCAATCGCACATGGCTCCCAGGCGGCGGAGCTGGTTGGTGATGATGCCGCCGTATTTCTCCTTCCACACCCACACACGGTCAAGGAAGGCTTCTCGCCCGAGCTCATGGCGGGACAGATCTTCCCTGGCCAGGTCCCGTTCGACGACGTTCTGGGTGGCGATGCCCGCATGGTCCGTCCCGGGAACCCACAGAACCTCCATGCCCTTGAGCTTCATATAACGGCACAAGATATCCTGAAGGGTGTTGTTGAGGGCATGCCCCATGTGAAGGGTCCCGGTCACATTGGGAGGCGGAATGACGATGGTAAACGGAGGATTTCCACTGTTGACGTCGGCTCGAAACAGCCCCTCCTCGCTCCAAGTCGCATACCAGCGGGGCTCGAGATCGTGAAATGTGTACCCTTTGGGCAGGTTGCCTTCGCTCATGGGCCGTTCCCTCTACCTCCTCAACATCCAGATGTGTGATGAGCAGTAACCGATCTATGAAAGAACACCCCCTCCAGGAAATCCAAAGAGGGGGTTCTGTCCGCGCCCAAGCGGCTCGTATGCCGGGGGATCCCGGCCCTCAGCAGGGGCTCGTCCCGTTGCAGCCCGGGCCGGCGGGCTCAATGGGACCCTTTGACCTTCTCGATCTCTTCCCGCAGGATCTCACGGACGATATCGGGAAGCTTCGTTTCCACCATAGCCCGAATCGCGTCCATCAGGCGGACCTCCATCGAGGACAGCACTTCATCGAGGGATGCGTGCACAGTCCCCGGGAGGGCTTTTTCGAGAGGCGCCACCGCCGCTTCGGGCACTTCCGCCGTTTCGCGCCCCACGAAGATCTCGACCGGATCTTCTTTCAAAGAAACCGCAGCCTTCGAAGCCGCCTCGGCAACGAAGCTGGAGGCGTCTTCCGTCTTTGAAACCGGCTTGACTTGAAGCTCCGCCCCGATATCCACCTCCGGCACGACCTCGGGCTCAGGCTCCGATGCCGTCGGCTCGTCTTCCGAAAACGATAAATCCTTCAGAAAATCGTCCGCCAGATCCTCGTCGCCCTCTTCTCCCTTCAGGGTCAAATCCAGATCCCCGAGGTCGAAATCCTCGTCCGCATCGAGGATTTCAGCGTCCAGTCCCATCTGGTCGTCCTCAAGGGCTTCATCCTCCAAATCGATGATCTCTTCCAGGTCGATGATCTCTTCATCATCATCCTCAAGGTCGAACTGAAGGGTGGGCTCCGCTCCCTTGTCGTCGTCCAACGTCGCCGCTTGTTTGGGCTTTTTCATGTCATCCCGCCTAGACTGAAGGATCGTGCTCGTGGAAACCCCGCCCTCGCGTCACGCGCGCTCCATCGCCCTCTCAAGACCAAGCCTGAGCTGGGGCAATACCATTCCCGGGCTGGTAACACCAAGGGAGCGCAGCGGTAAAGGCTGGCCACGGATATCATGCCGAAAATTCATCTGTCAAGCTGCATATCCCTTGAATTGAGCCCTCAGAGCTTCATCCATGGACGTGGCAGGAAGAGCCGTTTGTAGAGGTCAAGCGCATACCGATCCGTCATCCCGGCGATGTAATCGCAGATTTGACGCTCCCTGCTCGTCCCCTCGGCGGCGGCCCCGATCTCTTGGCCGAACAGACGATCGTCTTTCATGAACAGGCTGAACAGATCCTCTATGATTTTAAAGACCCGATCGAATTCCAGCCGCACTTGAGGCACATCGTACACGCGATCGAACAAGAACACTCGCAGAGCATCGACCACGGACAGCACTGGCGCGCTCATCGTGATCTCCCCGCAGTCCTTCCCAAGACTTGTGTGGATGATGTCGTAGACAAGCGTGTGGATTCGTTGGGAATGACGTGATCCAAGGCCGGTCCTGACGGCGGCAGGGATGTCGTCTTCTTTGAGAATATCGGCCCGAAGAGCGTCGTCCAAATCGTGGTTCAAATAGGCGACGATGTCTGCCAGCCGGACCACCTGAGCTTCCAAGGTATCCGCCCGCTCGTCCGCATCGAGAAAGATTGGACTGCACCTGCCCTTCGAATGCTTCAAAATCCCGTCACGTACCTCGTGGGTCAGATTGAGACCCCGGCCGGCGTTTTCCAGCCGATCGACGACCCGCAGACTCTGCACGGTGTGATGGAAACCGCCGGGGATGATTTGGTTGAGCACGCGCTCGCCACCGTGTCCAAAGGGGGTGTGCCCCAGGTCATGGCCCAGGGCGATGGCTTCGATCAGGTCCTCGTTGAGGCGAAGTCCTCTCCCGATCGTTCGCGCAATCTGGGATACCTCGAGGGTGTGCGTGAGGCGAGTTCGATAGTGGTCGCCCGTGGGAGAGAGAAAGACCTGGGTTTTGTGCTTGAGACGCCGAAAGGCCTTGCAGTGGACAATGCGATCCCGGTCGCGCTGGTATGCCGTCCGAAGCGTGCACTCCTCTTCTTTTTTCAGTCGCCCTCTGGACTGGCTGCTCGCCTGCGCCCGAGGTGAGAGCTGAGACCGCTCCCGCGCTTCGATTTCCAAGCGCAACGGAAACGGCTGCTCGTCCGGTCTTTCACGGGGTGCCTCATTTGGCATTGACCTGATCCATCCCTTTTCAGTACTAATACGCTCCGATGAAAAAGACACTTTTCTTTTATCTCGTCGAAGAGCAGCTCGCCCCCCTTTTCGTGGGTCTCCTGGGGTTGACGATCATTCTGCTGACGGGCCGCCTGTTGCAGCTCACGCGCTATCTCTTTACCTCCCCCATGACGATCTCGGACCTTGCGGAGCTGATGGCTTATGCCCTGCCGAAGCTCATCTTGTTTGCCATGCCGATGGCGACCCTCATGGGTGTACTGCTCGCCTTCGTGCGCCTGAGTGGCGACAACGAGATCGTTGCCCTCAGAGCGGCCGGGATCCCTGCCACCCAGTTTTTGCCGGCGACGCTCGCGGTGCTGCTGTTTATGACAACGCTCTCCTACTTCAACACCATCTACCTGATACCCGCATCAAGTCAAGCTTTTGAGCAGAAGCTCAAGTCCATCGGAAAAGTCAGCTTGCCTGCCTTCCTCAAGGAAGGCACGTTCATCGATATTGTCCCGAATTTGGTTTTCTTCTTTAAGTCCGTGGACCCATCCAACCTCACAATCGAAGGCGTTTTCGCACAAGATCAGCGCCAGCAGGACGTGAGACTCACCATCATTGCGGAGCGCGCTCGTATCATCGTACCCCGCTCACTGAATCAATTGGTCTTCAAAATGTCGGACGGCATCATCACGCGAGTTCCAGACACGTACAAGGATGCCCAGACGATCACGTTCAAGTCGTATGATCTCACCCTTTCCCTTGACGAGCTGTTCAGCGGCGGTCCAGTGAAGGGAGGCAAGGCCAAACGGTTGATGAGCCTGACGGAGCTTCGCCACACCGCCTACGAGACCCCGGGGCTGCCCGCTAAGGCCACGCTTCCGTACGCCCTCGAGCTCCATCAGCGGCTGGCTCTTCCCATGGGCTGCCTGTTCTTGGGATTGATGGGGCCTCCGCTCGGCGCCCTGTTCCGGCAAAGAAGCCGCATGACCGGCATCACGCTCGGCCTGTCGATCTACCTCACCTATTACATCATCCTCTCCGCCGGAAAAGGACTGGGGGAAAATGGCCTGATCCCGCCATCCGTCGCCATGTGGACCCCCAATGCCCTCAGTGTGCTGCTTGCGGTCTATCTGTGGGTCAAAACGCAGCGAGAGACTCCCATGGTGTGGGTGACCATCGTGAACCGGCTGCGCGGATGGATCATCGCGAGACGGAAGGTTGCTTCCGTCCCCTCCGATAGCCCAAAGGCGTAACATGAAGATCATCCCTCGCTATATTCTGAAGCATTTCCTACCCATCTTCGCCATTGCGATGGTCGCTTTTCTCGGTCTGTATGTCATCGTGGACTTTTTTGAGAAAGTCGATGAGCTTCTCGAAAAGAACGTGTCCGCGCATGACGCGGTTGCCTTTTTTCTCCTCAAGATGCCTTTCATCGCCATGCAGGGCGTACCCTTGATGACCATGCTTGCAGCCCTCATCGCTCTAGGAATCCTTGGCCGAAACCGGGAGCTCGTGGCTCTCCAGTCGGTTGGCGTGAGCGCCACACGCTACACGGGTCCCATTGTCCTCGCGGCGGCCGTGATTGCCCTCGTGCATTTCGGATTCGGAGAGACCGCTGCTCGGTCGCTCAACCAGCAAGCCCAGCTGATTTGGCAGCAGCAAGTGCAGCACAAGAAAGCGGCCTTGACGATGACCCAGGAAAACGTCTGGTATCACGGACAGAACGTCATTTTCCAGATCCGGCTCCACGACCGAAAGCAACAAACCCTCGAAAAAGTCTCCCTGTTCTTCATGGACGATGCGTTCAAGCTCATCCAAAGGGTGGATGCCCGCCGGCTGCGGTGGCAAGACGGTGGTTGGCTGGCCGAGGACGGACTGCTCCTGCGGTTTTCAGGTGCCGAGACCCACCAGGAATGGTTCGAGCAGCGCAAGCTCGACCTGACGGAGACTCCCGACGACTTCGCAAGCATCGCCACGCTGCCCGAGGATTTGGGGTGGCTGGATCTTTACGAGTATACGAAGAAGATCCGGCACGAAGGCTACAATGCCATTCCCTACGAAGTGGAGCTCCACCTGCGCATGGCCTCCTCCTTCACCACGATCATCCTGGCCCTCGTGGGGATCTTCATCGCACTCAGGCAAGGTCTTCAGGGAGGTATCGCGGTGAGCACCGGCATTGGCTTGATCGTCGCATTCTTTTATCTGGCCATGCTCCACCTGGGCTGCTCCCTGGCAACCGCGAACATACTGCCTCCCTTCATCGGCGTCTGGTCCGCCAACATCCTGTTCAGCGCCCTCGCCGTCTTTCTCTGGATGACCGAGGAGACGACGTAGCACCGTCATCAGATCACTGTACGGTGGACAATCTGGTCGATCCGAGACGCTGACATTTCACTTTTGCCACCACGCGAGTTTTCTAATGCACAGTCAACGGTCCTGTGCAATAAAGATGGGGTAAATCTCAAGATCCGCTGTTTTGTGCCAGCCCGAGAGCTCGCACCCTCACCGCTCAACCGCACCTGGCCCCTATGGCCGAGCCGAGGCGATCGCTCTTGGCTCGGATACTCCCTTTGACAGCTCCTCGCTCCAACCTTGAACGACTCGAGCGCGACGCACCCGCGGTTCATGTCCATACCGCTCATAGCGCTTCTTGGGACAGTCAATTGCCCGGCTGGCTCGCTGCCTTCACAGCTCCAGTCACACACAACAAGCCCTCATGGAGAAGGAGGTGAAAAGTGATGGGACGCCATCATGCCAAGGTGTTTGCAAAAGCTCTCTTGATTGTCCTTTTGGCCGGTTGTGCGCATACACCCAAACAGACTTTTGTTGTCGCGCATGATCCCGTCATGGATCAAAACGGGGGCGTTGTTTTGATTGCGGACGTATGCCTGCAGAAAGACGTGGTCGGAGACGGTGACTATTTTTCCATTTCCGAATCGAAGGAGGGCGCAAAGGCACTCCTCGCTTCCGCGCGCACATATCTGCGGGAGAAGCAAGTCTCGGTGCTTGCCGAGCTTGTCCCTTTCGTATGCGGATCCCTTGCTCATGGAGATCGTGCCGCTTCGTTCAAAGTGGCTGACCGCGTGGGTGGAGAGACGAAACAGGCCCGACCTCCCTTTGCCGTAGAGCCGGGAATCGGCGCGGATCCCGAGCTGCTAAGGGCACTCCTCATGCTGTCCGCGGAGGTCTACAGCCGCACCACGGGACAGCAAATGAACAACCAAGCCAAGCAGGCCAAGAAAGCAATCCCTCAATCGCCCCCTTTCACCGTGAGCGCCCAAGAGCTTGCGGAAGCCACTCAGTTGGTGGCTGAAAAGATGAATGCCTCGAGTGTTCTCTATCTTGGGGTCAACGGCACCAGCATCTCGACGGGAAAGGCCGTTGGGCAGGGTCTTCTCAGCGCCGCAATCGGCATGGCTACGGGCGTAGCGACGGGAGTAGCCACCCACGGAAACGCCTACGTGATGTTTTTTCCGGGTTACTCCGTGGACTGGAGGAACATGAGCTGTGGCCTGCTGAATCTCGAGCTGGGGGAGTGCACGTGGTCGAGCTCGGCATCCGGTCCCGGTGACCCCATGAAGCCCAAAGTCGTGGCGGAGCCGCATCTCGTCGAGGGAATGCTGTACAGTTTGGTCCACAAACCGGCTCCGCAGCCGACAGCTCCCGAAAAGCAGCGGTAGTCCTCTCCCACTCTGTGTGTCACTCACTCGCAGCTCATTTTTTTAGAGGTAGCGCATGAAAACCCTTGACCTCATATCGCTCTCTAAAGTAACCAGGTAAATAAATGTAAAGGTCATGGGTTGTTCGAAGTGATTGTTTTCACGAGGAGGAGGAAACGATGGCTAGAGAATTGGATCAGGAGAAGGACCTCACCAAGAAAAGCTACGAGAAACCCAAAATGGAGCAGCATGAGCCTTTGGAGGAGGCAACGGCTATCGTCTATTATTATTACCTGTTCTAAGCCGCTGGGGATTCTCCCAATCGGGAGGCCCAAATTCATTTAAAGACCTCTATGGTGTTTCCAGCAGTTCAACCCACCAAAGCTTGGTTTGTGCTGTGGGCCTCATTTCGGGGGCGATCACAGATGCTTCGGCCAGGTCCCGACCGACCGGCCCCGGAGAATTGGACAAACGATTCCTGATGAGGCTGGAATGTGCTTACGAGAAAGAGTGATGGCTCCTTCCCGAACGGGTGGGAGCCATCTTTTTTGGCTCTCCTGCTCTGGAGCAACCTGTTTGTCGCGTTGACCCGGGTTTTTGGAGTCCCGAAGACCATGGGATACATCCGGCTGCTGGCGCAGACGCGTCCCATACCGCCGGGATCCCTGGATGGTGTTTCACGAAAGGTGGATGCTCTCCGCAAGACCTTTGGCTTCCTCCTGCTGGCCAGGAAGCAACCTTGTCTCATTCGAGGCCTGTCGATCTATTTTTATGGCAAAAGGATGGACCTTCCCGTTTCTCTTTGCTTTGGCGCTCGATTGCAGTCAGGCAGTCTCAAAGGGCACTGCTGGATACGTGAGCAGGGTATGCTGCGATTTGAGGTTGAAGATGTGATTGAGCAATTTGCTACATTCCTTGAGTATGACTAGGAGCTGATTGCCGTGGCCTATTCATTGACGGAAGAATTTGTTTGGAAGGAAGTTGGGGATCAGGTAGTTGTATTAAATCTTGACTCCGGCGTTTACTATTCCCTCAATCCTACCGGAAGCCGAGTTTGGAAAGGATTGATGGAGCAATCTTCACTGGAAGATATCGTAGGAAAGCTCTGTGATGAATATCGTGTAAATGAAGCAACGGCAAGAAAAGATGCAGAAGAAATGATCGACCAATTTCTTGCGAAGAAGATGTTGGTGCGCGACTAACCGTCATCATAACAGAAGGCCAAATGCTGCGAGTCGTCTTTCTCGGTTCAGAACTGCAAATGCTTGACGCGGTCAGGACCTCTCCTGTTCACCTGTTGGGCGTGTATCTGCCACCTATTCGATGCTCCCGATGGAAGCCGAGAGAGTGGCTGCTGCGCTTCCGGGTGATGCGAGTGGCTTTGTCGCCTCTTGCTCGTATGAACGGGGCATTTTTCCGGAAGTGGCGACGGACGATCGAAACGTATGCGCTCACCGACTATCTCGCTCTGAATCGCATCCGGGCTTTGCGAGCCCCACACGTCAATGCTCCCGAATTCCTGAAGACCCTCGCCGACCTGCAGCCGGATCTCGGGATTGTTGCCAACTTCGGTCAAATCCTTCGCGAGCCGCTCCTCCAAATTCCCAGACTCGGATTCATCAACTTCCACCCCACGCTGCTCCCCCGTTACCGCGGCCCCACTCCCTTTGGACACATCCTGCTCAACGGTGAGAAGCGATCCGGTGCGACCTGGCATTTCATGACATCGCAGATCGACCGTGGAGACATCCTGGCTCAGGAGGAGCTCGATATTGACCCGCGGGACACCACTCTGGATCTGGCGATCAAATCGCTTTGCTGCGGGGTGAAGATGCTCCGTCCCCTGTTGCAGCAGCTCGAAGACGGGTCGTTTTGCGCGCGAGCGCAAAACGAGATCGAGGCGACCTATTACCCTAAATTGAGCCGCGACCAAAAGGAGCGGTTGAAAGAGCTGGGAAGGTTTTGACCGTGAGGGCTCATGCGTTCTTGAATCTGGGCGAGCTTGGCGTCCAAATCGGCTTCCCTTCCCCTCGCTTCGAGGAGGAGGCCCACCGGCACATTTGCCTTTCGGAGACCTTTACGAATCGAGTCATCGGCCTCATCGATTATATCGAAGATGATTCCGTCTCAGGCCTCATACGAAGCCCGTGCAAGCCCAACGTCGTCTACATCGAAAAGCACCCGATCGAAGACGGGCACGACCGTACGATTCTCAGAATGTTCGATCGGTACACCATCTCGCTCGACATCCGGGAGCGCCGCATTGCCGTTCGTTATCCGTCGAAAGCACCCGTGAGTCTCATGCTGGATGACGTCCTCCAGGCGGCCCTCCAACCCATCATGGAGAGTGTCGGGGGATTCATTCTTCATGGCTCCTGCATGGCGCTTGCGGAGAATGCGATTGTCTTCATGGGCAATTCCGGCTCGGGGAAGTCAACGACGGCCTTCAACCTGACCCGCTTCGGCTTCCGCTGTTACGCCGACGACGCGGTCCTCGTGACGCCGGTCGGAGACCGTCTCTGGGCTTGGCCCCTTTCCCGCGAGCTTTCCATTCGCCCGCTCTCCTTCATGTTCTTTCGAAAGCAAGGGGTCCGTCTCAACGGCTATCGGAAAGATGGCGAAAAGTACTATTTTGCATCGACCGCGAACGCCGGGGAAGGTGCGATCCTTAAGCACATTTGCTTTCTGGAAACCTCCGGGGAGAACGAATCCACCATCCTGCGGCTCGATCCGGAGCAGACGCTTGGGATCCTTTTGAGAGAAAAGCGGCATTTTTCTTTCATGGGGCGCAGCTCAGCGGAGTCCTATTCCAGGGTTCTGGCGGCCAAGGTCCCACAACCGCTGCTGGCCAGAGTCGGCATTGACCTGGAAGCCCAAGGGAAGGCCTTTGATTGCCTCATGCGGGGAGCCGCCCCCGTCTCACCTGCCGGGAGGACCGCCGACGCCATCGACGTCCAAGGGCGCAAAGCAAAGATGGCCTTGATCCGGGAAGCTTGGACCAATCCAGGCCGTGAGCCATTGGAGAAGCTTATTCCGCTCCTTGGAGACTTTGATCTTAAGGTCTTTACGGCTGTCCTGGCCTTCTTTCAAAACTATGCCCTGGCTCACCTGGAGGCTGTGACTCCCCCCCACGTGGAGAGCAACATTTCGCACCTCAAGGCGAGGGCCTCATGGCTGCGTACGGAAGGATGGCTCGCGGGCATTGAGGCCTTGGTATCACAGTCGAGCAAGGAGGTTTTCGAGCGGTTCGCCACCGCATGGTTTAAGTCGGCACCGCTGCTCTACCCGTTCATGAGGATGGTCGCGAGGGCGCATCCCGAGCTGGACGTCACGATCGAGAGTGGATGGACTCGCTGCCGAGAGGGCTCTCATGGCGAGACACAGGATATGCCCGGTGTTGCAATCCACGTGACCGATCTCGATGCGGCTTCCGTCTTTTCGAAGCGTGACGTCTGCTCCATCTGGGACGCAGCCCTCTCGTCGCATGAGATTGCGCCTCAGCAAGTCCGGCTCCGCTACTGGCTGTCGGCAAGCGATCCTTCCGGCTGGCATGCTATGATTGATTTTTTGACCCGGCTGGACACGCCGCCGGCCGTCACCCTCATCCCGGTGGACGGCATCGCGGAGAGCCCGCTTGACGTCGGGATCGGATGCATTCGGTCCGCGTGGAACCGCGGAGTCAAGGCGCAACTGTCACGGCTGACCCCCCTTTGCCGCATCCGTGAGGGGGACGCAAACGCGCTGTTGAGCGCAAATCAAATGGAGAGATGCATCGATCCTCGAGTACGGCAACGATACCTTCTTCAAGAAGGCGGAGACATCGGTGATTGGGTCGACTTCAGCCCCGGCAGCACCCTGACATGGGAGCAGGCCCGAATCCGATGGACGGAGAAGCCTCTCGCGGCGTGCAGCGCATGCTGCCTGTATCCTGCCGGCCTGTGCCGGGGAGGTTACACGAAACAGCTTCCATAAAAGGGACATCGGCGTCGGAGAAAGGAGCCATCTCGATGGCCAACACGTTGTTCACCACCTACTGCAACAGGAACTGCTCCTACTGTTTCGCGAAAGAGAAGGTTGACCTTGGCCGCAATCAAGGTGATCCGTCCAAGAATTTGAGCACCGAAGGTCTCGAGAAAATCATTGATTTCTTCAAGCGAAGCCAGTTGACCCGCTTTGTGGTCCTCGGGGGTGAGCCGACCCTCCATCCCCACTTTGGCCCGATGCTCGACCGTATCCTCGATGAGCCGAGCTTCGACTCCGTCATGGTCTTCACCAATGCTCTCATGCCGGAACGTGCGCGGGCCTATCTTGCCAATCAACGAGATCAGCGCATTCACGTCGCCGTCAATCTGAACGCGGAAAAGGAATACACTCCCTCCCAATGGGCTCACGTCAACGAGACCCTCCATGCCCTTGGGTCAAAGGTTGGCCTTGGAATCAATGTCTACGCACCGGGCCAGGATTACGAATTCCTGATCGACGCCATTTTGCGTCACGGCCTGACCAAGCACGTGAGGGTCGGGCTGACACACCCGGTTTCAGGGTCTGGGAACCTCCACGCGCACACAGAAGATTTCCCGGCCATAGCTGAAGACCTGGTGCGATTCGCGGCGCTGGGTGCAGCCCATGGCATCAGCTTTTCGTTCGATTGCGGCTTCACGTTCTGCATGTTCAGCTTGGATCAGCACAAGGAGCTGCTCCGACATGCCGTCCGGTTCAAGTCCGTTTGCTCTCCCATCATCGACATCGGTCCCGATCTCACCATCTGGCGGTGCTTTCCGATGGTCAACCGAGCCAATGCACGTTTGGAGGATTTCCAGGTCAAAAATGAGATGATCCGTTTTTACAATCAGAAATTCGGCAAATACCTTCCCATGGGTAATCGGCCCGAGTGCCCCCAATGCCAATACCGAGTGCACGGACTGTGCAGCGGAGGCTGTCTGGCCCGCACGCTCGATTCGTTCGGAAAGTAGGCTGGAGGATGATGTGGCTTCCCCTCGCGAAACCGTCAGCAAGTGGCTTCACGAAGGATCGTTAAGACTTCGCTATCTCAGCCGGATCTCACGCGCCAAGGCGCTTCGCCTTTTCCTGCGAGGCTGCCTCGCCCTTTTCGCCGTCGAGAGCATTTTTAACCCGGTTCCGGCCAACGGCGCCAAGAGGATCCTCGTGATCGTTATCGGTGGTCTGGGCGACTGCCTCCTCTTCGACTCGCTCTTTCGTCGCCTCAAGGAACGATGGCCGGAGGCCCGTATCGACGTGCTGACCGGCTGCTTCGAAGCCATGTGGCAGCAGATGGGCTCGCTGGATCATTTGATTGTCTTCACTCCCAACCGCGTCAAATACCCTTGGAATTATTTCTCGTTTTTCAGGCGGATCCGCCGCAATCAGTACGACATCGTTGCGGAAGGAATTGCCATGGTACCCATGAGAGGGA
Source organism: uncultured Syntrophobacteraceae bacterium (assembly GCA_964538515.1). Classification (GTDB taxonomy): domain Bacteria; phylum Desulfobacterota; class Syntrophobacteria; order Syntrophobacterales; family Syntrophobacteraceae; genus CALBZH01. Next base: position 43,134 of record CAZIEW010000028.1, read on the forward strand.
TTTACCCGATCTTCACGTCCTTGGTCTTCGAGGCGAGTGGGGCACCGGTGCGAATCGGCAGAATCAACACGGGCCGCAATGTGCTGCTCCGGCCTCGCAAGCACGGATTCAAGGGCCGCAAGGAGATGGAGGAAAGTGCTCTCAGGAAGAATTCCCAGGATCCAGCTCAGGGCAACCCCTTCCTCACACACATTGTCGACCTCGTCCCACCCGACCGGAGGCAGTATCATGAAAGCTCACGGATCTTCGAGCCTCTCGGGATGCTGTGCCCGAGGCAAAAGGACGAGCCCTGCCTCCAACCACATCCTCTCATGGACCGATGGGCTTCGGCTCTCATGCAGTCGACTTGGGGATCGGAACCGGGCGTCATCGTGGGGGTCAACCTCGAAACGACCCATCCCATCAAAGCGTGGCCACTGGAGCATTTCTGCTCCGTTATGGACCAGGGCATTCGAGATGGACTGAAATTCGTGCTCCTCGGGCTTGACGACCCCCATCGAGCGTTTTTCCAGAGCCGCTATTCCGGGGACGATCTGCTCAACCTCTCCGGGAGGACCAGCCTGGCTCAATTGATCGCCGTCATTCGCCGGTGCAGCCTGTTTTTGTCCTGTGATACGGGCCCTGCCCACGTGGCGCAAGCGTGCCGTGTCCCGACCGTCGTGCTGTTCGGGCCGTCGAATGACATGGAGTTCGGGCCTGTCGATCGCGAGCGGCACACACTCATCCTCCCGCCGGACGGTTTGCGATGCAGGCCTTGCGTTCTCGGACCCTGCATCCGGGGGAAGAGCTGCATGAACCTTATCAGCCCCGACAGGGTCTACGCGGCCTTGGCACAAAAGGTCCTGGAGCTGCCTTCCAAACCGGAGGAGTGTGTCGCGCCGGTGCTCGGGAAGAGCCCTGCAGTGCTGCAGATTCTGTGAGAGGTCATCGATTGAGGAGGCTTCAAATCCTTCATGAGTGCTTAACGGGGTTGGCACTTTCCGAAGACAGGTTTGACCGGGTGAAGCCCGAGGATGTGGATTGGATTTGCGAGCGTCTTCTGTGGCATAAGGTCATGCCCCTTGCAGCCGCGCTCAGCAGTCCGGCAACACCCAAGTGCCCCACCCTGGATGCCGTCTTCAAGTCGTTCGCCCTGGCAAGCACGCTGCGCGAAAACCGATACTACAAGCAGGTGCGTCACGTTTTTCGGTTGTTTTCTGAATCCTCCATCGAATTCATTCCGTTCAAGGGGCCGTTCTGGAGCACCAGGATCTTCCCTGAATTCTCCTGGCGGCACATCGGGGACATAGACCTCCTCCTCGACAAGGAGAATGCCCGAGCGGCCGCATCCCTCCTGAAGGAGCAGGGGTATGTCGCCGATGTCCTGGGGCGATCGGAGGAGGACGATTTCACGGAGCGAGGAGAGCTGGCCTTCTCCCCAGGCCCGTCCTCTCGACACCTTGTGCCCGTCGAGCTCCACTGGGCCTTACTGCCCGCACCGCGTTTCCTCAAGAGCCGCTTCATCGAGTCCGCCGATTTCACCCGGAATTGTACCTGGGATCAATGGCGATCCATATCCTTCCCTCTTCCGCCGGTCGAGGTGCGGTTTCTTTATCTGGCGCTGCATGCCACCTGTCAGCACCAGTTCATGCGCTTCGTTCAAGTCATGGACTTGGTCTATCTCATCCGAAAATCCCCCGAGCTCGATTGGACACGCTTGTATGAGCTGGCCGTGGAGCGCGGGAGCACTGTCCCGCTCCGATATGCACTCCAATTCGTCAATGCGTTCTATGAGCTCCCACCCGAAGCGGCTTCCATCCTGCACCGCACCGTCCCCTCATGGAAGACACGGTGCTGCGCCGGTTTTCTGAGCCCCAAAGCCATACTCACGTCGACTAGGAAGCGAGGGAAGCTCGCCAGGCGCCTGTTTCGAGCGGCCATGAGCTGGCCGGACAATCAGAAGAGAGGCGTCGCACCGTGATCGACCAGGCACGCCGGGTGCCATTCACGAGCGAATCGCACCCTGAAGCACTTCCTTCTCAGTTTGTGGGGCGATCTTGTTCCGCGGGATCTCCTTTGCCTTCCCCGCTGAGCTGCCGGTGAAGCTTGAACGCCATCCACCCCATGAGGCCCACGCCCCCAATGAGCACCGACCAGAGAACCCATTGCTTCCAGGGGAGAGGCCCCTTGACGGGGCGAAGCGCTGCTTCGCCGCCGAGCGAATGCATGCCGCCTAGACCGGCCGAGGCCACAAGGAGCCTCTTGCGGGCTTCGGGAGAGACTCTGTCCAGAAGCGATTCGACGGGAAACGGCGCGACCCGACGCGACGTGCTGCCGAAGGCCATGGTATACGGTCCCGTCCCTTGGGCGAGAAAGACCAACCGCTTGGGAATCCAGCCCACCTGCAGCTCGACCGTCTGTGACGCACCGGACGACTCCTGAGCGACTTTGGGCTCAACCCGCCAAAACCGATCCACGGTGGCACTCTGGAGCCGGATCTCTTCCTCCGAGTAGACCTTTCCCTCGACACTCAGGCGGTGCACCAAGGCCTCTGATCGAAATTGCCAGGGGTCGACCGGATTGGCACGCGAGTAAACCCTCACGGGAACCGCCACATTGGTCCCCGGGAAGACAACGCGGATCCGATCCACTGGCATCCAGCCCCGCGTGTCGAACACGTATCCCGGCTCTGTCCCCTTCTCGCCCGCCTTCAAGGTCGCCCATTCATGCACGTCTTCGGCGACGGATTTCGTAAACTCCACCCGCGCATCCACGAGACGCGGCAGGTCGACGTCGGAGCCCCAGGTAACCCAGGTAAGGCGCAGGTATTTGAAGCGACACGGGCGCAGCTCCACTTTCCCCTTTTCAATCGAGCGACCCTCGTGCGCGAGGCGGCCAATCGTCTGTGATGCTGCGACGGCAGTCCATGCGCTCAGATCGTTGCTGCCCTCGATCGTGACCCGGTAAAGCTGGGAATCCGAGCCTTCCTGAAGGGTCAGCTCCAACGCCGAATAGGAATCATTGAGAAAGCTCGCATCCAGGATATACGCGACGGTGCGCTCCCCGGCATCCTCACCGCCGCTGGTCTTCATCTCGAGCAACGTCCCGTCGGGAGCCTTCTTGAACGAAAGCGCCAGCCCGTTCGCCTCACGGCCTTTCCGTCCGGCGACTGGAAAAACCGGGAGCCACTCGGTCATTCTGGCAGGCGACGGTTGTCCGGGCGATCGAAACGCATGGGGAACCGTCTTCCCGTCCGCATCGAATACCGCGCTGTCCTGAAGATCGGCGCGAGCCACCCCACGGTAGAAATCCACGGGGAGGACGACTTCCTGGAAAGGTGCCCCCATGCGCGCGTCGAGCCTAAACCCGTAGGCGAACTCCTCTGGTTTCACGGGATCGTCCGCGCCTGCCGCACCCGCTGTCGTCAGCAGGACCATCACCCATACCACCAGAAGCCATCGGCCTGACATGGGCCTTCTCATTGCTGAGCCTCCTCTTTGCTGCGGGGCGGAACAGGTGAAAAATAGCCCACGACCAAAATCAGAATGCCAACCGAGATAAAGGAAACCACCCGGCCCAATGTGCCGGCTTTTCCAAGGTCGACAAGGAACAGCTTGAGCACGGTAACGCCCATGAGTCCGGCGCCTGCGAGCCACAGGGCCCTCAGTCCCCGACGCGTGCCAACCACCATGACGCACAGCGCCGTCACACCCCAGAGGATCGACACACTCGCCTGAAACATCATGGATCGAAACAGGCCTACGACCGTAAAAGGCGTCCCGCCCCAGTGATGAAACGTTCGGGCCAGGATCGCGTTGAGCCAGGCAAAAACCGTGAGGCCGCAGCCCACAGGGAAGACCGAGCTCCACGGGGGCGTCTCCATCCACGCCCGCTCGCTCGGGAAGCGTCTCCGGGTGAAGGACTCCCAGAACAGCACGGCGAGCAACCCGATTCCAATGGTGAGATCGAGCGGGTTCAAAATGGGCAGGAAAGGCAGCGGCGCCGGGTTGCCGTCGGAAGCAAGCCCAGCCCCCAGGATCCAGAGCCAGACAACAAGACACAGCCCCCCGGTCCCCCAAAGGAGGTACTGAGTCTCATTTCGGTGAACCGGCCAACGGATCGCATGTCCCCAAAAGGTCAATCCCACCGCGCTCAGCGCGGGCACGACGCCCCACACGACCCTAGACCAGACTGATCCTGTGGCGGTCCACCATCCGATTCGAGTTGCGGCTTCCCAGGTGACCACCCAAACCAGCAGCCAGAGGACAGGGGGATGGAGTGCGCCCTCGAAGCCCGGAAAAGCGGATTGCCGGTCCTGGCGCCAGAGCAGCCATCCGCAGCTCCCCAGGCCGATCCCCCACCCCCACCAGCCGCCACTCATGGAGGGGTGACCCCTCTCCCCGAAAATACTTGCGGCAAACAAGATGAGAAGCGGAACGAGCGCCCAGGACGGGTAGCCCAGAAAGGGCCAGACCAGCCACACGCGAAAGCCTTCCGCGAAGGCGCTGGAAAGCGCCAGAAAGAAGAGCGTGACGCCGTTTCGCTGGCTCACCGGAACGTGAGCCTCAATCTCCCGCAGCCCGGTCCCGTACCACCACAGCAGTCCCCAGACTCCGAGAGCAATCCGAACGAAGGTCTCATAGCGGTTGCAGCGCTCTCGATAGCGATCGAGGCAGCAGGAGCCGAATAACCCGGCAAAGCCGATCGTCACGCCGCCCAGCCAGAACCCGTTCAGAAAGGGCCACTTGCCGTAGGTGCTCGGCATGTCGATCAGGAAGGCAAACCCGGCAGCCGGAATCAGGAGCTCCCCCGCGAGACGGGCAAGCAGCCTGCCCTGGCGACAGCCGACCCAGATCAGAGCCGCCCCTTCCATGGCCCATGCCGCCGACGTCCAGCGACTGTCCAAGGCCAGGGGAATCGCCAGGGTCCCGAACGCCGTTCCAATGGCCAGAAACGCTTCCGCCATCAGCCGCAGGGTCTGAGGCGCCCTCAGGAAGAGCACCCACGCCACGGTGATGTAGAAGGCGGCGAGCGAAAAGGCGCTCCACGCCAGCCCGTACGGATAGGGCTTGACCAGGCTGTTTTGAAGGGCGAACGCGATGATCGGAAGCCCAAACACGAGGGTCCCATCCACGTAGCCCTTGAGGTCCGGGGGCTGCCTGAGCGCAAACAGGATGGCCACTCCCACGTAGAGCACAAAGAAAAGGATGAGGAAGGGCTCGGTCGTCGCGAAGTGAGTGCTCCGGTAGGCAAGCACCCCCCATGCTGTCCCAATGGCGAAGGTGAACACAAAACCGATCAGGTTCAGCTCGCGCCAGGCCTTGTACCAGGCGATGCCCACCACGCCGAGGTTCAGCACGGCATAGTACGAAAAGAGCAGCACGTGGCTGCCCTGCCCCGTCGACGTCAGGATGGGGGCCGCAAAACCGCCGGCAATCCCGAAAGACGCGAGCACACGGGCATCCTGCAACATGGCCAGGGCACCAGAGACTGCCCCGAGCGCAACCAGGAGGGGAAAGGCGAGCCCAGCCGGGATGAGCCCGTAAAGCCGCATGGCAGCGAAAACCGTCAAGTACAGGACCGCCACGGCGCCCCCTTGAAGGACCAGACCATACTGCCCCCGGCGCTCGCGGAGCCGCCACCCGATCCCGAGCAAGACACCCGCGCCAATGGCCACCGAAACCAAACGGAGCTCGATGGGCAGGTAGTTGCGCTCCGCCGCATAGCGCATCAGGAACGCGACACCGACAAACAGAACCAATATGCCTACCTTCACCAGGAGATTGCCCCCGGCGAGCCAACCCATCACCTTCCCAAGGAGGGTGCTGCCGGAAGGCGGAGGAGGCTCAAGCGGCCCGGGCTCTGCCCTGGCAGACCGCGAGGGAGACGGGATCGAAGGGGGCTCCGGCTCGAAATCAAGCGGCGCAATGGGCTCCGCTTGACCCATCCTCTCCACGGGCTCGGGAGCGGGCTCACCCGTTGCCGCGGCCCTCTCCTCGGCCATGGCGGCGGCGCCCGTCTGTTCGGCAGCCGACCCCGTCTCGACAATCCGGCTCGGCCTCTCAATCCTCCCTTCCAGAGCTCGAAGAGCCAATTCCAAATCGCGGACCTTCCCTTTCAGCTTGAAAAACTCCCCTAAGCACGCGCCAACGACGGCGCCCAGGAAAAAGCCCTCGACGTCATGGAAGGACGCTCCGATCGCGCCACCCAGGATTGCAAAGACGAGCGTCTTCACGATTCCCCCCTGTCTACGATGATCCTGGCGTCAACCACGACGAGATCCGCGCCGAATCCTTTGACGGGATTCAGGTCCAGCTCTTTGATTTCCGGAAAATCGGTTACGAGTCGTCCCAGGCGCATCAGGTAGTCCGCGAGAAGATCAAGCGATACCCCCCGCTGCCCCCGCACTCCTTGAAGGAGAGGGAAAGCCCGGATCGAGCGAATCATGCGGATGCTTTCGCTTCGGGTGACCGGCGCGAGGGCAAACCGGATGTCTTGCATCACTTCGGTATGAATCCCGCCGAGCCCGAACAGGATCAGGTGTCCGAAATCTCCAGCATGGCTGGCTCCTAGGATCACTTCCGTCCCCTCCACCTGCTCCTGGACCAGGACCCCGGTGACACCCTCGATGGCCATGAGCTCCCGCCAGACATCCTGCGCTTCGGCCGCATTGCGCACCCCCGTTCTAACCCCGCCCACATCGCTCTTGTGCAACGGCCCCACCCCCTTCAGCACCAGCGGGAAACCGATGGCCGAACAGACTGCGCCAAGGTCTTCCACGCGCGTTGTGACGCGCTGCCTCGGGAGACGGTATCCCGCCGCCCGAAGCAGGGAAAGAGCCGCATCGGGCGCCAACATTCCTCTTTGCCCGGCGAGAATGGCTCGTATTGCGTCCGGACTGTAATCGTCAACGGCTGGGAACGAATCGTCGGGGGGGATCCAACCGGCGACCTTCCCCAGTGCCGCCCCCAGCTGGACCTCATCGGGAAAATAGACACCCCCCGATTCGCTGAACCGGGCGATCTGCCGCATCGACGTCATGGCCGAGCTCAACACGGGAATGACCGGAATCGAGCTCTCCCGCATGGCTTTCAAGATCGCCTCGTAGATCTCCCAGTTGTCGGACATCCCCGAATCCCCGGTGATCACGGCGATGACGTCGATGTTCCCATGCTCTTGCTCGGCAAGCACCCTAAGGACCGACTCGATCTGCTTGCCGGTCCGGGACGGCAGGCAATCGATCGGGTTGGACACCGAGCTTTCCGGCGGCAGAATCGTGCGGAGCCGCTCCATCGTCCGGTCCGACAGAACGGAAAGCTCGATGCCAAGCCGGCTCAGCTCATCGGAAAGCATCACTCCCGGTCCCCCGGCGTCCGTCACGATGCAGGCCCGCTTCCCGGAGAGCGGGCCTCGAGCGGCATGCAGCACGCAGGCCACATCGATGAGCTCTGCCTTGCTGCGCACCCGTATGATGCCCGCCTTCTCGAAGAGAGCCTGAACGGCCGTGTCGTCGGTGGCCATGGCGCCCGTGTGACTGGCGGCGGCCTTGCGACCCGCTTCGCTCACACCGGATTTGATCCCCACGAGCATGCAGCCCTTGCGCTGGAGGCTCCGTGCATGGCGGAGCAGCATGCCGGGCTTCTTGACGGATTCCATGTACAACATCAGGATCCTCGCGTGCTCCGGCCCGTAATGCTCATCGTAAAGGGCCAGGAGATCTTCCACGCCCATCTGGATCGAGTTGCCCAGGTTCACGACACTGCCGAAGGAAAGGCCCCGCCCCGACGCCTGCTCCATGACATAATCCACGGTCGCCCCCGAGCCGCTGATAAAGTCCACGGCCCTTCCTTTCAGGGTCGGGACGAGTCCGGCGAACTTGCCCTTGTAGCACGGCGTCATGAACCCGGAGCAATTGGGGCCGATGAGCGTCATGTCCGCATCCCGTGCAATGCGAAGCATTTCCTGCTCGAGCCGCTTGCCTGCGGCGTCCTTTTCGCCGAAGCCGGAAGTCAGGATGATGGCCGCCCTTCCACCCTTTCGGGCGAGGTCTCTGAGGGCCGAGACCACCAGGGGTGCGGGAATGGCGATGAGCGCAAGGTCCGGGGCAGCAGGAAGCGCTTCGATCGATTTGAAGGTCGGCAGACCGAGAATGGATCCCGTCTTGGGGTTCACGGCCCAAAGGGCTCCCCGGTAGTCATGCTCCAGGATCGCCTTGATCACCCGCCCCCCCGGCTTCATCGGGTCGTGGCTTGCGCCCACGACGACGATGCTCCTTGGAGTGAACAGCCGCTCGTAGACTGCGGGTGCAGGACTGGGGGTTACTTTTGACTCAGGACCATCCGTCACAACTTCAGCTCCAATAGGTGGAAGTGCTCCAATCGAGACCCGCGCGCGCTCGATTCATCCGTAGAGATACCAGCAGATGGCGACCGACATGATCACGGCCACGACATCGCCAATCAGGCCCGCGGCCAGCGCATGTCGGATCCGCTTCACCTGCACCGCCCCGAAATAGACGGCGAGAACGTAGAAAGTCGTTTCGCTCGACCCCTGGAGCGTCGAAACCAAATAGCCCGTGTAGCTGTCCGGGCCGATCGCCGGGTTGTTGACAATGGAGGCCAGGACGCCGTAAGCCCCCGATCCGGAGAGCGACCGCATGATCGCCATGAGAAGCCCTTCGGCCGGAAGTCCTACCATCGCCGTGTAGCCGCCGACCTTCCCGACGACCGCATCGAGCGCCCCGCTCGCGCGCAGCATCCCGATGGCAACCAGGATCGCCACCAGGTAGGGAATGATCTTCACCGCCACCTGGAACCCGTCTTTGGCCCCTTCGACGAAAACCTCGTAGATGCGCACCTTCCTGACCACACCGAATCCTAAGAAAGCCATCATGAGGCCCGGAATGATCCAGGGCGAGATGCTCTTCCCGTAGAGAATCGTGAGGGGGATGACAGCGATCACGCAGCCCAGAGCCGCAAGGCTTACCCACAGAGGATAAGACTCCGAGCCGTCCTCGACCAGCTTCGACACATCCGTTTCCGGGGTCACCTCCCTCTCGACCGCTGCGACCGCATCCGAGCGCACCGCCCCACCGGAGACAGGAAAGAACCGCTGCAGCGCTCGAGTCGCAAAAATGGTGATCAATGTCGCACAAACGGTGGCGAACAACGTCGTCGGCATGATGCCGGCCGGATTGGCCGACCCCGCCGCCGCGCGAAGGGCGATCACGCCTGTCGGAAGCAGCGTCACGCTCGCCGTGTTGATGGCGATGAAAAGCACCATGGCGTTCGTGGCCGTCCCAGGGTGCGGGTTAAGCTGGTCGAGCTCCTGCATCGCTCGAACGCCGAAAGGTGTCGCCGCGTTCCCCAACCCCATGACATTGGCCGACAGGTTCAGGATCATCGCCCCCATGGCCGGATGGTCCGGCGGCACCTCGGGGAAAAGCCAGACCATCAGCGGCCGGATGACTCGGGAAATGATGGTCAGCAGCCCCCCCGCCTCGGCGACTTTCATCAGACCGAGAAAAAGCGTCATGACGCCGATCAGGCTGATTGCGAGCTCGACCGCTCCGCCCGCGGATTCCACCATGGCTTTGGAAAGACGTTCCATCGGAGCTATGGAATCGGCCGAAGCGATCCCGAATACCTGCTGCCAGGCAGCCGATAAGAACGCTACCAGAGCCATGACGAAGAAGATGACATTCATGCTGCGCCAGTCCGCTCCTCGATCGTAGGTCGACGTCTCTACGCTGGGAAAATGAGACTCCTATCCGTGGGTTCGCACCGCCTCAACGGTCGGAATTCAGATGCGGTCTTTTGGGCCATCTTGCAACAGGAGCATTGGGCCGTCAAGCCATGCAAATGAGAGCAATGGGGTCGGCTCATGAGATCCCCGAGAGGTTTCCCTACACAAAATGATCCACAAATGATAACAAAGCCGCTGGTCTCATAGTGCCGCGGAACGCTCCAGCCTCGCTTTCGGGTTGATCCAGGATCCTTTGCATTCAGGAACATGAACCGGAGGGATAGCCTCTTGACACCGGACATTCCATCATTCGATGCCTTGCTGCCCAAGGCCATGGCCGCGAAAGCCGAGGACATCGGCGTGGCCAAGGCCGCGCTGGGCCCCTACCGGATGTTCGCCCTGGCGATTCTGGCAGGAGCTTTCATCGCCCTCGGCGCCAATTTCGCTACAACCGTCTGGTCCGGAATGGTGAAAGTAACCATCAACGGGAGCGACAATTCGGTCTACACATTCGCCGTCCCTTACGGCATCCAGCGGCTCCTCGGGGCCATCGTTTTCTCCACCGGTCTCATCATGGTCGTGATCGGCGGTGCCGAGCTCTTCACGGGAAACTGCCTGATCCCCATGGCCTGGGCGTCCGGAAAGGTTTCAACGCGCGCCATGCTCAAGAACTGGGTGATCGTTTACTTCGGTAATTTCGTCGGATCCATCGTGACCGCCTACGGAGTCTTTCTGGGGGCTCAGCACACGTTTGGAGGCGGCGCCGTGGGGCTCACGGCCCTGAGCATCGGAATCGCCAAGAATTCTCTGGGCTTTTTTCAGTGCACCGTCCTCGCGATCTTCTGCAATGCCCTGGTCTGCATGGCGGTCTGGATGTGCTTCAGTGCCAGAAGCACCATGGACAAGGTCCTGGTCATCGTGCCTCCCATCGCGGCCTTCGTCGCTTGCGGATTCGAGCACTGCGTGGCAAACATGTACTTCCTGCCTTCCGCCATCTTCATCAAGGATTTCGACCCGACCTTTTTCGCGACGGTCGCCCCGGCTCTCAAAGACGGCGGCGTCTCCCTCACATGGGGAGTCTTCCTCCTCAAGAACCTCCTCCCCGCGACTCTGGGAAACCTGATCGGAGGCTCGCTCCTGGTTGGCGGAATGTACTGGTTCATCTACCTCAGACCCAGCTGGACGGGAAGAGCCAATGACTGATTGGATCCAGTGTCATGGTCCGGCTCCAGAGACGAACGAAGGGAAGCAGATTGCATACCGCCACCCGGTTTAAGATAGACGGCGATCACATTGAGCTCATTAAGCTCCTCAAGGTTACGGGCCTTTGCAGCAGCGGGGGAACGGCCAAGCTCGTGACGGACGCGGGACAGGTCAAAGTTGACGGCCTGGTCGAGCTTCGCAAGCGTTGCAAGATCAGGAAAGGACAGCGTGTGGAATTTGAGGGAGCCGTGATTGAAGTCGAGTGATATCAATGACCATGGGGCATACGATTCGGAGACCGGCGCGGAGCGGAAGAGCAAGTCCCAGGTCAAGCGAGAGATGCGGGAGCTGCAATCGCTTGGCGAACGGCTCGTGCAGCTTTCATCGGAGCAGTTGAGCAAGATCGACATGCCCGAAGACTTACGGGATGCCGTGCGCTTCGCGCGCGGGCTCAAACGCGGTGAAGCCTTGCGCCGCCAGCTTCAATACATCGGTACTCTCATGCGCGAAGCCGATCCGGACCCTATCCGGAAGGCGTTGGAGGACATCAGCCGGGGGCAGCGAGTTGATGCTCAACTGTTCCGACGGGTGGAACGGTGGCGGGATCAGCTTATTGAAGGCAACGACGCCCTGGTGGATGAGATCGTAAGTCTATACCCGGATGCCGACCGCCAACGACTGCACCAGTTGGTCGTCAACGCTCGCAGGGAGAAGCGGGAAGACAAGGGTCCCAAATCTTCCCGAGCCTTGTTCCGATACTTGAGGGAGCTTGCCGGATCCTGATCCCGTCGCGAGACCCCTAAGTTCCCTACCCGAACAAGTCCCAGTCCCACGGCCCCCAAGAGGTGGTTCCAAGGGCCATGCAAGCCGCTTCCTGAATGGAGTATCTCCTGATTGCATCTTCCCGAATGCCGTGCCTTCGATAGAACAGCTCCCTGCTGATTGGTCGTTCGTGCTGGGTGAGGTCGTAGACATTGCCCTCGAGCTCGTTCCAGGCATATGGGAAGCATAGTGTCCCCTCCGGACGATCGCTACGAGCCCAGCCATGAACGACCAGGGCGCTCCTGTGCTCAAAGGCGAACAGCAGGGCACATTGAAAGCTCTCGGCCGCGCGTTCCGCGATTTCTTTCATGACTCACCGTGGTCGTTGCGGCTGGCGAAAGTCAAGGTTGCCGATCAGGAGGCTCAGCGAATCCTCCGCAAACGTGGGAGAGTCTCACTCCCCTCGTGTCAGCCTCACCGCCTCCCGACCCCCGAAACACAGTCGATGAGCTGTTCGCGAAGATGGACGATCTCCCCGATGAGGGTGCTGTATCCCCGGAACTGGCGATCGATCAGCTTGTCGTCGAACACGCCCGGCAGACGCTCCCTCAGAGTCAGAAACGATTTGTAGACCGGCTTGACCGCATCGCAGATGAACTCGGAGCTATCCGGCTCCGGTTCCAGGGGCAAGAGGCAGCTTCTAAGCAAGCTCGAAGCCTCCTCACGCATCAGGAGGGTCTGCTCCCCGACCTCCAGCAGGCCGCATCCAAGCTCCCGGCACGGGAGCAGAAAGACGTCCATGGCGGCGGCGTAGGCCGGGTCCCCGACGCGCTTTGCGGCTTCGTCCCTCTGGAAGCTCTTGGAATACTTGAACTGCTCAAACACGCGCTTCACTCGATCATGGAATTTCGGGTTCAAGCATTGCAGGATGAAGGCCTTGGTCTCATGGAAGCTTGCCACCGCCTCCAGGTACTTCAATCGAAGGTTCTGATAGATGCTCATGGACGAAAAGACCGTCTCGAACGGGGGCCGCATGCGCTTGATCTCGCTCGCGCTCATGTGGCGAACGAGATCGTTGCTGAAGTTAAGAAGCGTACGGGCCAGGTTTGGCTCCCGTTCCACGTCCTCACTGAAGGAGCATCCGCATCGGACGACCTTGCCCGACTGTTTGTACCAACGCAGGTTGACGGGGTGGTGCTTCCCTTTGAACCGAACCAAGATCGGTCTATCGAGAAAAGAGAAAAAATTCTCGCACTCAAGCTCGAGCTGCAGTCCTTCTTCCGAGAAATTGATGACCCGAACATCACTAATCCCGTGAAGCAGCTCCGTGGCAAGGGAGCCTTCCTCGGATTCCATTTGTCCCGGATCGTTGTCACTCGATGGCATGAGTCCCATGAACGGCAGCTGAACGGTCTTCAGACACAGCAAATGACCGTGCGCCCGGCTCAAGCGCGCCTGCCCGGAAAGGGCTGCCACCGTGGGAAAGCGCGGTGATTGGCGCCTTTGATTGGAGTCCCTCCCCAAGATCAGCGACTCCACCATTTGGCGCAGCGATTCACAGTCCGCTAAGGTTTCTCTGATCAGCTTTCCCGGAAACGAATTCTCCATCGCACCCTACCAGAGCTTCAGGACTCCCATTTGATTCGAAGGCCCCGCATGGCTCATCCAAGACGTGGCGCATTCTATCGATTTGACAACACCTGTTTCAGTATCACATGCGAGAGCTGTTTATGAAGCAAGATTCGAGCCGTTTCGGGTATTCAGGGACCCATTGAGCGGTGGCGGCTACCCAGCTCTCCCGGTCGTGAAAGCACGTCTTGGTTAAGGCGGCGTCTTCGTGCTACATAAAGCCGTCAGTCGAAGCGAGCGCGGGTGTGACACGAGGAGCGAGACCCATGACGTTAAGCATACGTATCTTTAGCGATTTCACGTGCCCTTTCTGTTACCTTGCAACCGGCCTCATCGAGCAACTGAAGCAGGAGTATGACATCGAGGCGCAATGGCTCGGTTTCGAGCTGCATCCGGAGATCCCCGAAAAAGGCGTGCTCCTCGAAGAGAAGTTTCCCGAGTATGACCTCCCAGCGCTATTCGAAGAGCTTCGGGTCAAAGGGGCTCGGTACGGGTATCAATTCTGCGACTGCAAGCTGCTCGCGAATACGCGGAAAACCCTCGAGGCCGCCGAGTTTGCAAGGGACCACGGCAGGCACGATTCCTTTCAATCCGCAGTCTTTCAGGCCTACTTCACGCATGGGATGGACATCGGACAGCTCCCGGTGATTCTGAGCCTTGCTGCGCAGGCGGGGCTCGACCCTGATGCGCTGGCGTCCGCGCTTGCTGAAGGCCGGTACCGTGCTCGCGTGGACGAGAGCCGCGCCGAAGGGCTGCGCTTCGACGTAAGCGTCCTGCCGACCTTTGTCTTCGAAGGCGGCAAGAAGATCGTCGGGCTTCGCTCCATCGAGCCGTTCAGACAGGTGATCAAAGGGCTCCCCCATCGCACGATCCTTGACGTCCTGTGATCATGGAGGAAACGGCGGGGCATGTCCCCTCGCCGGCTGGAAGTGCACATGTCCGAAGCAGCCGGAATCGTTGCGCTTGTCCTTGCAGCGGGGCAGTCGTCCCGAATGGGGCGCTTCAAGCCCCTTCTCCCGTTGGGTCCTTCGACCATGCTGGAGGAGGTCATCGCTCGTTTGCACAGGGCAGGAGTCGCGGATGTCCGCGTGGTGACGGGAAACCGGACCTCGGAGCTCCGCCCCATCGTGGAGCGCGCGGGCGCCCGACCGTTCTTCAACCCGCATTTCGAGACGGGGATGTTTTCATCCATCCTCGCAGGAATTCGGACGCTCGAAGAGCATGTGGCGGCATTCCTGCTGCTCCCCGTTGACATCCCACTGGTCAAGCCCCGAACCGTTCGCACGCTTCTTAATGCCTTCAATCCCGACGCGCCCAGGATCCTTTATCCCCGTTTCGACGGCGAGCGCGGCCATCCGCCCCTCATTCCCCGAGCCCTGCTTGCGGATTTCCTCTCCCACGACTGTCCGGACGGCATGCGGGGGATTCTGGGATGTCTCGAAGACATGGCCGTGGATGTGGACGTCCCGGACGAAGGAATCCTGCTCGACTGCGATACGCCGGACGATTATCGAAAGTTGGTCGATCGATGGACCCGGGAGTACGCCCCCACCGAAGCCGAGTGCGATGTCCTCTGCTCCCTGCTCCACGTCCCGGAGCGCGTGATCGTTCACGGCAGGATGGTGGCCGAAGTGGCCCGGCTCCTCGCCGTTCACCTGATTCAGAAAGGCTTTACCCTCGATCTTCCGCTTCTTGTCGCCGC